>NZ_LKBD01000023.1 GCF_001399975.1 Pseudoalteromonas sp. P1-9
AGCCAGAGCAGCAGCCAGAGCAGCAGCCAGAGCAGCAGCCAGAGCAGCAGCCAGAGCAGCAGCCAGAGCAGCAGCCAGAGCAGCAGCCAAAAAACTCAACCGGTAACGAGTGGTTTATTGCACAGCCAGCAAATTATTTTACAATTCAGCTTATGGTGGTGCGCGATCTAGAAGTGATATCACAAACAGTTGAAAACCTGAATTTAGATAATACACATATATTTGAAATAAAGAGCAATCAAGCTAGTTTACATGGTTTAACGTATGGCTTATACAGCTCAATGGCAAAAGCACAAAAAGCGAGAGTAGAGCTACCAGCAATGCTTTTAAATCAAGGCGCGTTTGTCAAATCAGTAGGTAAAATTCAACAGCAAATTCAAGCAAATAACTAAAGCCATAGTTTACTAGTGTGAGCTAGTGTAGAATAGCTGCCCTCGACGTGAATTATAAACAATAAATACCAGCTAGCATGAACAAAAAAACACGCGCATTTTTAAAATGGGCAGGCGGCAAATACAGTTTAGTTGAAGAGCTTTCTAAGCGCTTACCAACAGCAGATACGTTAGTTGAGCCTTTTGTTGGTGCTGGTTCTGTTTTCCTAAATACGCAATTTAAGCATTATATTTTGAATGATATTAATGCAGATCTCATCAATCTCTACAACGAATTAAAAGATAATCCAGATGAGTTTATTGCCGATGCGCGGAAATTGTTTGTTGATGTAAATAATGATGCTGATGTTTATTATGAGTATCGTAAACAATTCAATGCGTCATCAGATGCCTATGAACGTGCGATTCTATTTTTATATATGAATCGTCACGGTTATAACGGTCTTTGCCGTTACAATAAAAAAGGCATATTCAACGTACCATTTGGCAAATATAAACGCCCCTATTTCCCTGAAAATGAATTGTATTTTTTTGCAGAAAAAGCGCAGCAAGCGACCTTTACGTGCTTAAACTACGAAGAAGTATTTCAAGCTATTCCGGAAAATGCGGTTATTTATTGCGATCCTCCTTATGTTCCCTTAAGCAAAACGGCATCATTTACTAGTTATGCTAAAGGTGGCTTTGATTTAGATGATCAAGCTAACCTTGCTAATTTGGCTGAAAGTCAGGCGTTTAACCAAGGTAATTCCGTCTTAATTTCTAATCATGACACATTATGGACACGTAAAATTTATGCGCAAGCTAGTCTTGATGTGATCCAAGTAAAACGCACAATTAGTCCGAAAGGAAATAAGCGTAATAAAGTGGGTGAGTTAATGGCGCTGTATAAAGCTGACGTAGATTACGAGATTTAACTAACAACCAGCTGAACAACAAATGTAATTGTTAAAACAAAGGCGACTGTTAGTACAATACCAAGCACAATTAAGTACCTTACCGATAAGTTTTTGAAGTGATGATGTTGTCGCTTGCTACTCTGTACGCCAAATAATGCAGCTAAAACGGCTTGTAAATACTGCATTATAACGCTCCTTATCTTATGTGAGTTGGATAATTCGCTTGTGCTTCTTTTTTGCCTGACTCAAGCAGTTCAAGTAAGTCTAGATAATGAAATTGAGAACTGCGACTTTTTCCAATGAACCAAGAAAACCAGCTTTGATTTGCAGCCCGAGCTTGGCAGCTGCCAGTTGGGAAATATTCAGTACTCGCGACTTGGAGTTTTGAAGGGCAGTTGCAGCCGTGTGATGTGGTGTTACTTTTTGCAATTAATGAATACGAAGCTGCAGAAAACACCGTAATAGTTGTTGCCAACACCGTGTGTTTTATCCATTTGCTAAACATCATGTTCTGCCTCTTCCTATTAGTAACATGACTAAAGCTTAACCAAGTTTTAGGGACAAAACAACGGTAATTTAACGCAAAATACAACTACTCCATCTCAAATTATGTTATAAATGTTAACCATTTGTAAAGGTGAATTTTAAGAAAAAATAGGTTACAGTATGTGCTGCTTGTAATTGAGCAATTCCCTCTTTCCGTTCAATGTGTTAACAAAAAAATTTGAGGTAGTGTTATGTCGCAGTATTTAATTGCACCTTCTATTCTGTCAGCTGATTTCGCGCGTCTAGGTGAAGAAGTCGACAATGTTTTAAAAGCTGGTGCTGATGTGGTGCATTTCGATGTGATGGATAATCACTACGTACCCAATTTAACAATTGGACCAATGGTGTGTAAGGCATTACGTGATTACGGAATTGAAGCGCCGATTGATGTACATTTAATGGTAAAGCCAGTTGATACACTTATTCCAATGTTTGCCGATGCAGGTGCAAGCATAATTACATTCCACCCAGAAGCAAGCGAGCACGTAGACCGTACACTTTCATTGATCAAAGAGCATGGTTGCAAAGCAGGCTTAGTACTAAACCCAGCAACACCGCTAAGTTGTTTAGAATATGTTATGGATAAACTAGACGTTATTTTACTAATGTCGGTTAACCCAGGCTTTGGTGGACAAAAATTTATTCCAAATACACTTGATAAGCTGCGCGAAGTTCGCAAGTTGATTGATCAATCTGGCTACGATATTCGTTTAGAAATTGATGGTGGTGTAAATGTGAATAATATCGCTGAAATAGCTGAGGCGGGCGCAGACATGTTCGTTGCAGGTTCGGCAATTTTCAATCAGCCTGACTACAAGCACGTAATCGAGCAAATGCGTGAGCAACTGTCTCACGTAAAATCTTAAAAAATGTGAAATTCAGGTCGACAAATGCTTGCTTCCAATCTTGAAGCATTTAAAATTGTCGGCCTTATTTGTAAATTAAATTAGTAAAGGAAAATCATGACAAAGCCTGTAGTGTTAAGTGGCATTCAGCCCACCGGCGGTATGACAATTGGTAATTATATCGGTGCCATTAACCAGTGGCTTAAATTACAAGAAGATCATGATTGTTACTTTATGCTGGTCGATTTGCATGCGCTTACAGTTCGTCAAGAACCTGAAGTGTTAAAGCAACGTGTATTAGATGGTATTGCGCTTTATGCAGCTTGTGGCATTGATCCTGAAAAATCAGCGCTATTTGTACAATCACAAGTACCAGAGCACGCACAGCTTAGCTGGGTATTAAACTGTTATGCACAAATGGGTGAGCTTAACCGCATGACGCAGTTTAAAGATAAGTCAGCTAAAAATGCGAATAACATTAATGTTGGTTTGTTTAGCTACCCAGTGTTACAAGCTGCAGATATTTTGCTGTATCAAGCGGATCAGGTGCCAGTAGGTGAAGATCAAAAGCAGCATTTAGAATTAACGCGCGATATCGCAACACGCTTTAATAATTTATATGGCGACGTATTTAAAATTCCGGAGCCATACATTCCAGAATTTGGCGCGCGCGTAATGAGCCTGCAAGATCCAACCAAAAAAATGTCAAAGTCTGACGACAATCCAAATGGTTACATCATGTTATTAGATGAACCTAAAAAGATTGAAAAGAAGCTTAAAAAAGCTGTTACCGATTCAGACGAACAAGCACGCATTTATTTTGACCCGCAAGAAAAAGCAGGTGTTTCAAACTTATTAACCTTGCTTTCAGTGGCAACAGGTAAATCGATTGAAGAGCTTGTACCAGCGTACGAAGATAAAATGTACGGCCACCTGAAAAAAGACACAGCTGAAGCTGTGGTTAGTATGATTGAGCCAATTCAAACGCGTTTTAAAGAAATTCGCGAAGACCAAACATTGCTGAACAGCATTATGAAATCTGGTGCTGAAAAAGCTGGTGCACGCGCAGAAGCGACGCTTAAATCGGTTTACAATGCGTTAGGTATGATCCCACGCCCATAATCTTGGCCACATAATGCCAAGCAAGAGCCAGGTTTAGCCTGGCTTTTCTATACATAGGTGCATCCATGTTGTTAATGATCGATAACTACGATTCGTTTACTTATAACTTAGTGCAGTACTTCCAGCGCCTTGATGTTGATGTGAAAGTGGTGCGCAATGATGAGCTCACAGTCTCTGAAATAGCCAAGTTAAAACCGCAATACATTGTTATTTCACCTGGCCCATGCTCGCCAAACGAAGCCGGGGTTTCTCTTGATGTTGTGCATCAACTAAAAGGCCTGTTGCCAATACTCGGAATTTGCCTTGGTCATCAAACGATCGCGCAAGCATTAGGTGCGAAAGTGGTACGAGCAAAACAAGTAATGCATGGTAAAACATCAAAAATAATTCATACTAATCAAGGTGTATTCACTAATTTGCCAAATCCATTAGAGGTTTGTCGCTATCACTCTTTAATCGTTGAAAAGCAAAGTTTACCAACAGATTTAAGTGTTACGGCGTGGAGCGTGGATGCAGATGGACAACAAGACGAAATAATGGGTCTCAAGAATGAGAACTTGGCATTAGAAGGGGTTCAATTTCACCCCGAAGCCATTTTAACGCAATCTGGATTAGCACTACTAAACAACTTTATAACTACGTACCGGTAATCGTTTTTTACATGAATAAAGCGACAAAGCAAAAATGGCAAGCAGAAATGCTAATTGGTCGATTTCACGACTTATTGTTGGGTCAGCAGTTTGCGCAGCAGCAAATTGGTTATATTCATACGCTCGATGTAAATTACGGTGAGCCCCTGCCGGTACGAAAGCTGTTAGAAGTTGAGCAAGTTGCGGCAAAAGCCCGTGAAAAACAAGACTCTCGTAATCATCAATTTATTGCCGATGTAAATGCTGAACTGCACCAGCAAATCGAAGATGGAATAGATAGATGCATGGATAATGTTGAATACATTTATAAAGAAATTATTCAAATTCAAGACAATATTCCTGCAACCTTGGACATTTTGGCGGTTAAATCAGCCTCGGTTGGTCGCATCGACCCACTTATCACTGATTTACATTGGTTAGGTGAGGAGATCCTTAAGTTTATTAATTTGCCACAATACCGCCCTGAAAAAGACCCAGCTAAAGCAGTAAGAGTCGATAACCCGTCGCTTGCGCTGCGTTATATTGGCCTTGAAAACTTAAAGCTGATTGTACCGACATTTTCATTAAAGCACTGGACACCCCACAGTACTGCGCCATTCCAAATGTTAAAACGCAAGCTATGGGAAACCGGTATGGCTGCGGGAATTGCATCGCGCAGTTTAGCTGAAGAAAAGGGAGAAGATGGCTACAAACCATTCGTACTGGGAATGTTTCATGGTTTAGGAAATATGGCGTTAATTCGTCTCTATCTTCGACTATTTGATGCGCTGTGGGAGCAAAACTCCCGTGAAGCGCGCGAAAATGGTAATAAAGATCGCCATAGCGCGCTCTCAGAAATAAAACCTGAAGCCTTATTTTTACGAAACTTGATGGTAGAGAAAGGTGCGCGTTTGTCCTGTAAGTTGTTAGAGCATATGAGCTTAAAATATCTTCCTATTGCGCAGGCTATGCATGATATCGCCGAGAATAAACCATTTGACGAGTGTTTACCGTTAGCGCAAACAGTATTGAAAGGGCGCGCATACAGTTATTATAAGTTCTTACAAAAACATACCTTAATCGAACCCGACGAAGCAAAAGCGCTGTTTACCCATTATCAATTTAGCGGCAAAGAACTCAAATTATTAGCAAGTACCAGCTTGCAGAATCTGCAATTACGCATTGAGCGATAATTATTCTTACTTTTTTCGTAATTTTTTACGCCTATTCATGCAATGTGAATAAATTTCACTAAACAAAGTAATTCACTAGCTTACATAGTGAAGTTTGGTAGCAGATAGGTGTGTTAAACAAAATAGTTATTCATATAACATGAAATATTATCCGAAAGCCTTGTATTTAAAGGTGTTAGGGCTATTTTTAAGGAAGACAGTAGGGGAATTTTCTGGAATAATGTCAGTCCGAATTTTGCCCGATTTAGCGGGCTTAGGTAACACAAAAGTGTAATAAAACCTTGTGTACCGAAAAATTAATGAGGAGTTAAAATGACAGTTTCAAGAGCATTATTTGACCAAGTAATGGTACCTAACTATTCGCCATCTGCGGTTATTCCGGTTAAAGGTGAAGGTTCACGAGTATGGGATCAACAAGATAACGAGTATGTCGACTTTGCCGGTGGCATCGCAGTTAACTGCTTAGGTCACTGTCATCCAGCGCTTGTTTCAGCATTGAAAGAGCAAGGTGAAAAATTATGGCACCTTTCAAATGTATGGGCTAATGAGCCAGCACTTCGCCTAGCTGAAAAGCTAACTAAAGCGACATTTGCAGACAAAGTATATTTTGCAAACTCAGGTGCAGAAGCTAACGAAGCTGCATTAAAGCTAGCGCGTCGTTGGGCACTTGATAATTTCGGTGCTGAAAAATCACAAATTATTTCATTTAATAAAGGTTTCCACGGTCGTACATTCTTCACCGTAACTGTAGGTGGTCAAGCGGCTTACTCAGATGGCTTTGGTCCTAAACCTGGCGACATCACGCACGCTGACTACAATGACTTAGCATCATTAGAAGCGCTTATCTCAGATAACACCTGTGCAGTAATGCTTGAACCACTGCAAGGCGAAGGTGGTGTTGTAAGCCCAACTAGCGAATTTATGCAAGGTGTACGTGCGCTATGTGATAAGCACAATGCGTTACTTATTTTTGATGAAGTACAAACTGGTGTAGGCCGTACAGGCGATTTATACGCTTACCAAGGCTTAGGTGTAACACCTGACATTTTATCTACAGCGAAAGCGCTAGGTGGTGGTTTCCCAATTGGTGCTATGCTTACAACAACTGAGATTGCTAAACACTTAAAAGTGGGTACGCATGGCTCTACATACGGCGGTAACCCGCTAGCATGTGCAGTAGCTGAAGCGGCATTTGACACCGTAAACACAAAAGAAGTACTTGAAGGTGTAACGGCTAAAGAAGCACTTTTCAAAGAGCTACTTGCTGAAATTAATGCAGAACACAACGTATTTGCAGAAGTACGTGGTAAAGGCTTGCTACTTGGCTTAGCGTTAACTGACGAATACAAAGGTCGTGCAAAAGAGTTTATGACAGCGGGTGTTGAACACGGTGTTATGGCGCTTGTTGCCGGTGCAGACGTAATTCGCTTTACACCATCATTGGTAATTCCAGAAGCTGATATCCGCGAAGGTATGGCTCGCTTTGCAAAAGCAGTGGCACAGGTTGTTAAAGGCTAAGAGCAAAGACAGGAAAGCAGCATTTGGCTGCTTTTCTTAATTTTAATATAGGGGCTACTAATGATTATCGTTCGTCCGATTAAAAGCTCGGATTATCCAGCTTTAATGAAGATAGCTGAAGATTCAGGTCATGGCTTCACGTCTTTGCCACAAAATGAAGACCTGCTTAAGCGCAAAATAGCGCGTTCGGAGCAAAGCTTTAGCAAATCGGTTTCTCATCCTGAGGATGAGGGTTATTTGTTTGTAATGGAAGATTTGGCGACTGCCGAAGTTGTCGGTACATCTGCAATTGAAGCGGCAGTTGGCTTAGATGATGCCTTTTACCATTATCACTTAAGCAAGGTGATCCACTCGTCGCGTGAACTTAATGTTTACAAAGCGGTAGATATTCTTACCTTATGTAATGATTACACCGGTGCAACAGAGCTATGCACTTTGTACCTACAAGATCATTACCGTCAAGGTGGAAATGGTAAGTTATTATCAAAAATGCGTTTTATGTTTATGAATGCGCATGCAGAGCGCTTTGCGAGTAAAGTATTAGCTGAAATGCGCGGTGTATCTGATGAAAACGGCGAAAGCCCGTTTTGGCAATGGTTAGAAGAGCACTTCTTCTCAATGGATTTTCCAACGGCAGACTACCTAACAGGTATTGGCCAGAAAGTGTTTATTGCTGAATTAATGCCAAAATACCCAATTTATGTAAATTTACTTAGTAAAGATGCACAAGCGGTAATTGGTCAGGTACATGATAAAACCCGTCCAGCAATTGAGTTACTAAAAAGCGAAGGCTTCACGTTTAACGGCTATGTAGATATTTTTGATGCAGGGCCAACGGTAGAAGCTGATATTAGTAACATCAAAACAATCCGCGATTGCCAAAACCGCACTGTGGTAATTGGTGATATGGCACAAGGCTCAGCGACAAGTTTTATGCTGTCAAACCACAAGTTGGTTGACTTTAGAGCGTTACTATCGACAATGACCTTGGATGCAAACAGCAAGACAGTTACTTTGTCTGCTGAATTTGCAAATGCGCTACATGTTTCAGAAGGTGATGTGATCACTATCGCACCACTTTAAATAGTTAGGAGAAATTGAGATGACTCACGCCGCTCAGTTTATAAATGGCCAGTGGTTAGCTGGTGAAGGAGCTGAATTCAGCTCGTTAAACCCTGCAAAAGGGGAAGTAATTTGGTCAGCAACGGCTGCAACAGCAGAGCAAGTTGACGCAGCAATTAACGCAGCACGCGAAGCGTTTTATAGCTGGACAGATTTAACATTTGAACAGCGTTTAGAGATTGTTAAAAAGTTTGCTGAACAGCTTGCTGAAAATAAAGATGCGCTTGCCAAAGCCATTGCACTTGAAACGGGTAAACCGCTTTGGGAAACAGCAACAGAAGTTGGCGCAATGATCGGCAAAATCGGTATTTCTGAAAAAGCGTATTTAGAGCGCACAGGTACTGTTGAAAACCCAATGCCTCAAGGTCGTGCGGTAATTCGTCATAAAGCACACGGTGTTGTTGCTGTATTTGGTCCTTATAATTTCCCTGGACACCTGCCTAACGGTCACATTGTTCCTGCATTACTTGCTGGTAACACAGTTATCTTTAAGCCGTCAGAACTTACACCTATGGTTGCCGAGTTAACTCTGCAATTGTGGGAAAAAGCGGGTCTACCTAAAGGTGTAATTAACCTAGTTCAAGGTGAAGTTGAAACAGGTAAGGCGCTAGCATCTCATCGTGGTATTGATGGTTTATTCTTTACGGGTTCATCGCGTACTGGTCATTTAATTCACCAGCAATATGGCGGCCAGCCAGGTAAAATTTTAGCGTTAGAGATGGGTGGTAATAACCCACTAATCGTTAAAGATGTTGCAGACACTAAAGCTGTTGTTCACGATATTATTCAATCTGCGTTCGTATCGAGCGGTCAGCGTTGTACATGTGCGCGTAAGTTATTCTTACCTGCAGGTGAGCAAGGCGATGTGATTTTGTCACAGTTAATTGAAGCAACTAAAGCAATTAAAGTTGGTTTTTACGATGATGAAGATCAACCGTTTATGGGTTCAATGATCTCAGAAGCCGCTGCTAAATCAATGATGGATGCACAAGCTCAGCTTCAATCTCTAGGTGGTGAGTCACTAATTGAAATGACACACACTACGGGCACTGGTTTTGTTACACCAGCCATTATTGAGTGTTCAAATATTGCTGATTTCCCTGACGATGAGCATTTCGGTCCATTGTTAAAAGTATTCCGTTACACTGATTTCGATGCAGCTATCGATAAAGGTAACGATACTGACTACGGCCTTTCAGCAGGCCTATTAAGTGATAACGCAGCTGATTACGACCATTTCTTACGTCGTATCAGAGCCGGTATCGTTAACTGGAACCGTCCAATTACAGGTGCTTCAAGTGCCGCACCATTTGGTGGTATTGGTGCATCAGGTAACCACAGAGCAAGTGCATACTATGCAGCTGATTACTGTGCATACCCAGTTGCTTCGGTAGAGCTTGAAAAAGTAGCAATGCCAGCAACATTAAGCCCAGGCATTAAAATTTAGTAATAAGTTTTAACTGTAAAAAAGCAGCGCAAGCTGCTTTTTTTATGTCTATAGTTATTGGAAGAAAGGTGATACCAGTTTACTTAAATAGCCAACTTTTTTGGCGAGTTAGCTGTAGAGCGAATTGCGCTGAAACTTATTGATGTAGCTCAGCTACATTAAAAAGCTTCGTGTGGTAAGCATTTGCGTTCATCAGTGTAATAGCTAAACACATAGTTATCAGAATTGGTATTAGAAGTAATAAAAAAGTGCAGGGTAGTATTTATTTAACTAATCTGCTTAAAATAGTCATATCAAATACACGTAGTAGGTAGATAAATAAATGGTAATTGATCAGCAAGGTTATGATGAGCTTATCATGTACTTAACAGAACACTTATCCTTGTTCGAAAAGCCGGGAGAAGTTCGGCCAGGCGCGCCTACAGTAATGGCACTGATTGAAGATGATATTGCTGAGCAAATCATTAATTTTTGCATGCAGCATGACGACTTAAGCGTTGATGATCGCAGTGTGATTATGCGTGAAGTTGATGGTATTGTGTACGATCTACAGGAAGTACTATCGGGCGTTGTTAATCAACCTGTTACGATTGAACAACATGCCTTTATTGATGAGTTTTCAGGGCTCGTTAAAAACTTATTTGATTCTGCTGTTTCCTAGCTATATTCACACTGTTAGTTAGCGCTTTTTATTGCTATCTTGTGTTGCTTACATACAATCGATTGTAGATTAATAAACAAGAGTGTAAACAATGCAAGCAAATGTGAAATGGGTCGACGGAGATACCTTTGTTGGGCTTTCTAACTCGGGCCACAATGTGGTGTTTGATACAGGCAGTGATAGCGCTGCGCCAAGCCCTATGGAAATGGTTTTAATGTCAGCAGGCTGCTGTTCTTCTGTTGATGTTGTTAGCATTCTAAATAAAGCAAAACAAAACTTTTCCAACCTTGAAGTAAAACTCTCTGCTGTGCGTGCAGAAACAACTCCACGAGTTTTTACTAAAATTAATCTACACTTTGTAGTTACTGGTAAAGATGTGTCTGAAAAGCACCTTTCACGTGCCATTAGTTTGTCGGCTGAAAAGTACTGTTCAGTAGCACTTATGCTAGATAAAACAGTCGATATTACACACAGTTACGAGATCATTGAAGAATAGCAAAAATAGTACTTTTGCGCGGGGGGATTTTCATATAAAATCCGCCCTCTTCAAAAGCGAAATCGCGATTATTTTATACAATTGAGGGTGGTTTATAGTGCCAAAGCCATTTAAAAAACTAAAGTTACACGGTTTTAATAATTTAACAAAAAGCCTTAGTTTTAGTATTTATGACGTGTGTTATGCAAAAACACCACAACAACGTAAAGAATACATTGAATACATTGATGAACAGTACAGTGCTGAACGCCTAACCGATATTTTAGGTGAAGTAGTTGATATCATCGGCGCAAATATTCTAAACGTTGCTCGCCAGGACTACGACCCTCAAGGTGCTAGTGTAACTATTCTTATCTCTGAAGAGCCAGTAGCCGATGCGACAGCTCAGCAAGAAGAGCCAGGTCCATTACCAGACTCAGTTGTTGCACACTTAGATAAAAGCCATATTTGTGTACACACATACCCTGAGGAGCACCCTTATGACGGTATTTGTACTTTCCGAGCAGATATTGAAGTATCAACTTGTGGTGTTATCTCACCACTTAAAGCGTTGAACTTTTTAATCCACTCATTAGAATCTGATGTTGTGACAATCGATTACCGTGTGCGCGGCTTTACTCGTGACGTAGACGGCAAAAAGCACTATATCGATCATGATATTCATTCAATTCAGAACTTTATGACTGAAGACACGCAAGACGCGTATCAAATGATTGACGTGAATGTATACCAAGAAAACTTGTTCCATACTAAAATGATGCTTAAAGAAACCGACTTAAATGCGTATTTATTCGGTATTACAACAGATGATTTATCTGAAGATGAGCAGCAGGAAATTCGTCACAAGCTTTCACGCGAAATGCATGAAATATTCTATGGTAGAAATTACCCAGCAGATTCTGCATTTTAAAAAAGGCGCTTTAAGCGCCTTTTTTATTCCAATAATCCAGTATTACTCTGGTGGCTTCGTTGGTCTTTGAGGCTTATCTTTTGGGTTTGACCCCATAATTTCAGCACCACCAACATCTGAAAGTATTGCGCCTGTATCCGTGTCCATAGCTATGCCACTCGCTTGTAACTGCAGTGTGAAATATAGAATTAAGCTTATCATTCCGCATCCTTATTATAAATTCTGTTCTAAATGTTTGCTGCTACCCAAAAAGAGTACTTAGTTGTTATCTAAGTAAATTTATAGTTGCTCATTTTTTGTTCTGCGTCTATATCTGAATCATCTGAAATATAAACAAATGTAAACGAGCTTAAACATTCTAAAGGAATGAGTTCGATAAAGGTTATTAATAATCGAACTGAATACCCAAAGATACACTGAGTCCTCGCATATAATCTTGCCCGTCAATTTCAACAGTATCTAGCGTTGACGCAACATCTAAATTGATAAACTTCATAAAAGTTAAGCCTGCATTCAAGTAGGCTAACTCAGAGCCTGCTAAGTTACGACTAAAGCCAACTCGAGCGCTGGGTAACCACCAACTATCTGCTGCATAACCTGCTGTGAAATTTAGCCATTGGAATTTATCAAGCATAGGGTCGTTAATGGCATTAGCATCTACTTCAAGGCTAAAACTCCATTTATGGTCTTCACTGAATAGGGCGCCTTGCAAGGTGAGTTGGCGTTCTAGTGTAAATTTTTCATTTTTGTCGAGTTGCTCAAGTACATAAGGGGATTTAAAGCGACGTCTATCAACTTGCGGGAAGCGATAGTCACTTTCTATGGCATTTTTTAAATGGCCGGCAATGAGGTAATTGTTACTTGCAAATGACAACCCAAAGTCAACATCAAAGCCATGTTGATAACTGTAATCGCCATTTCTTATATCATCGAAAATGGCTTCTGAATCTTCTAAGTCGCCAATTCGTACCCCTAAACTAGTCATACCAATATTGTAATAGGTAGGTTTAATGCCCCAATATAATGTGCCGTAATCATTTTCATATTGAGCGCGCGAATAGGATAAATTTACTTTACTAATACGCGCTGATTTAACAAGCAATAGGCTATCGTTTGTGACAATTAATTTAACCCCTTTATTTTGTGGGTTATACAGCATTTTCAATCCAGCACTTAAATCCAGTTCTTGAACCCCATCATTTTCATCAAAATCAGGTATTCGCATTAACTCACTTTTTGCTTGTTCTGCATCAAATTGTATCTGCTCTAAAATCCCCTCAGCTTTTGAGTAGCCGGTATAACTAGTGCCGAGTAATACCGTACCACCATAAAAATCAGAACTTAGCAAAAACGGGGCTTCTATGCCCAATTCAGCTTTACCATAGCCTTCAGTTGCAATAAGTGCAAGCAAGCTGGCGAGCGACACCACCTCATTTTTTAATATATCTAATCGGTCTTCCAAGTTAGGGGATTGTTCAAATAATTTATCCCAGTCGATGAGATCTGGTGTTTCTATGGGGTTAGTTGGCGTCCCCGGAGTGGGTTCTGATTTTTCAAAGTCGCCAGATAATTTATTGTATGCTTCAAAAAGCTCGTCCAAATTACCATATTCGAGTGATGCTGTGCCATTGAACATGGCACCTGTCATTACATGGTTATCATCGCGTTTAACAACTAATGCAGTGTTAGCAGGATTAGCATCGCTAGTTAAAGCCCGTTGCGAAAAATTTAACTTAGTATGTTTAGATTGAATGTTAGCAAATGCAAAGTTAGAGATGCACAATACAATGATGGAATAAGGCAATATCTTTCGCATATTAAAAATCTTTAATTAGAAGATAGGCTTAAAAGTATACTCAAGAATAAAATGTATACACAATGAATTGCCACAAGTAATTTAAATTATTGTAATTGAGAAGGAAAATACATAAGGAAGTATTACAGAAAAATGGTGGCCCCACCTGGACTCGAACCAGGGACCTAACGATTATGAGTCGTGTGCTCTAACCAACTGAGCTATAGGGCCATTTAAGACGCGTTAGTTATAGATACTTAATAACTAAGCGGTGAGAAGTATAAGAACTTTTAATTGCCTTGTCACTAGCCAATAGGGTAAAAAATGTATTTTATTAATCAATTGATTATTAAATGTTCGCAACTGTACAGGTCAAAATTAGAGAAATAAAAAAGCCAGCAACTGCTGGCTTTTTTCTAAGGATTTACAACCCTAATTTCTTCTCTAAATAGTGGATGTTTGTGCCACCATTATGGAAGTTTTCATCAGCAAGAATTTTCTTGTGAAGTGGGGTATTGGTTTTTATACCATCAATTACAAGCTCGTTCAGTGCATTTTTAGCACGTGAAATCGCTACGTCACGGTTTTCACCGTAAGTAATAAGCTTACCAATCATTGAATCGTAATGCGGTGGTACTGAGTAGTCAGCGTAAATGTGACTGTCCCAGCGAATACCTAAGCCGCCAGCAGGATGGAATCGTGTGATTTTACCTGGTGATGGAATAAAAGTTTCAGGGTCTTCCGCATTGATACGACATTCAATCGCATGGCCGCGAATAACAATATCATCCTGAGTAATTGACAATGGTTGGCCAGCTGCAATTTTTAGCTGTTCTTTAATCAGATCGATGCCAGTAACCATTTCAGTTACTGGGTGTTCTACCTGAATACGTGTATTCATTTCAATAAAGTAGAACTCACCATTTTCGTATAAGAACTCAAACGTACCTGCGCCGCGATAGCCAATTTCAACACATGCACGTGTACAGCGCTCACCAATGTTTTTACGCATCTCCGCTGTAATACCCGGTGCTGGTGCTTCTTCTACAACTTTTTGGTGGCGACGTTGCATTGAACAATCACGCTCACCTAAGTGAACCGCATTGCCTTGACCGTCAGCAAGTACTTGAATTTCAATATGACGTGGGTTTTCAAGGAATTTCTCCATGTAAACAACGCCATTATTGAAGAATTGCTTCGCTTCTGTTTGCGTTAATGCAATTGAATCGATTAGTTCTTTTTCTTCACGAACGACACGCATACCACGACCACCGCCGCCGCCAGCAGCTTTGATGATTACAGGGTAACCAATGCGTTTTGCGATTTGCTTGTTGCGCTCGCCGTCGTCTGTAAGTGGACCATCAGAACCTGGAACACAAGGAACGCCGGCTTTACGCATAGCGTCGATTGCTGAAACCTTGTCACCCATCATGCGAATAGTGTCGCCTTTCGGGCCAATGAAAATAAAACCACTTTGCTCTACTTGATCAGCAAAGTCTGCATTTTCTGATAGGAAACCGTAACCTGGGTGAATTGCTACTGCATCAGTTACTTCTGCTGCCGCAATGATGCGAGTTGTATCTAAATAGCTTTCAGATGCAGCTGGTTTACCAATACAAATAGTTTCATCTGCAAGTAAAACGTGTTTTAGGTCTTTATCTGCAGTTGAGTGCACAGCAACAGTTTTTATACCGAGCTCTTTACATGCACGCAGCACACGCAGGGCGATTTCGCCGCGGTTTGCAATTACAACTTTATCTAACATAAGGGTTGCCTTCTGCGTGTATTATTCGATTACAAATAGAGGTTGGTCGAACTCAACAGCATCTTCGTTATCTACTAAGATCGCTTTAACAACACCCGCTTTATCAGATTCAATTTGGTTCATCATCTTCATTGCTTCAACGATACATAGTGTATCGCCAACACTTACTGTGTCACCAACTTCAACGTATGATGCCGCTTCAGGTGAAGATGCACGGTAGAATGTACCTACCATTGGAGATTTAACTTGGTGACCTGAAACAGCTGCAGGCGCTGCTGATTCTTCAGCTGAAACAGGCGCTGCTGCCGGAGCTGCTGCCGGAGCTGCTACTGGCGCAGCAGGAGCCGCAGCGTAATGAACTGGAGCCGCAGCGTAATGAACTGGAGCAGCCATTGGTGCAGAGCTATGACAATTAATACGTACCGACTCTTCACCTTCCGTGATTTCTAATTCAGCAATACCTGATTCTTCAACAAGTTCAATAAGCTTTTTGATTTTGCGAATATCCATTCTAACGACCCGCCTTATAATATTTTATTTAAATGTGTGTTTAGCGATCGGCCAAGATAGCGTCTAATGCCACTTTGTAACCGTTCGCACCAAATCCGCAAAGAACGCCTTTTGCAACATCACTAAAGTAGGAGTGATGGCGAAACGCTTCTCTTTGATAAATATTTGTGAGATGTACCTCAATAAAAGGAATCGCTACACTGAGTAATGCGTCGCGCAGTGCTACGCTGGTATGCGTATATGCGGCAGGGTTAATAATGATAAAATCAACCTGTTCAAATGCTGAATGAATCTTAGAGATCAATTCGGCTTCGCTATTACTTTGAAAGTGCGTCAGTGTCACGTTGTTTGAATCTGCGTACTGAGTTAAGTGTTGCATTATTTCAGCTAATGTTTGCGCACCGTATATTTCAGGTTCGCGTTTGCCCAACATGTTTAAATTTGGGCCATTTAATACTAAAACTCGTAAACGTGCAGTCATCTTTCGTGAACTTCCTATTAAATCATTGAGGTTTGCTATTTTTCATAAAATCCACGTTTAACTTAAGGTTAGTTGTGGTAAATAGCAAGTTTTTCTCACGATGGCGTATTATTATAGAGAGTTCGCAGAATATAGCAGCAAAATACTGGTCTAATCAGCAGGAGGATGGTTTGCTGATTAGACCGAGGTAATTAAAATTTATTAGAAAGGGCGCTTAAGTGGACTGAAAATTCATCAGCACTTTGAAATCCAGTAACACGATGGTCAGCTAACTCTTCACCTTGACGGTCAAAGAATAAAATTGTTGGCAAGCCGAATACATCAAAGCGTTCCATAAAAGCGATAGTGGTATCATTTGATTCTGTTAAATCAGCTTGAATTAATACATAGTCTTTAAACGCTGCTTGCACGTCAGCATCTGGGAAGGTGTACTTTTCGAACTCTTTACAGGCAACACACCAGTCAGCGTATAAATCAAACATCACAAGCTTTCCTTGTGCTGCTGCTTTACTCACTTCAGCATCTAGCTCTTCTAAATTAGTAACGTGAATAAACTGGCCGTGTACATCAGCAGATGTATTTGCTGTTATTTTCGCAGAGTGAGATGGCCAAATTTGTTGGCTAATTGACGTAAGTGCACTAAACACCATTACAAACGAAACTAACCAGAGCGCAGTTTTGCCTTTGTTATTTGTAGTAAGGGTATGCCAATAATAAAGGTAAACACCGGTTACTAATAATAAGCCTGAACCAATCATTACAATAATATGCCAAGGTACGATGCGCTCTAATAAAATCAGCGGTACCATTAACATAATGAAGCCGAATAAGGTTTTCACTTGCTCCATCCAAGCGCCTGCTTTTGGTAATAACTTACCGCCAGAGGTGCCTAATAATAGTAATGGAATCCCCATACCAAGGCTAAGCACATAAAGTGTAATACCACCGACAAAGTAGTCGCCACTTTGTGCAACATATAATAATGCAGCAGACAATGGCGCTGTAGTGCATGGCGAGGCGACTAAACCAGACAATACACCCATCATAAATACGCCTAGGTAGTTGCCCGATTTTTGGTTATTCGATAATTGCGTTAAGCGCGTCATCCAACTTTCTGGCAATTTGAATTCGTATAAGCCAAACATCGAAAGTGCTAACAACACAAATAAAATACTAAAGCTAATTAGTACTGCAGGGTGCTGAATATATCCTTGTACTTGCCCGCCAAGTGATGCCACCACTAAACCAAGTAACGCATAGGTAATCGCCATACCTTGCACATAGACAAAAGATAAAGTGAACGCGCGTTTAGTTGATAACCCTTGTTGGCCTGCAATTAAACTCGACAGAATCGGGAACATTGGGAATACACAGGGTGTAAAGGCCAGTGTTAAACCCAGTACAAAAAAGATGGCTAAATTAGTAACTAAGCTTTGCTGATTTAATTTGTCGGTAAGTGATAACTCACCGTTAGGTTTATCTGAGGTCGTTACTGGTGCTTCTGAAATACTGCCGTTTGTAGTTTTGTCAGCTGATGAACTTTGAAATGCCGTTAGTGGAATTTCCACAATCACAGGTTGATAACATAACCCCGCTTCTGCACAGCCTTGGTAGCGTACTTTCACGTATGCACCCTCAACCACATTATCGAGTTTAGAAACCGTAGTAAGCTCGTTGAAATACACTTGCGTTTTACCAAAGTACTCATCCTCGTGGTCAGTACCTTTAGATAATTTCGGTAAGGTTAAATCAGCGCCTTTAGCGACAAATTCGAGTTTTTCTTTATAAAGGTAATAACCATCAGCAATATCCCAGCCTATAAATAAGGTTGAGCCTTGCTGATCAAAGTCAATTTTGAATGCTTCATCGACTTTTAAAAACTGAGGTTGATTGGTTTTTATAAGATCATTAAAGGTGGTATTGGCGTTTGCCGGTTGACCTAAAAAGGCAAAAAGGGTGTTTAGTAACAACACACAGCCAAAAGTTATAAAGCGCATTACGCGAGTACCTCATCTATCCAGCTAAAATATTCGTCATTGCCATCGGTGATATTAATCACTTGAATTTCTGGCACATCATACGGGTGGATCTGTTTTAATGTGTCGATTAATACGTGAGTTTTAGCCGCTTGGGTTTTTATAAACAGCTTAATTTCCGTATCTTGCGCCATTTTACCTTGCCACATATAAAAGGATTCAATTTGTGGTAAGACATTCACACAGGCAGCAAGTTTCTTTTCTAATAGTGTTTTTGCAATGGCATGTGCGTCATTCTTTTTTGCGCACGTTGTTAGCACTAATTGATAATTAGCCATACTGAACCTTCAGAAAATGTGTAAGTCTCACATTTTATACATTAAATATCGTTAATGATCATTAAAACAGGGTGATTAGATAACAGCGAAAAGATTGATTCTGTAAGCTGAATTTTCTCTAAGCTTGAATTAAGACCTGAAAACCCCAATATTCATTTCATCTATTTTTAAGGAAGCGCTATGTTTAAAGCCTTATTTTTTCTTTTTATTGTTATCCCGATTGTTGAAATAGCCCTACTTATTCAGGTCAGCGAAGTGATTGGCGGCTGGAGTACCATTGCGCTTGTTATTGTAACTGCTTTTGTCGGTGCTAAATTAGTAAAACAACAGGGAACAGATGCACTGAAAAATGTGCAAGTTCAAATGGCACAAGGGCAAATGCCAGCAGAAGAGTTATTTGCAGGATTATGTGTCATTATTGCCGGTGTGTTGCTATTAACCCCAGGTATTATGACTGACGTCATTGGCTTTTTGTTACTAACCCCAGTTGTGCGTAAGCGTCTTGCCGCTAATTTAATGTCGCAAGCTAAGGTGAAAATGACCAATCCACAGCAAGGTGGCGGCTTTTATTACTCATCATACACACATACTCAAACACCAAAGCGCGACCAATTTACTGAGACTCATATTCAATCAAATAAGCCGTCTAATACATTAGAGGGTGAGTTTGAACGAAAAGACTAAAAAATTTGCAATTAACCCCTTGGGATCTATTTTTTAATCCCCATAAATTGCATAACTAACTTTTTTGGGCCACAACGGCCTTATTTCTGAGATAGAAAATTAAATCAGGAGAAAAACCCATAATGAACATTCGTCCATTACATGATCGCGTTATCGTAAAGCGTCTTGAAGAAGAAACTAAATCAGCAGGCGGTATCGTACTTACAGGTTCGGCTGCCGAAAAATCTTCACGTGGTGAAGTTGTTGCAGCGGGCAATGGCCGCGTGTTAGAGAACGGCGAAGTACGTGCACTAGAAGTTAAGGCTGGTGACACAGTGCTTTTCGGCTCTTACGTAGAAAAAACTGAGAAAATCGACGGTCAAGAATACTTGATCATGCGTGAAGACAATATCCTAGGTATTGTTGGTTAATTTTTCGTTTCTAAATTATCGGTTTTAACAGAATTTTAAGGAATTAAATCATGGCAGCAAAAGACGTACGTTTTGCAGGTGATGCTCGCGCTAAAATGCTTGCGGGTGTAAATGTATTAGCAGATGCAGTTAAAGTTACGCTTGGTCCAAAAGGCCGTAACGTTGTTTTAGATAAGTCATTCGGCTCTCCAGTAATCACTAAAGATGGTGTATCAGTTGCAAAAGAAATCGAGCTTGAAGACAAGTTCGAAAACATGGGTGCACAAATGGTTAAAGAAGTTGCATCTAAAGCAAATGATGCAGCAGGTGACGGTACAACAACAGCAACAGTACTTGCACAATCAATCGTAAATGAAGGTCTTAAGTCAGTGGCTGCGGGTATGAACCCAATGGATCTTAAGCGCGGTATTGATAAAGCAGTAGTTGCAGCGGTAGAAGAGCTTAAAGCGCTATCTGTTCCGTGTGCAGACACAAAAGCAATCGCACAAGTAGGTACGATCTCTGCTAACTCAGACACTGAAATTGGTGACATCATTGCAAATGCAATGGAGCGCGTTGGTCGTGAGTCAGGTGTTATTACTGTTGAAGACGGTCAAGCACTTGAAAACGAACTAGACGTAGTTGAAGGTATGCAGTTCGACCGTGGTTATCTATCACCATATTTCATCAACAATGCTGAGAAAGGTGTAGTTGAACTAGATAGTCCATTTATTCTACTTGTAGATAAAAAAGTATCGAACATTCGTGAGCTTCTTCCAACACTTGAAGCTGTTGCAAAAGCAAGCAAACCACTACTTATTATTGCTGAAGACCTAGAAGGTGAAGCGCTAGCAACTCTAGTTGTTAACAACATGCGCGGTATCGTGAAAGTTGCAGCGGTTAAAGCGCCTGGTTTTGGCGATCGCCGTAAAGCAATGTTACAAGACATCGCAATTCTAACTGGCGGTACAGTAATCTCTGAAGAAGTGGGTCTTGATCTAGAAAAAGCACAGCTTGAAGATTTAGGTTCAGCGAAGCGTGTAGTTATCACTAAAGATGATACAACTATTATCGATGGTGTTGGCGAGCAAGGTGCAATCGACGCACGTGTTAACCAAATCAAAGCACAAATCGAAGAAGCAACGTCTGACTACGACAAAGAAAAACTTCAAGAGCGTCAAGCTAAACTAGCTGGCGGTGTTGCAGTAATCAAAGTAGGTGCTGCTACTGAAGTTGAAATGAAAGAGAAGAAAGACCGCGTAGAAGATGCATTACATGCAACTCGCGCTGCGGTTGAAGAAGGTGTTGTACCAGGTGGTGGTGTTGCACTAGTTCGTGTTGCTAGCAAAATCGAAAGCCTAACAGGTGACAACGAAGATCAAAACCATGGTATTAAAGTTGCACTTCGTGCAATGGAAGCACCACTTCGTCAAATCGTTTCTAACGCAGGTGATGAAGCATCAGTAGTTGTTAATGCAGTAAAAGCAGGTGAAGGTAACTATGGTTACAACGCTGCAACTGGCGAATACAGCGATATGCTAGAAATGGGTATTCTTGACCCAACAAAAGTAACGCGTTCAGCATTACAATTTGCCGCGTCAATTGCAGGTCTTATGATCACTACTGAAGCAATGGTTGCAGAAATTCCACAAGATGCGCCAGCTGCACCAGATATGGGTGGTATGGGCGGTATGGGTGGCATGGGTGGAATGATGTAGTCATCCCTCAAGTTACCAACTTGTCAAAAAGCCAGCGTAATGCGCTGGCTTTTTTATTGTGCTAAAAAATTGATTTAATTTATAAAGTTACCAATACTTATTAGTCGAACTTCCTAGTAAACGGAACTTTAGGATAAGCACAATGACCAAGTCTGCTAAAATCAATCTTATTCTGTTGCTTTCAATACTGTGTAATATTCTTGTACTGAGCACTACTTTTTATGATGCTCATAAATTAAAGCAAGAGCAGGCACGCTTATCGCAAATAGTTACAGACAATACCGAGCTACTCATCAAACTACATGAATTAGAGCGCACGGTTGGCTATTCTGGCTATATCCATCATTTTAAAAATTATGTTATTCGCAGAGATCATCAATACTTTCACGATGCAAAAGAAAGCTATGTAAAAGCACAGCGATTGATGCAAGAAATACGTGAAATGTCATCTGAATCGGATGTTGTACAAAACTTAGCTTTGCTTGAAGCCACATTAAACGAATATAACTTTAATCTCGAAACGCATTTTTCGTTACCCCAGCAACTTACCGTTGATGAATTAGATAGCCTTGTGAAAGTGGATGATACATTAGCCGCGAATGCAGTTAATAATATTGTTGAAAAGGTATTACCAAAAATACGTCAGTCAAATAACACTTTTTTAAATCGTATTGAAACTCAGCTTTTTTATAGCTATTTAACCTCTGCCATGATTTGTTTAGTGATTATTATATTTACTGGATTGGTGATTTGGCATATCAATAAGCTAAACCAATCGGTTGGCAAATTTGGCAAACTGTTTGATGCATCACCAGACGGTATTATTCACGCTGATAATCGTGGCAAGGTGCTTGCGGCCAATAATGCTGCACAATCGCTATTTGGATACTCGCAAAGTGAGTTTTCCGATAAATTCATTGAAGATCTTATGGCGCGTGAGTTAAAAGAGAAGCACCAAGGATATCGTAAAGAGTTTACGAAAGAGACTCAGTCAAAGAATATGCTGGACCGACGTAATGTTTACGGTATTGATAAAGATAATCAACGAATTCCTTTGCAAATAGCTATTGGCAGCTTCTTCGAAAACGATGAGTATCAAAGCGTCAGTATTTTGAGAGATATGCGAGAGATTGCCGGGTTAAATCAAGAGCTAAAGTTCTTGAGCTCTATTATCAATGGTTTGTCGTCACATGTTGTGATTATTAATGAGCAAGGTGAAGTGATTACAGCCAATTATGAATTGCAAAATGATACTAATAAACAAAGTTTTGAGCTCGCCAATACCCAAGTATGGCAACGTGATCCAACTACCAAAAAACAACTACAAAGCGCCATTGAAAAAGTGAAAAGTACTGGCATAGAACAGCGTTTTGATAGTCAAATTTGGATCAATCAGCAGTTTTTCACTGTTGATGTTGTGGTTGCTAATCTTGATACGCAGGCAGAGTCCGCTTCTAATATTATTTGCTCTGCACATGATATTAGCGAGCGTAAGTATTTTGAACAGCAGTTGCTTGAGAATGAAGAGCGCTTCAAGCTGGTTGTAAACCATGTATCTGAGGGGATTATTTTACTTAATAAGCAAGGGCGTATTGAATGGTTGAATGCTAAAGCCATTGCGATGTTGTCGCCGTTTACACAGGGGTTAAGCCCATGTAATTTTATTGATGTATTTACGGAGAAAGATCAGCGAGAAATAGCCAATATAATTAATGATCTAACCACACAAAGCCCAACAAGCGAACCATTTCAGGCGCTACTTGCGTTAGATAGTGAATCGTTACCCGTTGAAGTATGTATTACGCGTTATGCAGATAATATGGAAATCAACTATTTAGCGACAATATCAGATGTGTCTGAGTTACTGGCTGCGAATGACAGGTTAAGCAAAATGCTTGCAGAAAAAAGTATTCTGCTCAATGAAATTCATCACCGCGTAAAAAACAACTTACAAGTGATAACCAGTTTATTGAAGCTACAACAGCAACACGTGCCAGAAAGTGTTGCAAACGAGTTATTGGCCTGTCAGCAGCGCATACGTTCAGTTGCGCTGGTACACCAATTACTTTATGAGCAAGAGAATAGCTCTAAAATTAACTTTGTAGAGTACACCGCCAAGTTAGCACAATTAATTCTTTTAGATGGTATTAACCACGCCCCTTACAAGGTAGAACTTCAGCTACCTAATCAGGCTATTTATTTACCGATTAGTATTATGGTGCCGATTGGCTTTGTTATAAATGAAGTACTAACGAATATTCAAAAGCATGCTTTTCCTGAAGGCGCAGAAAAAGGGTTGATCACCATTTTTGCCGAAGAAGTGGGAGAGGGGCTGGATTTATCAATCAAAGATAACGGAGTGGGCTTTGATTTAGAGCAATTCAATAGCGCCAGCTCGCTTGGTCACACGCTTATAGGATTATTTACCAAACAGGCAAATGGTACAATAAAGGTTGAAAGTGAGCTTGGGAAATACTCTCACTTTGAGTTCCATTTTGACTTATCGTATGCGAAGTAAATTACTGGATTATTGTTCATCTACTGCAAAGTGTTGTTCAGATGCACTATGCGATTGACCACCTAGCAGTGACAAAAACAGTGATAATGGCATTGGCTTAGCATGATAAAACCCTTGCTGATGAATCGCAGGGTCTTGTGCGAAGTACTCGCTTTGTTTTGCCGATTCAATGCCTTCTACAACAACTTTATAGCCTAAAGACTTACTTAAATTCACCATGTGTTCGCATACTTTTCGTGCTTTGCTATCATCAGGGATCCCTTCAATAAACACTCTATCAATTTTTAATATATCAAGATCAAACTGTTGTAGTAGTTCTAGTGATGAGTAGCCGCGACCAAAGTCATCTAGTGCGATGGAAAAACCAATTTCTCGTAACCGTTCAATATTTTTAATTGCAGGTGTATCAGTTAACGCCGTTTCGGTGATTTCTAATGTTATGTTGTTAGGCGAAACGTGCTTACTGCTAATAATCTCTTCAAATTTTGCAGGTAGAGACGGGTGTGAAAGCTGTTTAGCAGATAGATTTAAGCCTAGCTTTATATCAGTAAAGCCGGCGTTACTTAAATGCTCAATCGCATCGCATACTTTTTTAAGCATGAGCTCACCAAGTGGAAAAATAAGCCAGCTTGATTCTGCGATTGGAATAAAGTCATTGGGCGAAATAAACCCTGTTGCTTTGTCACGCCAGCGGCAAAGCCCTTCAGCACTTGATATTTCGCCTTTATGATCAAATATGGGCTGTAACCAAAGTTCTAACAGCTCATTTTCAATAGCAAGCTTTAAACCTTGCTCTAAAAATAATTGGTACTGAGCTGAGCTTCCCATATCTTCTTGGTAAAAACGAAAATCATTTTTACCGCCATTTTTCGCCGCATACATGGCTATATCTGCTCGCTTCATAAGATCAGATGTATCCCTAATAGTATCATCCCACTGTGCAATACCAATTGAGCATGTGAGAGAAATAGAGACATCTTTGCATTTGAATGGTTCTGAAATTGCTTTATTTATTGAATTAGCAATTTTACTAACGTCGCTGTCTGTAAGCTGGCCATCTAGCATTAACACAAACTCATCACCTCCATGACGTATCATAATGTCAGAAGAGCGGAATATATGTTTAAGCCGCCATGCAAATTCGGCCAAGATAACGTCACCGTATGAATGTCCGTAGGTGTCGTTGATGAGTTTAAAAGAATCAAGGTCAATAAACATAAGCGTAAATTTACCTGAATCAAAGAACTCTTGCGGGTTAGCAAATGCGCGATTCATATAAGTGCGATTATACATGCCGGTAAGTTCATCGCGGTAGGCTTGGTATTGTAGTTTGCGTTCAGCCATTTTTAATTCTGAAATATCGGTAACTATCATTACCAATTCATCACTTTGGTCTTGATGTGATATTAATTTGCCATTAACCAGTGCGTAAAATAATTCGCCAGATTCAGTTTTAAAGGTTTCTTCTCGCCGTGAACAGAGGTCTTCCCAAGGCTGTTGGTTAATATCTTCCGCGCGCTCTCGCTTTACTATGGTGTGATAGTTTTTATTAATCAATTGAGATAGCGTGTACCCAATTAATTTGCAAAAAGCAGGGTTTGCTTTGGTAATTTCACAGTCTTTATTGAGCACTAAAATGCCATCTGCAATATGGCTGAATACAGACTTTGATACTTTTAACTCACGAATATAGGTTTCAGTTTCGGTAACGTCTTTCATTGCTCCGATCGGCGTATCGCCACCTTGCAGCTTGATATCGCTGGTATAGACTTCGAACCAATATTGTTCATCGCTAAGAGGCGACTTAATTCGGATTTTTTGATTGGACTTTTGCCCTTTTTTTAACAGCGATTCAACTTTCCATTTGTCTTGCTTATGTACCATGCTAATAAATTCATTAAATGGTAGCGGGCTTAAATGACCGAAGTATTTTTGTAGCATTTCGGTACCAGTAAATACCAAATGTTCTGCTTCAGGGTTGTACTCCCATACGTTAAGGTTGGCAGCTTCAATTGCGAGTTTAAGGCGTGCTTCCGATGAGGTTATTTCATCTTCATAACGAAAGCGGTTAAGTGCAGTTTCAATAACTGCTCTTACTTCTCTAAGGTTGTAGGGTTTTACAATATAACCAATAGGGTTAGCTGAATTTGCAGACTCGATAATGTCATCATTGGCATATGCAGTAACATAGATAATAGGAATATTTTTTATGGCATTGATTTTTTTGGCTGCATTAATACCGCTGCCGCCCGACTCAAGATTGATATCCATTAAAACAAGGTTTGGGTTTTTCTCTGTGAACAGGGCAAGTGCCTCATCTTCACTATTGGCAATACCCACAACCTCGTAACCTAGTGACTCAAGCTCGATCTTAAGGCTTAATGCAACAATTTGTTCGTCTTCAACAATTAATAACGAACTCATAACTCTATCCTTTTAATTAACTTACACCTGTCGCTACTATGTCTAATTAAGCGAATTCATTATCGACATCTTGTTAAGTTTAGTTGGTTTAAATTGATTCTCAAATTTATGCCACTAAAACTGATTTAAAACATACCTTTGTCGATTAAACGTAGTGCTAATCGAGGGTTAATTTTTTTACAATAATTATGAAAATATTATGTGTTAAGCGTATATTAAGTGTTTGGATAGATAATAAATATAAATTGACATAGCGAGTGACCCTTTACACTTGCCAGTTCTCTAGGAGCATACTAATGAAATTAGCTAAGGTACTATTATTAAGTGTTGTAACAATTTCACCGTTCTCAGTATTTGCAGGTGAGGCAAGTGTAACGTATGGGAAGTTCAACGATTTCACCGACGTGCGTGCAGCAAACGAAACACGTGGTGGCTATCACAAACGAATCGAAAAGCAGTTTACCAAGCATTTTCAAGAGTTAGCTGAGAAGTTACCTGAAGGCTACAAGTTGGGTGTGACAATCAACGATATTGATCTCGCTGGCGATGTACGTTTTGGCAGTGGCAGAGAAATGCGTATTGTTAAACCAATTCATTTCCCAAAGCTTAAATTTAGTTATGCGTTAACTGATGCCAATGGCAAGCTGGTGGATAAGGGGGATGCTGAATTAAAAGACATGAGCTTTATGGATAAAATTCGTCGTGGTCGAGACGAAGAATTTATGCACGAAAAGCGTCTTATTACAGATTGGTTTGAAGACCAATTATTATCAAAAATCGACGCCAACTAATCGTTAGTCGTTTAAGAAAAATAGCGGTACTATAATAGTGCCGCTATTTCCTTGTAGAGTTTACTTGCTTGGGTTTCACTTAAATTGCCAGCAGCTTTAGACTGACCAATCGTGCTGCTTACTCGAATAACATCAGTTTGAATTTGTTTTATTTCCTGCTCAGCCACTAATTGAGATTGCTGTTGCTTTTCTCTTGCAAGCTTTGAAATATTGACAATATCCTGATTGAACTCATTTAAATCAGTACTGATGTTAGTGTTATTACTGTCAGGTGTAACCTTTCTTGTCGTAGAAACGGCAATTTCACTTCCTGCAGTAACGGGAGATACAGCAGACATGATAACCTCAACAAAAACATTGCTGGTTAAATTATAGGCTACTTACTTAAAGCTTGCTAATAACTGATGCAAGTGTTGCATTTTTATCACTACATTTTTTAGTAATGCTTGATCAACGCTTTCTTGATTTGACAGCGTTTCAACTTCACTGGCAACTTCAAGTACATATGGTTTAAATCGTTTTGCCTCGATAGCAAAACCACTATCTTTATTAAATAGCGTAGAAAATTTACCTTTGCCTTGTTGCTGTAAGGAATCTAATTTGCTATCTGCATCAATAGCTTGGCGATATAATACTTTAAGATTGTTGTTTAGCTCAGAAATAATCGAATTCATGATAAAAAATTACTAAAGTCTCACTATACTTAGCCGATATAGTAACACAGTTTAATTTACAGGTGAGGTTATGATGAATATATCAGGTGCAAGTTTGCCTACGATGAATAGCAGTGAAAGTGCTGAAGTACTTAGCGTGTCACTCGCAAAGCGTCAGCAACAGGCAGATGGTAAAGCAGCTATTGCTTTAATTGAAGCTGCAACGCAAACAATGCAGTCGCTGCCAAGCCCAAGTAAACCAACTGCAAGCTTAGGTAATAATATTGATGTTTACGTTTAGCCCTAGTGCAAACGTAAGAGGTTTATTATTAAGCTAAAAGTTATTTTCTAAGCTCCCGAAGTAAAGCCCCAGCATTTTTGGGGGTTTACTTTTATCCTCTCGCGTTAACATTCTATCTAAAAATCATAAAGCCCTAAATCTAGGGGGGTTTTACTTTTCTCTCCACCCACCTCTCTTACTAGTTTTGGTACTAAAAAGCCAGGTAATTCAGTTAATAATTCACGATGTAATGCGATTGCGTCGGCATCGGTAATTGCAAAGTGGTGGGCGCCTTGTACTTTGTCTAATACGTGCAAATAATACGGTAATACATCCGCTTCAAATAAACGTTCAGAAAGCAAAATTTGTGCTGCGACTGTGTCATTAATGCTTTTTAATAATACCGCTTGATTTAATAGGGTATAACCCGCGCGTTTTACGGCGATAAGCTGCTTTTTTAATGCGTTGTCAATTTCATTCGCATGGTTAATATGCGTTACTAAAATCAATTTGAGTCGAGTGTGTGCGGGCATTGCTAAGAATGCTTCTGTAATACGTGCAGGGATCACCACCGGCAATCGTGAGTGAATGCGCATACGTGTTACATGGTTAATTGCTTCTAGCTTTTCAATAAACCACATTATTGCTTCATCATTAGCCATCAGCGGGTCGCCACCACTTAAAATCACTTCATTTATTTCGGGATGCTTTTCTATGTAATCAAGAGCACTCAGTAAGCTTTGTTTATTTTGGTGATTATCTTGATAAGGGAAGTGTCTGCGAAAGCAATAACGGCAGTTTACAGCGCAACCACCACGAAAAATAAGTAACACTCTCGATTTATATTTGTGCAGCAGGCCCGGAGTTTGGTTGTTTTGCTCTTCTAATGGATCGCTTGTGTAACCTGGGTGTGTTTCAAACTCATCCGCAAGTGGTAAAATTTGTTTAAGTAATGGATCGTTTAGATTGCCTTTTTCCATTCGTGATACAAATGGAAGTGGTACTCTCATAGCAAATAGCTTTCTCGCGGCAATGTCGTCTGATAAATTTTTTGAGTCAATTTCCAGTAACTTAAGCAGTGTTTTTGGGTCGGAAATGGCATTTGCTAATTCTTTTTGCCAGTTAGTATGCAAATTTGCTTCAATTCTTTGTATCATTAGCCGATCAATTATGTAAAAAATTTTGCGATAGAGGAAACGATGGCGAATTATAGCACCAATGAGTTCAAGGGCGGCCTAAAATTTATGTTAGATGGCGAGCCGTGTTCAATTCTTGAAAACGAAGTTGTAAAACCGGGTAAAGGCCAAGCATTTAACCGTGTAAAGGTACGTAAACTTATCTCTGGTAAAGTGTTAGAAAAAACATTTAAATCAGGTGAAAGTGTAGAAGCAGCAGACGTTATGGATATCGAGCTAGATTATCTATACACAGATGGTGAGTTCTGGCATTTCATGAATAACGAAACGTTTGAACAGGTTGCTGCTGACGAAAAAGCAGTTGGCGATAGCGTTAAATGGTTAGTTGAAAATAACACTTGTACCATTACTCTTTGGAACGGTAACCCAATCTCAATTACGCCACCAAACTTTGTTGAGCTAGAGATCACAGACACAGATCCTGGTCTGAAAGGTGATACTGCTGGTACAGGTGGTAAGCCTGCTACTTTAACAACAGGTGCGGTTGTACGTGTTCCTCTGTTTGTTCAAATCGGTGAAGTAATCAAAGTTGATACACGCTCGGGCGAATACGTTGGTCGTGCGCAAAAATAAATTCTGATTTTATTTCGAAGAAAATCCCAGCGCTAGCTGGGATTTTTGTTTACGCCATAATTAAGAGTAACCATCATGACAGTTCAATGGCAGCCAAGTGCATCAATCGAAAACTTAAACGCGCGGGCAAATATCATTAAAGCAATTCGTGAATTTTTCTACCAAAGAAATGTAATGGAGGTAGAAACGCCAAGTTTATCGCAGGCAAGCGTCACCGATATTCACTTAGTAAGTTTTAGTACTCAGTTTGTCGGCCCTGGGTTTGCTAAAGGCCTATCACTTTATCTGCAAACATCGCCGGAATTTGCCATGAAGCGATTGCTTGCTGCTGGCTCTGGCGCGATTTTTCAGTTGGCAAAAGCGTTTCGTAACGAAGAAGCCGGTCGTCATCATAATCCAGAATTTACAATGCTAGAGTGGTATCGACCTAACTTTAACGCAGCGCAGTTAATGGATGAAATTGATGACTTAATGATGAGTTTATTAGAGTGTGAAGCAGCAGAGCGTATCACTTATCAAGACGCTTTTTTAACGCTTTTAAACTGTGATCCGCTCACCGTATCTATCGAAGAGCTTTCAGCGCTTGCCGTAGAACAAGGGTTTGAACATATTGCTGAACAAGAAAATGATAAAGATACCTTGCTACAATTGTTGTTTTGTATGTGTATTGAACCCAAAATAGGTCAGCAAAAACCTTGTTTTGTTTATCATTTCCCTGCATCACAAGCGGCACTCGCTAAACTAAATAGCGAAGATTCTCGCGTGGCAGAGCGTTTTGAGTTGTACTTTAAAGGAATTGAGTTGGCAAATGGCTTCGATGAACTTACCGAGGGTTCTGAGCAGCGACAGCGCTTTGTTGACGATAATCAAAAGCGAGTATCACAAGGTTTACCCGAAGTTGCTATTGATGAGCGTTTTTTAGCTGCACTTGATTATGGTTTGCCACAGTGCTCAGGCGTTGCGTTAGGTGTGGACAGGCTAATTATGTTGGCACTTGGCGCCGAGCGTATATCAGAGGTATTAGCTTTTGATGTTGAGAGGGCTTAACCCTCTCTTATCAGTGCTAGTTTTTAAAGTATCAAAACTCTCGCTGGTTTGGTAATCCATCGCTTAGGCTAAATAAACTGTTCGAGATCTTTTTTGGTATCGGATGTTTGACACTGCAGCTCTCTACTATTTTCATTGGCATTCGTAATATTATCTTTCGCCATATGGCCGAGTTCGACAATTTGTTGCACCGAGGAATGTGTTTGTTGTTGTGTATGTTCCAGCTGATGCACCGCCGCAACAATTTCTTGTAACTGTGATTGGTTGCTTTCTAATTCTTTAGTCATTTGGCTAAACACATCATTAGTATTGGCTATTGAACTTTCAGCACTGCTCGACTGCTCAATTAACTGCTCAGTTTCGCGGTTTGTTTCACCAACAAGCGTATTCATTTGGTTAATAAAATCATTAATTTGGCGAGTTGCATCGTTAACTTTTACTGATAATGAACGCACTTCATCTGCTACCACAGCAAAGCCACGACCGGCTTCACCTGCGCGTGCAGCCTCAATTGCGGCATTCAGCGCCAATAGGTTAGTTTGGTCTGAAAACTCTTCAACCATAGTGAGGATTTTTCGAATGTTGTCTGAGTTTTCTTTTAAGCCACCCACGGTTGTGGCGAAGCTACCTAGTAATTCGGTCATGCGCTGAATTTTAGTTACTAGATTACCAATTTCATTAGCGGAGGTATGAACTTTACTCAGGTTTTCAACATTCGCATCAAAAGTCATTTGGGTATTTTGTGAGATTTGATTTAGGCTTTGGCTAACTTCTTCACTGGCGGTAAAAATTGTATTACTAAGTGCTAGCTGCTCTTCACCAATGTGGTTGGTTTCAGTCATCGACTTAGTCACGTTTTGATTGGTCATTTCAGCCAGTTCAGCTTTTTCATACACCTGTTTTAATAGCGCTTCTAAACGCGAAACAAAGGTATTGTACTGTTCGCTGAGTTCACGAAACTCGTCAAAGGTAAATTGTGGTAAATGGGTTGCTAAATCAGCACCTTTTTCATTGATATCTGTCAGTGTTTTCTTTAATGCATTGATCGGGCGCACAATTAAAAAGTGCATGTAAAAGCAGGTAAAAAAGAAACTGCCAACACTGATTAACGCGATAAACCAATAGCTCATATCAATATGGCCATTATCAGTCAACTCTTGGTACAGCCAAATTAATGTAATAACTTGAAAGGCAAACAGAAAGCTCAAATTGCCAAAAATTTTGCGTGTTAATGTAAAGAAAAAGGTTTTTTCAATTTTTTCGTATAATTGCATATATAAAGAACTCATTTTGCATGCCTTAAATGACCTTTACCCTTTAAAAAAGCTCAACATCATCATCGTGCTGTTGTTGTTCTAATTGACGATGTAATTCAAGCGCTTGCTGTTTGGTTTTACCATCCATAATTGCGTGAAATATTTGATGTTCAGATTCCATTGAATAACTATTTTTTAATTGGGTGCGCAATCCTTGCCACTTATCTTCATCGGCTAAGTTATCATTATCTTGAATCAAATGACTCAATTGGTCCATGGTTTGCTGAATATGTGACAATTGTTGTGTCAGCCTATCGTAAAACTGAAACGCCATAACCCCATTGTTTACACTGTGCTGTATTTGTTGGTGTAATTCATCTAATTTCGACGAAGTGCTTTTTTCATTTTCAAGTTTGCTGCAAATGTCGGCAAGATTTTGAAAAACTCGGCTTAACTCTAATATATCTTGGTCGCTTTGACTAAGGCTTAGCGTCAATTGCGTATTGCATAAAAGGAGTAGGCGGGAGGCTTCACTGCGAAAACAAAATAAATCTTGCTGTTGTTGGTCCATTAAATGCCCCTAGGTAACTAAATGATGCGCTTTTAGTTAGGATTATTTTTGCAATAGAAAGCTCTGTGCTTTAGAGGGGTAATTAGTAAAAATGCCATCTACACCAAGCGCAAGCATATCGTTAATATCTTCCTGTTTATCTACAGTATAGGCAAAAACCTTTAAGTTTCTTGTTTTTGCATCGGCAACGTACTCGCAGTTAATAAAATTTTTATCCACATGCACGCTGTAGGCATTTAACCGTTCAGCAAATTCACAATACCCCAGCGGAATAGAACCGGTTAATGCACCTATTTTTACCCAAGGCAATTGTTGTTTAAGCCATTTTAGCTGGTGATGATCAAAAGAGGATATTAGAAGGTTTTCACGTGTTAGCAGCCCTGCTTGAACTTGTTGCTCGATTAGTTTGACTAGCTTATCGAGTGCGAAGGTGTGTTTGAGTTCTAGGTTTAATAACGTTTGATTATTAACCCATTGAAATACTTCTTCAATGCTTGGTACGGTTTGTCCATTACCTGCATCATATTGTTGCACTTCGGCAAGTGTGAGTTTGTTAACTTTTCCTCGCCCACTGGTTGTTCTATCAAGCCAAGTATCGTGAATAACGGCAAAACCATCGAGCGTACTTTGTAAGTCAATTTCAATGCCATCAACACCCAATTCCAACGCCGCTAATATCGCTGAGCGAGTGTTTTCAGGATACAAACCACTGGCGCCTCGGTGGGCAAAAACTTTCATGTACTAACCCTTCTTGCTCTTAGTCAAAAGTTTATCTCGCACTCAACTTACCACAGCTTAACGGTTAAATTGCACAATTACTTTGAAATCAATCAAGGTTTTCTACATCTGTTGAAAGCTAAATCGCAATTCACCTCATTAGCTAATCATTCTAGCTAGGTTGTTTGCTAATAGCGTTCCCGTTTACCTGTACTAAGCAATAGCTAAAATTCAGCCTTGCGGGGTGTTTATTTATGCTCACAGGCTTGGCTGAGTTAGTATTTTATAATTTTGCCGCTTTAGCTTGTTTGTTAACTAGATAAGTTTCAAAAAATGCGCCACTAATCACCAACGAGCCACCAATTAATGTCGTCAGTGTTATTTTTTCGTGTAACAGTAAAAAGGCGAAAAAACTGGCATACAAAGGCTGCAAGCATGAAATTAAGCCTGCAGTTTTAGCACTTAAATGAGCAAGGCTTGCGGCAAATAAAGCATGTGGGGTTGCGGTAAACACTACACCAACAAGTAAAAGTAAATAGAGGTCGTGTTGCGAAACTAGGTTAAGGGGGACTTCAACAAATGCGCATAACATTATGCTTGCAACAAGGGTTTGATAAAGCATCGTTTGCGGCCCCGAATAACCCATAAAAAAGCGCTTGTGCAGAATATTGCGCAGAGCAAATAAAAATCCCGAGAACATGCCTGTTACTATGCCAAGGGTAACTTGATTACCAAGGTTAGCTTCCGGTACAAGCAAATAAATCCCAAGTAACACCATCATGGCAATAAACACATCTTGCATATGAGGTAGGCGCTTTGAAAACAGCGGCTCCATAAACACGGTCATCACAGGGTAGGTAAAAAATGCGATTATACCTATAGTGATACCAGCCATTTGCATGCCAGCAAAATACGTCACCCAATGCAAACCAACAACCATACCAAGGAGCAAGGCAACACCGTAATCTTTTGTCTGTTTTAACAAAATAGCTTGGCGTGTAAAAAGTAAAAAGGCACACAAAGCAATTGCAGCTACAGCGGTGCGATAAACGGTGATATCTAGCGCGTTAAGACCAATTAATTTGGCAAACAGTGCAGTGCCACCAAATAGTAAAACGGCAGAGTGTAAAAAGGTTAAGCTTTGCTTTTCAGGGGACATAATAAGCAGAAAAAAGAATAATTTGCCGTATTATATCAAGATAAATTTAGCGAGAGATTTTTATTTGAAATACTTGGTATTGAATTTAAAAATAAGAGAGGTTGGAAAGTGGTGGAGCTAAGCAGGATCGAACTGCTGACCTCCTGCGTGCAAGGCAGGCGCTCTCCCAGCTGAGCTATAGCCCCACATTCCAAAAAAGGACATTCAAACCATGTTGCGTTTGAACGGGCAGAACTTTAATTTTTTTTCTGTCACTGGTCAAGTATTTTTTGTAGCATAAAAGATAATTTTCGCTTGTTTGCACATTAATTGTGCGAGAGAGACCAATGGATATTAAAAACTATAACAATCATGCATGGAATAAACAGGTTGAAGCACATAATGAGTGGACTCAACCTGTCACGACTGAACAAGTAGACGCGGCACGAAAAGGTGAGTGGTCAATTGTTTTAACGCCACATAAACGCGTGCCTCATAACTGGTTTGGCGATCTTAAAGGCAAAAAAGTGCTTTGTCTTGCTTCTGGTGGTGGTCAGCAAGGGCCTATTTTAGCGGCTGCGGGTGCTGATGTAACCGTATTTGACTTATCTGAAAATCAACTTGCGCAAGATGCGCAGGTTGCCAAGCGCGATGGCCTAACGTTAACAACCGTTAAAGGTGATATGACAGACTTGAGCTGTTTTGAAAATGAAAGCTTTGATTTAATTTTCCACCCTTGTTCTAATAATTTTGTGCCTGATATCTCTGGCCTTTGGGCTGAGGCTGCGCGAGTATTAAAAGTAAACGGACGTTTACTAAGCGGCTTTATTAACCCTGCAGCGTATATCTTTGATTGGTTCGAAGCTGAAAAAGGCATTACTAAAGTCAGACATAAGTTACCTTTTAGTGATATAGATAATTTAACCCAAGAAGAGCTAGCGCTGCTAAAAGAGCAAGATGAGCCATTGGTGTTTAGTCATTCATTTGAAGAGCAAATTAAAGGTCAGCTAGATAATGGTTTATTGTTGATCGATATGTTCGAAGATGATTGGCATTCAATGGCGTTTTCTGAATATTTCCCGCCAACCATGGCATGTTTAACGATTAAGTTACCACAAGCAGTATGGAATCTTTAATGAAGCAAATAATTTTAACGGTGTTGGGCGCGACTTTGTTAAGTGGCTGTGCAAAATCAGCACCAGAGCCTGAAGATTTTGAGATAGTTAACGAGCAGCTAAGAACCATAACAGGCAATGACGGCGCTAAGTTATTTTCATATTTAGTTACGGTAAAAGCCGGTTCTCAAAAGTTAATAAATAAAAAGCGCCGCTTAACAAAATCAGAAATGCGCACTTTGTTAAAACAAGAGAATTTTATTGATTCATCATCACTTAAACTCGATCTTGAAGACAAAGCAGCACTACAACTTGATGCTGAATTAAAAAAGAAAAACTACTGCCAAGATAGTTATCAAATTGAAGAAGTTAAATGGCGCGATTACAGCGTGAGATTAAGCGGGCGCTGCGATGAGTGATATTGCGTTTCTTGAAAAGGTGTTTAGCGAGCTGGCAATTGACTGTGAAAAAATATCACATCCGCCACTTCATACCGCAGTAGAAGCAGATCGTCTGTTGTTGGAACGCCCCGGAACGCGCTTAAAAAATTTATTCTTACGCGATAATTACGGCAAGCGACACTTTTTGCTCATTACGTCACCGAATAAACAGGTCGATTTAAAAGCCTTATCAAAATCACAAGAATTGTCACGTTTGGGCTTTGCTTCAAATGAACGTTTAGCAAAATACTTAGGTGTAAAACCTGGGTGTGTTTCCATGTTGGCGCTTTTAAATGATGCTGAAAATGCGGTGCAACTATGGGTGGACGATGCGATATGGCAATCTGATTTATTTCATTGCCATCCTTTTGATAATACACAAACTTGGTTAATGCAAAAAAGCGACTTACTTAAAGTGTTTGAATACTCCAATCACAGTGTAGAGCTAGTGAGTTTGTAAGCGTTTAAATTTAGCTACCAGTAAGCCCGAGACCACACACATCAGTAGCAAGGTCATTAAAAACGCACTTTTGCCAGCGTGCTGATAAATAAGCCCTGGCAAAAATGACCCCAGCGTACCGCCACAATAATAAAAAGATACATACAGTCCATTAGTTAGCGAGCTAGGCGCATAGCTGATTTGGTTAAGTAAAGCGGAGGCGCTGGCATGAATAATAAACATCGCGCCACAAAACACCGTAAAACCGATAAAAAAGAGCGTAAACGTGGTGGAAAATAAGCTTGTAATACTGAGCGCATAAACCACAAAGCTAATCACCAATAAATTAACTTTACCTTGTGTAAGGTTTTGCAAACGGGTGCTTAATAATGAGAAGCAAGCACCTAACAGGTAGCCTGAATACACCAAACCAATATCTTTTGAGCTAGTGAACTTATAATCATTTTGCAAAATAAAAGGTAAATAATTTAATAGCGCAGTAAAGCAGAAAAACATGCCAAATACGGCGCAGTAAAGGTACAAAGTGCTGCCTTTAGTTACCTTGTGTAGGTTCTCTTTTAGTGATGCTGGTACGTTTCTTTGACCGACATAATCACGCACTTTTTTATTGGCAAGACTAAGTGATAACAGTACTAATACAATTGCGAGCAAATAAAAATAAACCTGCCAATGGGTGTATTCGCTTATTGAAGCGCTGAAAACGCGTCCTAAAAAACCACCTGCAATTGTGCTTAAAATATAAGTTGTGACTGCTTTACTCAAAAAGCTGTAGCGATAATGTTCGCCAATATACGATGTCATTGCGGTGAGTGCCGCTGGCAGCAGTAAACCTTGTAAAAATCGAATAATAAGTAAGTGCTGAAACGTTTGCGATAAAGGTAATAACGCACAACTAATACCTAGTAAAAACAGCGCTGTTTTTAATAATGTGAGTGAGTTTATACGAAGTAGCAGATAACCATAAACCAATGGCGCAACCGCTAATGGCAGCATGGTCACGGTCATTAGTAAGCCCGCCTGCGCAGACGTTAAATGGTATGACTGTGCCAGTAAAGGCAAAATTGGCTGTGGTCCATATAATACAAAAAACGTAAAGACCGAGCACAAAAGTAAATGTATAAACTTCATGGTGAGAGAGAGTTGTTTATAACGGCCAAATTGTACCTTATTTTTAATTACTTAACCTTAGTTCAAAGTAACTTTTCTTTGATTTAAGTTATGCTGGCTTCACATCTGGTGAATGGCTGTTATAAAATAACGCTAATACTTTTATAAGAGAATTAATCATGGGTTCATTACAAGATCAGTTGCTAAAAGCAGGCCTTACTACTGAGCATAATATGAAGGTTGCTAAGTCAGAAAAGCGTAAACAAAACAAAAAGAAGAAGAAAAAAGGCGCAACCAGTAACCCAACCGATTTGCAAAAGCATATTGAGCAAACTAAAGCTGAGCAAGCTAAAAAAGCAGCTGAAGTAAATGCGCAGAAGCAGGCTGAACTAAAAGAAAAAGAGCAGGTAGCTCGCGTTAAACAAATTCTAGAGCATCACAACCAAGACGAAATTAGTGGTGATGTTACCTTTAACTTTACCTTTGAAAGCAAAATTAAAGAACTTGAAGTTAATGAAATTACTCACAAACAACTGGTAAAAGGTTTGTTGGCTATTTGCTATTTAGAGGGCAAGTTCTATGTACTGCCTGATGAACCTGCACGCAAAATTGCTGAGGTAGACGAAAAATATATTGTACTGCATGCAGAGCCGGAAAAAGATCAAAAGGATGAAGATGATCCTTACGCAGACTTTGAAATACCAGATGACATCATGTGGTAATCCACTGTGTAAAAAATGCCTCATTTATTGAGGCATTTTTGTTTGTGGTTAAGTAAATAAATTTGATCAAACGCAAGGTAACGTTCGCTTAGCGACTCAATCTTGTATGCTTGTTTGTTTTTTATACGGATTTGTCTTTACAAAACAGTATGAAAGTGGTCTACAATAGGTTAGTGCGAGTTTAACTTGTTGATTCAACAGTATATTGCAATTGAGAATTATTTACCGTCGAGATGGAATTATAATATGAATAAACTTTCAAAAACGCTCAGTGTAGCGGCTTTAACACTTGTGGGCATGGCGTCAGGCAATGCAATCGCAGCGGATGGTGCGGCACTTTATACAGCTAAAATGTGCCAAACGTGTCATGGTGCTGAAGGTAAAGCGCCAATTATGCCTCTTTACCCTAAACTTGCAGGTCAAAACAAAGAGTACGCTTTAGCTCAAATGAAAGACATTAAATCTGGCAAGCGTAACAATGGCATGGCTTCTGCGATGAAGGCAATGGTTGCTAATGTTACTGATGAAGAGCTAGAAGCAATTGCTGATTATTTATCTAAAGTAAAATAATTACTTTATTGATTCAAAAAGCCGCAGATGCGGCTTTTTTTGTTTATAATGCGCGGCCAAAATAGCGAAGCGGGTAATAAAAATGGTTCAGGTTGATGTATTAGTTATTGGTGCAGGTGCCGCAGGTTTAATGTGTGCCGCACAAGCAGGTTACCGTGGACGCTCAGTAACTGTGATTGACATGGGTAAAAAACCGGGCCGTAAAATCCTGATTAGTGGCGGCGGCCGTTGTAATTTTACCAACGAAAATGCCTCGCCAGAAAATTATCTGTGTACTAATCCGCACTTTGTTAAATCGTGTTTAAGCCGCTATACCCAACATGACTTTATTGAACTCGTTGATCGCCATGGCCTTGCCTATCATCACAAAACACTCGGTCAGCTATTTTGCGATAACTCAGCGCAAGATATAGTTGATATTTTATTAACCGAATGCGAATGGGCGGGGGTGACAATCCAACTTCGCCAAGAAGTATTGAGCGTAGAAAAAACAGAGAATGGTTTTACAGTAACAACCAGTGAAGCAAGCTATAGCTGTGAATCGCTGGTGGTGGCTTCTGGTGGTTTAACTATGCCAAAACTAGGTGCAACACCAATCGGTTATAAAATTGCAGAGCAGTTTGGCTTAGATGTATTGCCAACAATGGCTGCTTTAGTGCCTTTCACGTTGCATCAGCACGATAAGGTACGTTTTGAAGCTTTATCTGGTATTAGTGTACCGAGTATTGTGACAGCAGACGACGGCACACAGTTTAAAGAAAATATTTTGTTTACGCACCGAGGCTTATCGGGGCCAGCAACACTGCAAATCTCATCGTTTTGGCGTGCGGGTCAGGCGATATCAATCAACCTGTTACCAGAGCTAGAACTTGCGGGTGAAATTCATACACAACGTCAATCAAATGGCCAAAAATCACTTAAAAATATGCTTGGGAGTTTGTTACCAAAGCGTTTTATTGAAATTTTAGTAACGGGTGGTGATATTCCTGATAAAGCGATTAATCAGTTATCTCATACTGAAATTGAACAATTATCTGATTTTATTCATAACTGGAAAATAAAACCTAATGGAACAGAGGGTTATAGAACCGCTGAAGTTACTTTAGGTGGTGTAAATAGCGCCGAATTAAGCTCTAAAACATTTGAAGCGAATAAAGTTAAAGGGCTTTATTTTATTGGTGAAGTCACCGAAGTAACCGGTTGGCTCGGGGGTTATAATTTCCAGTATGCGTGGAGCTCCGGCTGGGCGTGCGGCCAAGCTTGTTGAATAATTTCTGATAATTAAAACGAAGACAATTGAAATTACATAAAAGACAACCTCTTAGCAAATTAGTGTTGATTTAATCAGTATAGTAAGACCTCTTGGATGCTTTTGGGTTATAAGCAGCAAAGAAGGGTTAGTTCAACGAACTAGCCCTTCTTAGGCTCAAATGATTAACTTTACTAACTAACAAACGCTGGAATAACGACATCTGAAATTTGTTTCATTATGGTGTCTTCTCTGTCATGACCAGTAATAGCGATGACTAAGTTAAGCTCATCAACTACGATTACGCGGTTTCCACCACCGCCCCATGCGACATTAAGGTCATATGTTTTACCTTCAACAACTACAGGCATACTGTACCAGTAGTAACCATAACGGTATTCATCAGGCATCCAGTCTTCAGTTGGCTTGATGATATTACTTGTTGCTTTGCTTAGGTAAGCTGGCGAAATAAACTGTTCTTCTTGCCATTTACCATTATTGACAACAATACTACCAAGTTTAAGCATGTCCCGTGACGTTAACCTAACCATCCACCCTGCTTGTGGTAAGCCACTTATGTGTGTGTCCCATTTATAATTAGAGATGTTTAGCTTGTCTAGTATCTCAGTTTTGATAAATGCTTGCGCACCGCCAGGAACTACCGCATCGATTACAGTCATGACAAGCATTGGATTGAAATTACCGTATTTATACGATTGCGTTTCTTCAGTGATTGCAGCGCTTTCTTGTAAAATCCTTTGCACTAGTTTTTGGCCTTCTAATTGCTCTGGAGCTTTTTCAATTTCTTTCCATTTATCACGATCAATTGTTAAACCACCTTGCATCGTTAGTGCTTTATGTAGCGTAATCTTATCGGCGCCAGCGACTAGTTTGCTTGTGTCTAATTCTTTTAAGAAGCTGATTAGCGGTTTATGTAAGTCGGCCATGGATAAATAGCCTAACTGGATTGCACGGCCAACGATCAAGCTCGTATATCCTTTCGTTGCTGAAGCTTGTCCATGAGCTAACCCAAAGCGGCCTCTTTGGTGGTAGCTTTCAAAAACAAGTTTATTGTTCTTAGCAATTAACAAACTGTCGTATTTTCCATGTTTTCCTTCGCCAATTTCTTTTGTTAGGTTAATAATCGCTGATGCCTTATCTTTTGAAAGAGGTAGCTTCCCTGCAACTAGGCTGTTATCCGTCGATACTGGCTTGGTGTTCGTATATGCTTTTGTCAAGACAGGGGTATTCCAAAGAGAACCTGAAGCTTGCTCCGCTGTTGGCGATGGGCCTAGTTTGGCTAGATATTTTTTAATGTGATCTGGTTTTAGTTCTTCAATGACCTTTGCATCTACCCAATAGGTATCTACATTGCGGTCATCACCATTACGATTAAAGAATAAGTACTTCCCATCAGGTGATAATTGAGCTGCGAACTCATTTTCTAAAGTATTGACATTGTCACCAAATTTAATAGCTTCCCCCCAAGAACCATCTAATTGTTTGAAACTAATAAATAGATCCGAATTACGGGTATCTTCACCTCTTTGACCATCCCAAATGACATAGCTTTCGTCAGGTGCGATAAAAGGATGAGCATTCCAAGTACCTGTATTAATTTCTTTAGGGAATGGTTTTGGCTTGCTTAGCTTGCCGTTTTCCATGGTTGAATAGCGCAATAATCCTTTTCCGTCTTTAGTGGCTTCATCAAATGTGACCATTCCGTTGAGAGAAGAGGTTACACGCATAATACGGTAAGGCTCAAAATCTGGGCCTAGTTTTTTCATTTCTGACCAACCATCTGTTGTACGTTCTTTGTAACCTCTGCCAAAAAACATGATTTTGTTATTCGGAGATAACGTCGGCGTACCAACACGTTTTGAAATCACACGCTCATTCCAATTTTCACCGTCTTTTTCATATACGACAAATTGTTGTTCTGGTTTTGTGTCAGCATTTACTTCTCGAACCATGTACACTTCTTTCATGTTTGGTGCGAAAACAACGCCATATTCCCAGCCTTTTGTTGAGATAATGTCTGGTGCAAATACTTCAGCTGTTAATCCCGGCGCTTTTTGCCCTAGATAAGGCCCCGTTAATTTAGTTTCAACAGAAGCCACACTACTTAAACTAGTCAATAAGGCGATTGTTATTATGTTTTTGCTAGGTAAATTCATTGTCTTTCTCTCTTTCCTTAGTCACTTGGATTGATAGTAAATAACTATTGCTCCAACTTGCCTGTATGCGACCTGACGTACATGAAAAAAACCTGACGTTTAGCTGATTTCTTTATTTTTTCTTTATTTTGAGGCAAAGTGCGAGGTAAGATTTGACGCATAACGAATAAGGACCGCCGTCTCTTTTATGACCAAAGCGTTTTGGGTAAATAACTACTTTATTGATGTTTCGCGTAACCAAATAGAGCATCAACAACAGGCTATGCCTATTCCACCAAAAGCACTTAAGGTGTTAGAAGTTTTGGCTTCACGCGCTGGCGAAGTAGTGAGTCATGATGAGCTTATGGATATCGTTTGGGAAAACAGCGTTGTTGGCCCTAATACGTTACAAAGAGCGATTGCTCAATTGCGAAAAGCATTTGGTGACGATAGTAAAAGACAAGCGTTTATCAAAACCCACGCAAAAAAGGGATATAGCTTAGAAGCCAATGTTCGTTGGGAAAATATTGAAACAAAGCAAACCCCGCCGTTAATCCCTGAGCAATCTAAGTTGAGAAAAAACGGGTTGTTATTTGCTGTTATTACTCTCGCTATTTTATCGCTTATTATTCTATGGCCATCTAAACCTGTTATTTATGATCAAGTAACACCGCTTACGGCCAGTGATGAACAAGAATACAATGCTGCCTATTCTCCTGATGGCAAATACTTAGTCTTTAATCGATTTGTCGGACAGTGTGAAAGTCATTTGTGGGCAAAAGATCTGAACAATAATCAAGAGCAGCGATTAAGTATAAAGCCTGGACACTATAGTCAATTGAGCTGGTCTTCGGACGGTTCTCAGCTAGCATTTGTGCTGCAATCAAATTGCTCTGATACACCAACAGAAATCAAACAGTGTTGGCAATTACAAACTTTGGATTTTGCTCATGCGTGGAACGGCAACGCAAACAATAAGTTGCGTTATGACTGTGCAGAAATAAAAACAACTCATCCAACATGGTTAAATGACGGACGTATTGCTTTACTTCAATACCCTGAGCCTGAGAGTAATCAACCTGAGCTTGTTATCTACGATGCGGTTTCAGATCAAATATCGCAGGTATCACATGATCATGCTGGGCGCATCTACTCATTAGACTATTCGCGTAAATTAGGCCTTTTGGCAACGGTGACATTAGGTAGCGAAAACGCCAATGTTGTGAGAACTTTAACACTATCGGGTGAAGTTAAAAGTGAGGCGGAAATTAAGCGCCATGAAAGTCATTCAGTGTATGAGCGCTTTTCGATTAAGTTTGCTCCTGACGGTAGTCATTTTATTACTGATATAGAAGGCAAGATCTATCGTTTAGATTTAGATGGTAAGCTATCGTTAATGCATCCAGTTACTCATACAGGGTTGTGGACACCGAGCTACCACCCAGACCAAACAAAATTTGCTGTGACCTATGGTACTAAAGATTTTGATATTGGTTATTTAACCTTGGATGGTGAGCAAGCTGGATTTGATGTTTTTTCTCGTTCTACTGTGCCAGATATTGATGCGAAGTTTCAGCCTGGTGGTGATTTAATTGCTTTTGTTTCTTTTCGTTCAGGAGAGCGTCAATTATGGCTCAAAGACAATAATAAAACCTACCAACTAACTAAATTCGAACAAGGCCTCAATAGCACGCGATATGATTGGGCTCCGAATGGTAAGAGTTTAGTAGTGAACGTTAATAATCAAATCGCTTTAGTCAATTTAGATGGCAGTTATCAAATAGTAGAGTCGCCTGTTGCTGCGCGTTTGGTGTTACCTTGGACAATTTCACATAAATTGCTAGTCATAGATAATCAATCAGATCAACAGCAATTATTTGATATTGACCTTAACACAGGTGAGACAGCCGACCTCAATATTCAAAACGTTTCGTGGGCAACGTACATCAAAGATAATCAAATTGTTTACGTAGATCTGCAAGGAAATTTCTGGCTTCAAGCAAATAATGAAACGCAGGCACTTACAATGCTTAATCAAAAGCTAGAAGGTAATTATGCGTTACCTATCGGTGATAACATCTACGGTCTTGATCTAAAAGCTAATTTCTGGCGTTACAATTTAACTAATCATAAACTAGAAACAGTGGCTACATTAGACAAAGACACCTCTTACATCAGCGATATTAAAGGTGACAAGATACTAGCGACTAAGTTTATCGGGGGGCGTAGAGAGCTTGTTGAGTATAGTCAGCGTTAATTGACTATTGAGCGCTCATAATTAATCCGAGTTAAGTTTAAACCTCTTCTTTTATATCGAGCAAACTTGATGTAACCCATGTTTGCTCATTAAAAACACACCTTTCATAATTTAAATAGTTTATTGTTTACGCTTTTTTGCTAGCTTAAAGACTCGCCTTTATTTTTGATAGGGAGTTCAGGCTGATGAAAGCGTGGTTTAGTATTTTAATGTTCGTTTTATTAGTTGGGTGCAGTGATGAACAGAGTGTTGCTCTTGGCACGTTAGAGCGTGACCGCATTACCCATTCGGCAACGGTCAATGAGGTGTTGATTGCATTGCCAGTAGAGCGTGGCAGAATGGTTAAACAAGGGGATGTGCTAGCGCAATTAGATAATACTAAGCAATTAGCCCGTGTTGCCAAAGTGAAAGCCGATTTAGAGTCTGCGAATGCACATTTTATTAAACTTAAAAACGGTGCGCGCGAAGAAGAAGTAGCAAGAGCGCAAGCCACGCTTGCTGCTAATAAAGCTAACTTGGTAGAGGCGCAGCAGAACTACCACCGTGCGGTTGAAATTGTGGCAAAAGATCTCGCACCTAAAATCAGCCTAGACAGTGCAAAAGCCAATTTAGATGCAGCAACCGCTAATGTTGAAGCGGCAAAACAGCAATTAACTGAACTTACTAATGGCACGCGAGTGGAAGATTTACAAGTCGCCGCGGCAAATGTCAAAGCGCAGCAAGCGTTACTTAGCGCAGAAGAAAAATTACTAAGCGAACTTAATATCACCGCAACCCGTGATGGCCTTTTGGATAACTTACCTTGGAATTTAGGCGAACGCGTTACGTTAGGTAGCCCTGTTGCGATTGTGCTTGCTGGCGAAGCGCCTTTCGCGCGTATTTATTTGCCACAACAAGCGCGGGCAAAATTAAAAGTGGGCGATAACCTACAGCTTGTTATTGCAGAGCAATCAGGGCAAATAAATGGCACTGTGCGTTGGCTTTCCCATGAAGCTGCTTTTACCCCGTATTATGGTCTAAATCAGTATGACCGTACCCGTTTAATGTACCTTGCTGAAGTCCAGTTACCATCAAAATACAAAGATTTACCCTCTGGCTTGCCGGTTGAGGCAAAATTGCCATGAGTGACGCGGTTATAAATGCGAATGGATTAACCAAACAGTTTGGTGAAGTAACTGCTGTTAATCAGCTTGATTTAACCATAAATAAAGGCGAAGTTTACGGTTTTTTAGGGCCCAATGGTTGCGGTAAAACTACGGCCATTCGTATGTTAACCGGGCTTTTAATGCCCACAAGTGGTGATGTATCAGTACTTGGTTTATCACTGCCAAAACAAGCTAATTTACTGCGTTATAAAATTGGCTATATGACGCAAAAATTCTCACTTTATGATGATTTGACCGTGGCGGAAAATCTTGCATTTTTAGCGGATGCGTACAGTTTAAAAGGCCAGTATAAACGCAGCCGTATTGATGAGTTGTTATCAATTTATGATTTAGCAGCAAGAGCAAATCAGCTTGCCGGCAGTATGAGTGGCGGGCAAAAGCAGCGCTTAGCCTTAGCTGGCGCTACCATTCATAAGCCTGAATTACTTTTTTTAGATGAACCAACCTCAGCAGTAGACCCAGAAAATCGCCGCGATTTTTGGGAGAAGCTATTTGATTTAAGTGAGTTGGGCACGAGCATTTTGGTCTCAACCCATTACATGGATGAAGCCGAGCGCTGCCATAAATTGGCAATTTTAGAAAAAGGCATTAAGCGAGCCGATGATTCGCCAGAACAGTTAATGGCTAATCTAAATTGCCAAGTTGTTGAAGTAGAGGTGAACAATTCGCGTAGCACTAAACGTAGCTTAGAATCACATCAGCATATTCATTCCGCGACTCAGCTTGGCGCAAGGCTTAGGGTGCTTGTTGATAATTTAGTTAATGATGCTGAAACATTGCTTTTGCAATTTGACGATGTAGTTGCCGCGAAAGCGGTGCGCCCGAACCTTGAGGATGTGTTTGTTAGCGTAACGGGTGAGCACAATCGGGAGCAAACGATATGAACCTATCTCGCATTTTTTCGATTGTTAAAAAAGAGCTGCTCCAGCTAAAGCGCGACAAAACCACCTTTGCTATGGTGGTGATGATCCCTTTAGTCCAGTTGTTATTATTTGGTTTTGCGATTAATACGCAAATTCGTGATATTCCCGTTGCGGTGGTAGATCAAAGTAATTCGGCGCTTGGTCGCGTACTTATACAAACGGTTGAAGCCGGTCAAACGGTTAAAGTGGTTGCCAAATACCCCAATGTTAGCTTGGCGGAAAAAGCCATGGCGCAAGCAAAAGTAAGAGCCGTTTTGATTATTCCGCGCGACGTTGCTGAGCGCCTTTCTCGCCATCAAGCACTAGGCAGCGCAACGCCAAGTTCAAGTAATTACCAGCTGGTTAGGCCGATTGGGCAATGGCTGGTGGACGGCTCTGACACTATGATCACAGGGGCAATTAAAGGGCTTGCCAATATGCCGCTTGGTGAATTAATGAAGCAGCCTGTTAATCGGCAGGTGACCACCTTTGCGGTAACGCCATATTACAATCCTGCCCAGCGCAGTGTCGTGAATATTGTGCCGGGGCTAGTAGGGGTTATTTTAACTATGACCATGGTGATGTTTACCTCCGCGGCAATTGTGCGCGAGCGAGAGCGCGGCAATTTAGAAATGCTAATAAATACACCAATCAGTTCGTTTGAGTTGATGCTCGCGAAGATAATTCCGTTTATTTTTATTGGCGCACTGCAAGTAACGATTATTTTGTCACTAGGTTATTTAGTGTTTGATGTCAAAGTAGTCGGGTCGTTATTGCAGCTTGGGCTGATGACCTTGTTGTTTATCTCAGCCAGCTTAGTATTAGGATTAATCATTTCAACCATTGCAAAATCCCAACTGCAAGCCATGCAATTAACGGTGTTTGTGTTGTTACCGTCTATTTTACTCTCAGGTTTTATGTTCCCGTATGAAGGCATGCCGGAAGTCGCCCAATATATTGCCGAAGGGTTACCTGCAACGCATTACATTAGAGCCATGCGGGCGATTGTACTGCGCGATGTGGAAGTAAGTGAGATGACCTATGATGCCCTTTGGTTAATGGGTTTTACTTTGCTGGGTTTGCTCATTGCGTCATTGCGGTTTAAAAAACAGTTAGATTAAAAACGATTTTTAACTTTAATCACCCACTGTACCGTATCGATTTCGTCGTCTTTATCGAGCGGGAAGGCAAGGTCGATATGAATGACGGTTTTTGCAGTTGCACGGCTTGGCGCTAAGCGTAAGCCAATGCCCGCGTCTTTTAAAAATTGGCCATTTTCGCCGTTGTTTTTATCGGGAAACCAAGCGCGACCCACATCAAAAAAAACAGCACCACCTACTTTAAACAGTTGCAGTAAGTGATACTCCCAGTAATAGCGCTTTTCAAGATTGAGCAACACAGAGCGGTCGCCCATTTGGTAGTGTAGTGGATAACCTCTAAGGCCTGTATCACCGCCTAGAGTCAGTTGTTGGTCGGCTGTTAGGTTGCCACCATAGCGCAGTGAAAGATTAGCAAACCATGCACGATAGCTGCTGCTATTGTAGAGAAAATTGGTGTCTAAGTAGGCGTGTAGGTTTTCGCTTTTTTGTTGCTCTGTGTTCCAATAGCCATGCACTCCGGTGTACAAGCGCCACAGCATACTATCATTTAAATGAAACGCTTTTGCGGCGCTGGCTTCAAGTACAACACGGCTATCGTCATCAGCAAGGCTTTCATCTGAATAGCCGAGTCGGGCAAATACATTCCAACCTAAATTTAAATCTTCGGTGCGGCCAATTGAGTCAAAGTTGCTCAAGGTAATGTATCTATCTTCAATTAGCTGATAGCCAAGCCAAGGGTAATTGAGCGAGCGATCTTTCGCTAACGGCAAAGTGGTTTCAGCGATTTGTTCAAACTTAAAGTCTTCTTGTTGCCAGCCCACAAGCCAACGGTTCGTCCAGCTGCCCAGCTTACTGCCTTGACCATAGAATACTTGGTTAATTTGATTCTCTTGTTTGAATTCCGATACCACATCACCGCGATAATAAAGCGGTAACTCTTTTGTATCATCTAAGGTAACAGCACCATAACTTTGCTGTGAGGCGAGTGAATAAAAGGGGAGTTTAAAGTCTAAATAGATGCGTTCACCATCGTCATTATCGCTAAATTCAAAACGGCTACGATAGCGGCTGCCCCATATATTTGGGTCGTCATAGATAAAAGTATAGCCAGTACGATCGGCATCGCTGCGCCAGGAAAGCGAAACGCGTTTACCTAAACCAAGCAAGTTTGTATCGCGAAAACCAAGTTGCGTTTTATCCTCGCCGCCGCTGCGGCTATAGCTTATTTCTGGGGTGAGGGTCCACAATTCTTTAGTGGTGATAGTAACCACAATATTGTCATCACAATCACGTTCAGCTTCAATTTTAGCATCGTATAAATAACGTGCATCACGCAAAATGCGTTCTGATTCGCGTAGCAGTTGCTGGTCGTATTTATCACCTTGTTGAAACAGCAATTGCTGCAAAATAACGTGTTCTTTGGTGACGATATTAAGTGTATTTAAACCACGAAATAAAAAGTTATCTTCTTTAGGGTTGTTGGTATCAAAAATATTATGTCGAACGAGTCGAATATCGCTAATGATCGCATTGGGTGCATCGGGTAATTTAGAATTATCAATGCTTTCAATATCAAAGTTACTTTTACGCTCTTTTGGCTGGTCAGCAAGCCATTGGCATTGGCTTAACGAAAAAATATCCGACTTAGACGTGGCGTCTGCTTGCGCTTCGCAATAGCCATAAAATGGTACTAAAACAAGGCAAAAAAGTGCGCTAAAACGGCTAAATTTTAATACAGACATAACGCTCCTTTTTACTTGGGTTTATTTTAATTCTATACCATTAATTTTAGTCTTGCAGAAATTAAAGCAAATAAAAAGCAGCCAATGGCTGCTTATAACTAATTAAAATATAATAATTTATTACTTAACTACTTGGCCTGAACGCATTACGAAAGTGACGTCCATTAACTGCTGTATATCCTGTAATGGCGAGGCCTTAGTGGCGATAATGTCGGCAAATTTACCGCTTTCGATAGTGCCTAGCTGATTTTCCAAACCAAGCAATTTAGCACTGTTAATTGTAGCCGATTTGAGCACTTGTTTTGCTGGCATTCCGGCTTCAACCATTAGTACGGCTTCACGCGCGTTGGTACCGTGTTTTGATACCCCGCTATCGGTACCATAGGCAATGTTTACACCGGCTTTATAGGCATTAAAGAAATTACCTTTCATATCGTTGCCAACGCGGATCGCTTTGGCCTTTATCGCATCGCTCATAAAGTTAGAGTTATTTGCCATTTCAACAACGGTCTCACCAGCAAGCAAAGTAGGCACTAAATAGGCGCCCGTTTTCTTAAACAGTTTATAGGCTTTTTTGCCCGCATAAGAGCCATGTTCGACACTGGCAACACCGGACTCAAGTGCGGCAATAATGCCATCTTCTTGGTGAGCGTGTGCTGCTACTTTTCTACCCATGGTGCTTGCGGCTTTCACTACTTGATCAAGCTCATCGTCTTCCATTTGTTGGCCAGTACCAGTTGCGCGGTCTGTTAATACGCCGCCTGTAGCTGCAACTTTAATCCAGTCAGCACCATACTTTATGGCGTGACGCGTCGCACGGCGACAGTCATAAGGGCCATCGCAGGTAGTTTTTGAGGCAAATTTATCCAGCATTTCATGGTGCACGCCACTGCTATCAAGGTGACCACCTGTAATCGCAACCCCACCTGCAGCAATAATACGCGGCCCGTCAAGCCAGCCTTTGTTTATGGCATCACGCAGGGCATACATATATTGTGGATTGGAACCAAGATCACGCACTGTGGTAAAACCGGCTTCTAAGGTTTTTTTGGCGTAATGTGCACTGCGCATACCGACTAGTTCGGGTGATACTTTGGCAATTTCTGCATCGTTCTCTGGTCCTAGCTCAAATTGCAAATGCACGTGCATATCCATTAAGCCTGGCATTACAAAGCTGTCAGATAAGTCGATCAATTTTTGTTCATTGCCGGCTTGTTGAAAACCAGCTTGAATACTGACGATTTTGTCGTCTTCAATAATAATAGTTTGCTTTGAAAGCGGTGTTTTATCGGCGTGAACCAGTAGTTCGCCTGCGTGAATAAGGGTTTGTGCTGCAAAGCAGTTTGGAACAGCGAATAGGGCGAGCGTGAGTAACGTTTTTTTAAACATGGCTATTATTCTTATTGTTATGTTTTACCTCACGCTAGCATGGTGAAAAGTAATGTCAAAACTAAAGCGATGAATAGAGTTCAGGTAATAAATAGAGGTCTTGCTGACTGTCGCTATTAATCCAAATGCTTTGACTATAGTGTTCAAAGTTTAAATTAAATGAGGTGTTTTTAAATTTGAAGCGCATTAAGTAGCGGTCGGCACCTTGTTCAAATTCTAACGATGAAATCGCATCATTGTGAAGATAAATACTTGCCCACAGCTCAAATTCTTCATCATCTGGCAGTTCAACTGGGGTAATTAAAATATGGTCTGAGAAAAGGGCTTTGCTAGTCATTATATGCTCCAATAATTAGCTGGTTAAATGCATACGAATGGCATTCATAAAGTAGGCGCCATATTTATTGAGTTTGGTAAATCCAACACCCGATACTTTTAAGAATTCGGCATCGCTGGTTGGCATCTTTTGCGCCATTTCAGCAAGCGTAGCATCACTGAATACCACATAAGGTGGTACGTCTTCTGCGTCAGCCAGTTCTTTACGCAAGCCGCGAAGTTTGGCAAATAGCTTTTTATCGTAGTTAAAGCGTGCGAGTTTGTCTTTGTAAACGTGTTTCACTTCAAGTCGCGGCTCGGCTAACTGCAGGGCAAAGTCACCTTTTAATACTGGGCGAGCTGCTTCTGTTAAGCGTAAACTAGATGATTGCGTGATATCTTGGTGCAATAATCCGTGGTGAATAAGTTGACGCAAGATACTCAGCCAATATTCAACTGATTTATCTTTGCCAAGGCCAAACGTTGAAAGTTGGTCGTGTTGGTTTTCGCGAATACGAATGGTATTGGCGCCGCGTAATACTTCAATCACATAACCCATACCAAACTTTTGCTCGACGCGATAAACACAGCTTAATGCTTTTTGAGCCAGCTCAGTACCGTCAAATTGTTTTGGCGGATTTAAGCAAATATCACAGTTTCCGCAAGGCTTACCTTGATACTCAGAAAAATAGTTAAGCAGTATTTGGCGGCGACAGGTTTGCGCTTCAGCAAAACTGGCCATGGCATTAAAGCGCTGCTCTTCTACTTTGCGACGTTGCTCGTCTGGAATATCATCAAAAAAACGTTTTACGCGCGGCACATCGGCAGGGTCAAAGTACATAATGGCTTCGGCTGATAGACCATCACGGCCGGCGCGACCGGTTTCTTGATAGTACGACTCAATGTTTTTAGGAATATCGTAATGAATAACAAAACGCACATTGGGTTTATTAATTCCCATACCAAAGGCAACTGTCGCCACTACGATATGAATATCGTCACGGGCAAAGGCATTTTGCACAAATGTGCGCTGTTCATTTTCAAGCCCTGCATGATAAGACGCTGCGTTATAACCGGCATCAACGAGCTTTTCAGCAATATCGTCAACGCGCTTTCGGCTTGAGCAATAAATAATGCCGCTTTGTCCTTTTTGTTCTTTTAAAAAACGCATTAACTGACTAAGCGGTTTGAATTTTTCTTCAATAGTGTAACGGATATTGGGGCGGTCAAAACTACCCGTATAAATATGGGCGTTAGTAAGACCCAGTTGCATCACAATATCGTTACGCGTGGCAATATCTGCTGTTGCTGTGAGTGCCATAATAGGAATATGGCTAAAGCGTTGTTTAAGCTGCCCTAAACGATAGTAATGAGGCCTAAAGTCATGACCCCAGTGAGAAACACAGTGCGCCTCATCTATGGCAAATAAGCCGATATTTAAATGCTGTAAGCGGGTACTAAAATCGTCAGTAAGCAGACGCTCAGGTGCTACATATAAAATTTTAATTTGGCCTTGGTGCAGGCCTTGATAAATTAATTGCTGTTCTTCGCGCGATTGGCTGTTGTTAATGTATGCTGCTGCAACACCTTGTGCTTTTAGCTGTGCTACTTGATCTTGCATAAGGGAAATAAGCGGCGACACCACAATGGTAATACCGGGTAACAGTAATGCAGGTACTTGGTAACATAATGATTTACCACCACCGGTTGGCATCAAAACCAAACAATCTTGACCTGCAAGCACGGCGTCAATGACTTGCTCTTGCCCAGCACGAAATTGCTTATAGCCAAATACTGAACTTAATACGCTGTGAGGCGTTTGCTGCTGCATTACTGGTTGGGTCGCTTGTTGATTTTCCATTACATTAAGGTGTATTTGATTGGCATTATGTTATCTGCATTGACTTACAAAGCATGCAATTTAGCGAGCGCTAATTCTAAAGTCTTTTTATCGCGCTGTCTTTACTTAAATTGAGCAGATCCCTAAACTGGCGCTCCCTGAGTTGTTGAGTGATTGATATGCAAAGTCAAAAGCAAGGCGTTATTTTTGCCATCGCTGCATTTTTAATGTGGGGGCTCGCCCCAATTTATTTTAAGGCAATAGATCATGTTGCCGCGATGGAAATATTATTGCACCGTGTGGTGTGGTCAGTTTTATTCTTATTAGTAATTCTTACGGTAGTTAAAAAATGGCGTTCGGTTAAAAGTGCGTTGTTTAATGTGAAAACTGCAGGCTGGTTACTGCTTAGCGCCGCACTACTTGGTTTTAACTGGGGGTTGTTTATTTGGTCTGTAAATAATAACCATATGTTAGATGCCAGCTTAGGTTACTACATCAATCCGTTGTTAAATGTGTTGTTGGGTGTGTTGTTTTTATCAGAACGTTTACGCAGATTACAGCTTGTTGCGGTTGTACTGGCGGTAGCTGGCGTGGTTATTCAGCTTGTTAGCTTTGGTTCGTTTCCGGTTATTGCGTTTAGCTTAGCAAGCTCGTTTGCACTTTATGGATTAATTCGTAAGAAATTGCCGGTAGATACCTTGCCAGGTTTGTTGATTGAATCGTTATTTATGTTGCCTGTAGCGCTAATTTATTGGTGGGGGTTAGATACACCAACCAGTGATTTAACCAGTAATAGCGTATCGCTTAATTTATTGTTAATTAGTGCAGGTATTGTGACTACGCTGCCTCTACTTTGTTTCACAGCGGCTGCGCGTCGTATTCAATATTCAACTTTAGGCTTTTTCCAGTACATTGGGCCAAGCTTAATGTTTATTTTGGCTGTACTGTTTTATGGTGAAACCTTTAGTGCCGACCGTATGGTAACCTTTGGTTTTATTTGGTCTGCACTCGCGCTATTTAGTTTTGACTCTTACCGTAACGCAAAGCGCGTAGCGGTTAACCCACAATAACGCGGTTTCTGCCTTGCTCTTTTGCTTGATACAGGCACAAATCAGCAAGCTTTAATATTTCATCTGTACTCTGTGTATCTTTTACGGTTACCCCAATCGAAATGGTTACACAGAGTGTTTGATCTGCACAATCAATTTGCAGCTGACTAACGGTTTCTCTAAATTGCTCAAGCAGTGCTTGATTGTCTTTGTGATTTTCATCTCTAAACAACACGGCAAACTCTTCACCACCTAAGCGAGCAACTAAGTGATCTTTGCCAAACATGGTATCAAATAAACGTGATACTTCCTTTAGCACGATATCGCCAGCATCGTGGCCATAGTTATCGTTTACAGCTTTAAAGTGGTCGATATCGAGCATTGCTACTTGGTGCGCGAACTTTTGACGCTTTAAAAGGGTGTTTGCTTGTTCAAAGAAATAACGACGGTTTGGTAGGCCGGTTAAGTAATCCGAATTAGCCTGACGACGAATGGTGGCAATGTTTTCTTGCATATCCAAGTTTTGGCTTACGCGACAATAAAACTCTTCTGGGTAAAAGGGCTTACGCAGATAATCGTCGGCGCCATTTTTTAAAAAATTAGCCGATACGCGATTATCATCGGTACCTGAAATACCAATAATTACTTTATCTTCAGAATTGAACTTTTCGCGAATTTTACGGGTTAAGGTAACACCATCCATATTTGGCATTTCGTTGTCAGAAATAATCACTTTGATATCGTCAAACTGCGCAAGCTTTTCAAGTGCCGATACACCGTCTTCGGCTTCGGCAATTAAATATTTGTGTCTTAACAAATAGCTTTTAATCAGTTTGCGGGTGTTTCTTGAGTCATCAACAATAAGCACGCGCACATTTTCATTGCGCGGCAAGCGTTTAAGCTGTGTTTCTAGGTAAGTGTATGCTTGGCGGCTCTCTTTGGTGATGTAATCAACAACTGGGTATTGCATGACGGTATCACGGGTTTTGTCGTCTAATTTTCCAGTCATTACAATCGTTGGGATTGATGCGCCAATCGTTAATGGAATGGCTTCACCATTTGATGCATCGGGTAAAACATAATCGACAACTGCGCAGAAGTAATCATTTACTTCAATCAAATCAATCGCGGATGCTAAGCTATCGGCAATATCGACTTGATAGCCAATTCTAAGTGCAACATGTCGTTGTATTTTAGAAATTGAGGGATTGTCTTCAATTAACAATAGTTTAGGCAGCACTGTACTTCGTTATAGTTGTTTCAATTATATTTTTTAGTTTAGTGGCATAAACAAACTCTGTGAAGATATTTTGCTAATTTATTGTTCCTATACATAAACATGACAACTAAATGTCACTTTTCTTAATGTAATTATTCTCTCTCAGATGTTGTATTTATTGGTAAGTGACAATTTGAATACAGAAAAATGAAAAAAAAGTTTCAAGTGTAATATTTCTGTCACGTATTGATGACACACTGCGCCTCGTTCAAATTGATTACAAATATATTTCACTCATTTAGAGGTTTTCACATGAAAAATGTTAAGGCTCCCCTTGCTTTATCTTTACTAGCTGCACTTTCAGCACCTGCAATGGCTGATGTAAACGTTTACGGTAAAGCGAATGTTACAGTACAAAATAGCGATGAAGGCGAAGGCTCTTTTACTGAAATTAAAAGCAACGCGTCTCGTTTTGGTGTAAAAGGCAGTGAGACACTTAGTGAAGAGTCAGGCTTAAAAGTTGTTTATAAGCTTGAGTGGCAAGTTGATATGTCAGATGCTTCAAACAGCAGTGATGACCATCTTAAGTCACGTAACCAATACGTTGGTTTACAAGGCGGTTTTGGTGAAGTATTAATCGGTCGTAACGACACAGCATTAAAGCAATCACAAGGTAAACTAGACTTATTCAACGACCTTGAAGGCGATATTAAAAACGTATTCAAAGGTGAAAACCGTATGGGTGATTCAATCACTTATAAAACACCTAAGTTTAACGGTTTCCAAGTTATTGGCTCTGTAATTGCTGAAGATTCAGCTGACGCTGATAATGGTTACTCAGCAGCAGTAACCTATGGTGATAAAGGCCTTAAAAAATCTGCGATTTACGCATCTGTTGCGGTAGATAGCGAAGTGAAAGGTTATGACGTTGTTCGTGGTTCAATTCACGGCAAAGTAGCGGGTGTTAAGCTAGGTGCAATGTATCAAACACAAGAAAAAATCGACGGCTCTGAGTCAGCAGATGGTTTCTTAGTTAATGCAGCATACAAAATTAACGACTACACATTAAAAGCACAATACCAAGTACTTGAGTTTGATGCGGATGCTGATGACAAAGTAGCAACATCTGTTGGTGTTGATTACAAGCTTAACAAAAACGCAAAACTATTCGCTTTCTACACTAAGCAAGAGAAAGACGAAACGACAGATAACGATTACCTAGCGATTGGTATGGAATACAAGTTCTAATTGAGCTTATATTGCTAACAATAATTTAGGTAAAGAAAAACCCAGCGAGTGCTGGGTTTTTTGTTGTTTATACAGTAGTAAATTACAAATGCTGTTTTATGATTTCATAAAAGGCAGCAATATGATCATCGCGGTCATTTAATGCTGGAATATAACGGTAGTGTTCACCGCCAGCATGTTCAAAAATTTCACGGTTTTCTTCTTCTAATTCTTCCAATGTTTCCAAACAGTCTGAGCTAAATGCAGGGCTGGCAATGGCAATGTTCTTTATGCCATCTTCTTTTGCTAGCTTTTCAAGGGTTTCATCGGTGTAAGGCTTTAACCATTCCGCTTTACCAAAACGGCTTTGAAAGGTAGTAATTACATCGTCTTTGTTAAGTCCTAATTTTTCGACCACTAAACGGCTGGTCATTTGGCAAAAGCAATAATACGGATCGCCTTTTTCTAGGAAAAACTTAGGTGTGCCATGGTAACTAAGTACTAGCTTTTCAGGCATACCATGTTTGTCTAAATCTTCTTTAATGCTGGCGGCAAGGGCATCAATATAATGCGGGTTGTCTTGATAACCGTTAATAAAGTGCAGCTCAGGTACCCAGCGCCAGTTAACAAGCTCACGACTAATGGCATCATAAGTTGAGCCGGTAGTTGAACCGCTGTACTGCGGATACAAAGGCAATACAACAATTTTTTGATAGCCTTTTTCACGAATCTCTTCAAGCACTGATTTGATTGATGGGTTACCGTAGCGCATGGCTAAGAATACTTCGGCGTGATCTAGGCCTTTGTCTTTAAGTAAAGTAGCTAGCTTTGCTTGCTGTTTTTTACTGTAAACCAATAATGGTGAACCGTGTTCAGTCCAAATACCGGCGTAAAGTTTCGCTGAACGTTTTGGGCGAATACGTAAAATAATGCCGTGCAGAATAATTTTCCAAAGCACACGCGGAATTTCAACAATGCGCGGATCAGATAAAAACTCAGCTAAATAGGTCCTAAGCGCCTTTGCTGTGGGTGCATCTGGGCTGCCTAAGTTAGTGAGTAAAACGGCTGTTTTTTTATGAAATCGTTTATGCGGTTCTTCAGTGACGGCAGTGAATCGAGACACGGTAACCCTTACTTAATTTGCTAAATTGAAAAGATTGTATCAAATCTTTTTGGAAAATTGCCCACATTACGATGTGTTAGCTATTTAAGATCAATTTTTTGATACATAGCCCGATCTTAAAGTGAATAAATATAGCTTAGGACAAATGGCCTAGACTTTTGCAATCCAACAAGTTTAGATGGGATAAATTACTATATAAGTAAAGTTAATGAATAAAGTAGTTGTTCTTTTTCTCGTTGTTTTAAGTGCTTTAAGCACGACTGTATTTGCTAAAGAGCAAACCGTCGTTTTGATTTCCCTTGATGGTTTTCGCTGGGATTATATTGAAAAGCATCAAGCAAAGAATTTAGCAAAAATAGCTAAAGCAGGCGTGCGTGCAGAGCGCATGATTCCGGTTTACCCAACTAAAACGTTTCCGAATCATATTTCAATTATTACCGGCTTACAGCCCGCTAATCACGGCATAATTGATAATAAATTTTGTGATAGAAATCGTAAAGAATGCTACAGCATGGGTAAAGGGCGTAACGACAGTACCTGGCTAAACGGGACGCCACTTTGGAACCTTGCTGAAATGCAAGGTGTAAAAGCGGCAACTTACTTCTGGCCAGAATCAGACGCGCGCTTTAATGGTCGTACGCCAAGTTACTTTTATCACTACTCGCAACATAGCGATTATCAGCGCCGCGTAGACCAAATTGTAGACTGGCTGAGCTTACCAAAGTCACAGCGCCCACGTTTTGTTGCAGCTTATTTTTCATTAGTTGATTCAATGGGCCATGATTTTGGCCCTAACGCACAGCAAACATTTGATGCTGTACAAAAAATGGATGCGTTAATTGCCCAATTGGATAAGCGCTTAGCTGAGCTGAATGATCTTAATATTAATTTAGTTTTAGTATCAGATCACGGTATGTCACAAGTTGATCCAAAGCAGACCATTGAAATTAACTCGCTGGGTTTGTCTAAAGATGATTTTCTTATTAAGAACTCAGGAACTCGTGTGCAAATTTATATTAAGCCAAATTCATCTGTGTCTATCGAGAAAACGAAAGCGCAGCTCGTAGCAAATGCGAAAGGACGTTATAGCGTACTTGATAAAAACACACTAGCGAGTCGCGGTGTTAAGTTTGGTGCTCGAGATGCTGATATTATTATTGAAACCACAACACCAAAAACGTTCTCATTTGAAGGAGAGTCAGATTATTTAGGCACGCATGGTTATGCATATACTCAAGAAATGGGAGCATTATTTATAGCAAAAGGACCTGCATTTAAACAAAATACGTCTATTGCTGAGTTTCCTAATCTAGATATTTACCCAACAATTGCGAAAGTACTTGGCTTAAAAATACTTTCACCGGTAGATGGTGATGGCAAAAGCTTGGAAAGTGCACTTGCTCAATAAAGGCCGTAATAGCCACTTCGCTTAAGTATGTAAGCAGGTTTAGCCGACTTAAATAATGCGTTATTTGAGTAAACAGGCATTAAGCGCACAGAAGCTAGGTTAAATGCTTTATTTTTTGCAATAACTTTCCATAAAATTAATTTAATTAGTATGAATTAAGCAAAGGTTAAGTTTAAAAAGGCTAAAGTAAGCTTGAATTCCAATCTCCCTTGGACTTTATTTCCCTTGTTGTTTTTATACAAGCTTTGCCCGCTAACTTTAGCGGGCTTTTTTATGTCTGTTGGAAAGTTTGCTTAGTTAAAAATGTAGGAGTTGACAGAGTTAAGCTAAGGTTAAGTTAGTAAACTTATACTAAAAACCAGTTCCCAATCTCCAAAAGTACTGAGTTTAACTTGGTAACAAAAAGCCCGCATATTGTAGCGGGCTTTTTATTGTATATGATACCAATTCACTTAAGTAGCTGATCATCCTAGCGGACTAAATATCATGTTAACTGCGTTAGAATTTATCAATGTAGAACAACTACATAAGAAAAAATCTGCCTTGTTACCATTTTATTTATCCAGCGCTATCCCTGTCCACATACTTAACAGAATTGGTATAAGGTGGGATTATTGTTCCCAGTAAGCTTGTTGCAAGCTGTCTTCTCGTTCAGGCAAGCCGCGCGTTAAACGTGGCGAATGCTGCACTAATACCTCATAGCTTACACGGTTAGCATATTTACTGATTTGTGAAAGTGATGAATAGGTAAGCGCATTGATTTCATGCTTACTTGAGGTAGGAACATTTAATTGGTGATACACATTAGCGCTAATATCGTGAAGTACTGCGGCCAGTGCGCCATCACCTGCGCCATTGGTATTTTTAATGCTGTCAGGCCCACCCATGTAAGGTGCAGTATGAGTGTAAATTTTTACTGGATTTTTACAGTCTTTACGACGCATTGCGCGCGAAAACTCAAATTTATTAAAATCAGGAATGCTGCCTGGCATTAATTGGTGCTCTGTTGGGCGTTTCCAACAGTCATCAATGTAGCTGGCTAAGAACATGCCTTGGGCGCCAGCAGTACAAATTACCATATCAACCCAATCAAGCGCTTTATCGGCGGCTAAGAGCGGGTCTTCAAAGCCGGTAATAGCAAGGCCTTCTTCTTCGTTCATGGCTAATATGTCAACGTGGTCGTTAACGAAGTTTTGCCACCACTCAGGGTCTTGCTCAATTAAGAATTTGGTGCCTAAGCTCAGTACAACAGGTACATTTGCAGCGTTTGCGTATTCAACGGCTTTTAGCGCCGCTTCGGTCATGGAGTCTTCGCCTGTGGTACGCATTAAATAAGCCGAAATAACTAAAGCAGACGAGTTAGCAATAAGCTCTTGGGAAATGGATTCAGGACGTAGGCGGTTCATTAAACCAGGACTGATAGCGAAAGTACGCTCGCCACTTTCATCGATAAGTGTAAAACAACGACCAATTGGGCCATCAACCGGTTGTAGGTGTTCTAAATCTACGCGGGTTGAGGTTTTACTAACGAAACGATAGGCATAACTGCCAATTTTGATATTTTCACACATTACACCAAGCAGTACCGAACGGTCGTCTGATAACACTGAGTAATTGTGCATGGTGTTACCAATAGTGCCGCCTGCAAATTCGTAGTCGATCATGTCATGATCTTTTAAGCGTGCATAGAGAGCGTTGGTGGTGTCATCATCCATTACTTGCGACATGCCGCGGTGCAGGCCAAACTCGTTGAGAAAGGCTTGATCAACTTTGGCTTCTATATCAACCACAATTTGGTCAATACCCACTATGTAATTACGTGCAAGCTTGCTGTCTTGTGTGATCACGTTCGTTAACGGATCTTTATCTTCCACTGGAAAGTAGTGTTTTTGTCTGCGTCGTCCAGGAAATTTCATCTTGTTTCTACATTGCTTTGGCGTCGTGCAAAATGGCGGCGGATTATAGCCTAAAAAATAATTGAATAACTATGACATTAGCCCTTTATTTTAAAAAATTCTAAGAAAAAGAGATAACAATGCATGAATCTTTTTAACTTGGTAAAATATTTAAGGTGTTTATAAATCAACCTGAGTAACTATGTACCCTGAATTTAGCGATGAATATTGGATGATTGAGGCGCTTAAACGTGCTGATATTGCCGAGCAACATGGAGAAATACCGGTTGGTGCCATTGTTGTAAAAGACAACCAGATAATTGCTGAGGGGTATAATTTATCAATTACACAGCATGATCCATCGGCCCATGCTGAGATGATGGCGATTCGCCAAGCTGGCAAGTACATTGAAAATTACCGTATGCTCGATTGTACGTTATACGTCACTTTGGAACCTTGCTCCATGTGCGCAGGGTTGTTGGTGCATAGCCGTATAAAGCGTTTGGTATTTGGCGCACATGATGAAAAAACAGGTTCAGCGGGCAGCATTATGGACTTAACTCGCCACGAAAAGCTCAATCATCAAGTAGACGTCACCAGCGGGGTTTTAGCGGAAGTTTGCAGTGAAAAGCTGTCGGCATTTTTTAAAAAACGCCGCGCAGAAATAAAAGCCGCTAAAAAAGCGGCAAAAGGTGAAAGCTAGTTCGCTTCAGCTTCCACCAATAAATTAAATGCTCTGCGACGTTCAAGAACTTTACGATGGGTGTTGCGTCTTGCAATGCGGCGACGAATAGCACACGTGTTAACCGTGCTGCGTTTTACTTTGAATTTTCTACGCGTTCTTAGCATAGGTTCTCCTTAAAAAGGTGAGAGTGGAGAAGGGTAATTGGCTAAAGCCCTTATCTCTCGATAAGTTTATTAATAAATTATGACACTTATATGACATTCACCACGGTGAATTCAACTATCGTGTTACTCATCTTGGTTTTCATCAAGCCAAACGAGTGTGTCGTAATAGCGGCGAATATTATCGACATATTTAACGGCGACATCGCCACGGGCAAACCCGTATCTTGTTTGGCGATAGTAGCGCTTTTTAATCAGTAACGGTAAATGTTTTTTCACATCTGCCCATTTGTCGGCATCGCCGCCCGCTTTTTCGGTTAGCACACGGGCATCTTCCATATGACCAAAGCCCACATTGTAAGCGGCAAGCGCAAGCCAAGTACGGTCAGGTTCTTTTATGCGTTCGGGTACGCGATTAATCAATTTTTCTAAATAGATGCCGCCACCACGAATATTTTGTTCGGGCTCAAGGCGATTTTTAACACCGACCGATTTTGCAGTAGGCAAGGTCAACATCATAATCCCGCGTACTCCAGTTGGCGATTTGGCACGTGGGTCCCACATCGATTCTTGATAACTTACCGCTGCCAGTAAGCGCCAATCAAGGCTGCGTGAATATTGCTTAAACCAATCTCGGTATTTAGGTAATACATCACGAACTGCTTCTATATAAGCAAGGGTATTGATGTAGTTAAATTGACGAACATGGCCAAAATATTTTTCTTCTAGGTTCTGTAACAAGCCCGTTGAGCGCGCATAACCAAAAAACTCGATGGCAAGTGCATATAAACTGTCGTCATCGTTTTGTTGCAGCATCCAAGCGACTGGTTCTTCGCGGGTTACCGAAAAGGCAATGCTAAGTTCTGGGTGATAGCGGCGAAATAGCGCCAAAGTATGCGAGTCAGCAATGGTGTAATCGAATTTGCCATCAATAATGCCTTGTAATAATTCGGCTTCATCAAACTCTTCGGTTTCAACCCATTGTAAGTTTTCAAAATTGGCTTTTGCTTTTAATAAACTGGCGGCATGAGCGCTTTTGGCAATAACGGTAACAGGGGCGTCCAGCTGTGAAAAATTACGCGGTCTTTTACGCCCTTGTTTATAAACTAATTTTTGACTAATTGAACGATATTGCGGTGCAAAACGGTATTTATTTAAACGCGATTTGTTTAGGGTAAGGCCTGAAGCGAGAATATCGATTTGTCCTTTTTCTAGCTTGTTAAGCATGTCTTTAATTGAGAAAAAAGGAATGATTTCGAGCTCAGCGTCAATAAAGTTTGCGAATGCTTTAGCGAGCTCATATTCAAAACCCAGCTCACCATTGGCACTAATATAGTAAGTACTTTCGCCGGCAAGCGTGCCGATACGAACCTTATCTTTTTGTTTAATTTGGCCGAGGTGTGTTTCTGCGACAGGCTCTGAGCATGCTGCCAGCAAAAAAATAACCAGTGTAATTACAACGTGTTTTAGCACTCAAATCCTAAAATAACTAACCCCTACAAGCTTGTTATAACAGATAAAGTCTCGATCGTCACGAGGACTAATGTCCTATACATGAAATTCGAATTTGCCTATTTTTGTCTATTTTTTGATTTTTATTTAAATCTCATGTCATTTTCCACTATAATGTGCGCCCATAAATCTTCGTTCAATCCTTAACCCCGGATGAAAATACCTATGTTGATCCTACGTGGTGCACCTGCACTTTCTGATTTTAAAGTTCAAAAGATCCTTAAAACCTGCGCTGACGCCAATTTACCAGTGACTGGTGTTTACGCTGAGTTTATGCATTTTGCTGATTTAACAGCAGAACTTTCAGAGTCTGAGTTAGACAAACTAAATAAGCTATTAAAGTATGGGCCGACCATTACTGAACATACGCCTGAAGGTGCGCTCATTTTAGTGACGCCGCGCATTGGTACCATTTCTCCATGGGCATCAAAGGCAACTGATATTGCTAACAACTGTGGTTTAGACAAAGTACACCGTGTTGAGCGTGGTATTGCTTACTATGTTGAAGGCGACCTAAACGCGCAGCAGCTAAATGAGGTTGCAAAGCTAGTTCATGACCGCATGACCGAGTCTGTGCATAACAACCTTGAAGATGCAGGTCAGTTATTTCGCGTTGAAGAGCCGCGCCCAATGTCATCTGTAGACATTCTTGGTGGTGGCCGTGAAGCGCTTGTAACTGCAAACGTAGAGCAAGGTTTCGCACTAGCTGACGACGAAATTGACTACCTAGTAGAAAACTTCACTAAACTAGGTCGTAACCCGAACGACATCGAATTATTCATGTTCGCACAGGCGAACTCTGAGCACTGTCGTCACAAAATTTTCAACGCCGATTGGACAATCGACGGCGTAGAACAGCCTAAGTCGCTGTTTAAGATGATCAAGAATACTTACGAGACGCACCCAGAAAACGTACTGTCAGCTTATAAAGATAACGCAGCAGTAATGAAGGGTTCTAAAGCGGGTCGTTTCTTCCCAAATAAAGATGGCGAGTACAACTACAATCAAGAAAACATTGAAATCTTGATGAAGGTTGAAACCCACAACCACCCAACAGCGATTGCACCATTCTCTGGCGCGTCGACTGGTTCTGGTGGTGAAATTCGTGACGAAGGTGCAACAGGCCGTGGTTCTAAGCCAAAAGCAGGCCTTGTTGGTTTTACTGTATCTAACCTTCGCATCCCAGGTTTTGAGCAGCCGTGGGAAACTAACTTTGGCAAGCCAGGTCGCATCGTTGATGCACTAGACATCATGATCGACGGCCCGCTAGGTGGCGCGGCGTTCAACAACGAATTTGGTCGTCCTAACCTACTTGGTTATTTCCGTACTTACGAAGAAAAAGTTAACAGCCATAATGGTGAAGAGGTACGTGGTTACCACAAGCCAATCATGCTTGCTGGTGGTCTTGGTAATATTCGTACTGAACATGTTCAAAAAGGTGAAATTCCAGTAGGCGCTAAGCTTGTTGCACTAGGTGGCCCAGCTATGAACATTGGTCTTGGTGGTGGTGCCGCATCATCAATGGCATCTGGTCAGTCAAACGAAGACTTAGACTTTGCTTCTGTACAGCGTGAAAACCCTGAAATGGAACGTCGTTGTCAGGAAGTTATCGACAAATGTTGGCAGCTAGGTGACGAAAACCCAATCGCGTTTATCCACGATGTGGGCGCGGGTGGTCTTTCAAACGCATTCCCTGAGCTTGTAGACGATGGTGGCCGTGGTGGTAAATTCCAGCTACGTAATATCCCGAACGATGAGCCGGGCATGGCACCACACGAAATCTGGTGTAACGAATCACAAGAACGTTACGTACTTGCAGTAGCAGCTGAAGACTTCGCACGTTTTGAAGAAATCTGTAAGCGCGAGCGTGCACAGTACGCAGTAATTGGTGAAGCAACAGAAGAGCGTCACTTAACCGTTGCGGATAGCCACTTCGATAACAACCCTGTAGATCTTCCACTTGAAGTACTACTTGGTAAAGCACCTAAGATGCACCGTGACGTAGAGTCAAAACAAGTATCTGGTGAAGCACTTAACACTGACAGCATTAACGTACTCGATGCCGCTAAGCGTTTACTTCGTCTACCGACTATCGCTGAGAAAACATTCCTTATCACCATTGGTGACCGTACGGTTACAGGCCTAGTGGCACGTGACCAAATGGTTGGCCCTTGGCAGGTACCTGTAGCAAACTGTGCTGTAACAGCTGCTGCGTTTGACACTTACCACGGTGAAGCAATGTCAATGGGTGAGCGCACACCTGCGGCACTTCTAAACTATGGTGCATCAGCACGTTTAGCAGTAGCTGAAGCGCTAACGAACATTGCTGGCGCAAACATTGGTGGTCTTGAGAACATCAAACTATCTGCAAACTGGATGGCTGCAGCGGGTCACCCAGGTGAAGACGCAGGTCTTTACGAAGCAGTAAAAGCTGTGGGTGAAGAGTTATGTCCAGCGCTTGGTCTAACGATTCCTGTTGGTAAAGATTCAATGTCGATGAAGACGACATGGCAAGATGACGGTGAAGACAAAGCGGTTACAGCACCACTTTCACTTGTAATCACAGCATTTGGTCGTGTAGAAGACATTCGTAAAACAGTAACGCCTCAGCTTCGCACTGATAAAGGTGACTCAAGTCTAATCTTAGTTGACTTAGGTGCAGGTCAAAACCGTATGGGTGCATCAAGCCTTGCACAGGTTTACAAGCAGCTTGGTGACAAGACGCCTGACGTTGATAGCCCAGAGCTATTAAAAGGCTTCTACAACGCAATGCAAGCACTTGTAGCAGACGAGAAGCTACTTGCTTACCACGACCGTTCAGACGGTGGTTTATTCACGACTGTCGCTGAAATGGCATTCGCAGGTCGCACTGGTGTGACTGTAAATCTTGATAGCTTAACAGGCTCTGACATTGAAGCGCTTTATAACGAAGAGCTAGGTGCAGTGATTCAGGTTCGCAATGACGACCTTGCAGCAGCTGAAGCTGTGTTAGCTGACAACGGCCTTGCAGCAATCAGCCACACTATCGGTGCATTAAACACGGAAGACAAAGTTATCTTCAACCGTGGCGGCGAAGCAGTACTTGCAAATACACGTACAGAACTACGTACTATCTGGGCTGAAACAACTTACAAGATGCAAGCACTTCGTGATAACCCTGAGTGTGCTAAGCAAGAATTTGATGCCAAGTTTGACGAAAAAGATCCTGGTCTTAACGTAAAACTAAGCTTCGATCTAAATGAAGACGTAGCAGCACCTTACATTGCTACAGGTGCTAAGCCTAAGATGGCAATTCTACGTGAGCAAGGTGTTAACTCACACGTTGAAATGGCAGCGGCATTTAACCGTGCAGGTTTTGCAGCAGTTGACGTACACATGAGTGACATCCTTGAAGGTCGCCTAACGCTAGAAGAGTTCAAAGGCCTTGTAGCCTGTGGTGGTTTCTCTTACGGTGACGTACTAGGTGCAGGTGAAGGTTGGGCTAAGTCAATTCTATTCAATGATATGGCACGCGATCAGTTCCAAACATTCTTTGAGCGTCAAGACACGTTCAGCTTAGGTGTGTGTAACGGTTGTCAAATGCTTTCTACACTGAAAGAACTTATCCCAGGTACTGAGCACTGGCCACGTTTTGTAACCAACAAGTCAGAGCGTTTTGAAGCACGCTTCAGCCTTGTTGAAGTACAAGAAAGCCCGTCAGTATTCTTCCAAGGTATGGCTGGCTCTCGTATGCCTATCGCGGTATCTCACGGTGAAGGTCATGCTGAGTTTGCAAACAACGCAGCAGTAAAAGCAGCACTAGAGTCTGGCACAGTAGCGGTTCAATACGTTGATAACTTTGGTAAGCCAACTACGCAATACCCGAACAACCCGAATGGTTCACCAGAAGGTATTACTGGTATTACATCGACGGATGGTCGTGCAACAGTTATGATGCCACACCCAGAGCGTGTGTTCCGTGCAGTAGCTAACTCTTGGCACCCAGATGAGTGGAAAGAAGATAGCCCATGGATGCGTATGTTCCGTAACGCACGTAAGAACGTGGGGTAAAACACGACCGAAACGAAGTTTCGCAGCGTGTTTTACGCGAGTCATGGATGACGAGCCGGGCCGTAGCTTCAGGACGAATTAGTCTGCACAGCCTTAACTAGCTTTAAAGAAAAGGTCACCTCGGTGGCCTTTTTTGTTGCTTGAGAAAGCTAACTCTTGGCAGCGATACCTTTGATAATAGTGGAGCAATGACAGTCCATGGATGCGCATGTTCCGTAATGCTAGAAAGAACATTGGCTAATCGTTTAGTTTGATGAAAAAGGTCATTTCGGTGGCCTTTTTTGTATCTGTACGTTGAGACCGATAAAAATATCGGGAATATTTTTGAACAGCGAAGCTGGCCCGAAGGGTGAAAGGCAAGATGCCTGAAGTCATCGAAGTTTCGCAGTTAGTCGAACGCTTTTCGGGGAAGAAAATTCCTGCGAGCGCACCGGGCCGTAGCTTCAGGACGAATTAGTCTGCACTGTCCCAACTTGATTTAAAGAAAAGGTCACTTAGGTGGCCTTTTTTATTATCTAAAATAAATATTTAAGTTAAATAAGATTAGTAACTTTTACAGGATTTTAATTTAATTAATAAATTAATTTTTATTTATATAAAGTTTAGATAAATATTCAAATTGCATTGAGCTTTGTTGTAGAAAAGCGCATACTGGCGGCAAATATTTAACTGCGAATAAGTATCATGACGATTTGTGATGTTCCCGTAAAGCAACAGGCGACAATAGCGCGTTTGTGTCCAAATTTAGATTCCGCCGTCGCTCAACGACTAGAGGAAATGGGGTTCGCTGAAAATGCGTTAATAACCTGCATACGTCGCACACCGTTCAATGGTCCCATTGTTTATCAAGTGGGGGGTTGTGTTTACTCACTCGAACCTGCAATAGCTAAACGTATTTACATCGCATAAACCGTAAGAACCCTCATGAAACGAATTTTATTAGTTGGTAAACCCAACAGTGGTAAAAGTTTGCTTTTTAATCAGTTAACAGGCTTAAAGCAAAAAGTTGCTAACTTTCCAGGTGTTACAGTCGAGCTTAAAAGTGGTCAGTTTAATGACTTTGAAGTAGTTGATTTTCCGGGTACCTATTCGCTAAATACGCTGTCAAAAGATGAGCAGATCGCAGTCGAAAAGCTAAATGAGGCGATTAATCAAGACGACACCGAAGTGATTGTAAATGTACTAGACGCAACGCGATTAGAGCGCAGTTTGGTATTTGCATTGCAAGTACAACGTTTGGCACAGCAACATAATAAAAAGGTCGTGTTTGCACTTAATCTAATTGATGAGTTACAGCGCTTTAATCACCAAATAGACATCACACAACTCGCTAAAGATTTGAATGCTCCGGTATTTGCTTTGTCAGCAAAAACGCTTACTGGTGTAACTGAGTTTCAAAAAGGCTTAGTTGAAATTGCTAACGCACCTTTTCAGCAAAACCTTCATTCAGATCCTAGTCAAAACTTGCAAAGTGCTAAAACGCTTGCAAAAAAATATGCAATTGCCAGCGATATTGTGCTTAAAAAGCAAAATGTTATCGATAACTTTTTGTTAAATAGCGTGTTTGGTGCTGTGGCATTTTTTACAATTATGTTTTTATTGTTTCAGAGCATTTTCACATGGGCCGCGCCGTTAATGGATGGCGTAGAAATGCTTATTGGTGATACCGCCGCGTTGGTTACAGGGTTATTGCCAAGCGGCATGATGCAAGACTTCACGGCAGATGCCTTGTTTGGTGGAGTTGGTTCTTTTTTAGTATTTGTGCCGCAAATTATGGTGCTCACTTTTATAATTGGGTTACTGGAAGATAGTGGCTACCTTGCTCGCGCAGCGTTAATTTGCCATAAGCCACTAAGCTTCTTTGGTTTGTCTGGTCGTAGTTTTATTCCTTACCTATCTGCAAATGCCTGCGCGATACCTGCAATTATGGCCGCCAGAACCATAGAGTCACCGCGTAAACGCCTGATCACTATGATGACTATTCCCCTGATGTCATGCTCTGCGAGATTGCCGGTTTATGCCTTGTTAGTTGCGGTATTTATTCCGGCAGATCACACAGTACTTGGGGTCTTTAACTTGCAAGGTATCGCATTTTTTGCCCTGTATTTGTTTGGTATTGTGATGGCGCTGATTGTAAGTGCATTACTGAGTAAATCTAAAATGACAGAGCAGAGCCAGTCTGAAATGCCATTTATTTTAGAGCTGCCAACTTACCGGATGCCCCATTGGAAACCACTAATGCACCGTGTTTTGAACAGTGGTATTTATTTTATTAAACGCGCCGCACCGGTTATTTTTATGGTGTCTGTGGTGATTTGGGTGCTGGGTTATTTTCCGCAAAATGCTGATTTAGAACACTCGTTACTTGGTCAATTCGGTCAGTTTATCGCACCAGTGTTTGAACCACTTGGTGTAGATTGGCGCTATGGTGTGGCAATCATGATGTCGTTTTTGGCGCGAGAAGTATTTGTAGGTGCGTTAGGCACACTGTATGGCATGGAAGGCGCTGATGAAAACATTGCTGGGCTAGCATCTCAAATTATGGCTGATGGCTTACCACTTGGCACCGGTATTGGTTTAATGCTGTTTTATGTAGTGGCATTACAATGTGTAGCAACCGTGGCAACGATAAAAGCGGAAATGGGTAACGCTAAACTCGCATGGGCTTTATTTGTGGTGTATGGATTAGTTGCTTATTGCTTAGCTGCACTAGCCCATTACTTTATATAAACACCTTACTTTATGCATTAGGGGCTATTTTCATGGCTCCTTTTCAGCCATAGGTGCGTTCCCGAGTCGATGTTGTGATTCAGTTTTAGGTTGAAGTATTAGAGCGAATTAAATTAATGACTTTTTAATCCCTTAGTTGTTAGTATTGCGCTGTACCTAAATCGGTTACCCTTTATTGGAAGTAAGTAATGAAAAAATTAACTTTAGTTGTAATGGTAACGGGCGCGTTTTACGCTAATTCTGTGAGTGCGGTTGATTTAAAAAGCACGTTAAATACTGCTGTAGCGAACCAAACAGCAGAAAAAACAACATCAAATGCCTTAGTAAAATATGCATCTGAACAATTGAGTTTATCTGAAAATATCATTGGTTCAGGCATGGGCGCGTTGCTCAAAGTAGCAAAAGATCATGTTAGCCCTGAAAACTTTGCCTTGATTAGCCAAGCATTACCAAATACTAACGGGCTGATCAGTGAAGCGCCTAAATCGTCAATGTCTTCACTAACTTCAATGCTAGGTAAAGGCGGCGATAAAACTAAACAAGCAACAAGCCTAGGTTATTTGGATAGTGCGTTTGAAAGTATTGGTATTCCAAAAGAGCAAGTTCCTTTGCTAGTAAACTCATTAGTTGGCTACATGGCGAATAACGGATACAGCAAAGAAGCTAACTTGTTAAAGCAAGGTTTAAGCTTTTTATAAATTTTAAACCACAATAAAAAAGGCCATTATGGCCTTTTTTATTTAAGCAGGGGTTGTGAGTAATACCAATTCTGTTAAGTATGTGATCAGGGATAGCACTGGATAAATGAAATGGTAACAAGGCGGAATTTTTCTTATGTAGTTGTTCTACATTGATAAATTCTAACGCAGTTAGCATGATATTTAG
>NZ_LKBD01000024.1 GCF_001399975.1 Pseudoalteromonas sp. P1-9
TAGTTTTAACAAAGTTGATAACTAGTTGCCAGTATTATTAAAAATACATGTGGTTAATTTTTTGAGAAAGATAAAAGTGCGCAATTTGCTCATTTTCTTGAATATGGGGGAAAGGTTTAAATTCAGAGGCTGAAAAGAAAAGGTTTAAAAAATCTAAACGTCCGTTGTTCGCTCAAAGCTGATATTGAAAAGCGTTGCTAAGATTGATCACCCCCTTTAATCAAACCTGAAGCAATCACTTAAATGAATAATACGAGACAGGAAGCGTAGCGAGTCGAGTAAGCCATGCTGAGGCATGGATGCCGATTCATGGCGTTTATGTTCACATTTAAGTGATAGATGAAGAACTGTTTGATTTCTGGGGCGCCGGGGGAATCCAAAGGGGGGCCGGCGTTAGCCCCCTTTTGGCTGCTGTCGCCAGCGCGACAACCACCAGCTATGTGATTGAGGTAGATTAAAAACCTGACGCAGTATTAATGTGAAATAGGAAGCAAATTACATTTGCTCCATGACTTCGATGCCGAGTAAATCCAAACCCTTCGCTAGCGTCTTCGCTACTAAATTACACAGCATTAAGCGGCTTTCTTTAGTTGCTGGCTCTACACCGTCTTTTAGTACCGGACATGCTTCGTAGAAGCTCATATATAGGCTTGCTAGTTCATATAAGTAGCTACATAAAACGTGTGGCGTTGCATCACCAATCATTTGGTCTAGCACTTCTTCAAACTGGATTAGTTTGATTGCTAACGCTTTTTCTTGTGCTTCAACAATTGAAATTGGTGCATTTAAGCTTGCAGCGTCAATACCTGCTTTTCGGAAGATACTACGCACACGCGTGTAGGCATACTGTAAGTAAGGCGCTGTTGCACCTTCAAAGCTCAGCATGGTATCCCAGTTGAAGATATAATCGCTGGTACGGTTTTTAGAAAGATCCGCGTATTTCACAGCGCCAATACCCACTTTACGAGCTATTTCAGCGCGTTCTTCAGCGCTTAGGTCTGACTCGCGCTCTGCTAGCTTATCAGTTGCGCGGCTAACGGCTTCTTCTAGTAACTCAGCTAGTTTAACTGTGCCACCAGTACGGGTTTTAAATGGTTTACCATCTTCACCCATCATGGTGCCGAATGGGCAAAACTCGTACGTTGTTTCATCACGCAATAGGCCTGCTTTACGCGCTGTTAATTCAACTTGACTGAAGTGAAGACTTTGACGCGCATCTACAAAGATTAAAATACGGTCTGCGCCTAGTTTGTTCGAACGGTAATCACACGCTGCTAAGTCGGTAGTTGCATACAAGAAGCCGCCACCTGATTTTTGTACGATAAATACAGAAGGTTCACCATCTTTATTTGCCAATTCATCAAGGAATACTACTTGTGCACCTTGGTCTTCAACAGCAATGCCTTTTTCTTTAAGTAAAGAAATAACACCTTGCAGTGCATCGTTATAAGCACTTTCAGCTTTAATATCTTCAGGCTTAAGGGTAACGTTTAGCTTTGCGTACACTTCTTCAGAGTGTTTTACTGAGGTATCAATAAACAGTTTCCACAGCTTTTCACAGTGTGCATCGCCACCTTGAAGTTTTACTACGTAGTCACGTGCTTTATCAGCAAAACCGTCTTCATCGTCAAAACGTTTTTTCGCATCGCGGTAGAAGGTTTCTAAATCAGCTAAAGCAACTGATTCAAGGTCAACACCTTGGTTAAGTAAGTCTTCTAAGTGCGCAATCAACATACCAAATTGTGTACCCCAGTCACCTACGTGGTTTTGACGGGTAACGGAGTCGCCACGGAACTCAAGTGCACGTACAACTGCATCACCAATAATGGTTGAGCGTAAATGACCAACGTGCATTTCTTTTGCAAGGTTTGGTGATGAGTAGTCTACTACCACGTTTTGTGCGTTAGCATGCTCGACTACACCCAGTTTTTCATCTTGGTTTGCAGATGCAAGTGTGTCGGCTAAAAACTCTGGCTTTAAGTGAATATTAATAAAGCCTGGGCCCGCAATTTCAGTTTGCGAAGCAATATCGCTGACGTCTAGATTGTCGATGATTTTTTGTGCCAGTTCACGCGGATTGGTTTTTAACTTTTTCGCAGCGCCCATTGCACCATTAATTTGGTAATCTCCAAACTGCGGGCGCGTACTTTGCGTTACCGCAGGGTTGGTATCTTCTGGTAAGCCTGCTGCAACCATGGCTGCAACGGCCTTTTCTACTAATATCTGACGAATATTCATTGTTTATTTCCTGTTACACACCGCTTGGGAGTAATCTCAACCAAGCCATGTCATTTTATTCGTTTTAAAACTGATAACACCACACATCAGCTTATCAATGTAACTTAACTTTTTTACTAAATAAATGCTACGAGAGCGAAGCCGCAGAGTATTTTTCGCTAGCAGTTTAGTCCGCTAAATAACTAACGAAAAATGCGATAGCAATGACGCTATCACTCATCTTTCCATCGGCAATTTATCAATCACCCATAACATCTTCACTTTTTACTAAACAAATGCCGCGAGAGCGAAGCCGCGGAGTATTTTTCGCTAGGAGTTTAGTCCGCTAAATGACTAACGAAAAATACGATAGCAATGACGCTATCGCAAATTTATGACGTAAAAATTAGTGTTCACGCGTCTGGTGGAACTCAACTTCCGGATAACGCTCTTGCGACAAGTTTAAGTTAACACGGGTTGGCGCGATGTACGTTAGGTTATCACCACCATCCAGTGCTAGGTTTACTTCGCACTTACGGCGGAACTCTTCTAGCTTTTTAACATCATCACAGGTTACCCAGCGCGCTGTTGCAACACTTACGCTTTCGTACATGGCATCTACGTTGTATTCGGCTTTTAAGCGCGCTACAACTACGTCAAACTGAAGTACACCTACCGCACCTACGATAAGGTCGTTATTTTGTAGCGGTCTAAACACCTGTACCGCACCTTCTTCTGAAAGCTGGATAAGGCCTTTAAGTAGCTGCTTTTGCTTAAGCGGATCGCGTAAGCGAATACGTCGGAATAATTCTGGCGCAAAGTTTGGAATACCGCTGAACTTAATTTTTTCGCCTTGCGTGAAGGTGTCACCGATTTGAATCGTACCGTGGTTATGAAGACCAATAATGTCACCAGCGTACGCTTCTGCTGCACGCTCACGGTCACCGGCCATAAAGGTTACCGCATCTGAAATGCTGACCTTTTTACCAATACGCACATGGTCCATTTTCATACCTTGCTCATACTTGCCTGATACAATGCGCATAAAGGCAATACGGTCACGGTGTTTCGGGTCCATGTTTGCTTGAATTTTAAAAACAAAGCCTGAGAACTTTTCTTCGTCAGCAGTAACGAGGCGGTCATCAGTTTGACGCGGCTGTGGCGCTGGTGCCCACTTTGTTAAACCGTCAAGCATATGGTCAACACCAAAGTTACCAAGTGCAGTACCAAAAAATACCGGTGTTAATTCACCTGCAAGGAAAAGCTCTTGGTCAAATTCGTGCGATGCACCTACTACTAGTTCAAGCTCTTCACGTAGTAATTCTGCTAACTCTTCACCTACTGCTGCGTCAAGCTCTGGGTTATCTAACCCTTTAACAATACGTACGTCTTGAATTGTGTGGCCTTGACCTGTTTGGTACAAAATCGTTTCATCGCGATGAATATGGTAAACACCTTTAAACTCTTTACCACAGCCAATTGGCCAGGTAACCGGAGCACACGCAATGTTTAGCTCGCTTTCAACTTCGTCCATTACTTCCATTGGGTCACGGATATCACGGTCGAGTTTGTTCATAAAGGTAACAATTGGCGTATCACGTAGACGCGTTACTTCCATTAGCTTACGGGTACGGTCTTCTACACCTTTCGCAGCGTCAATTACCATTAGGCACGAGTCAACCGCGGTGAGTGTACGGTACGTATCTTCCGAGAAGTCTTCGTGTCCTGGGGTATCCAGTAGGTTTACCAAACAGTCATTGTACGGGAATTGCATTACAGAGGTAGTAACCGAGATACCACGCTCTTTTTCCATTTCCATCCAGTCTGATTTAGCATGTTGATTCGAACCACGACCTTTTACTGTACCTGCCTTTTGCAGAGCTTGTCCGAAAAGAAGTACCTTTTCAGTAATGGTTGTTTTACCCGCATCCGGGTGGGAGATAATCGCAAAGGTGCGACGTTTGCCAACTTCAGTTGAAATACTGGACATGAATACCCGCCAATCGCTTAAAATTCAAGGTTAAAAATGGGGCGAAATTATACCTGTTTCACCACTTTAATAGCAATTAAAGCAGCGTGAATAAGTAGGATTTTTTCGTTTGCGTGCATCACTGTGCCATTAAAAAATTACTGTCTTCGCAAGAAATCCTCATGTTAGAATGCTCAACTATGTCTAATATGTTGGTTTTCTTTAAATTTAACCACGCATATTGAATTGATATCCATATATGGCAAGGGAGAACGTAAGTGCCAGATCACGACTTCATTATTAAACTGCAGCAACTCAGTTTTCGATACAAAAGTAATGATGTCGATACGCTTAATAATCTTTCTCTTGCGATAAAGTCAGGTGAATGCGTTGGTTTAATTGGCCCAAATGGTGCAGGTAAATCTACCTTAATCTCGATTATTACTGGCTTACTCAGTGCGCAAACAGGCTCAGTTTGTTATGGCGATAACGCGACATCAAGACAATTTATCAAACAACAGCTGGCACTTGTGCCGCAAGAATACGCTTTTTATGAGCGCCTTACGGTTCAGCACAATTTAGCGTATTTTGCCAGTTTACTCAAAATTAATAACTGCGATGAATTAGTTAAAAACACCTTAGCCCAATGCCAACTTAGTCACTTAAGCAGCAAAAAGGCCGATAATTTATCAGGTGGCTATAAACGCCGTTTAAACTTGGCAATTGCGCTGTTAAAACAGCCTCGCGTATTGATTTTAGATGAGCCAACGGTAGGAATTGATCCGGTTTCTCGTGAGCTGATCATGCAGCTACTTGCCACGTTAAAACAACAAGGCACAACCATTATTTACACCTCGCATTTACTTACCGAAGTAGAGCAAATTTGCGATACGATTTATGGTTTAAAACGCGGTGAGCTTATTCATATAACAGCTCACAGTGAAAACGCACCACTGCAAATTAGCTTTGAAAGTGCATTGTGCGACGACGCCATCGCAGGCATTACTGCGTTATTACCAAATACACAAGTAAACTCACCAAGCCAAATTGAAATAAGCCCGTGTAAAGAGCCGCTTGCTTTGCTCGCACAACTTAGCCAGATTTCATTACCGCCTATTAGTGAAATCAATTATTCAACACTGCACCTCGAAAACTACTATAAAGAGCTGTTTACAGAACTATGATTAAAGCGAGTATCATTAAAGAATTCCGGCTTATTTTTAGCGACTTACATAGCCTAGCTGTGCTCTTTTTAATGCCGATTAGCTTTATGTTGATTATGACATTTGCGCTGAGTAATAAAGCGGAAGATTTAACTAAATCAATTAATTTAAATATCACCCAGCAGGACAGTAATTTGGCAGAATCGCTGCTCAAAGCCTATTTAAGTGACGTGGGATTTAGCCAAGATATAAACCAACCAGCCGATGTTACGCTTGAGCTTGCTACCGGCTTTGAAAATGCCCTTTTTGCTGATCAGGCAAGTTCAGTGATCACCTTTAGCCATGCAACTAGTTTATCGCCTCAGATGACCAGCTTAGCAAAGCAACATTTGCAAATTGCTTTGGCGAAAGTAAAGCTCCATATTTACTTACTCGATGCTGGGCAATTATCTGAGTCCACGCCGCTTGCAGAGCAAATGTCACGAGTGAGCGAGCAAACCAACCAATTGAAGTTGGTATCATTCAAGCGCGAAGAAAACTACCAAGCCGTACAGCACAGTATTCCATCTTGGCTAGTATTTGGTGTGTTTTTTATCGTTTTGCCGATTTCAATTACGCTTATTAGTGAAAGCCAAAACGGTACGCTGTTGCGTGTTACCACCTTTCCCATTTCAAATACCGCATATTTTTCGGCCAAACTATTGGCATTTTATTTAGTCAGTTTCACGCAAGCGATTGTGCTGATGATAATTGGCTTTACGGTGATCCCTAAATTGGTCGATGCACCTAGCCTTAATGTATTGCAACTTGTGCCCGCCCTTCCTTTATTAGCCGTAACCTGTGCCACGGCCGTGACCTTTGGCGCGGTTATCGCAAGCCAAATAAAAAACCATGAACAAGCGATTGTAATAGGCGGCGGCACTAACATTTTACTTGCGGCGATTAGTGGCTTAATGGTGCCTCTAGACATCATGCCAAAGGCGATGCAAACTATAGCGCAGCTTTCGCCTATGCACTGGGCGCAATCAGGACTTAAAAATTTATTTATCTCAGACTCGGACGTACTCAGCTTAACCACTGCCCTACCTTTAATAATCTTTTCAGTGATTTGTGGTGTATTGGCACTGTGGCTATTCGAGTTAAAAGTTAGGAAATTACAATGGAAATAGAAGAATTAAAAAACAAACTTAAACAGCTTATTGTTGAAGAGTGTGACAAGGAAGATGAGATAGAATGGCAAGAAATCGAAGACGATGCGCCGCTGTTTGGCAATGACTCTAAAGTCGGTTTAGATTCACTTGATGCCCTACAACTTGCTTTAATTATCAAACAAAACTTTGGTATTCGTGTTGAAAGTTCAAAAGAAAGTCGTAAAGACCTTTACTCAATAAATACCATAGTTGCGCTTATTGAACGCGAAAAAAGTAAAGACCTTGCCTAGTTATATTATTGCTTCTGATTCATGGTCGGCCTGTGGTCGCGGCAATGAATTACACTTTTCAACGGCGCAGTTTCAAACAGTAAAAACGGCAGAGCAAATTGACGTGCCGTTTTTTGCAATGCAAGATTTACCTGTTGATACTAGCGAAAAGCGTATTCTTTCATCGCTCTCAAGTGTTGTAGGCAATGCTGTAAAAAAAGCAGGGTTAACTGCTGAGCAGCTTGCAAATACAGCGATTATTCTCGGGTCAACCAGCTTAGATGTCAGTGCGGTAGAAGCCAAACCTGATCAAACTATTTGGCTCACAAATACCGACCGCTTAAGTGGTTATTTAAAGCAGCAGTTTGCTACTTCTGACTTACACCTAACCATCAACACAGCATGCACTGCGGGCACTAACGCGGTTATTTTAGCCGACCAGTTGCTAAACCAAAATAAAGCGCAGTATGTCATTGTTGTTGGCTGTGAGTTTTACAACCCGCTAACGGTAGAAGGCTTTTATTCACTCGATTTACAAAGTAGCCAAGGGTTGCGTACCTTTAGTGAATCTCGCTCTGGGTTGGTACTTGGTGAAGGTATTGCTGCGTTAGTTATGGCAAAACACACAAGCTCACCATCGCAGTTAAAATTGATTGGTTATGGTTCAGGCTGTGATTACTACAGTTTAACCATGACACAAGAATCTGGCGTACATATTCAAGCGATTATTGAAATGGCGCTTAAAAAAGCCAACCTTGATGCTAAGCAAATTGATTTAATAAAAGTACACGGCACGGCCACTTTAAATAACGATCAAGCTGAGCTCAACGCATTTAATCAATGGCTTGAGCATGCACCTATTTTTGCCTTTAAACCTTTTACTGGTCACACCTTAGGGGCGTGCGGCGTATTAGAATTAGCATTAATGGACTACTTGCATCAGCAACAGCTGGTTATTCCAAGGCCAGAATACCTAAACACAGATACGATTTTAAGGCCATTTAGTGACGCAAAGACACTATCAAGTTACCAACACATATTACTTAATCACTGTGGTTTTGGTGGTAATAACGCGGCATTAATTGTTGAGGTGGTATGATGACATTAAACGTACTGAACTACGCAATTGTTGACGAACCACGCGACAAAACCAATAAGCAACTGCGCCAAGAATTAAAACACGATTTTGCGATTAATGGACGTAGACTCGATAATTTTACGTTAACCGCAATGAAAGCGGTTGCCAAAATTGCACCGAGCTTAAATAGTGAAAACCGTTACGCACTGTTTAGTGCTGCACAGTATTTTTCATTGGAATTATTGCAAAGTTTACTGCTCGATTTAGCACAAAATACACCGCTTAAACCGCTCGATTTTGTTGCAACCGTAGGCAATGCAGCAAATTACTATTTGGCAAAACAGTTCAACCTAGCAGCAACTAATTTGTTCTTAGGGTGCACCGACAACAAACTAAGTAAAACGTTGTTAGTGGCTGAACTGGATTTATCTGAGCAAAACTCCGACGCCGCAATTATTGTAATTTGGCAAGAAAGTGAAAAAACGCGCCGCTGTTACGCGCTTTTAGTTGAATTAGCACCCCAGCAAGCAACAGACGTAAATGCGAACGAACTAATCGCTCAATTAGATGCCGGTGCGAAAACACCGTTTGTGGTGAACTAAGTCACGCTATTTGAAAGATAAACGATTATTTTCGTTTATCTTTCATTAATTTTATTTGGCTTTTACTATTTTCAGATAATTTAAAGCTGGTTTTTGCAATTTTAGGTTTGCCGCCAAATAACATAGGGTTATTGGAAAAACCTACCGCTTCTTTGGGAATACCTGCGCGCGATAAATCGAGCTTTTGATTGGCGTTTTCGTCAACATATAAACGAACTGCGTACCAAGCCGTTGGTAAATCGTTAAAATCAACCGAGACATTTTGACCATTAATCGCAATATGCTGCTCTTGATAAGGCGTAAGCGACTGCCAATCTTTTGAATCTTGCGAAAAACCAAGCTCTGACTGAAAAAGCTGAACATGCAAAGTACCTAACGCAGCCACATCATTTTCAACCTCGAGTGATAAGCTGTTCGCGTTGGAGACAGCGCTAAATAAGGCAACCAACAAAATAATACTTCGCTTAAACATTAACATACAAAACATTGTCCAATTAAGATTCACTTAGATATTAATGTTTTATATAATAACTTCTTTTTAATGGAATAAATACTGTCTTAATAATGCGCAAAGTTCTAACTGTTAACTATTCACAAACTGGGCAACTATCAAGCATTTTGGACTCAGTTGTTGGTCCTCTCAAGGAAAATAAAGAGATTACAGTTGATCACCTAGTGATCAAACCTAAGGTGAATTTCCCCTTTCCTTGGCCGTTCGGTCAGTTCTTTCGTGTATTTCCTGAAACCGTCGCAATGGATCCAATTGAGCTAGAACCGTTTGAAACTCAATTTGAAAAATACGACTTAATTATCCTTAGTTATCAAGTGTGGTTTTTAACCCCTTCGTTACCAATTTCATCTTTCTTGCAATTACCGCAAACAAAGCAGCTTTTTAAAGACACCCCTGTAGTTACATTGATCGGTTGTCGCGGCATGTGGTTATCAGCGCAAGAAAAAATGAAAAAGCTATTGTCCGATGCCGATGCGAACTTGGTCGATAACGTCGTGCTTAGCGATGACTGCGGGGCTGCATTCAGCTTTTTAGCGACACCACTTTGGATGATGACAGGAAAGAAAAAGCCACTTAGTTGGGTGCCTGCGGCAGGTGTATCACAAACAGATATCGCTGATGCAAAACGCTTTGGGTATGCTATCAGACAACGCTTGTTATTGAATGATACCCCAATTACCCGCCCAATGTTTTTTGGCATGAAGGCAGTTAAGATAAATGAAAAATTGATTGCGAGTGAACGCGTTGGCAACCATAGCTTCTCTATTTGGTCGAAAATTCTTAAAAAATTCGGCTCACAGCAAAGCTTTGGCCGTGCCGTTGGATTAAGTGTGTATGTTGTATTCTTAGTTACTTTAATCCTCACTGTTGTGCCGATTACCGCAATTATTAAAAAGCTAATAGCGCCGTTAACACGCAAAAAAATTGCAAAACAAAAAGCCTATTACGCTGAACCATCTGGAGAGTAGTACATATGGGAAGTCCTGTTTATATTACAGCGATGGCTGACGCTTTACCGAACCAGCCTGTATCAAACAAAGAAATGGAAAATCTGCTCGGAATGGCTGGCAATAAACCATCACGAGCGCGCGCTGTAATTTTGCGAAGCAACAAAATTAAGCAACGTTATTACGCAATCGATCCAGAAACCAAAGAAATGACGCATACAAATGCGTCGCTTGCAGCACAAGCAGTAAAAGGCCTTTTTACTGACCCAACTGAACTCAATCAAATTCAAAGCTTAATTGCCAGTACCAGCCAAGCAGACCAAACATTGCCTAACCATGGCGTAATGGTGCATGGCGAATTAAACAATCCGCCGTGTGAAGTGGTTTCAACATCGGGCATTTGCTTATGTGGTGTTACCGCACTTAAGTATGCCTACCTGAATATTAAAGCTGACGAAGTTGAAAACAGTGTAGTGGTTGCCAGCGAAATTGCCTCTGGCATGATGACTGCTAAAAATTTCGATAAAGAATGCCAGCACAAAGTTGAAACACTTGAACAAAACCCTGAAGTGGCCTTTGAAAAAGATTTCCTACGTTGGATGCTGTCTGACGGTGCCGGTGCCGCATTTTTACAAAATAAACCCGTGGCGGGACAACTCAATCTGAAAATCGATTGGATTGATATTATTTCGTATGCCAATGAATTAGAAACTTGTATGTACGCTGGTGCAGTGAAACAAGATGACGGTCAACTTAAAAGCTGGACCCGTTTTTCTGCAGAAGAAGTAACACAACAGTCTATTATGACGGTCAAGCAAGATGTGCGTTTACTGAACGAAAACATTGTAAAATATACCGTAGAAGACGCACTAAGCCGCATAATTGAAAAACGTAAACTCGTTGCCAGTGATTACGCCTTATTTGTACCTCACTACTCATCGGGTTATTTCAGAGAACGTTTATATGCAGGACTTGAAAACATCGATTTTACGATTCCATACGAGAAGTGGTACACCAACTTAACTGAGCGCGGCAACACAGGGTCGGCCTCTATTTTCATTATGTTATCGGAGCTACTGCGCTCGAATACCCTTGAAAAAGGTCAGCAATTACTTTGTTACATTCCTGAAAGTGGCCGTTTCTCAAGTGGCTTTATGCAGTTAACGGTTGAATAACGGTGAAAAAAGATCAAGTCCCGCAGGACAATTCAAAAATTTACCAAGGGCAATCAAAGTTGGTATATGCCGTTGATGAAACGGGTCATTATGCCGGTGTAAAGTCGTCTGGCTGGGATGTCGAATCATTTGCCACCCAGTATGCTGTTGACGATCTTAATCAACAAGCCGAAGATACTTTAGCCGAGGTCCAGCAAGGCAAAGTCTCAGCACTTAAATACCATATGCTGTGTGCACGTCACGATGTGTTATCCCTATCTCAAGTGACGGGCTTTTTTCAGTGGCAAATAAAACGCCATTTTAAGCCGCGTGTATTTAACACACTTTCAGCCAAAGCCCTCGCCCGTTACTGCGAGGCACTTGCCATTACCGAACAACAATTAAAGGAAATACCAGAGCAACATGACGCCAGTTTTAAACAACCTAGTGCATAACCAATCTTCACATTGCGAAAGTGGCGTTGTATCAAATATGCTATCAACCAATGGCTTTAATATTTCTGAGCCAATGGCGTTTGGTATTTCATCGGCCATGAGCTTTGCCTATTTGCCATTCGTTAAAGTAGCAGGTATGCCACTGATTGCTTATCGCATGCCACCAAAAACCATTATTAATTCAGTGACTAAAAAACTTGGCGTTACCTTGCACCGAGAAAAATTCTCAAGTGCAGAAAAAGGGATGGCCAAACTAGATGAGGTTTTAGGCGAAGGAAAAGTAGTTGGTTTACAAACCTCGGTTTATTGGTTGCCCTACTTCCCTGATGAAATGCGCTTTCACTTTAATGCACACAATTTAATGGTTTACGGAATCGATGCTAACGATCACTACCAAATTAGTGATCCTGTATTTGAACATACGGTAACCTGCCCTAAACGTGACTTAGAAAAAGCACGCTTTAGTAAAGGTGCACTTGCACCAAAAGGCTTAATGTATTGGGTTGATAATGTGCCAAAAGAAGTGGATTTAACACCACATATTTATTCTGGCATAAAGAAAACAGCAAAAATGATGGCTGGTTTACCGGTTCCGGGCATTAACTTGTTTGGCACCCAAGGTATGGAAAAGTTAGCGAAAGATATTGAAAGACTTGATCGCAAACCAAAGAAATACCGTCATTTATTCTTGGCGCATATTGTGCGAATGCAAGAAGAAATCGGCACAGGTGGCGCTGGTTTTCGCTTTATGTTTGCCAGCTTTTTAGATGAAGCTGCAAACTATACAAACAATCAAGCAATGTTTGAAGCATCGCAAATGGCAACTGAAATCGGTGATAACTGGCGTAATCTTGCGTCGCTCGCGGTTAATCACTGCCGCAGTAAAACTCCTGTACCACTTAGTGATATCGCGGCGCAGTTACGTGATTGCGCAAAGCAAGAAACAGAACTTAGAGCCCGCCTACTCGCTATTAAATAAGCTGGGTTCAGGTTATTTAATTTCTTTATTCCTGCCAATCTAAAGCCTATGTGTCGAGTTGTTTACAACCACTGTCATAGGCTTTTAGCATAAATACCTATTGCTACTAAACTGTGCTATCGTTGACCTATAAATCTAATAATATTCGATATTGAATGTGTAACAGCTATGGCTAGCCGAATTAATTTTCTCAGTGTTGCGATACTTTTAGCTATTTCAGCTCAAGCAAATCATGCTGACGCTATTGATTACGATTTAGAATCTCTACAAGCACTTAGTTTAAAAGACTTGCTCAATGTGCAAGTGCAAACTGCTAGCCGCAAAAAGCTATCACTTCGTGACGCCCCCGCAAATATTAAAATAGTTACCGCAGAGCAAATAAAGCAACGAGGATATCAAAACCTGATTGATATCTTACGTGATGTACCCGGTTTTGATTTTAGCAATCACTATGATGGTGCTGGGGAATATACTAGCCACAGTATCAATCGTGGTATCGGTGGCACCCCGGGTAATGTGCAATTGCTGATTATGATTGACGGCATTGTACAAAACCATATCGCATTTAATTGGTCGCAGCCTTGGGGCAATCAGCAAATTTTCGCTGATATTGAACGCATTGAAATAGTACAAGGCCCAGGCTCTGCAAGTTATGGTGCCAATGCGTATTCGGGCGTTGTTCACTTTATTACAAAAACTGCCGCAAACACATCGGGGCAGCGCATGAGCTTACTTGGCGGAGAACATGGCACGCAGTCTGCGCAGTTTATGATTAACCATCAACTTTCAGAATTGCGCTTGCAACTTGCTGGTCGTTACTTTAAACGCGATGGAGATTCAGGGCTCGAAAGCTACGATCCTGCTGGCTACTTTACCAATCATTTATTTCCAAATTATCAACTACAGAGTTACGGCAACAACGGTTACACTACCATTACGCCACACCCATTTGCTAATCAATACCAAGGCGCGGGGTTTAATAACCAGAGCGATGATTCAGCATTAAGAGGTAAACTAGTTTGGCAAAACCCGCATCAGTATAAACGCGGTATTCAACTGATTAAATTGGGCTTTAATACTTGGCAACAGGAACAAGGGCTTGGTAGCTATGTTACTGGTTTTGAGTATCAAACACGCGATGCATCGTATAAGAAACACCAAAGCGCACAGCACTATTACTTAGATTTTGACTATCAATATTCGCCCGAGCTGATATTGCAAACGCGGATATGGCAAAGAGAAAACGAACAAAAACCAGATACAGGCTTCAAATATAGCTATCGCTTTGTTGATTTAGTAAAAAGCTATCATAGCGTAAGTGAGCAACGTGCATTTGAACAACAGCTCAATATCTCAAAGCTATACGATATAGATTGGCAAATTGGTTATCGCTTAATGCGCTCAAAAAAAATGGGCCAAGTGGTTTCGCTCGGCGATTATCAAATAGGTCATCAAGCATCAACGTCATCTGATTGGTTAACGGCAGAGGCTGGATTAGGCCTCAATGTATACAGCGAATCCCCTCTTGAGCACGTTGATGAACAAGCAGTGTATGTGGAAGCGCAAGGCTACCTCAACGACCGCTTAAATTACACCTTAGGATTGCGCTATGATCACAGTGATGCCTACGGTGGAACAACTAACCCACGAGCTGCAATTAACTATAACGCCAGCCAGAGCTTAGTGTTTAAACTGCTTTATGGACAAGCCTTCCGCGAGCCAAGTATTTTTGAGCTCAATGATGAGTTTCGTGGCAATCCAAACCTAAAACCAGAACAAGTCAGAACTACTGAGCTTGTTAGCCATTATTTTTACGAACAGCAAAAACACCAGTTAGATATTAAGACAGCATTCTACTACAGCCAAGAAGATAACCGTATTAGGCTAGATATTAGTGATGAGAATAATAATTTCCGCTACGACACTAGCAGAACAGTGAGCTATGAAAACGCAAAACACAGCGACTATTGGGGCGTCACGTTAGATACGAGTTATACCTATAATCAAAGTATATCGGCGTACTTTAATTATCATTACTCCGATGGCGACCAAGATTTAGCTACGAATGCGCTTAATCACACCACAGATCACAAAATTAATTGGGGCATTAATTACCGCGTTATGCCAAACCTCACCATTGACTTACGCGCCAATCACCTAATCAATCGCAATGCACCAACCAGTAACGCTTATTTTGATAAGCATTCACCTAGTTTATCGCTATATAACTTAGTGGTATCAGCACCAAATTTAACAATTTCGGGCATAAACCTTACACCACAACTCATTGTTAAAAACCTATTTGATAAACAATACACCTTGGTTGGTAGGCAAGATGGTGCCAGCGACATTAATGAGTACGATATTGAGCGAAATGCCGATCCTCAGGGTTTCACACCAGCCTATCACCCGCAAATGGGACGCACCTTAGCGTTACAAGTATTGGTAAGCTTTTAATCGACTATTTAAATGAAAGCGTAGTTAGGTACGTTAGTGCCTATTAGGCGTGTTGGTGTAAAAGGGTGAATTGTTTAACCTAATAGAAGCTAGTTATAAAGCGTTGCAATATCGAGCACAGTCTTATCCCAGCTAAGTCCTGTTGCATCACTGCTCTTTTTATTAAGAAAGAACATTGGGCGGCCATTTTTAACACTTAACCCCAATGTAATGCCCTGCTTTACCAAATCAATTTCATTAGTCACCAGTAAGCTATTAAACTTCAAACTATAAATAAGTGCATCGCTTAAATTTACTTGGCTATCAAGATAAATAATATCGTACGCTTTGTTTGGCAGTGTGTTACCAAACTTAATATCACCTAGCTGCTCGTTGCGCTGTTTGGCTTTTAGTAAATTAAACGCCTGGTACACGGCTTGGTCATTAATAACAAAAATAGAAAGCTTAGGCTTAACTGACAATGCCTTTTCATATGGCATTAACTTGGAAAGTAATACAACCTGCAAATTTGCCGGCAATTCGCTGGCCATGCTGAATGTTGATAAGCTGAAAAGCACTAACGATAGTACGAATAGCCGTTTTAACTTTTTAACTGAGTTTAGCAACACTGTTCGACTATCATCTTGCAGTAACACTTACACATAATGCTTATTTGATACTCCTTTTCGATAAGCTATCGTATTCCAAAACGACAATGCAACATACATGCAAATTATTGTACTGATTGTAATTATATTCTTATACTAGTACAAAAATATGCTAGATTATAGAAGAACTTTTGCTGAAAAATGGAAAACGATGAATAACAACAAGTTGAGTGTAAGACTGCTGTGGTATATTACTCCCCTTGTGATTATTCCTATGGCAATTCAAGGGGTATTCTCCCTTTCCAACGTTACCAGTTCTTCTGAAAAACAAGCCGAAGCAATTGTTACACGCTTTGTCGAACAGCAAGTATCAAAAAGCCAAAATTACACACAACTGTACAGTTCTATTATTGAATTACTCTCCGCTTCGCCTGATCTCAGCCAGTACTTAATTTACAGTTACGATGAGAACAATCGCCCATCAAAACAGCGAACACAATTAGTATCGGCACTGGTGGATGAATTTGGTAACTACGTCGATTCATTTTCTCACATTCTCAGCATTGGTGTAATTAACCCGCAAGGTGAAGTACTAAGTTACTATCCCAAAGCGGTGCTTGAAACCCGGGAAAGTTACTCGTTTAGCGAACAGCTAGCAAATAGTCGCAAGCAACAAAATTTATTTTTCGTAACAGAGAACGATAACACCTCGATTTACCTAACCTATCGCTTATTTGATTCGCGATTTACGCTCGACTCACCCAAAGTCTTGGGATATTTAATTTTTCATATCAATAACAGTGAAATCGCGAAAAGTGTTGCTAATAACTACTTTTCTGACACGGTTAATTTCATCATGGATAGCTCAGGTAAAATCCTGTTCTGCAATCAAGTTGATATTAATAACCGCTATGTATCTGAATTTGAGCTGCAATTACTGAAAAAAACAGCCAATACTGGCCTTTTTAGTCAAGTGGCACTGCGTACGTTAGCTGATGAAAAACGTATGATCTTAGCGCACTCAATGGGCAACGATTTATACTTTGTTACCGCGCTAAATAAAGATTCGCTCTATAAAGCAGGTAAAACCATAACCATGTACACCGCATTGTTAATTCTTGCGACTGCGGTGTTTTTACCTGGCATTATTTTCTTAGTTGTACGTCGCATGCTGTTAAAGCCGATTGAGTCACTTGCCGAAGCCAGTCATAAAGTGGGAGACGGTAATCTCAACGTAAAACTACCAATCGACCGCAGTGACGAATTAGGTATGCTATTTCAAGATTTTAACCATATGGTTAATCAAATTAAGCAATACCAAAATGAATTACTCGACTACCGTGAGCACTTAGAAGAAAAAGTTGTTACGCGTACTCAAGCCATCGCGAAAATCAACAAAAAGCTCGAAAAAGCAATTATTGAAGCTGAGCAAGCTAACCATTTGAAAAGCCGTTTCCTTGCCAATATGAGCCATGAAATTCGCACGCCACTTACGGCAATTATGGGCTTTACCGAAACCATCTTAACGCAAGAATCAAATAACAAAAAAGCCAAGTATTTAAGTACCGTATTGCGCAACTCAAAGCACTTACTTGAGCTTATTAATAACATTCTCGATCTTTCTAAAATTGAAGCCGATAAACTCGAAGTTGAAACACGCGCATTGGAGCTTATTCCGTTTATTAACGATATTAAAAGCGTGATTGAGCCGATGGCTACGGATAAGAAGCTTACTTTAAGCCTAAATATCGAATACCCGTTGCCAAGTATTATTCACAGCGATGAAACTCGCCTTAAACAAATACTGCTCAATATTTGTAGCAACGCGGTTAAGTTTACCGAAAAAGGCGAAGTGGCATTAAATGTTCGCTATTCACCTTCAACTGAAAAGCTGATCTTTACCGTGATTGATAGTGGTATCGGTATGTCACAACAAGAGCAAGAGCGCGCCTTTAAACCATTTGAGCAAGCCGACATTAGCACTACTCGTAAGTTTGGTGGTACAGGGCTAGGTTTATGTATTGCTAAAAACCTAGCACAGATATTAGGTGGCGATATCAGCGTAAGCAGCAAGCTAAGCGAAGGCAGTACCTTTGAAATAATTGTGGCAACAAACAATCAAAATCAACAAATCACCATGATTAACAGCGCCGATTCAGCTCAGGCAATGTTGAAAGAAGAACACACAACCCATGCTCAGCAGTTTGAAGGCAACATTTTGGTCGCTGAAGATAATAAAGATAACCAAGACCTGATCCGCTTATTGCTCAGCCAATGGGGCATCTCACCTGATTTTGCCAATAATGGCGCAGAAGCAGTAGAGCAAGCATTAACCAACGATTACGACTTAATTCTAATGGATATGCAAATGCCGGTAATGGGTGGCTTAGAAGCGACAGAAATGCTGCGTAATGCCGCCTTTGACGGGCCAATTGTTGCGCTAACGGCTAACGTAATGAAAAACGATGTTGACGCCTACCTCGAGGCTGGGTGTAACAAGGCGCTTGCAAAGCCAATTGATAAATCACAACTTGAACAAACATTGCAGCAATTTTTAGCGCTTGGCCGCAGCAGTCAGCAAAACTGGGAAGAGTTATTCCAAGGCGAGCGTTTTAAACAAATCAGTAGCAATTACAAAGCTAAGCTACCTAATTTATTAGAACAAATCGCTCATTTAAATGAGCAACAAGATCTCAATGAATTACTCGCATTAGCCCACAGTATCAAAGGCAGCGCGGGTTGTTTTGGCTTTAACCATATTAGTGATGCCGCCGCCGAATTGGAATCATGTATTCGCGACCATAATGAAGATGGCCTTGATTATCATATTCTCAAACTTGAGCAAGCTATTATATTTATTCTTAATCTAAAAGAGGAAGATTAGGACAAGTCAAATATGTGGTTAGGTATAGCGCTGTACGCATAATGCTCAGCCCAAAATAATGATTCGTTATCTAGGTGAATTAATGAAGCAGCGACTTCTTTTGAATTAAAAACTAAGCGCCATTAATATCGCGTCTTCACGACCAGATTCGCTCGGATAGTAATTTTTACGTACGCCTGTTTCAACAAAATCAAATGTTGTGTAAAGATGAATCGCAGCTTGATTCGACTGTCGCACTTCTAAAAATACATTCTCGCCATTTGCAGCTTTTACAACACCCAACAAATGGGTAAGCATCGCTTTAGCAAGCCCTTTACCTTGATTTTCAGGGCTAACACAGATATCCATCAAGGTATAATCAGGGCCTACTTGCTCTAAAATATAAAAGCCTTGTAGAGCATTGCTCTGCAAACATCCATACGCACTGTAACGCCCCGACAAACACGATGCCATTAGTTTTTCAGACATAGGAAAAGCATGGCACTGCTGTTCAATAGCCATTAAATTATGCAAATAGGTTTGGTCTAATTTTACGATTAAATCTGTTGCCATAACGTGTGCCACAATGCTTTCTTTTGTTCGCCGGTTAATCCAAAATTGTTCACTTTTACTAATCCTGCGCTTATTTCAAAAGGCACATTTAGATCAGTAAAAACTAGCTTAAAGCCGGCTGATTCTAGCATCAAATTCAGGTCAATTTGTAACTGCGCATTGTATTGCTGGGTTAAATCGTCGCTTTGTTTGAGCTGAAGCAATTCTATATCGAAAAGTGTAGCTAACCAGTTTGTAACCATAATGACAAAAAGATTAAAAATTGAAGTAGTTAGAAAGCGATAAAAGAAGTGGCAGGGGCGACAGGACTCGAACCCGTAACCGTCGGTTTTGGAGACCGCTGTTCTACCAATTGGAACTACGCCCCTGCAATGACGTCGCATTATAAGGACTCTTTGCTAAAGGTAAAGAAAAAAATAACATAATTCAGTTCAGATGCTCAAAATAACAACAAAATCAAATTTTACAATTGACCAATAATTATATTTGTTCGAAAATTAAGAATTAATTATGAAAAATATACAGAACGGAGTCTGGAGCTGAGGTAATTTTGCAAAAAGATCTCTTAAACTCGGTGGTAAAAATTACACGACACCGCGATGTAGATTCACTTGAATTAAGCTTGTTGTCTACAATTAGTGAGTTTCTGCAACCAACAGAAGCGGCGCTTTACAAAGACCTTTCGCGTTTTAATGGCATAGGTATAGAGTCGAGTGCTTCTTTATTAAGCGACGAACAGGGAAAAATTCACTGGCGTTCACGCGAGATTATTAAAGAGCCGACGAAGGAGCTACAATGCTGCCTTGAGTCTGCCTGCACAATCAGTTTACAAGACAAATCGGGTAATGAAACACGTTGGATCCCTGTCATGATTGATGACCAAGTATCGGGCGCTGTGTATATTGTCGCTAAACACCTTAATTCCAGTGAGCAAGTTACACTGAATGCACTCTGTCGTATTTATGAAAACTACTTAACCATTCTTAACGAGAGTGAACGTGATAAATTAACCGGCTTACTCAACAGACAAACGTTTGAACGCAAGATAAAACAACTGCTGGAAGACCAGTTACACTCGCATAATACGCCACAATTACAGGGCAACCGTAACAAACGTTATGACGAGTCATCTTGGCTAGCCATTCTTGATATTGACCACTTTAAACACGTTAATGATACCTACGGACATGTATGCGGTGATGAAGTACTGTTAACGCTTGCGCAAAAAATGCAGCTCTTTTTCCGCTCCAGCGATTTAATTTTCCGTTTTGGTGGCGAAGAGTTTGTCGTCGTATTTGAACCGACAACACTTGAGCACATCACGTCAAAACTGGCTGAATTCCAGCAATATGTGCGAGACAACAAATTTCCATTTGTCGAACAGTTAACATTAAGTATTGGCTTTTCGAGAATGAGCCCTTACGACTTCCCTATTTCGGTGATTGAGAACGCCGACAAAGCGCTTTATGTAGCAAAAAATAGCGGGCGAAACCAATGTGTTTATTACGGCGATATTCTTGATGAAGATAGCCAAGAACACCCTTCCGCCGATGACGTCGAATTATTCTAAAACATAAAAAATGCCAGCTACTAGCTGGCATTTTTACATCTCAAACTAAGTAGGATTATTCCCACTCAATCGTCGCTGGCGGCTTACCAGAAATATCGTAAACCACGCGCGAAATACCATCGATTTCGTTGATAATACGGTTTGATACTAAACCTAAGAAATCATACGGTAAGTGTGACCAACGCGCTGTCATAAAGTCGATTGTTTCAACACAACGAAGTGATACAACCCAATCATATTTACGCGCATCACCCATTACACCTACAGACTTAACTGGTAGGAAAACGGTGAATGCTTGTGACACTTTATGATAAAGATCTGCTTTGTGTAGTTCTTCAATAAAAATGGCATCGGCACGACGTAGTAAGTCACAGTATTCTTTCTTAATTTCACCAAGAACACGAACACCTAGGCCTGGACCTGGGAACGGGTGACGGTAAAGCATGTCGTATGGCAGACCTAGCTCAAGACCAATTTTACGTACTTCGTCTTTAAATAGCTCACGCAGTGGCTCAACAAGGCCCATTTCCATATCTTCAGGTAAACCACCTACGTTATGGTGAGATTTGATCACGTGCGCTTTACCAGTAGCTGATGCAGCAGATTCAATTACGTCTGGATAAATTGTACCTTGCGCTAACCATTTAGCATTTTGACGTTTGCCCGCTTCTTCATCGAATACTTCAATGAAAGTGTGACCAATTGATTTACGCTTAGCTTCTGGCTCATCAATACCTGCAAGATTCGCTAAGAAACGGTCTTCAGCGTCTACTTTAATGATGTTTAAGCCAAATTTATCGCCAAACATATCCATTACTTGCTGACCTTCGTTTAAGCGAAGTAAACCGTTATCAACAAATACACAGGTTAGCTTATCACCGATTGCACGGTTAATTAGCATCGCAACGACTGATGAGTCAACACCACCCGATAGGCCAAGAATAACTTCGTCATCGCCTACTTTTTCTTTAATACGCGCAACGGCATCTTCAATAATTGATGCTGGTGTCCATAACTTTTCACAACCACAAATATCAATTACGAAACGCTCTAATAAACGTAACCCTTGGTGCGTGTGTGTTACTTCTGGGTGGAATTGTACACCGTAAAACTTTTTCTCTTCCCAAGACATTGCTGCGTGCGGACAAGTATCTGTTTTAGCAGACGTTACAAACGTTTCTGGAATTTCAATAACCTTGTCGCCGTGGCTCATCCAAACGTCAAGTTTACCAATACCCTCTTCGATATGATCTTCAATTGCATCAAATAGCGCACAGTTACCTACTTTTTCAACTTTCGCGTAACCAAACTCTTTTTTATCTGAGCTGTGCACTTGACCACCAAGTTGCGTTGCCATTGTTTGCATACCGTAACAAATACCAAGTACAGGTACGCCAGCATTAAATACATACTCTGGAGCGCGCGGGCTATTTTCTTCGGTTGTTGACTCAGGGCCACCCGATAAAATAATACCTTGCGGGTTAAATTCGCGAATTTGCTCTTCGGTTACATCCCATGCCCATAGTTCACAGTAAACACCGATTTCACGGATGCGGCGGGCGATAAGCTGAGTGTATTGCGAACCAAAATCTAAAATCAGTACGCGAGAATCATGAATATTTTTGCTCATTAGTTGTCTCTTTCTAAAAATCCAACAACTCGATTGAAAACGGCAATTTCAATCGGGATACAATTAACTAAGGCTAGCAAAAAGCTAGCCTTATCGATAAATAAAAGCGCGAATTAACCTAAACGGTAGTTAGGAGCTTCTTTTGTGATTTGTACGTCGTGAACGTGCGATTCACCCATACCTGCTGCGGTAACACGTACAAATTGCGGCTTAGTGTTAAGCTCTTCAATTGTTGCACAGCCCGTAAGACCCATCGCACTGCGAATACCACCAACCTGTTGGTGAATAATGTTAGCAATTGGACCTTTGTACGCTACGCGACCTTCAATACCTTCTGGTACCAGCTTCTCTTCCGATTTCGAATCTTGAAAGTAACGGTCAGATGAACCTTCTTTTTGGTTCATTGCACCTAAGCTACCCATACCACGGTAAGATTTGTAGTAACGGCCTTGATAAAGCTCAACTTCACCTGGTGCTTCTTCGGTACCAGCTAGCATTGAACCAACCATTACCAGTGATGCGCCCGCAACAAGTGCTTTTGCAATATCACCAGAGAAACGAATACCACCGTCAGCTATAACCGGAATATCACGACCTTTTAAGCCTTCAACGGCATCTGAAATCGCTGTAATTTGCGGAACACCACAACCTGTTACGATACGTGTAGTACAAATTGAACCTGGGCCAATACCTACTTTAACGGCATTAACACCGGCATCAGCAAGTGCTACTGCACCTTCAGCTGTTGCAACGTTACCTGCAACGATTTGTAAATCAGGGAAAGCTTCGCGCGTTGCCTTTACGCGGTCGATAACACCTTGTGAGTGACCGTGCGAAGTATCGATAAGCAGAATATCAACACCCGCTTCAACTAACGCTGCGATGCGCTCATCTGTGCCTGCGCCAACACCAACAGCCGCACCTACACGTAAACGACCTTGTTCGTCTTTGCATGCATTTGGTTTATCTTGTGCTTTTTGGTAATCCTTAACAGTAATCATGCCTTTAAGTTTAAAGTCATCATTAACAACTAAGATTTTTTCGATACGGTGCTCATGCATTAGGCCTAAAATCGTTTCACGATCTGCGCCTTCTTTTACTGTTACCAGCTGTTCTTTCTTAGTCATTACTGTAGAAACAGGTTGGTCTAGCTTTGTTTCAAAACGCATATCGCGGCTTGTTACAATACCAACTAGGTTGTTTTCAGTATCAACAACAGGGAAACCTGAGAAACCTTTATCGTGTGCTAATTGAAGTGCACCGGCAATTGTCAGGTCTGCAGTAACAGTAACTGGGTGAGAAACAATGCCCGCCTCATACGTTTTAACTTTACGTACATTGGCAGCTTGCTCTGCAATTGTCATGTTCTTGTGAATGAAACCAAGACCACCTTCTTGCGCTAACGCAATCGCTAAACGTGCTTCAGTAACTGTATCCATAGATGCAGAAACGATTGGCAGATTTAGTTCAATTGTTTTCGTTAGACGAGTTTTAAGGTTAGCTGTATGTGGTAATACAGTTGAGTGGCCTGGTACTAATAGTACGTCATCAAAGGTTAAAGCTTCTTTAGCGATCCTAAGCATTTGCAACTTCTCATGATATCTGTGGGTGTAGGGAGTTGCGGGTGGATTTTATCAGCGAATTTCATTCTAGTAAAATAAAATTTAATGTTTTGTGGTAGAATATTTTCCATTCAGCGCTAAATCATACTGTTATGTTGCAAAATCAGATACAAAAAGTTTATACCGTTTCCTTGCTCAATAAAGAGATACGCTACTTACTCGAACAAAATTTCTTTTCATTGCAACTCACAGGAGAAATATCTAATTTTATTTCGCCGAGTTCTGGCCATTGGTATTTCAGTTTAAAAGACGATAACGCACAAATTCGCGCAGCCATGTGGCGCGGTAATAATAGAAGTGCCACTTTTAAACCAAAAAATGGCGACCAAGTACTGGTGCGTGCTCGCGTATCACTTTATGAACCTCGCGGTGATTATCAACTTATTGTGGAGCACATCGAGCCTGCAGGTGAAGGTCAGTTAAAACAACAGTTTGACGCGCTTAAAATGCAACTTGCTGGCGAAGGTTTATTTGCCAGTGAATTTAAAAGGCCCCTGCCTAATAATATTCGCCGTTTAGGGGTTATTACTTCACCTACTGGCGCTGCAATTAAAGATATTCTCAGCGTACTGGAAAAGCGCGCGCCACAACTTGAGGTGGTAATTTACCCTGCACTGGTGCAAGGAAATGAAGCGCATTTACAGCTTATTGAACAATTACAGCGTGCTAATCAGCGCAATGAAGTGGATGTCATTATTCTGGGCCGCGGCGGCGGCTCAATGGAAGATTTATTGTGCTTTAACCACGAAATGCTCGCACGTGCTATTTTCGCGTCTGAGCTTCCTGTAGTAAGCGCTGTTGGTCATGAAATTGATACGACTATTTCAGATTATGTTGCGGACTTACGTGCAGCAACACCATCGCAAGCGGCCGAAATTGTTAGTCCAGATAAAAATCACTTAGCTCAAAACATCGATGTGCTACAAAATCGATTGCACCACTTTATGGCAAAACGACTGCAAAGTGCAGCACACAGCTACCAAGTACTTGAACAACGTTTGCTGCGTTACCACCCTAGTAACCAATTAAATCAGCAATCTCAGTTACGAGATGAGCTTGAAATGCGCTTGCTCAACAGTATTCAACGAAAATTAGAGCAAGCAAAGTATGCACAACATACATTACAAAATAGACTCGAAAAAGCCACGCCCGAAAAGCGTTTAAGCCATGCGCAGCAACAGTTGCACAATCTGGTTAGCAGGCTTCAAACCAGTCAAGCAAAGCAATTAGAGTGTGCAGAAAAACAACTTGCGGTATTGGCGGCAAAACTCAATGCTACCAGCCCACTTGCGGTATTAGCGCGCGGCTACTCAATGACGCAAAAAAATTCTAGCGTGGTCACCTCTGTCTCTCAAATTACTGAAGGCGACAACATTGTCACGCAATTTGCCGATGGTACTGTTACCAGTAAAGTCTCACATGTGAGTGCTAACAATGATCAATAAACCACTCATCAAACAGGCCCTTATTGAGCAGCTAGAAGCGAGCTTGGCAGTTGCAGTGCAATCTGCAAAACACGCACATCAAGATGCCACTCACGAGCAAAGTAAGGCCGAAACCCAATACGACAGCCTCGGCATCGAGATGGCTTACTTAGCTGAAGGGCAAAGTAAACGCATTGAAGCGCTTAGACAAGAAATTCAGGTACTTAAAGAATCGATAGAGCCAATTAGCAACCAGAAAATACAACTAGGCAATTTAGTTAAGCTCGAAAACTGTGACGATGAAAGTGTGTTATGGGTTTATATTTTAGCCGTTGCAGGTGGTAACAAAGTCACTTTAAATAATGTTGATATTCAAATTGTTACACCAAGTGCGCCGATTGCTAAAAAGCTACTAAAGCAATCGATTGAGGATATTGTTAGCTTTGACTGGCAAGCAACTGAGTATGAGATTATCGAAGTTGTTTGAGTCTTATTAATAAGTGTGTTTTTATTTAAACTATAAGTGTTATCGATTGGTGTAACCTGATGTATCGCATATCCTTTTTTGTTGTATTGATGACTATTTTCCTACCAGCGTTTAGCTGTGAGATAACGATGGGCTACCGTACCAGTGCAAGATTACCACTTATCGCTGCAATGCCATCGAATCAAGGGCTATACAAAGCTATATTTGAGCGTGCTGCGCAAAATATTAACTGCAAGTTAGTCATAAAGCGTGCGCCAAAAAAACGCATAATCAAACTGCTTAATGAAGGTGCCATCGACTTTTATCCCGGTTATGGCTTTAATCAGGCGCGCAGTGAGTTTACTCATTTTTTCGAAAATGGCCTCACTAGTCATAGCGTCGTGATCACACACCGAGATGTTGCCAAAATAGATAATTTAGAACAACTGGAAAACAAAATTCTGCTAAAACCCTATGGTGGCAGAAAATCGGCCATTGAAGAACGAAATATATTGGTGCGGTACGGGCAAGATTTAGGCATTGCTGATGCAATCAAAGTAATTGAAAAAAAGCAGGCTGACTTTTTTATTTACAATAAAGCGTCGATTGATTACTACCTAGCACAGCAGCCAAATGCACAGATTAAAATTCACGATTGCTGTTATTTAGCAAAAGCAATGCATTTTGGCTTTTCTAGAAAGTCGAAGCACTATGAATCGTCGCTCAACCCAAACTACTTGCCAGAGCAAGCTGTGTCGGTCAACAACGTACCTTATTTGGTAAATGAAGGAACTGTTGCCAGCGCATTCGCTAACGCGGTGAAAGCACTGGCCAAAAATGGAGTAATTAAACAGTTAGAGCAGCAATATTACAGTGCAGCACTCGACAGTGAACAACCTGCTTCTTCGGACATATCAGCAACAAAACATTGATCCATGGTTTCTGCAGGGCAACCTATTGTGGTTTTGCCAACCACTTTAGCTGGCACACCGACGACAGTCGTATGCGCATCAACATCGGCAATTACAACTGAACCCGCGCCAATTTTCGCATCTTCACCGACATCAATGTTACCCAGTACTTTTGCTCCCGCACCTATTAATACACCGTGACGGATTTTCGGATGACGATCGCCTTGTTCATTACCTGTACCACCTAACGTAACTCCTTGTAGAATCGATACGTTATCTTCAATAACGGCGGTTTCACCCACTACAATACCGGTTGCGTGGTCAAACATAATGCCTTTACCCACTTTACATGCAGGGTGAATATCGACACCAAATACTTCTGAGTTGCGGCTTTGAATAAATTGCGCAAGCTCTTTTCTATTTTGACGCCATAGGCAGTGTGCTAAGCGGTGTACTTGAATTGACTGAAAACCTTTTAGGTTTAGTAGCACGGTTAAGTAGTTATCAACCGCAGGGTCGCGATCACGTACCGCTTTAATATCGTGCGCAACGTTATCAAGCATGGTGTCGCAATTAACAAATGCTTGATCGAATAACTCACGGAAAGTGAAAGCTGATACTACCGCATCAGATAATTTATTAGCGACAATAAAGCTTAATGCAGACCCTAGGCACTCATGGTTAAGTACACACGAATAAACGTGACTTGCCAATAACGGCTCTTTTCTTACTAAGGCTTCTGCTTCTTTACGTAATTCTTGCCAAATTGTATGACGCATAACAACACCAATCACTTTAACTACTTTTAGCTGTATAGCTTAATTTTAAACGAGTTTAACGCTTTTTGTTAACTTGAGTAAGTAATTAAAGATAAGTTATTAGACTGATTTATTTGCCTTTAGATAAATGTGTGCTAGAAATAGTGCCCTTCATAACCAAACGCAGCCTCTAAATATGAACAAAAATGTTGTACTTTTAGCCTTTTGCCAAGGACTTATTACAACCGGTAATATTTTGCTTGTGACCATTTCAGCCCTTGTTGGAAAAGCGCTAAGCCCGAGTACCACATTTATTACCTTTCCCGTTGCCATGCAAATGTTAGGGCTACTAGTCACTACGATCCCTGCGTCACTGATTATGGCAAAAACGGGGCGAAAGCTGGGCTTTAGTTTAGGCAATAGCATTGGTATTAGCGGTGCCGTACTAGGCTTTTTTAGTTTATTGGCAAGCCAGTTTTGGTTATTTAGCTTCGCCACATTTTTAATTGGGATTGGTATTGGCTTTGCTACGCTTTACCGTTTTGCAGCAATTGAAGCCAGTAACAAACCTGCTGTGGCAATATCTACAGTGATGGCAAGTGGTGTTGTGGCCGCGATACTCGGCCCTAATTTAGCGGTATGGGTGAACCATCACTACCCAGCATTAAACTACGCCAATGCGTTTATTGCCCTTGCGTTTTTATATTCAATAGCGCTAATGCTATTACAACTCGTTAAATTTAATGAGGTTTCACATAGCCAAAATAATGGTGAAAGCAGACCATTAAAAGCCATTATTAGCGCGCCTAAGTTTATGACTGCAGTGTTTATTGCCATGGTGAGTTACACGGTAATGAACTTATTGATGACAGCAACGCCACTGGCGATGCATCGTCATGGTTTTGACTTAGCACAGTCAGCACTGGTGATTGAATGGCACGTATTGGGCATGTTTTTACCATCATTTTTTAGTGGCAAATTAATAGAGCGATTTGGTCAGGTCACCATGATGTATGCTGGAATTGTTTTAATCGCCCTTTGTTGCTTTGTAAACCTACTTGGTTTAAGTCATTGGCACTTTTTAGCTGCGCTCTTTTTACTGGGTGTCGGTTGGAATTTTATGTTTATTAGCGCGACGCAAATGGTCAGCCAAACTTACCTACCGCAAGAACGCGCAAAAGCCCAAGCCACCAATGAATTTTTAGTGTTTAGCATGGTAACCCTCTCTGCATTAAGTGCAGGTTGGTTAGAAGCCACCGTAGGTTGGCAAACATTAAACCTAGTTACCTTGCCGATTTTATTATTAACAATCGCGTGGCTAACAATTTATAAAATAAACCAAAAAGCGCAGCTAAAGGTTAATTTAACGACGAGCTAATACCCTTTTTAGCTAGTAAATTGTGTTTGCAACCATTGATACAAAATCGAGAGTTCTGCTCGCTGGGTATGGCATTTAGGTGTGACAAAGTAATAACTAAATGGCAATGTAATCTGCGCTTCACCAACGCGTTGTAGTTTCTTATCTTTAATTAAAGGTTTTACAAGTTGATGCCAAGCGAGTGTTTTACCTACACCATTTTTAGCTGCATTTAATGTAAGGCCTACTTCATCAAACACAAATTGGGCTGGCATTGAGGGTAGTTGAAAATGCTTTTGCCAATGTTGCCAGCTTATACCACCGGGCTTGTCTTTCATTCCTGCAGCATAATGAATCAAAGGCAACTCATGCCGCTTTTCATAAACGTTAGGCGCACATACCGGATAAACCACTTCATTTGCCAGTTTTTTTGCAATGGCATTCGCATATTTGCCGTTACCAAAATGAATATGACAGTCTATATTTTGCTGCTCAAAATTAGCTATTTGATGCTGGCTAATAAAATGTATTTGATAGTTAGGTAGCAAAGCTTGCAGCTCGGCTAATTTATTCACCAATATACAAGAAACAACACTCGGGATCGCCGCTATAACCAGCTTTTTTACTTTCGGTGCTTGCGCTTTCTCAATACCAAACTCTATTTCTGAAAACGCTTTTTTAACTGAGCCATAAAGCTGTTTAGCCTCGCTGGTAAGTGCTACACCTTTTGATTCGCGAATAAACAACTTCACATCTAAATGGTTTTCTAGCTGCTTCATTTGATGGCTTACGGCGCTTGGCGTAAGGTGTAATAAATCACTGGCACGACTAAAGTTAAGCTGCTCAGCGACGACTACGAAGGTGTGTAAATTGGGTAATTGGCTGCTAATCAACATTAATGATTCAAATTAAATTTATATCACTTAAAAATATTATCACTTTATTTAACAACACATAACAAGCAGAATTCACCTAAACAGGTTATTAATAAGGAAATAAGATGTCGCAACACAGCGCCATAATTGAATGGCAAAAAGCTCCAGGTGAGATGTTTATTGATGGTAAATATAATCGTGCACACCAATGGCATTTTGATGGTGGTTTTTCAATGCCTGCATCACCCTCTCCTATGATAGTACCGATGCCTTTTTCAAACCCTGAATTTGTTGACCCTGAAGAAGCCTTTATTGCATCACTGGCAAGTTGTCATATGTTGTTTTTCTTACATTTTGCTGCCGATAAAGGAATTGTGATTGAGCGTTACACCGATAACGCAATTGGCGAACTTGCTAAAAACGATGATGGCAAACTATGTATTACCGGTGTGACGTTAAAGCCTGAGGTGATATTGGCAGAGCAATCAATTGCGCATAAAAAAAGCTTGGCAGAGTTACACCACCAAGCTCATGAAGCGTGCTTTTTAGCGTGTTCGGTAAATTTTGAGATTACCGTAGAGTGCTCGTAATTTGGCAGTCGCTAGTATGCTAGTTGATGAACTAGCATACGCTAATTACATTGTGAACATCTGTGAATCAATTGTACGAATAAGGTTGTTTACCCACTTACCGTATTTTTTGTGAATGCTATCACCATCATATTTCAAGTTAAGTGAATCGCGGTACTTAATCGTGTACGTCTTTGCGTCGTAATGAATACCTACTTTAATCTGTTTACCACGCCAATTAAGTAAACCAGCGATTACGCCATCGCTTTCAACTTTACATGCCCACTGACGCTGCTGGCAGCCGCTTAAAATTGCCTTTTCAACTGACTCTTTAGTCATGTTTGACGCATTTACTTGTTGATTGTAGTCAGTTACTGGAATGGTTTTACATGCAGCGAGTGAAAGGGTTACTACTGCGATTAGCGCTATTTTTTTTAACATTGTTTAGTCCTTTATGTTTTGTGTTCATTTTAGCAACGTGATTATTTCATTGAAGTGCTTAATTATCCAGCACATTTTTGTAATTACGCCAACGTTAAACAGATGAGCTCTGCATTTTTTATTGCTTGATTATGTTTATAAGATTTCAAATTAAGCATAAAAAAGCCCGCCAATTGGCGGGCTTTTTACCGTGCTAAAAACGTTTATTTAAATACGTTTTTTACGTCCATCACTTCGATGTTAGCTTTATCGATAGCTAGCTTGTAGCTTTCAATTACCTTATCTTCATCGGTAAGTGATTTTGGTTTTTCAGCATTATATTTAAGCGGAGAAACAGTTTCGTTTGCTAAACGCGCTTTCATGTCTTTTGCATCACCGGTAATAAATACATAGTGAATGTTTTTATTTTGCAGGTTGTCACGAATAACACGATTTACATCTTCAACGGTTAAGCTCGCAAGCTGCTTACGCACATACGCAACAAACTCATCGGTATTGTAGAACTTGCTATCAAGCGCATAACCTAGCTGGCGATCTTGGCTTGCAACCATTTGCGGCACAAAGTTAGTTAAGAAGTTACGAGTTGATTCGAAATCTTCTTTGCTCATGCCATTTTCAATTAGCTTATCAAGCTCGTACTGGGCAACACGTGTTGCAAAGTGTGCATCATTATTAGAGCGTAGTGGGCGCAACCAAATTTGGAAAATCTGCTCAGAACGACCTAAGTTAGCATCTGGTTTAGTTTGGTACATACCACGCGGGAAGTACTCAATATACGCGTAATCACCATAGTTCATACCACGAATTTGGCGAATGCGCTGATACAAGAAGCTGTTTGAGTTACGGTGCTCACCAAAATAAGAACGCATTAACCAAAGTGCCGCCCAATCTTTATCGCTACGAATCGTATCAATCGGGAAACCAAAGCTCACCGCTGTTGATTTAGCTGGCTTTTCAACGATGGTTGCATGTCGACCTTCCAACTTAGGCGCATCAGCAATTGTTAGGCGCTTTTCACTGCCTTCAGGAAGTGTACTTAAGTCTTTAAGCAGTTTTGCTTTTGCTGCATCTGACATGGCACCTGAGATACCCACATTTAATTTAGCTTGCGTAAATTCAGCTTTATAAAATGCTTTTAAATCTTCAAGTGTTAACGTTTCTAAGTCAGAAATATCACCATAGTTGTAGCTTTCATAAGCGTGACCTTGGTAAAGCTTGCTGTATAACACTTCTTTGCCAAGCTCTTCATCGTTAGAGGCTTTTAGGCCTGCTTTAATGCCATCTAGCTGCTCTTTCTTTAAACGCTTAAAGTCATCTTCACGCCAACCTGGATTAAGTAGTTGGTCACTAACAATTTTGTACCACTCATCTACCTTGTCTTTATTAACACGGCCACGGAATGACACCATTTCTTTATCAATTTGTACACCAAAGCTACCAGCAATTGGGTAAAGCGCTTTTTGAATTTCTTTGTAAGAGCGCGACTCAGAGCCACCGCGTGCAATCATGTTAGCAGTAATTGCTGCAAGGCCTTTTTTACCTTCAGGATCAGCTGCTGCACCTGTGTAGAATAATAGATTCACATCAACTAGCGGTGAGCTGCTACGCATATCAAGTACAGAAAATTTTGCATCGCCTTGCGGTTTGCTCATTTCGGCAACAACACCGTTTAAGTCAACTTCTTGCTCAAAACCTTTAACCGATTTAAGCGCCGACATAGTCACAGTAGTGCGGCCTGAATCAATAAAGTACTTATTCGCAATTTCACGAATATCTTCTGCAGAAATACTATCGGCTGTAGCGTAAAGTTGGTTAATTACTTCAGGGTCGCGCTCAAAATGCATGTAGCTTGCAAGGGTTGACGCAATTGCTTGCGATGAATCTAAACCATTAACAAAGCTATACTTTAAATTAGACTTTAAGTTAGCAAGCTTATCAGCATCAACTAACTCGGTACGCGCTTTTGCATAAGTACGATTAATCGCATCGCGTGCTTTTGCTAAATCTTCTTCTTTTTCAACTTTTACAAATACATGTAATAAACCGGGATCTTTGGTTTCTGGGTTGTAAGTAAACATTTGACTAGCAAGCTGTTTCTCCACTACTAGCTCTTGGTAAAGCGCTGAGTTATTCGAGAAATACAGTTGCGAGATTAAATCTACTGCAGCACGGTCTTTTTCCGTTGGCTGCCATGCAGGACCCTTATAAGAAACAAGTAACCAGTGACCCGGTAAACCTTCGCTTTCTTTATGAAGATATTTTGCCGCTGTTTGCTTTGGCTCTACAGGAATATCAGCAACATAATCGCCACGCTGCCAGTTACCCCAATGCTTTTTAACCAGTTCAATGGTATCGTTCGGGTCTACATCACCAGTAATAATTAGCGATACATATTCTGGCTTATAAAACTTTTTAAAGAACTCTTCACCGTAGGCCATTTGATCTGGCATTTTTTCGATGTCTTCAAAAAAGCCCATGGTAGTGTGCTTGTAAGTATGCTTTTCAAACGCTTCGTTACGCACTGCACTTAATAGCTGGCGAATTGGATTAGCATTATTTTTAAGGTACTCACCTTTAACCGTCAGTGCTTCAGTTCTGAATTGTGATTCTGAATATTTTAGGTTTTGGAAAATATCGCCTTTGATTTCAAGCACTGTTTCTAAATGCTGTTTTGAAAAGTTAAGGTGGTAGTTGGTGTAATCATTTGTGGTGTAAGCGCGGTTATCTACACCTGAATTTTTAAGAATATCTGAGTACACATCTTGTGGGAATTTTTCAGAGCCCTTAAACATCATGTGCTCAAAGAAGTGTGCAAAACCGGTTTTACCCGCTTCAACTTCGTTACGTGAACCTACTGATACTGGAATTTGCAGTGAGACTACATCTGGGTAATCTGTTTTAACCACCATAACGCGAAGACCGTTATCGAGCTCTTCTAACACGTAATCTTGTGCGAAAACTTTGTTTTCAGCTTTTACCGACGTAGCCGCTTGTGCATTATTTGATGATGTTGTGCTATTACAACCAGCAAGTGATAGTGCAATTGCTACACTTGCTGCAACCAATTTAAGTTTCATACTGTTTCCCTTGGTTTGGATTATTTTTCTATAGAATTTTTCTAAACTGGGTAATTATGGCGATGTTCGCAATGTTAAGCGAGTAATTGCGGTAAATGGGTGTAAAAAAGGGATTAATATGTTCTGAGAAGGCCATTTTAAAAAGGCCCAGAGCAAAATCGTACTGGGCCATAATAGATTAACTATTCTAATTCAGTAAAACCTATCGAAGAGCACATTTATCCCCATTACACTCTACGGTGTCATCAAGAGTCAATATGCTTAAACTGTTGTTGTAACTTAAGTCAATTTCCGTAAGATTATTTCCACTTAGATACAATTCTCTTAACAGCCCAAAACTACTCACATCTATATTAGTAAGCGCATTTCCTTCAGCTTGTAGATAACTAATGCTGCTATTAAATGCAAAGTCGATATATTGCAACTCATTACCCAAAACATCTAGTCTTAGTAAATTGCTATTGTTAATCAAAGCAAGTTCGTTTAGGTTATTTTGTTGTGCTTCAAGCACTCTTAATTCAGTATTATTTGATAAATCCAGACTAACCAAGTTATTTGAGCTTAAATTTAATCGCTCAAGTAATATAAGCTTGCTCAAATCAACTTCTGAAATACCGGTAGAAAACAAATTTAAGTCTGTGAGCTTTTGGTTGTTGCTAATGTCTAAATTAAGCAAGGAGTTGCCACCTAAAACCAAACTTGTTAGTTCCGTATTTTGGCTTACATCAATTGATGTTATGTTATTTGCCCAAATATTTAAGTATGTCAGCTTAGATAAATGAGTAACGTCTAAAGAAGCTATTGAATTGAGAACCAAACTCAAATCTGTTAATAAGTGATTATTGCTTAAATCAACCTCTGTTAACTGATTCATAGAAAGGTTTAAGTACTCTAAACTTGTATTGCCTTGAAGATCGATAGTTTTAATTTGATTCGTACCGAGTGATAGGTGTTTTAACTTAGCGTTGCGGCTAACGTTCAGTGTCGAGAGTTTATTGCTGCTTAAGTCTAGTTTCTCTAAATTTACATTATTTGTAATTTCGATTTGTGCGATATTATTCGCACCTAGTACCAAGCTTACCAGTTCAGCGTTATTGCTCAAGTCTATCTCAGTTAAATCACTACCCCAAACATTTAAATCTCTCAATTTTTTATTATTCGTCACATCAACATTAATAATATTGTTAGTTGATAACTCAAGTATTTGAAGTTCAGGGCTACCTGAAGTGACTATTTGTTCCAATAAATTATTAGTAGCCAGAGTTTCGGTTAAATTAGTATTGTTACTAAAATCAAGATTTAAAAGTTTATTATAAGAAAGGTTTACTTTACTTAATGCTAAATTTTTACTCAAATCAATATAACTAAGCTGATTTGTATTTAAATACAACTCAGTAATATTTGGGTTGTTGCTAAGGTCTATTTGTGTAAGGGAGTTAACGGATAGATTTAGCACCTTCATGTTTTGAAAATACTCAATTCCCGCTGCAGAAACAATATTCTTTTGACGGCAATCTAACTCTTCTACTTGAGATACAACAATTAAATCTGATTCGTTTAAGCACTGTAATAAGTTAAAATCTGAAACCACATCCGCAATTCCAACATCAACGATTACTAAACGCTCTTTTTGCGATACATTTCCAGACTTATCAGTCGCCACGTAAGTGACTAAATACTCACCAACTTCGTTTGAATTAACGTTATGCGAAACTTCAACTTCAACTAAACCATCGACTTCATCGTTAGCTGATGCACCAGGATCTTCAAAATTACTGCCCTGTGCTACCATCAATGGAGTTTTACCGTTCAAAGTGATTTCTGGTGGCTTTTTATCTACTACAAAAATAGTTCTCGTTGCTGTAGCTTTGAGACCTGAATTATCCTCCGTTGCATACTCAATAAAATATTCACCAACTTTGTTGATGTTTATAATTCCGCTAACACTGACATACAAATCACCATCGATTATATCTGAACCAACTGCACCTTCATCAATGTACTGCGTGCCATACTCGATCGTAATCGGGTTTGAACCTAAAACATCAATAGTTGGTGGTGTTGTATCTACAACATAAACTGTTCTTTGACTTATCGATGAGTTTCCAGAGCTATCACTGGCTTTGTATTCAACCGTATACTCTCCTTGCTTCAGGTGGTTAACATATCCACTTATACTTGGAATTATTTCTCCATCATAGTTATCAACAGCTATAGCCCCGCTTTCAACATATTCATGTCCATATTCGATCGTTACCTCTAGTTCACCGTTTAACGTAATTAACGGTGACAAGCTATCTGCCACAATTACTTTTCGTTCAATACTAGATGCATTTCCTGAACTATCGACAGCAGAGTAAACAACCCTATATTCATCAAGTTTTTTAGTATCTACAATGCCAGTAATTTCAACTTCAATTTGACCATCGACACTATCATGAGCTTTTGCTCCTAATTCAACATACTGGCTGGCGTATTCTATCGTTACAACTCCCTTACCAACTAATGTGATAACGGGTGAAGTTGTATCAACGACGACTACACTGCGTTCAGCTAATGACGTATTGCCAGACTTATCTTGTGCCGAATATGTAATACGGTATTCACCAATTTTACTTGTGTTTACTTCACCACTACTCGTTACTGCAACAGCCCCATCAACAGCATCATGTGCCGTTGCTCCCGAATCCGTGTATTCGGAACCAAATTCAACACTCAATGGGTTATCACCAAGAACTGAAATAACTGGAGGTGTCGTATCTTTTTTATCAGCCCCACCGCACCCAGTTAAGATACTTAAAGTTAAAAAAAGAAACGAAATGACTTTTAAATAAGACATGAGAACTATATTAATTCCATTTAATTAAAATAAAGCCTGAAATTTTATCAAAGACATGCTTGAAAATATATATAAATCAATTATTCATAACAGCCTGTCAAGAACTTGAATTTTCCTCAAGTTCTATTTCAATTTTTTTCAGTCGCAATTTCAAATTTTAGATATTTAGACGTCTAAAAGGCTGCTATAGTTACTGTATCGAAATTATTTATGGTACGGAACAATGGCTTTATCTTTACAACAGAAAATTCAAGACCCAACACAAGGCGTTTATTTAATTGGTACTACGCCACCAAAAATGGGTACTGAAAAAGATAAAGTGACAGAGATTGCCAATAAATTACTGGGTCGTTTACATGAGATTGAATATGATGGTTTAGTAATTTACGACATTCAAGATGAAAGTAGCCGCACCAGCGTACCACGCCCTTTTCCGTTTAAGCATACCGTTGACCCGCGTGAATACAGCTTATTGCTAAGTGATTTATCAGAATTAGATGTTATCACTTATAAAAGCGTCGCGCAGCGTGGTGTCGAGGAATTTAATGACTGGCTAACAGAGACCAAAGAAAAATATGCACTTAACAACCTTGTTTTGGTGGGTAGTCCATCGTCTGAAGGTGAGATTAAATTAAGCTTACCAAACGCCTATAACGCATTAAGTGAGCATCAAAATAAGTTTTTCTTAGGTGGTGTTACCATCGCGGAACGTCACGCATCAAAGCGCAATGAACATGAACGTTTATTAGAAAAAACAGCGCAAGGCTGTGAGTATTTTATTTCGCAAGCGGTATATGATGCACAAGCGACAATCGACTTAATTACTAGCTATGCCCGTAGTTGCAAACAGCAAGGTTTAACACCAAACCGCATTATCTTAACCTTTACGCCATGCGGCAGTGAAAAAACGTTAGAGTTTATGCAATGGCTTGGTATCTCTGTGCCAGAAGCAACTAAATGGCGCATTTTAGACTCTGAGCAATCACTTAATGAATCAGTGCGCATTTGCCGTGAAAATCTAAACCTTATTTTACAAAGCTGTGCTCATTTAGATGTGCCACTAGGTTTAAATATTGAGAGCTTAACCAACCGTAAAGAAGAAATTGATGCATCAATTAATCTTTACCGTTTATTAAAAGCAACAATGGAACTGAACCTGGCTGAAAAGCAGTTAGCAAGTTAATTTAGGGCTCCAAACTACCTTAACTTCAAGTTTTCTAGCTAGTTAGGGTTTAATGGGCTAAGTCCTGCAATAGAGTGGCTCAATGCCACTTTTTCTTTAAGTGCTTTAAAGTCGTATTCAGCCCAATTAATTTTAACTTTATGGGATTTAAAATGTGCAACATTTTGCTTAGTGATCACATCAAGGTTAAAGGTTAGCTTTTTATTTTTTTGCTGGGCAAAAATATCGTGTCCATTATCGTACAGTATTAGGCTAATAACAGCCCATGCCCCCATAACTTTATGACCACCAATTGACGCACTTATTGACTGTTTTTCAACGGCTTGAATTGCGCGGGGTAACCAATCAAAACCGCCAATAAAAATATCTTTATTGGGAATACGACCCGATTCTACCGCTGCTTTACTGGCACCAAGTGCCATCAAATCAGACGCAGCCCAAATAATATTAACATTAGGAAAGCGCGCTAATAGCGCCTTGCTTTGATTAAACGCAACCTGCTCAGACCAACCAGCATGCACCGCTTGATATACAACCCCTTCATTGCCCTCGAAATACTCTCGCATGCCATTAAACCGCGCCTGCGATTCACTGCCATAGTGACCATTAATAGCCACCACATGCGTTTCTTGCTTGGGTAATTGTGCCTGTTTTAATTGCTGCAGCGCTTTTGCAAGTTGACTCCCTGCCGTATGATTATCAAAGTAGATTTCACCAAGCCAATGCTTATATTTTTGCCCTGCCAACCCTATTTTTTTGCGTTCTTCACCAAAAATTGTTTGCTCTAATGTAACAAACTTAATCTGCTGCGACTCCAGCAATGACATGCTCGCGGTAGAACCGCCGGGATAATTTAAAATCACTGCGTAATCTGGTTTGGGGTTTTTCGCTAAATATTGTTTTAGCGCTTCTAGCTTCTAATTGAACAATACGATTACCACCGCCATAAATCACTTGCATTTTTGTGCCTAGTTGCAGCGCTGCTGATTGCGCTATTTCTTCAACACTTTGCCAAAAAGGCTCATTGGGAATAGACGGGTTTACAAATAAAATATTTAACTCAGCACGCACCGAGTTACCAAATAAAATGATGCAGAACATCAAGTACTTAAAAAGTCTTATCATCACACCAAAAACAGATTCGATCATTATTCAAGTATTATCAAAGAACACTACAAAAGCGAATTTAAACGCGAAAAACTAATACCAATTAATTGTTAGTTGATACTGCTGGCACGTCGCTAGATGCAGAACGTACAGGCAACGGATAAATGTCACTAAATGCTGTAAATTATTGGCCAAAGAAAAGGGAGATATAAATCTCCCTTTGGCTTTTACAAGTTAGGTCCCAGCCAACGTTCGGCTTCTTGTAAATTCATTGCTTGACGCTTGGCATAATCTTCTAGCTGATCTTGCTGAATTTGTGCAACAGCAAAATACTTAGACTCTGGGTGAGAAAAATACCAACCCGAAACCGCAGCGCCCGGCCACATCGCATAAGAGCTAGTCAACTTCATACCGATGCGATTTTCAACATCAAGTAACTGCCAAATCTTTTGTTTTTCAGTATGCTCTGGACACGCAGGGTAACCTGGAGCTGGACGAATACCTTGGTAGTTTTCGCGAATAAGCTCATCGTTCGATAAGTTTTCGTCAGCGGCAAAACCCCAAATTTCTTTACGCACGCGCTCATGCAGGTATTCAGCGAACGCTTCCGCTAAACGGTCGGCAACGGCTTTTACCATAATCTTGTTATAGTCATCTTGCTGCTGCTCGAATACATCCGCTAAATCGTCTTCTTCTAACCCGCCAGTAACAGCAAATGCACCAAAGTAATCCGGTGTGCCTTTTGGCGCGATATAATCAGCTAAACAATAGTTCGGGAAGTCTTTTTTCTCGGTTTGCTGACGTAGTTGACAACTTGTCACAAGCACTTCAGTGCGCGATTCATCGGTGTATATTTCAATATCATCTTCCACACGGTTAGCAGGGAAGATACCCATCACGCCTAACGGTTGCAGTTTGTTTGATGATGCTAAATCATCGAGCATGTCGTTAGCATCTTTAAATAGTTGCTTTGCCTCTTCACCCACAATTTCATCTTCTAAAATGCGCGGGTATTTACCAGCGAGCGACCAGGTCATAAAAAATGGCGTCCAATCGATATATTCACGCAGAGTCTCAATCGAAACATCTTTAAACTCTGTTACACCAATCTGCTTTGGCACAGACGGCGTGTAATTTACAAAATCAATTGGTGCGCTATTAGCACGAGCTGCGGCAAGTGTAACTGGTTTTGAGCGTGGGCGTTTACGCGCTTGTTGCTCACGCACTTTTTCATACTCAGCCGTGGTTTTTGCTAAAAATTCCGGCTTTTGCGTTTTGCTTAACAAGCTTGACGCCACACCAACCGCACGCGAAGCGTTATTAACATACACCACGCCTTTGTCATATTCAGGCTCAATTTTAACCGCCGTATGCGCTTTTGATGTGGTTGCACCGCCAATTAATAAAGGAATATCAAACCCTTGGCGTGTCATTTCTTTTGCCACATGCACCATTTCATCAAGCGATGGCGTAATCAGGCCAGAAAGACCAATAATATCGACTTTCTCTTCAATGGCAGTGCGCAATATGGTTTCCGCAGGTACCATTACCCCAAGGTCGATCACTTCGTAGTTATTACATTGCAGCACAACACCCACAATGTTTTTACCAATGTCGTGTACATCACCTTTCACGGTAGCCATTAGGATTTTACCGTTGGTAGCGCCTTCTTCTTTTTCCGCTTCAATATATGGGTCAAGGTAGGCAACTGCGCGCTTCATTACACGCGCCGATTTAACAACCTGTGGTAAGAACATTTTACCAGCACCAAACAGGTCGCCTACTACGTTCATACCGTCCATTAATGGACCTTCAATTACTTGAATTGGTTTATCAGCTTGCTGGCGAGCTTCTTCGGTATCTTCGTCAATAAATTCGGTAATACCTTTAACAAGGGCATGCTCTAAACGCTTTGCAACAGGCCAGCTGCGCCATTCTAAATCTTCTTTTTTCGCTTCAACGCCTTGCCCTGAGTATTTTGGCGCAAGTTCAACTAAGCGCTCACCCGCTTCAGGGTCGGTATTTAATACTACGTCTTCAACTGTATCGCGCAGCTCTTTTGGAATATCATCATAAACTGCAAGCTGACCCGCATTTACGATACCCATGTCCATTCCCGCTTTAATGGCGTGATATAAAAATACAGAGTGAATGGCTTCACGCACCGGGTTATTACCACGGAATGAAAAAGATACGTTTGAGACACCGCCCGACACTTTACAGTGCGGTAAGTTTTGTTTAATGCGGCGTGTGCCTTCAATAAACTCAACCGCGTAGTTGTCGTGCTCTTCAATACCCGTAGCTACCGCAAAAATATTCGGGTCAAAAATAATGTCTTCCGGTGGAAAACCTAATTGTTCTACTAAAATACGGTACGAACGCTGACAGATTTCAAACTTACGGTCGGCCGTTTCGGCTTGCCCTGTTTCATCAAACGCCATAACAACCGCAGCTGCACCAAACCGCTTAATAATTTTAGCTTGCTGAATAAACGGTTCTTCACCTTCTTTAAGTGAAATTGAGTTAACAATTGCCTTACCTTGAATGCATTTCAAGCCTGCTTCAATGACATCCCATTTCGATGAGTCGACCATAATTGGTACACGAGAGATATCTGGCTCTGACGCAATTAGATTTAAAAAGCGTACCATTGCCGCTTTTGAGTCCAACATGGCTTCATCCATGTTGATATCAATAATTTGCGCGCCGTTCTCTACTTGCTCACGGGCAACTTCCAGTGCGGTTTCGTAATCTTCTTCTAGGATTAAACGTTTAAAACGGGCTGAACCCGTAACATTGGTACGTTCACCAACATTGGTAAATACTGCTGTACTGCTTGTCATGTTTGCTCCTAGTTTAAATTACAGGCTTCAAGGCCGGCTAAGCGCATACGCACTTCAAGTTCAGGTAATTGGCGCGGTACTACATTTTTTGTGCCTTGATACATCGCATTAATATGCTCAGGCGTGGTGCCACAACAGCCACCGACAATATTAATAAAGCCCGACTCTGCCCAATCAATAATCTCTTTTGCCATTTCATCAGCTTCTAAATCGTATTCACCAAATTCGTTCGGTAGGCCTGCGTTAGGGTGAACCGACACAAAGGTTTCACACACACGCGATAACTCTTCTACATATTGGCGTAATAAATCTGGCCCAAGGGCACAGTTAAGGCCAATTGAAATAGGCTTAATGTGACGAATAGAATTGTAAAATGCCTCGGTTGTTTGACCGGAAAGCGTACGGCCTGAAGCATCAGTAATGGTGCCTGAAATCATTACAGGCAAGGTAACACCTGCGCGCTCAAACGCTTCTTCTACTGCAAAAGCCGCTGCTTTTGAATTAAGCGTATCGAAAATAGTCTCAATCAGAATTAAATCCGCGCCACCTTCAATAAGTGCCAGCGTTGATTCAATATAGGCTTCAACAAGGGCATCAAAGGTAACGTTTCTAAAACCAGGATCGTTTACATCTGGCGAAATAGAACAGGTTTTTGATGTTGGACCAAGTACACCTGCAACATAACGCGGTTTTGTTGGGTCCTGTGCTTCAAGTTCATCACACACTTTACGCGCCAGTTTTGCCGATTCAAAATTGATTTCACGGCTTAAGCTGGCCATTTCATAGTCTTCCATTGAAATGGTGGTCGCGTTAAAGGTATTGGTTTCAATAATATCAGCACCTGCCGCAAGGTATTCACGATGAATTTGTTCAATAATTTGCGGTTGCGTTAAGCTAAGTAAGTCATTATTACCCTTAACTAACACATGCCAATTTGCAAAGCGGTCACCGCGGTAATCTTCTTCTTCCAGTTTGTATTTCTGGATCATGGTGCCCATTGCACCATCAAGAATATGAATACGCGCTTTTAATGCAGCGCTTAGCTGCTGTGATTTATTCGGCATAGTTGTTAGTCCTTACGTCTTGGCTGACTAAATTAATATCATATGGCGTGGTTTGATAAACGTAGTAGTTTAACCAATTTGAAAATAATAAAAAGGCGTGGCTCTGCCAAGTTTTACTTGGTTTGGCGCTGGCATCATCATTAGGAAAATAATTATTTGGCTTAGGTGCATTTTCTGCTTTTTCTAGGTCGCGTAGATACTCTTTTTTCAAAGTATCTGCATCGTATTCTGGGTGACCAGTTAAATACACCTGCGAACCGGATTTATTCTTAATTAAAAACGCACCAACCTCTGGCGAACCTGCAATGACTTCAAGTTGGCTGTGGTTTGCAATATCAGCTTCATTAATATGGCCATAACGGGAATGTGGTACTAAGAATTCATCGTCAAAACCGCGTGTTAATGCTGCGTGTTCAAAGTAACGTTGATGTTTAAACACACCGCAAAGCTTTTTCGCTTTAAGTTTTCGCTTTAATCCATAGTGATGAAATAGCCCTGCATGAGCAGCCCAGCACGAAAATAAGGTAGACGTTACATGTTGCTCAGCCCAGTCAAAAATATCTTTCAGCTCTTGCCAATAAGCCACATCGCTATATTCAAGATGTGCCAATGGCGCGCCAGTCACAATCATGGCATCGTAGTTTTCATTTTTAACTTCTGAAAAATACTTATAGAACATATCAAGATGTTGCTCAGAGGTATTTTTGCTACGGTGAGTATCTAAGCGCAGCAACTCCACATTTACCTGAAGCGGCGAATTAGCCAGCAAACGAATAAACTGAACTTCAGTCTCCACCTTGTTTGGCATTAAATTTAAAATGGCCAATCGCATTGGGCGGATCTCTTGTGTTTGCGCACGGCTTTGTGGCATTACAAACACATTTTCTTGCCTTAATGTATTAATGGCGGGCAATTGATCGCGCACTGTGATTGGCATCATTTAATCCTTATTACTACGGTAAATTGGGTTTAACCTGACGCTAATTATGAACGGATAGCCGGAAATATCAAGCTCTAGATGTTTAGATGTCCATTCAAACTTTAAGTGAAAAATACACCAGCCGTATTCCTACCGACAAATCCACCCTTATTTCATAATAAATACTTTGTAAAAGTCACTATTACACCCTCATCGTTTAAACCAACTTTTGATGAATACATTTGATTTTAATAATTTTTTACATTTTTCGAATAACAAATGTTGCGACAAATAAAAAACACCATTAGGATCGAATAAAAATCAATATCATTTACATTACAATGAGCTTTCTAGCAATTATCCCAATCTGGCTTGGATGCCTAGCCTGTTACTTAGGCAGTGAAAAACAACTACTGATCAGTAAACCAATGAATAAATCTATTGCCAATTTTTTATTAGTTATTGGTTACTTTATTGGTGTTGCCATTTTCTCGCTGTCTTTTGCGCTTGCATCTTCGCTACTGGCGGCCTTTGTCACATTAATGCTTGCGCTGGTAAGCCACACAATTTTAAGCACTTATACAACAAGCATTTGGCGTTTCAATGCACCCGTAGTGGCATCGTTATTGGTTTTAGCGGGGGTGAGCTATGTGGCCTAAAACACTGATTGGCTTCTTTTTTGGTCTTTTGTTATCCATCTCAATCGTGCTCAATTTAAATTTGATTTTGCCATTAGCAGAAGACGTTAGGCTTATTTCAGGGCTAGTGTTGGCATTCCCTATTTGGGCGGGCGTACTGGTGTGGAGTTACGCATTCGAAAAAGCACGCAAAGCCGCCAAAAACATTAGCCTTGTTCTTATCCCCTCTTGCTTACTCAACGTTATTCTTTTGATGAGTCAATAATAATGAATAATAAAACTCTAAAATCATTAACTCATGCACATGCATGGATAGGTCTTGTTATATCTATCGTGTTATTTATTGTATTTTTTGCCGGTTCAATTAGCTTATTTCGCGAAAACATTGTGGCATGGGAAAAACTACCAATACATGCAAATCAAACTGTATCCACAAACGCTCAAAACGTTAGTTACGATAACGCTATCGCAACCATTAATAAGCAATATGATGTATATGTCGACCACAGGTTTTATTTATTACCGCCAACAGAACACTCACCGTATATAGAAGCGTACTTTGCAAAAAACATTGAAGGTACCGACCCAAAAACAGGGGAAGATCATAGCGATGTGCATATTATGCTGGATGCACAGAGCGGCGAAATTATTGGCAATGCCGATACCATGGATTTTGGTAACTTTGTTTATCAGCTTCATTACAACTTAGGCCTTGGCCGCATTGGTTTATATTTTGTCGGGATCATTACCCTGTTCTTTTTTGTTGCGGTGCTTAGCGGGTTACTTATTCATTGGCGCAAGCTTTTCAAAAACTTCTTTCAATACCGTAAAGATGGCAATAAAGACAAATGGTTAGATGCACATAATATTATTGGCACAATGGGACTGCCGTTTCATGTGATGTATGCCTTCACCGGATTAGTTTTTAACTTAGTGATTGTCTACCAAATATCTTATGCCCTTGTGTTGTATCAAGGCGACCAACAAAAGCTACTCGCCGCAGCAGGATTTAACGAACCCCATATTGATATCATCGACAACAAAATGGCGATGGACGGCATCGACAGATTGCGCGCAATAGCAGAAAAAGACATGGATAACGCAATCATTGACCGCATTATGATTGAGCACTTTGGCGATGAAAGCGCCGTTGCGATTTTTACAGGGCAAAAGCAAGACAGATTTGCCACTGAAACCGCAGTACATTACCAACTAAGTAATCAACAACAAATTTATCTTACTAAAGACAACTACGACAATGCCGTGCGCAGTGGTTTAGGTGTAATTGCCCGTTTGCACTTTGGCGATTTTGCTGGCTACGGTTTACGCTTAGCCTTCTTTTTGCTCGGCTTAGCAACCTGTTATGTAATTTTAACTGGCAACTTAATGTGGCTAGAAAAACGTGCTAAACAGCGTAATCAAAGTCAGCGTTCACTTAATTTTGTCACGCGAATGACAAGCGGTGGCTTTATTGGCTTTATCTTTGCCATTGCAGTTGGCTTTTGCTCCGCGCGAATAATACCTATTGAGATATCAACGCGTGCAGAGATTATCGAAAACAGCGTATTCGCATCATTTTTGCTGGTGTTAGTTCTTGCTCAATTAATCAAACACAACGCGAAATTCAATCAATACTCATTGCAACTGAGCGGCGCAATATTTGCCCTTGTTATCGTACTGGATTGGGTTTTACTGCCTAGCGCAGCAGCACAACAACTCGCAGAACACAAATTTGATGTTGTGATTACACAAAGCATCTTACTACTGCTTAGTGGTATTTGCTTTTTTGCAGCAAAACAAGTGACGAAAAAACATGCGATTAAAAGCACTCAAACACAACCTCGTGTTACTGAATTAACTACTCAATAAATTACTCACACAACTACATACTAAAAAGGACGATATGTTTACTGTTAAACGTAGAACCAATGCTGTAACGGCTGCAGTAAAATATGCACTAGCGACCAGCTTGATTGTTTCACCATTAACTATGGCTGAAGACGACAATGAGATTGAAAAGATTATTGTTACAGGCCAAAAAATTGACCGCACTTTGCAAGAAACACCTGCCAGTGTAGCCGTAATCACCAACAAAGTACTGGAAGAGCAAAAGCTTAATAACCTTTACGATGCCCTATCTGTTGTGCCTAATGTGACTGGCGAAGTTGGCGTAGGTGGCTTTACAATTCGTGGCATTGACTCTTTTAATGTATCAGGTGGTGGTAACAGCTTTTTAACCAGCGTTTATGTTGACGGTGCCCCCCTGCCAATGCGAGAGATTCAACAAGGCGGCTTTTCTACTTGGGATGTAAGCCAAGTGGAAGTATTACGCGGCCCGCAATCGACATTACAAGGTCGCAACGCCCTTGCTGGTGCAATTGTTGTAAATACCTACGACCCAGCATACGAATACAGCGCTAAAGGGCGCGTGATTTTAGGTGAAAATGGACAACAAGAATTTGCGATCGCCGCTGGAGGAAGCTTAATCGATGATGTATTAGCATTTCGCTTTACCGCCGAAGACAGAGACTATGACGGCGTTATTGAAAATATTGCGCGCAACAACGAAAACTCAGATTTTTCAAACTCAAACCTGTATCGCTTTAAACTTTTGTTTGAACCGATTGAAGATTTTTCAGCGATTTTAAGTTTCAGCAAATCTGAAACGGAAATGGGCGTTGTATGGGCAGACGCACACCCAAGTTACGATAACGATTACCGAAAAGTAAACTTTAATGACCCAACATGGGAATTTACCGATTCAGACTTAGTGGTATTAAATCTAGATTACTACATTAACGATATTTGGTCGGCAACCGCAATCACAACTTATTCAGATATGCAGTATGGTTACGAATGGGATGGTGATGCATCGCCATTACCGATTGCACAGCTGCACGATAAACGCTCTGACGAAACATTAACGCAAGAGCTAAAACTGACATTTGAATACGATAATTTAAAAGGGATTATTGGCGCGTATTATTCAAATTTAGAAGTAAAAGATAAAGCGATTGGTAATCGTAGTGCCAGCTTTAATCAACTTGGCGTGCCAACGTTGCTGGTCGCTGCGCCAGAAAATGGCGGGTTAGGTTTACCACAGGCTGTTGCCGAACAAGTATTAGCGCTGTACGCACCTGTTGACCCTGTACTGCTAGATACTTATTCAAATTTATATCGTGAAATCACCAACACTGCTGTTTTTGTTGATTTTACTTACAGTATCAATGACCAATTTGACGTGTTTGCTGGCATTCGCTGGGACCAAGAAAAACAAGCCAATGCGACTGAGCAAGCTTATGGTATTGGCAATGCGCACTTGTTACCAAACCCAAGCGATTATGCGGCAAACCCGATGTTTGCCCAACTTGTAGCTGGTATCAATGCAAAACTGCTAAACATGGCAAGTCAAGCGTCACAAAACGAGCCTCTGACGTCTAAAACATTTAACGAAGTCCTGCCGAAGTTAGGCGCGAGTTACCACCTAACCAATAACATCACCACCAGCTTTACCTACCAACAAGGTTACCGCTCAGGTGGTGTCGGTACCAACTCAGCACGGGCAACACTCTTTACCTACGACCCTGAGTTTACCGATAACTACGAGCTTTCACTGCGCTCAACTTGGCTAGACGGCACCTTAGTGACAAATGCCAACGTGTTCTATCTAGATTGGCAAGATCAACAGGTTAGCGTGCAACTGTCGGGTAACCAATACGACAGAGAAACCACGAATGCCGGTAAGTCGACGGTGCAAGGGTTTGAGTTTGAACTATTCTACTACCCAACTAATAACTTAACGCTAACTGCAGGTTTTGGCCGTGCTAAAACCGAGTTTGAAGAGTTTTTAGTTGCTATTCCAGGTGAACCGACCCTTGATTTAAAAGGTCAGCCATTTGCGGATTCACCTGAATGGACTGCAAATTTAGCTGCAAGTTACCACACTGATTTTGGTTTATACCTATCTGCTGATGCAAACTACCAAGACAGCGCGTTAGCCGATACCATGTATCAAAACAGTAATGAAATGAAAAACCTGTGGGGCGAAAACTATGTGCCGCAAAATGACGCGCGTACGTTAATAAATGCGCGTATTGGTTATCAGTGGGAAAATTACGATATTCAACTATCAGCGAAAAACCTAACGGATAAAGTGTATGACGCACGTGGTGCGCGCACCAATAATAAAACCCTTGGTCAACCTCGCCAATTAAGTTTAAGTTTTACAGCTAGCTTTTAAGCGCGTGTAACTATCTTTCAGGGGAAGTGATTACCACTTCCTTTTTTACATTAAGTGTTTAACTAATAGTGGTTTACCACGGCTAATTTGATTTGCTTGCGCTAAAAACAACTCAGCGGTGGCCATGGCGTCGGTAAGTGCATTATGACAACTGTATTCGGGCAAACGATAGCGCTCGCGACAACTGCTTAAGGTTAAGCTATCTTGCGCAATTACATGCCCTTGGCGAGCAAGGCGTTTATGTTCGATATTCATAGTATCGAGTATTGCTAAAGGCTTATGCAATAAACCCGCTTTGTTAAACGCGATACGTAAAAATCCCCAATCAAGCTGTTGGTTATGAAATATTAATATTTTATCGTCCAGTAGTTCATTTAACGCTTTAAGTGCCTCATTTAACGGTACACCTGCCGCAAGCGTTGTATTATCAATGCCGTGATACACAGGGCTTTGATTTAAATTACTCACCTGATTATTAATAAAGTGCTGACATTGACCTATTTGAATGCGTTGATGACTAATTGGCACCCACGCAATCGAAACAATTTCATCTTGTTTTGCATTAAGCCCAGTTAACTCTAAATCAATAACTAAATAGTCCACCTTAAAACAGTTACTTTTCAATATGTCATTGTCTTTTTCGGGCAACACAAAAAAGCGCTTAATTGATTCAAGTATTCCCATCACAAACTACCTCTAGCAAACTTAAAGGCGGCCGCTTGCTGTGCTTGTTTAATTAAATAAAACGCCTCTTTTAATTGGTGGCGTTCAAGTGAGGTTAAATCTTCTGGGTCGATACAATTTGCCGGTAACCCTTTTTGCTGTAACTGCACATTTAAACGCAGCTGTGTAAGGTAGCGCCAACAATCTTTTAAATCATAGATATCTTTTTTACTCACTTGCTGTTGTTTAGACAACGCACTTAAGCGCTCTAAGGTATTAGCAGCAGTAACATTATGATGCAGCGCATAAAGACGAACAATATCGTTAATAATTGCCACACCCCGCTTTTTTAAATCAATATACGTATGTTTTTGCTTATCTTTTTCTAATTTAAACTGATTAAATAAACCGATCGGCACCGAGTTAGTATTAATATCCGTTGCCATTGAGGCAAAAAATATCTGATTTTTAGTGATCGCTAATATGCCTTTGCTAAATGCTTCGAACAAACTTTCAGAGCCATCAACAAAACGAATATCAAAAAAGATTTTGCAGTTTAAAATAGCCTGCGGCGATGGGCTTTTAATCCAAGAGCCAAATTGGTTTAACCATGCAGAAAGCCCCATACGGCACGCATCACGACTTGCCATAATACCACCTGGGCATTCTTTAATTCCGCACGCAATTAGGTTGTCACAAACAAACTCGCCTAACGCTTTAAAGTAATCTAGCTCCGTTTGCGACAGGTTGTCTGGCAGCAACAAACCGTTATCTTGATCTGAATGCAATGTTTGCTCTTCACGTGCTTGCGAGCCAAAACAGATCCAACTAAACGGCGTTGGCGCTGCACCATTTTGCGTTTGAAATAATTGAATTAAACGCGTTGTCATGGCATCGGTGATACCGCTGAGTAATTTACCAATTAAGCTAGTATCTTCTACTCTGTCTGAAAATCCTCGCAATAACTCAGGCACTTCCAATGCGTAGCGCTTAATATCAGCAACACTCTCAGCTTTATAAATACGGCCAATCAGTTGCACTGGGTCAGATTTTTGCTGGCGCAATAAATCGGTTGCGGTGATCATACCTAAGGGTTGATGTGATTCATCAAGCACAGGTAAATGATGAATATTTTGTTTTAGCATTAAATGAAATGCAGAAAATACACGGTTGTGCTCAAATACATGCTTTGGCTTTGTGGTCATAATAGTTGCAACCACATCGTTCGGGCTACGTCCTTCTGCGAGCACGCGGTTACGTAAATCGCGGTCGGTAATCACTCCCACCAGCTTGTTATTTTCAGTGATCATAAGCGATGAAACACCAAATTGACTCATGGTTTTGGCGGCATCGCTAATTTTAGTTTCAGGGCCTGCTGTAACGGCACCTTGCTTCATAATTTCACTTATGCGTTTGCTCGACCAATCATCGCTGCGCTTTTTATAATTCACACTGAGTAGGCGGTTAGCATGGGCACGCACAAAGTGCTGGGCAAATGCTTTATAGTGTTCGCGCAGATAATCCCAATGAGTTTGGCTAAGCAGATATACAATGCCTTCGTTTTGCACTTCTAATCGATTACTAATTGGCTCGCCTGTTAATAGCGATGGGTAGCCAAAATAATCGCCTTCAGATAAGCGCGCAACCACTTCACCACTGCTATCTAAAATATCGTACAAGCCAGAGCGAATTAAAAATAAGCAGGGTGCATTTGAGTTTAGCCATTGGTTTTGATTTTCTGGTGTTAAATAAACCGCTTCAAGGCTTTTAATAAAGTACTCAGTGGCACTGGATTCAAGATCACTAAACGGTGCTTGCGCTTTAACAAAACGTGCTACTTCATTAAGCTCTAATGCCATGGTTACTCTCCTTAACTGTGTACAGCCTTAAAAAGGTGCGCTTTATCATCCCTTAAGGCAACTCACCTCTGTCATTTGACTCTAGCAGAGCAATAAACAAAAAAAAGCCCGACTATAGTCGGGCATTGAGTTTGATTTTTGATTTAGCTCAAACTTTAGTGAGCATGCGCTACACTTGACCCTTTCGGGTTACGAATATCTTCAACCATTTGCTGTACTTCTTCTGGTGTTTCGCTGGTAACTTTCTGAACCGCAATTGCAACAGCAAAGTTAACTAGCATACCAATCATACCGATACCTTCAGGTGAGATACCAAATAACCAGTGCTCAGCAGAGTTAAGGTCAGGGCTTACGAACTTGAAGTAAATAATGTACGCCGCAGTAAAACCAATACCACAAACCATACCGGCAATCGCACCTTCTTTATTCATACGCTTAGAGAAAATACCCATAATAATTGCTGGGAAGAAACTCGCCGCCGCTAAGCCAAAGGCAAATGCCACCACCGAGGCCACAAACCCTGGCGGATTAATACCAAAGTAAGCAGACACCGCAATCGCCACCATCGCAGCAAGACGTGCTGCCATTAACTCTTGTTTATCGCTAATGTTTGGCTTAAAGGTACGTTTAAGTAAATCGTGCGATACCGAAGTTGAAATAACCAATAACAGACCTGCTGTTGTTGATAATGCCGCTGCAATACCACCCGCTGCTACTAATGCAATTACCCATGCCGGTAAGTCAGCAATTTCTGGGTTCGCTAGTACCATGATGTCGCGATCAATCTTAACTTCATTAGCACTGCTAGGATCTTCAATTTTACCTGCAGAGTACTGCATTTTGCCGTCGCCATTCTTATCATTGAATGTAATTAGGCCAGTACGCTCCCAGTTTTTAACCCACGCTGGTGCCTCTGCGTACTCTGTACCACTGCCGTCTTTACCATTAATAGTATCGATAAGGTTTACACGGGCGAACGATGCAACCGCAGGAGCTGTAGTGTAAACAATTGCGATAAATACTAATGTCCAAGCCGCTGAAATACGCGTGTCTTTTACGCGAGGCACAGTGAAGAAGCGAACGATTACGTGAGGAAGACCCGCAGTACCTACCATTAGTGCAGCAGTAATTGCGAATACATCGATCATCGATTTAGACCCTTCGGTGTATTGGGCAAACCCGAGTTCGGCACTGAGTCCATCGAGTTTATCAAGTACATACATTCCTGAGCCATCAGTTAATGTTGCACCAAAACCTGTTTGTGGTAGTACGTGACCTGTCATCATCAATGAGATAAAGATAGCTGGTACTAGGTATGCAAAAACCAGTACACAGTACTGAGCTACTTGCGTATAAGTGATACCTTTCATACCACCTAATACTGCATAGAAGAATACGATTACCATACCAATGTAAACACCGGTTTCGATATCAACTTCTAAGAAGCGAGAGAATACAACACCTACACCGCGCATTTGGCCTGCAATATAAGTAAAGCAGATAAAGATTGCACAGATAACCGCTACCGTACGCGCTGTTTGCGAGTAATAACGGTCACCAATGAAATCTGGCACAGTGAACTTACCAAACTTACGTAAATAGGGTGCTAAACAAAGGGCAAGTAGAACATAACCACCGGTCCAACCCATTAGGTAAACACCACCATCGTAACCTACGAACGAAATAATACCCGCCATAGAGATAAATGACGCAGCACTCATCCAGTCAGCTGCTGTAGCCATACCATTTGCAACAGGCGGTACACCACCACCAGCAACATAGAATTCTTTAGTTGATCCCGCACGCGCCCAAATTGCAATGGCGATATACATTGCAAAGCTTGCACCTACGATAATAAAAGTTAGCGTTTGAACGTCCATTATTATTCTCCTTACTCGTCAACGCCGTACTTTTTGTCTAACGCAGCCATCTTGTATACGTAAACAAAAATCAGGGCAACAAAGGTGTAAATGGCGCCCTGCTGAGAGAACCAGAAACCTAATTTAAAACCAAAGAAACGGATTTCGTTAAGCGCATCGACAAATAAAATGCCGCAGCCAAACGAAACTACAAACCAAACGGCTAGTAGCTTTATTACTAGCGAAAGGTTTTCACTCCAATATGCTTTGGCTTGATCATTATCTTTAAAAGCCATTTTTATATCCCCTAGTCATGCAAAGTTGCACGTTAATTAATCGTCATCATTGACTCTAGCAACGCACATAAAAGATTAAAGTGCGACCTTAGTCGTAACAATTTATTAACTTAACTACCTACTAAAGGTAAAAGCTGACTGTAATTTAAACGAAAGCGAGTAAAAATAAGGCTTTAAAGCACACAGATATTACGTTTACGTAAACGTAACACTCTATTTTTCCCTAAGGTTAAGACATTAGTCGAACATCGCCACTCATAATGACACTCGGCCTGTAAATTCAAGCTGTTGGAGTAATTGTGATTGAGATGCACAGTTTCATTAAAAAGTGATAAATTAGCGTATCAATTAAGAAGAATAACAAGAGTAACCATGACAATTGCGCTAATTTTCGTCGCTTTGGCCTATGTTGGCATTCTATTTTGGCTTGCTAATTGGGGTGATAAAACCACACCTCTGGCCAAGAAAATTAGTCACCACCCCTTTGTTTACTCATTTGCCTTAGGTATTTACTGCACCTCTTGGACCTTTTATGGCGCTGTAGGCACAGCCGCTAATTCAGGTTGGAGTTACCTGCCCATTCTATTGGGCCCTGCACTGCTGTTTATTTTAGGTCACGGTTTTTTGCGCAAGATGATATTGGTTAGTAAAAAACAAAATATCACGACAATTGCTGACTTTATTTCTGCCCGCTACGGAAAACGTCAGCTCACAGCAATTTTAGTGACCTTTATTGCATTGCTTGCAACGATTCCTTACATCGCACTGCAACTAAAAGCACTAAGCACCAGCTTTGTATTGCTGCAAAGCGACAGCGAAATATCTGGCAGTATGATGGCCTTAATGGGCACCTTGATTATGGCAATTTTCGCCATTTACTTTGGTACACGTAAAGTAGATGTAACCGAATATCGCTCAGGTTTAATGTTGGCAGTCGCCTTTGAATCTGCGGTTAAACTGCTTGCGCTCGGTGCGGTAGCGGGCCTGTCTTATTATGTTTTTACGCATTACCAAGATGGCATGTGGGATTACTTTGTTACCCAAATCGCTTTTGGCCAATGGCAAAAAGAAGACTTTTTTAGCTTTAACTTTGTCGCACAATCATTAATGGCAGCCGCTGCAGTTATTTGTTTGCCGCGCCAATTCCATGTAACCGTTGTCGATAACCAAGATATTAGCCATTTAAAAACCGCACGCTGGGCGTTTCCACTGTATTTATTGCTTACGGCGGGCATTATTATTCCAATTGCAACCGCGGCAATGCACCCACAAATTGGTGGTAATGTTGCAGCCGACAGCTTTGTATTAGCACTGCCCCTTGCTCAACAAAGCACCTTATTATCAACGTTTGTATTTATTGGCGGTCTGTCAGCGGCAATCGCCATGATTGTAGTTGCCACGCTTACACTGAGTACCATGATCTCAAACGATGTTGTGCTACCGTTAATGCTACGTCGTAAATTTAAACGTAACCTGATCACCACCAGCTATAAACGCCGAATTTTATTAACGCGACGTATTACCATTGCAGTTATTTTAGGGCTTTCATACCTTTATCAACAATTGTTTGGCAACCAAGCTGCTTTAGCGAGTATGGGCCTAGTGGCATTTTCGTTGGTGACTCAATTAATCCCTGCGGTTGTCGGTGGTCTTTATTGGCGTAAAGGCCATGCCTACGGCGTTTATGCGGGCTTACTAGCGGGGTTTGCCTGCTGGCTACTGTTTTTAATGCTGCCGCTATTTGAAGGTGCCGTAACCACTAACACCGCAATGCAACAAAGTGTAATCACCCAAGGTACGTTTATTGCGCTAATTGCCAATGTTGTGTGTTATATCGCGTTTTCACTGGGTGCCAACGAGCGTTTAGTTGATAGAATACAGGCAGCTGCGTTTGTGAAGCCAAAAGAGCAGCTAAAGCTTGCTAAACATCACAGTAAACAAATTAACGCCACGGTGTACGACCTTAAAGTACTGCTACAAACCTTTTTAGGTATTCAGCGCTCTAAGCAATTAATTGTGCGCTATACCATGCGACACGATTTTGCCGACGATAACGATACACCGACAACTGACTTTGTCGACTTTTGTGAAAGAGCTCTTACCGGTGTACTCGGCGCATCGTCTGCACGCGTATTAATTGGTGCGGTAATTTCTGGTAAGCAAATGGCGTTTGAAGAAGTGGTTAACTTTTTCGATGAAACCACACAAGCCATTCAATTTAATCAAAACTTACTGTTTACCTCGCTCGAAAACTTAAGCCATGGCATTTCAGTTGTAGACAGAAACCTTAAGTTAGTAGCGTGGAATAGACGCTACACGGAACTATTTGAATACCCCGAAGGCTTCTTAGAAGTAGGCCAGCCTATTGAAGAAGTGATCCGCCACAATGTGAGTAAAGGTGAATGCGGACCGGGCGAAATTGACGCACAAGTACAAAAACGTGTGCAACACTTACGTAACGGCAGCTCACACCACTTTATTCGCCGCAGACGCAACGGCCAAGTAATTGAAATGATAGGTAACCCACTGCCTGATGGTGGTTTTGTTACCTGTTTCTCAGATATTACCACACACATTGAAACGCAAAATGCGCTTGAAGAAGTGAATATTGATTTAGAGAATCGCATTGAAGCACGTACCCTAGAAATCCGTTCAATCAATGAAGATTTAGAAGCGCAAATTGAAAAACGAATCGAAACCGAAAAACAACTTAACCAAGCCAAGCTAGAAGCCGAAAAAGCTAATGACAGTAAAACCCGCTTTTTAGCGCTCGCGTCGCACGATATTTTACAGCCACTCAATGCCGCAAGGCTTTATCTGGCGGCTGTTGACCAAACGGAACTTTCTAACAGCAACCTCAGTACCATGGAAAAACTTGGCGATAGCCTTGATTCAACCGTGCATTTAATGTCGGGGTTATTAGAAATTGCTAAGTTAGAACAAGGCGCAATGACGCCGACACCTCGTCACTTTCCGATTAATGATATTTTAGCGCCACTGAGTAATGAATACGTTATTCTCAGCAAGGAAAAAGGGCTCGATTTCAAAGTGCGCAGCAATGATGCTGTAGTGCATGCCGACACCACTTATCTGCGCCGAATTATTCAGAATCTAGTATCAAATGCCGTGAAATATACCGAAAGCGGTAAAGTATTAGTGGCTTGTCGAAAGCGAAAACACAGCCTGCGTATTGAAGTATGGGATACAGGCCCCGGTATCAGCGAAGTAGAACAAGCAAAAGTCTTTAACGACTTCTACCGTGTACAAAGTAACGACAATAAAGGGTTAGGGCTTGGTTTAGGCGTAGTAAAACGTATGGCCGATTTAATGTCGTTAACGCTAGAGCTTAAATCAACACCAAACAAAGGCAGTTGCTTTGCGCTTGAAGTGCCCTATGGCGACAGCAAACTGGTACAAGAAAAATCAACCAACAAGGTTAAGCTTGATAATAAACAAACCCTTAACGTATTAATCGTTGATGATGAGCAAGAGAACTTAGATGCGATGGGCACGTTAATGAGCAAATGGGGATGCCGTTATTTTGCCTTCAATAAAGTGGGCGATGTATTAAATTACGCAAAAAACCAAGCTAAGCCAGATTTAATTCTAATGGACTATCAACTCAGTCATGAAATGGATGGCGTTAGTTTAATTGCGCAATTACGCGAGCAGTGGCAAGAAAGTATTCCTGCTGTATTAATCACTGCGGTAAGAGATGATGAGCTAAAACGCAGCACTAAAGAGCAAAACATTCACTACTTGAGTAAGCCTGTAAAACCAGCAAAACTCAAAGCATTAATAAAGCACACAAGCCGTTAAATAATAGGCCGGCAAAACGCCGGCCTATTTAATTTTTAACCCTAAATAGAGTTAACTAATTAACACTAGTAATTAAAACTGATAACTAACACCTACAGCAAACGATACAGAATCTAAATCGCCCATATCAAAATACTGTACGCCTGCGTCCATTCCTAAACCAAAGTCCCACACGTACTGCCAACCACCTTCAAGGTAAACACCTGTGCCCGAATCATCGATAAACGTACGATCATTACGTGAAATTTCATAGTCATAGAAGTTAGCGCCAACTTTAGCGTAAAGACTATTGCGCTGCGACAAAGGTAATTGTGCTTTACCTGCAATCACAAAGTTAGTTACCTCTAATTCATCGGCGCCAATGATGTTAAACATTGAGTCATTGCGGTCGCGACAAGTAAAGCCATCATCAAAATCGTCGCATTCCCAATCGCTGGCATCCATACCAAAATTTAAACCAACTTCGAGTGAAAAGTTTTGATCAAATTTATAGTTATAGTAAGAGTACACATTTGTATAATCTTCATCAGGTAAATCATATAACTCAACGCTACCCGTTGCGATTTTTCCACCGAAGGTATGCTTTTTAAGTTCAGCTTGTTCAGAACCATTAGCAAACACCGATGACGATGAGATAAGCGAAAGTGCCAGCAACGCACGTGTAAAATTAGAAACTGCCATTATTGTGCTTCCTTTTCAAAATGAGATTATGGCTAGTTTAGTGCTCTTAACGACAATAAGTTGTAAGCAATTGTCAGAAATGGTTAAACCTCTTTAACGCCTATTAACCTTATTCATGCTACTTTTTGTAAAATTGCTCATCACACAATAAATATTAATTTTATTTATTGATCACATAATTAAAATATATAAATATACACTCATTACTTTTGCTGTCTGGAATGAGGAACCATGAAAAAAGTACTGCTTGCACAATGCCCCGATGAACCAGGACTCATCGCTAAAATAACCAATCTCTGTTTTGAGCATAAGCTTAATGTTATTCGCAACGACGAATTTGTTGACCGAGAAAATCATCGCTTTTTTATGCGAACTGCACTGCAAGGTGACTTTGACAATAATCACCTTGTTGAACAGCTCATTAACCTATTACCTGAGGGCTCAAACATCAGTTTAAAAGGCGAAGAGAAAGCTAAAGTGGTGTTACTTGCCACCAAGGAAGCACACTGTTTAGGCGGTGTGTTATTAAAATGCTTTGAAAACGCCATGAATGTGGAGGTTCAAGCGGTCATCGCTAATTATCCATACCTAGAGCCGCTGGTTAAAGGCTTTGATATACCATTTTATTGCATTAGCCATGATGGCCTAACACGCGAACAACACGACGCCAAAGTGGCTGAAAAAATTAACGAGTTTAATCCTGACTTAATTGGCCTTGCCAAGTATATGCGTATTTTAAGCCCAGAGTTTGTGGCCGAGTTCAGCGGTAAAATCATTAATATTCACCACTCCTTTTTACCCGCGTTTATTGGTGCAAAACCCTATCATCAAGCATTCCAGCGAGGCGTAAAAATGATCGGCGCCACCGCCCACTTTGTTACCGATGAACTCGATGAAGGCCCAATCATCGAACAAGATATTTGCCATGTAAACCACGCACAAAATGCCGAAAAGCTAGCGGCACTTGGCCGCGATGTTGAAAAAAACGTATTCTGCCGCGCTCTACAGTGGGCCGCTGAACAGCGGATATTTATTAATGGTAATAAAACAGTGGTGTTTAAGTAGCGATTCCAAGTGATTGCTTCAGCGTTAACCCTTAGCACTTATTAATATTCGATACATTGTTTGTCGCTGCTTTTGACAGCAGCCAAAGATGAAAAGTAACCGAGACGAAGTTCGCTGTACTTTGAAATGAGGTCAAGGATGACCGATGTAACCCAGCTTCATGGATGAATTGTTATAACTTGAGTCTTTGTTTGTCGCGCTGGCGACGACAGCTAAAGGGAGGCTATCGCCGGTCTCCCTTTGGAATCCCTCGGCGCCCCTAAATCAAACTAACTCTTCAAACATAATTTAAATCTGAACATAAACGCCATCAAGCAACATCCCTGTCGCTACATGGCTTGCTCGACCGCTTCGCTCCCTGCCTCGCATTATTCATTTAAATTTTGCTTTCAGGTTTGATTAAAGGGGTGACGAAAGACCTAAGCAACGCTTTTCAATATCAGCTTTGAGCGAATTTGAGACGGTCACGATGTTTCGAAGCTAAGGTTGTAATTCTACAAAGCGGACGTTCCGCTAACGCATTTCTGCCCTAAAGTGAGTTAGAGTTAAGGTCTCTATCGAGCTGTGAGTTCAATTGGTGGATGCAATGCTATCCTTAATTATGGAGAACGTTGCAATGAAACGAAGAAAACGTATTTACTACACACCTAAACAAAAAGCTTTAATATGGGGTCGCTAAAAAGCTAGGTTTTACCGCAATGTTCGCATGTCACTGGTTTAGAATTGTGTCTGTTATAGTTTAATATTACGTGCTCAAGTTCTTCGGTTGAGATCCCCATTGATTGAGATAACTTCTCAATAGCAGCTTGTTCTTCTGAAGTGATTATACCGTCCTGAAGTGCGGTTGCTATCTCGCGTTCCAGAAGTTGCTTCCGCGTTCTCAGCTCATCACCGAACTTAGCTGCAAGCATTGCTGCTGGTAACGCCACTATGCCCACCCCTAATAACATAATAAATATAGATATAAACTTACCTAAGAAAGTTACTGGGGTCACATCACCATAGCCTACGGTTGTCATGGTAACGACTGACCACCAAATTGCACTTGGTATGCTGTCAAATACATCTGGTTGGGCGTCATGTTCAACGCCGTACATTACGCTAGCAGAAAGTATGACTAGAACGCACATTATAATTATGGCAGCACCAACACTAGGTAATTCTTTCTTCAATACATCCATAAATAAGCGGAGTCCTTTGAAGTAGTGAGTTAGTTTCAATAACCTAAGCATTCTAAGCATCCGCAGATATCTTAAATCTATGGCAAATATGAACGATAAATAAAAAGGAGCTATCGCTAGCAAGTCGATAAGTGATAATGGGCTTAATGAATATTTAATTCTTGATTTTATTGGTTCAGAGCGGTCATTTTGCGGAGATTCAACTGAAACCCAAATCCTCGCGAAATATTCTACCGTAAACACAATAACAGAAAAAATGTTAAATAAGAGAAACTCTTGGTGGTACATTTCTCCTATTGGTTTATAGGACTCAACAATAATGGCTCCTACGTTTAAAATGATAACTATGACGATAAAGCCGCTAAATAATCGGCTAGTCTTTGAACCATCGAACCCGTGTTCGAGAATATCGTATACCCTCTTTCTTGTTGTTAGTGCCTTGCCCATCAATTATTCCGCTAATTATTGAGTGAATCTTTAGTGCGTAATTCTTAAACTTTAGCCTGTTCTTCTTTGGAAAAGGTAAGATAAGCTCTAGTTACAGGAATAGCGATTTGTGAAATTAAAGCAGTTCCCCAAAGCAGATTACCCACTATTGCTGGTACGTATGGTAAAACCAACAGCGTTACCAAAGCTAAAACAACACCAAACATTCGTACTTTTGCAGTAGCAAATCGATGTGCAATGCGTTCTTCGATATTGAATTGAATCCAAAGTAGACAAAGTAAATATGAGGCAAGGCCGATACAACCAATGGCACCATATTTCAAAGGATAAGGGTCCCAAAATCCAACTTTAACTTCACCGGAAAGTGCGACACCGATCATCACAGCAGACAACATTAAGAATAGGTGAGCCAACCACCAATTAACCAGTGTCCATTTATTTTGATTTTTTGGCTTACCATTGCCAACAAAATCAAAGTATATCCAACATTGAATAAATACAGCTATCCCTCCAAACATGAAGTTAAATAAGACTTCAGGAGTAACTTTATATACACCTTTTTCGGAAAGTGTGATCACGAGCTTAAAGAATCCCTCACCTACAACAATGAGTAGTAATAGAGCGAATCTCTCAGACATATGTCCTAATCGAGGCAAAAATCGCTTGCACTCCAAAACGCCAATTTTTGGAAGCATATACAGAAGTTGGATCGAAACTATGGCAAGTGCAAATACCGCAAAATTGTATGGTGCAGGTAGAAAAGCGCTAATAGCGAATACGATAGCAAGCACAAAAAAGTTGCGGCTTACTGTACGGGAAAGCACAGTTGCTTCTATACCAAGCCTATTTGTTCTGTGATAAAAGTAGGCCGTGATCATTCTATTTGCTGCATAGGCAAGAGCAAAATACATCCAGCCCTTATCTAATACATGAGGAATAGACGCCGCCATAACCATTGCGGTTACAATTTGGCAGGACATGATAAGTCTATGTTTTACGTCTGTGCTGACATAGAGCGAGTTAAACACGCTAGAGTCTGCCCATGCAAACCACACAGCGATAAATAGTCCTGCAAAAGCTAGAAAGCCATCCACACTTAAGTGGTCACTTAAAAAGTTTCCAAGTAAGAAAATAATGACCACATGGATCAGATCATAAAATAACTCAACCCAATGCACATGGTCATGTGCATCTTCATGATCTAAGTGGTGTTTTGGCAATCGCCACATTGGATGATTTTCTAGTGACATACTATTTCTCCGGCTTTTCCCAAGCGTAAGGCTTCATTGCATCATCTACTTCTGTATGCGTTAATGCGTTTGTGAAGTTTGAAATTAATTTTGATGCCAATCCGGTTAATACTTCCAATGCTTGGCGCTTTGTATATCCAGCATTCAAAAAGTCATTTAACTTATCGTCACCAATATGGCCTCGGTTGTCTAATAAGGCTTTTGTGAAATCATGCAGCGCTTGAAGTTTTGCGTCTGGCAGCTTAGTGCCATTTCTTAAAGCTTCAATAACATCATCTGGCATTTTAGATGACTTCATCATCCATGTATGACCGGGAACGCAATAGTGGCAATTATTTTCAAAATTTGACGTCATAAAAACAACTTGTTGCTCAACCGGGCTAAAAGTTGTCTCTTTCATAAAACTTGTAAACGTTTGGTTGTATGCTTTATATGTTGCTGGAGCTTCGGCTAAAATCTTGTGGGGGTTTGGGATCATCCCAAAGCCAGCTAAAGATTGCTCCATCAATGGTTTCGATTCTTCTGGAGCCGTATCCGGCTCATAGTATGTAAACATAATTAATAGTCTCTTTTTAAATATTGATTGAGTACACGTTCAAAAGTTGCTAATTCTTGTGCACCTGAAAGGGCCTGTTCGCCATTAAAAATAAATAATGGTACGCCATGTATTCCTCTTTGATGCCAATGCTCTTCAACTAGCTTCACTTCTTCACTATATAAGTTGTTATCCAATACAGACTGCGCTTGCTGGGAGTTCAAGCCAACCTTTTCAACAACATGGATAAGTTCAGATTCTGTGAAAGTGCCTTTGTTGCTAAAAAAATTCTCAAAAAGTGCTTCTGCTAATTGGTTTTGCAAGTTGCTTTCTTTGGCCCAGTGAAGCAGTTGATGACATTGATGTGTATTAAGCATTTTCATCTCATCAAAGTAGTTAAACCTGAAGCCAACTTTTTTGCCTTCTTCGGTCAACATAGCTCTTGCTCTGATACTACCCTCTAACGTAGTCCCGTACTTTTTCGATAAATGCTGTCTTAGGTTTTCACCTTCTTTGGGCATACTTGGGTTAAGCTCGAAGGGGTGCCAGACAATGTTAACCTCGAATTTAGTGTCAAAATTGGCTAATGCCTCTTTTAAGCGACCATAGCCAATTACACACCAAGGACAAACCACATCAGAAACGATATCAATGTTAATTTGCATTTTTGACATAGCTATTTCTTTTCAACAATGATCGCAGTGATTGTTGTATCACCAACATTTTTAACTCTGTGCTCCCATTGGTCATGCCACATCACATAGCCATCAGGGATCTCTAAAGTCATGTCTTTTTCAGTTGTTGTTATCGTCGCCTTGCCACCTTTTTCAAAGTAAACAGTTTCAGCATTGTGTTTATGCCAATTATCCTGTTCACCCGGTTTGAGCGTCATCTTGAGTACGGTAACTACTTGGTTCTCAAGTAGAAGTTCATATTGATTTGGAGATGCGATGTGTGCAGATTCGACTTTTGTGTTTTCTGCAAACGCATTTCCAAACAATAGGGCTGATATAACAGCAGTCAAAACAACCTTGTTCATAGGAACTCCTATTTATGCATACCACGAATAGGGTAGTTGTTAGCTGGATTTCGTATCCAGTCTAAGCCACTAATTAATGACTGAAGTTCTGGTCTTACAAACGGGTTATTAGAAATATCCGCTACGTGCACTTTACCTTCACTATTAACCACAAATAGTCCCGGCTCAGCAAAAGGGTGATCCGTTTCTTCGGGCGATCTAGGATCTGATATATACAGTCCAAGCTCTTCCATCTGTTCAACAGTAAGGCCGTATGCGATAGGGAAGGTCACATTAAGTCTTTCCAAATGACTTTCAAGTTGTTCTTTGCTGTCTCCTGAAACGGCGATCAAATCTACACCTGTTTGAGCAAGTAGATCTTTCACATTTTCTAATTGGTTTAGGTATCGTGTACAAAGAGGACAATGCTGCCCCCTGTAAACAACAACCATCTTCCAATCCAAACCATTTTCAGGAATAGAAAGCTTTTTAACATCGCCATTTAATAGCTTTGCTTCAATTACAGGGAAATCAGCTCCTGCGTGTAATTTAGTAGTATATTCAACGCTCATAACTTCTCCTTAAAAATGTTTGTTAATGTGAGCTTCAAAACGTTTGAAGTCGTTTTCAACATCTGCATTTTTCATCACGTCAAAGCATGCAAATGTTTCCATTGGCTTCATACCAAAAAACTTAAAGTTCATGTGCATAGGGAACAACAGGTCATCAATTGATTTTCCATTGAAGAATTCATTTTCATCATTGAACGCTTCTTCTGGAGCATTGAACGTCAAAGACATCATGTATTTTGTATTAGTAAGTGTGCCGCCCATACCATAATTTTTCTTAGGCGCGTCTTCTGTTCGGCCATCACCAACGCATAATGCGCCGCCCATACCCGCTGTATAGACTTCATCCATGTATTTTTTGAATGACCAAGTAACACCCATCCAATTTACCGGGGTTTGAAGAATAACGATATCAGCCCATTGATGATTCTCAAGTTCTCTCTCAACGTTAATATCTTCTGAGATTGTAACTACACGAGTTTTGTGGCCTTTTGCCTCTAGCATTGAAACTGCTTTTTCTACTAGCGTAGCGTTTAGTTTGCCTTCCGAAAAAGGGTAATATTGATGACCATTGATAATTAAAATATTGCTCATTTGTGTTTCTCCAAAAATAAAATTTATTTTGAATGGTTAATTGTGGTATATTCTAGATACCTTTTAACAACAATCAATTAGTATACTTTTAGTAACCTAGAATAAATAAGTGAGTAATTGTGAAAAGTTTAATAGAAACAGATAGTAAGGGAAGAAAAAAAGTTTATAACGCGTGTATGGAACCTTGTGCAATTGAAAAAGGCATGCGTTTAATCGGCGGAAAATGGAAAGGATCAATTATTTATCATTTAAAAGATGAGCCTGTCCGGTTTAATGATTTGACTCGAATGCTCGGCGGCGCAACAAAAAAAATGGTTGATCAGCGTCTCAAGGAACTTGAAGACGAAGGTATGGTAATTAGAAAAGTCATAAGCGATAGACCAATAGCAGTTACTTATGAACTGACTGATTTTGGGAAGTCAGCTTTACATATCTTGGAAGAGTTAAGAGTTTGGTCAGAATCTAATGATGTACAGATAAATTAAAGTAGCTTATTAACTAGCTCATCTTTTAAGGTACTCTCGTATTTTTTTAGCCAAGATTTAGCGGACTCAATGTCATTAAAAAACTTAAAGTTTAGGTTTTTACCTTGATAAAGCTCACGTATTTGTTGCTTAAATGCGTGTGGGCATACTGATTTTGTTAAGTAGAATGCGATGTTGTTAAGTCCTGTCGCTATGCGTTGAGCTGTCGATGTTTTAAATGCTTCAATTACTTCAGGGATCATTAAGCTATCACCTTCAAGGACAGCGAATACAGAATATGATGGGCATTTATTGACTTTCAATTGCTTGTTAAAGTCATTATTGTAGTGTTCAAACGCCTCAAAATTCCAAGGCCCAAGTATTTTTACAAAAAACACATTGTGTGAATATTCAATGTAAAATTCCCCGTGTTCATTCATAAGCTCTTAATCCAATATATAAAACTAGCTTCATGTTTAAACCTAATATATGAAGCTAGTTTTAACCAACTTTTACTAATTAGTGGGAAAAAGTAAGTCCGTCCTGATTATATATTTGATGCCCTCGTCAATTGGAGCTGAACTATGTAGACAGTGCAGGGGATGCATACCGTGAGGAAAACACAGTACACTTCCGGCAGGTGTTCTAACCTTTACAAGCTTAGCATCTTGAGCGCTTTTTGCAGGCAATGTTTTATCATATTTGTTTACCCAAAACTGAGTATCGCCTCCTGTAAACTCTTCTGAAAGTAAAATCAAAAAGGTCATTTGACTCCATCGGTCAGGGTAAGCATTGTGTATATTTTTGCCTTCTATAATTCTACTTCCCGGCCACGAACCATCGGTATGAGGCTTAAAGAAATCCCCTTTGTCATATTTGTAAAATCTAAATCGCGCATTAATTCCCAGCGGAGTTTGCCCATATATAACATCAATACCTTCTGAGAAAAGGTGTTTACACCTTTCCCACATAATTGTATCTGTAGCTTCATCAACTACCCACGTTAAACTATCGTTATGTCGGATATGGCGAGGTAGTGAGACTGCGGCATCCCTATTGAAACCTAATGTTTCTCCAATAGAGATAAGGGATGCACATTCCTCTTTGGAGAGTACATCGAGTATCTGAAATGCACCGGGTACATCTTCTATAACTTTTATAGTCGGTTCAAGTGTTGATACCTTATTTAAGTTCGCTGGGTTTTGTGTTTTGCTTGCCCATAATGGAATGTCATTACTTTCAGCACCAGATTCTTTTTCGACAATGTAGAATGTATTATTTTTCATCAATTACTCCACAACCATAACTTGTGCAAATAGTCTGTGCCCTTCTTTGCTTCCGTGAAATCCATATCCACTTTGTTTAGCGCCAACCCAAGGGCTATCTCCGCTTCCACCGGGGCCTTTGTTTATGCCAATCATTCCAGCTTCAAGTTGATTTGCTACTGCTCTGGCATTTGCTTGTCCAAATACGACCGCTCCTAATCCGTAAATAGAGTTGTTAGCACGGGATATGGCTTCTTCAATACTTTCAAACTCAGAAATAGCGACAACTGGTCCAAATGTTTCATTTGATTCCATGAGCATATTTGCTTCGATTCCCGTAACAACGGTTGGTTCGTAATATCGACCATCTAAAATCTGCCCACCCAATAGCAAACTAGCACCTTTAGAAAGGGCATCTTTTACGTGTGAATCAATCTTACTGAGTTGTTTTTCATTGATTATTGGCCCCAAATGAGTGTTTTCGTCGTGCCAAGGTCCTACTTTGTATCGAGAAGCGATAGCTTTTACTTTTGCTATGAATTCAGGAGCAACCTTTGATTGGACATAAACTCGCTCAGTAGATGTACACATTTGGCCTGAATTTTCAAAGCTACTGGCTACTGCAAATTGTGCTGCGGCATCTATATTAGCGTCATCAAGCACTATCATCGGGTCATTGCCACCAAGTTCCATTACCAGTCTTTTTAGGTTCTTTGAAGCCGATCTCATAATCTTTTTACCCACTTCTAAAGATCCAGTAAAAGCAACTAGGTTTACGTCAGGGCTATCGACGATGGTGTTACCAACTGAACCATCGCCATGTAGAATATTTAAGACATTATCTGGTAATGCTGAGTTAAGTAATGCAACGAACTTATCAGCGATTAATGGCGTTTCTTCTGACGGTTTAAATACGACTGTGTTTCCTGCTACAAGGGCAGGGGTGATAAGATTTACAGCCATAGCTAAGGGGTAGTTCCAAGGTGATATCACGGCACATACACCAAGAGATCTGAACTCGATGCTACTATTAGGTTGCGAAGAAAGAGCAATACCTGCTTCTTTTGCGTAATGAGAACCTGAAAAAATTGAACCGCGTACTTCACTTAGTCCTCGATTGTGCTTTTTACCCATCTCTTTACATAATAGAACGGCTAGATCTTCTTGATGGGGAATAAGAGACTTAAAGGCCTTATCCACTATTTTTACCCTATCTTGTAACGGGATGTTCTTCCAGTGTTTGTGAGCTTTTTTGGCTTTTTCTATTACTCGTTCTGTATTTTCGGTAGAAGAGTATTCTAACTCACCTAGAAGCTCACCATTGCTAGGGTCATAAGACTTTAATTTCATGCAATACTCCAATAATCATGCACCGCTGCCGAGGTACAACAAAAATGATAAAAAAGATTACCTTCTTGGTGATACAATTAAAAACAGATATTTTATGTATGAGAAACAAGTATGGCTGGTATCAATGGTTTGGACATAAAGCAGTTAAGAGTGTTGCATTACCTTTTGATTGAAAAGAATGCTTCAAGGGTAGCTTCTAGATTAGGACTAACTCAGCAAGCTGTCAGTGAGCAACTCAAAAAGCTCAGACTGTCTTTTCGAGATCCACTATTTAATAGAAAAAGTAACGGTTTGGTGCCTACAGCCCATGCGCTATCTCTGCAACAGGAAGTAGCAGAGATCATAACGCGTCTAGAAAATATCACAAAACCTAAGGTTTTTGAGCCTAGTAGCGCAAGTGGTGTTTTTAGGATATGTGCTTCTGATTATGCACAGGCGGTGGTATTACCAAGTCTGATTCAAACAATTAGAGAACAAGCGCCAAACCTTAAGATAATTGTACAAGACTTCGAGATTGATAACTTAAGCATTTTAATGGATAACGGCGAGTTCGATATTGTTATTTCTTTTCCAAAGTTTGTACCTTCAAAGTATCCAACCATGACTCTTTTCGTCGAAACTCACACCTGTGTAATTGCTGAAAATCATGAAAGAGCTAATGAAAAGTGGTCTGTTGAGCAAATTGCACAACATCCGCAACTGGTCATTTCGCCTAAAAGAGCAAACCTTGTGGGCTCCGCAGATGCATACTTTGAAGAACGCGGTTTGAAAAGAAATATAGTCATGAGTGTTCCTTTTTTTTCGGCTGCTGCACAATGCATTGTTTCTACCGACGTAATTGCCTTCCTACCTACTAAATTGTTGCCAATCAATTGTCTTAAGGAGCTAGATTGCGATCTTGAACTTCCTTCGTTTGAAGTCATAGTTGCGTGGCACAAAAGGATGACCGCAGATCCTCTTCATAATTGGATTCGAGAGATTATCAGTAGACAACGTGTCTACACTTAATGCTCCTTTACAGCTAAAAACTAAAATAAAAATGTACAACAAAAAAATAAAGACTCTAGCTCGTTTCTGTCCAGAAACGAGCTGGCTGAACGTCTGTTTATTTGGAGAATAGTTAGATATAGGGTTGTAGTTGAGCGGCCGAAATTGGCACTAACCTGCCATTGAGTCAGGTATTTAGGTTCACTCCTTCACCCATTAAATCAAACCTGAAAATACAATTTAAATGAATAATGCGAGACAGGGAGCGAAGCGGTCGAGCAAGCCATGTACAACAGGG
>NZ_LKBD01000025.1 GCF_001399975.1 Pseudoalteromonas sp. P1-9
ATTCTTGTGGATATTTATTTCTCATAACACCTTCCATCTTACTTCATTTTCAAAATAAAAGATGTCTAGTTGCTTAGGGGAAGATCAAACCGGATGGTCTCTTCGTTCTGTACTTGGAGAGGGAGGGCCGAAATATTTGATAAACCTATGGGAAGACTATGCTAACAGTCAAGGCATGTACTCAGATAAAGAATCTGACTCTTCGATAGATGATCATAGATAAAAAGCTACAAAATAAGTGGGCTGAACTTATGCATTACGAGCGCACAGGAGACGTCATTAAAGCCGCTATTGCCTATTGCAAAACCCTAGAGGGGCACGCGCAAGAGAAATCATTTGCTTGGCTGTGTGGCTATATGGCTCACGTTGCCGCAGACATTACTATTCATCCTGTCGTTGAATTAAAGGTGGGGCCGTACGAGCAAAATCAAAAAGCACATAGGGTATGTGAAATGAATCAAGATGCCTTTATTTGGCAACGGCTTAATCTTGGCGAAATTGGCTACGCAGATCGAGTCGAGCTTAATATTGGCTCGTGCACTAATGCAAATAACGAATTGGATGACGATATAAAGCAAATTTGGCGTATTTGTTTAGAACAAACTCACCCTGAATATACAAAAAATGTAGCACCTGATTTTGATGCGTGGCATTCAGGGTTTCAGTTCGTGGTTAATAATGCTGAGGAGAGCCACCGGCTTTTTCCTTGGGCACGACACGTGGGTGTTGACCATGGTCTAACCTATCCAATGTTTGAAGAAGTCGATTTAGATTTCATTACCCAACTTGAAACACCTCAGGGCAAAATGCATTACAACGATGTATTTGATTTAGCGATTGAAAATATCAAATACTACATAACCATTATCGCCAATAGTATTTTTAGTGATACGCCTTGTGATGTTATTTGTAATTGGAATTTAGATACTGGAAAAGACGAAACTAATAAGTTAACAGCATGGGAGCACTAATATGAAACACCTTATTTTAATTATGGGTATGCTCTTTTGCATAGCATGTGCTAACAAGCCGAATGATTATAAAGCCGAGGAAATGGCAGACTTAGCATCACAACTAAAAGATATTGCAGCGGCACTAGACGGCACATTGAAGTTTAGCGACACACATTACACTGACGGCCGACAGTTGCTACAAGACGCAATTAATAATGATGCCAATCGATTAACCCCGTTTAAAAAATACCAGCTTCACGTCATTATTGACGGAAACAACGCGGCGTTACTGCTTTGTGATAACAATACCTTACTAATTGAAGATGCTGGCTGTACTGCACAATCGGATGTGCAGCACTGGCGCCAGCCTATCAATGAATGCAAAACAACTGTAGCGTTAAGCCAAGTATGTAACTAGGCGCTTTAAAAATACTAGACATAAAAAACGCAGCCAGTTGGCTGCGTTTTTTTGATTAGCGAATTATTTTTTGGCTTTCGCTTTAGACTTTGGCTTTGCTTTAGCCTTTGATTCTTCTACCCACTTGCCATCAACAAATTGTGCTGTCCAACCAGTTGCTTTACCCTCAACTTCAGACATTACATATTGTGATTTAGCTTTGCGGCTATAGCGGATAATTGCGTCATTATCATCAGGATCTTTCTCTGGCGCGTCTGCTAAGTAATAAAACTTAGGTGATATACGATCGCGAAAACGTTTTAACTCAGACACTTTAGGTGCTCGCGTTTCACGTGATTTCGGGAACGTTGACGCAGCCATAAAGATACCTGAAGCGCCGTCACGTAACACAAAGTACGCTTCCGACTTTTCACACGGTAACTCAGGTAAGTGTACCGGATCTTCTTTCGGCGGCGCAGCTTCACCATTTTTAAGCAACTTACGGGTATTTTTACATTCCTCGTTAGTACAACCAAAGTATTTACCAAAACGACCCGACTTTAATTGCATTTCAGACTGACACTTGTCGCATTCGATAACAGGGCCGTCGTATCCTTTAATTTTAAAGCTACCACTTTCAATTAAATAGCCATCACAGTCTGGGTTATTACCACACACATGCAATTTTCGCGTTTCGTCAATTAGGTAAGAATCCATTGCTGTTTCGCATTTAGGGCAGCGTTTCATCTGACGAAGCACTTCTGTTTCTTCGTCTTCCACATCTGCGGCGACCGCTTCTTCACCTGGTACCAAATTCATCGTTTGCGTACAACGTTCTTTAGGTGGCAATGCGTAACCAGTACACCCTAAAAAAACACCTGTTGAGGCGGTGCGAATACCCATATTGCGACTACACGTAGGACACGACAAGTCGATTTCAACCACTTGGTTGGTGCGCATGCCGCCTTCATTTTCATCAGAACTGGCTTTATCTAAGTTCGCTGAAAACTCTTGGTAGAACTTATCAAGCACGTGTGTCCACTCGCGCTCGCCTTCTGCGATATCATCTAAACGCTCTTCCATTTTTGCGGTGAAATCGAAATTCATTAAATCGCTAAAGCTTTCAACTAAGCGTTCATTAACAATTTCACCCATTTTTTCTGCAAAGAAGCGACGGTTCTCTACGCGCACGTAACCACGATCTTGAATCGTAGAGATAATTGATGCATACGTAGATGGACGCCCAATTCCACGTTTTTCAAGTTCACGTACCAAGCTGGCTTCACTAAAACGTGCTGGAGGCTTGGTAAAGTGTTGCTTAGGATCAAGTTCAACAAGCTTTAATACATCACCCGTTTTAACCTCAGGCAATGCTTGTTCTTCTTGGTTTTTCTTTTTAACTGACGGCTGAACACGCGTCCAACCATCAAACTTCAGTACTCGACCCTTGGCTTTTAATTCATAGTCATTAGCCGCAAGGGTAATTGTTGTTAAGTCATACTCCGCTGGTGTCATTTGGCATGCCACAAACTGACGCCAAATCAGCTCGTACAGTTTTTTGGCATCAGCCTCTACGCCGTCTAAATGGCCCGACAAAATAGCAACATTAGATGGACGAATTGCTTCGTGCGCCTCTTGCGCACCATCTTTTGACGAATAACGAATTGGCGATGCAGGTAAATATTTATCACCAAACTCATTTTCGATATAGCTTCTACAAGCCTCTACAGCATCATTTGATAGATTTGTTGAGTCAGTACGCATATACGTAATAAAACCAGCCTCATAGAGCCTCTGAGCGAGCATCATGGTCTTTTTAACGCCGTAACCTAAGCGCGTACTCGCCGCCTGCTGCATTGTTGAGGTAATAAATGGCGCTGACGGTTTGCTTTTGCTTGGTTTTTGTTCGGTTGCTGCAACCTTGTATTCTGCTGCTTTTAATTTAGCAACGGCTTCATCTGCATCTGATTTGTTCTTTGGTTCAAACGCTTTGCCTAAATATTTTGCTACTGCAAAACGAATTTGATCTTCATGAGATTTCAGCTCTGCGTGAATATCCCAAAATTCTTCCGGAATGAACGCTTTAATTTCACGTTCACGTTCAACTAATAAACGCACTGCGACCGATTGTACTCGACCCGCTGACAAACCGCGTGCTACTTTCGCCCAAAGTAACGGTGACACCATAAAGCCAACAACACGGTCGAGAAAACGACGCGCTTGCTGCGCGTTAACCATGTCGGTATTTAATTGGCCAGGTTCAGCAAAAGCATTCTGAATTGCGTTTTTAGTGATTTCATTAAATACAACGCGTTTATACTTTGACTCATCGCCACCAATTACCTGCTCAAGGTGCCAAGCAATTGCTTCCCCTTCTCTATCCAAATCGGTTGCGAGATAAACGTAGTCAGCGTCTTTTGCGAGTTTTTGTAATTCAGCAACAACCTTTTCTTTACCAGGAAGCACTTCATAATGTGGTTGCCAGCCTTTATTAGGGTCAATACCCATACGCGCAACTAAATTCGCATAATCTTTTTCTTTGCGATATTTAGCCTTTTCTTCTGGTGACATTTTGCGTACTTCAGCTGGCGATTTAGTAGCGGCTTTGTTCGCTTTACCAGATGTTGGCAGATCACGAATGTGGCCAACACTGGATTTTACGACGAAATCCTTGCCCAAATATTTATTGATTGTTTTCGCCTTGGCTGGTGACTCAACAATAACTAACGACTTACCCATATTTGCCTATTTTTACTTACGCAGTGCGATTTAATTTGTTAACCCATTTAGGGCGCTATTATTAAAGGTATATCGACAAAGTGGCAGCCTGACAAGCATATTTTTCAAAAACTCGCTATTTTTATATGTGTTAGCGTTAAAAACACACGGCTTGATTAAAATTTGACTAGATTGAACTGATAGATTTCTGAAGGAAAATAGATTTAGCGTATAAAAAAAGCGCCTTAGTGGCGCTTTTTAAATCTCAAAGGTTAACCTTCATCAATTATCGTCAAAGGTACCTTTGAAGAGTTACCTTTTGGCGTTAAAAATTTATAGAAAAACTCACCTGAGGTTCTCTTATTTGGTGTACCTTCACGACTTACGGTATGACCACGACGTGATGCTGTTGTCTTGGTTGAATTTGCCAACACATAGTTATCAGCGTCTGTGTCTCCATTTGTCGAACCATATTCAACCGCTGTACCTGCAGGCATTGGGTTGTTATAAATATCACTAAAATAGAATTGGAAGCTTACGCGAGATAAACCAACATCGATTGCTTGATCTGGGTCGGATGTACACTCCCCATTTTCATATACCGCATCAGGTCCATCACAATTCGCTGGAGTGCTGCTATTGTTATCGTCGTCTTCGTGTATGCGAATACGTGAAATATCTGCAAGTTTAATATCACAATAATCCTGATTTTCAGATTGTTCTAACTCGAGAAGTGTGATTGAGTTATTACTTCCATCTTCGAACACCCACGAGCGATCACTTGGAGGAACTACAACTATATCAGAGCAATCTGCTGGAATCGTGCCATTGGTACCGTGAAAACTAGGAATAGGATGAGATTTGCTAATAACATAGCGTCCATATGCAGTGCTTCCTGACATCACAATTTCAATATTACGGCGTAAATCAATTAAGCTTTTACTGCAATCACCATTTGCTTCAGCCTGTTCAGAACACACTAAACCGTTAAATTTACCATTGGCTGCGGTGTATTCACCATCACCATTTAGGTCTACAAATTCCTCAAACTCACCGCCATTGGTGTTGTCTGGTACACAGTTTTCACCCGTACTGCAATCTACATTACCGTCAAATTGGCCGTTTTCGTTATGGTCAACAAATGCTTCAGCTAGATCGTAAGAACTATAAAATTCTCCAGAGTCGAACATGCCGTTTGCATTTCGATCAATGTAATTTTCTTCTCCAGCAGTGGTGGCCAAAATAGTTGCTCGTGCACCAAGCGGTACGCCGTCAGCATTATTGTTAGCATTAACAATACCGTTCAAACACGGTGCCGGTTCGCCAAAAAACGGGTCACAGTTAACACTGTTAGTGTTAGGATTAATTCCATTTATGGTATTGCCCCACTTACTTTCAGTAAATGGTCGTGGGTTTTGACTTTTCCACTGAACGGTACACTGTCCATCTACCGTTTCGCAACGAAGTAGATCTGTAAATTGCTCGCCATCAATTAAACCTACCGCACCACCTTCGGCACGTAAATACACTGCGGTACCGTCTGGCACAAAGTTACCAAAGTGGTCAGCCATATAGACTGTTAGGTCACTAGTTTCACCGTCAGATGATAACGCTTCAACTGAAAAGGTTTCAGCAGCTAAACTAAAGCTATCATTATCAGGTAAACCTGACGTGATTGTTAACAAATCAGATACCGTCATAATTTGCGCATCTAATTCAACCAAAGACAGGTCACCAGTTGGGCAACCTTCTGCACTTGAATCTGCTTGGCAAGCATCATAATGCTCTTTCCAGCATGTAACGTCGTCAGTTGGATAAGAATCTGGAATTTGATTATCAGGGATAAAACACGCATATACGCGCACACTCATCGGTACTTTACCCGAAGTAATTGTTACTTGCGAAATACCATCACTATCAGTATTGATTGATGTACGGTTAAGTGATACGCCACCGTTATACGAATTTAACTTAAAATCTAGACGGCTATTTGCCACAGGCTCATTTAGTTCGTTTTTCAGTCTAAATGAAACATTACTCGATTCTGTGCGGTCTTTACCACCTGTACCTTTAAGTGCGATTACCGTTTGACTTGAATCAACAAACTCAATAGAAGCTACCTCTGCAGCCGATAATGGCAACGTTGTACTGATTGACTTACCGTTTACAAATGCGGTGATGATGTCGCTATCGTTACCCTTACAGCCTAGTGAACGATAAGTGGCAGACGCCTTACCGCCAATACTCGTGGCTAGCGTATCTATTTTAGCACCATCATTTTGGCTACACGCCGAGCTAAACTCTACATCAAGCGGCACATTTAATGGTGAGCCATCAGTATCAATTATATCTACTGTAATAACAGTAGTCGCGCCAGCCGCAAGTGGCACATAATCACCTGAATTATCAGATTTAAGATTCAAACCATTATTAATTGCCAGCGAGAACTCAGCTACACCTACACTAACTGCTTTTGTTTTAGACACGTCACGAGCAGAAACAGTAATTTCACCCGCTTCATTTTTAGTGCCAGGTTCAAATGTAAGTAAAGCAATGCCGAAATTATCCGTAACCTGCGAGCCCGACTCCGGTAGTAATTTACCAACAGTGCTCTCTGCATTAATTAGAATTCCTTCAAACCCCTCCCCCGAATTCGCGTTTAATACTTCAACGAAAACGGTCCCGATTTGATTTGATGAAATATCACGTGATAAAACGGTACAGCCTGTACTTGGATCTAATGGGTTAAGCTTAACTAAGTCTCTATCACTTTCCCAACCATCGTTACACCCGGTTAGAAGCTTAACGTCGATAGTCGTATCTGCTGTTTCGACTGATGCGTCATCGCCTGATGAAAAAAAGTATCCAACACTGCTGACGTCAGAGCCGCCCAAAGTTGCAGTAACGGCTCCTGCACCTTTAAATTCACCAGCACTAAGTCGAATTGTTGCAACTCCATCAGCATCTAATCTTTGGGTGCCAGTATCAGATAATACATTTCCTGTATATTCGGTAGTAAAAGCGACAATGCCTTCAGTAACAGCAACGCCATCGTTTTTGACAGTAACAGTGACGATACCCTGATTAGCCTTAGTTATTGGGTTAGATTCAGTTAGTGGGTTACCATTTTCATCAGAAACTAGAATATCTAATGTGATAACGCCATCAGTGCCGCTACCAGGGTTGTCACCATCATCAGGTGATTTTAAACTACCACCACCACCGCAACCTGTTAGCACAATGCTAAAAAGTAAAGCGTATAGTAATCGGATTGAAGGCATAACTTCTCCCTTGCATTAAAATTATAATTAGAGTTATTCAGTCTATATTAAACTAATAATCCAACAAAAATCATAGCATTTTTAAAAAAACTTACCGTATTTCCTTTAAATTTTTATGTTCACTGGTAGGCTATGCAGAAAATCACAATAAATATACATACTAAATTATGACATCCACTATTTCACAACCTAAAGGTTTGGGGTTAACAGGCAAGATCCTCATCGGTATGGTTTTAGGTATTATCACCGGCTTTTTGTTCAAAGCGCTAATGGGCGAATCAGGTGATTTCACGCTAACCGCGGGTGAGTTTACGTTTTCGTTTAAAGGATTTTTTGTTGACGGTATTTTTCATATTGGCGGTCAAATATTCGTTAATAGTTTAAAGATGTTAGTCGTACCTTTAGTATTTATCTCGCTTGTTTGTGGTACGTGTAGCTTAAGTGACCCTAAAAAATTAGGCCGCTTAGGTGGTAAATCGATTGGTTTGTACCTTCTTACAACTGCCATTGCGATTACCATTGCAATGACGCTAGCGCTTGTAATCAACCCGGGTGAAGGCATTAATATGCCAAGCTCATCTACGTTTGATGCAAAACAAGCCCCGACACTTGTTGATGTCATTATTAACATGTTTCCAACCAATCCAATTAACGCAATGTCTAGCGGGAATATGCTACAAGTAATTGTGTTTGCACTGTTATTTGGTATTGCAATGGCACTTAGCGGTGACGCGGGAAAACGTTTAACAGCAGTGTTTGAAGATTTAAATACAATTATTTTAAAGCTAGTTACTATTTTAATGAATATTGCACCATACGGTGTGTTCTTTTTAATGGCTAAGTTATTTAGCTATATTGAAGGCGACTTAATCCTCAAGCTTATCTTTTATTTCGGCACCGTTTTACTTGCGCTATTTATTCATGCATTGATTGTTTACCCAGTACTGCTTAAAACATTTACAGGATTGAACCCGCAAATATTCCTAAACAAGGTAAAAGAGTTATCTATTTTTGCGTTTAGTACGTCAAGTTCAAGTGCAACTATGCCTGTAACGCTAGAAACAGCGACTAAAAAGCTAGGTGCCGATAACAAAGTTGCTTCTTTCACTGTACCCTTAGGTGCAACCATTAACATGGACGGCACCGCAATTATGCAAGGTGTTGCCACGGTATTTATCGCACAGGTGTTTACTGTCGATTTAAGCTTTACCGATTACTTAATGGTTATCTTAACTGCAACACTTGCCTCTGTTGGCACTGCGGGTGTACCAGGTGTTGGATTGATTATGCTTGCAATGGTTCTTAATCAAGTGGGTTTACCTGTTGAAGGTATCGCCATTATTATTGGTGTCGATCGCTTGTTAGATATGACTCGCACCGCTGTTAACGTAACTGGAGATTGCATGGTTACGTGTATCGTTGCCAAATCTGAAGGCGAATTTGATGATGCGGTATTTAACGATAGCAATGCCGGTAAAGAGTTTGAAAATATACGCTAAGCGTTAGCGTATATTAAAAAGCCGCTAAAATTAGCGGCTTTTTTGTTGCAAGTGCTTAATTAACCTGAACCCAGATTAAGAAGTTAACTAAACATTTGAAATATATGAGCTATGTTGCTTCATACTTTTTAGCTTGATAGTTTTTGTATCCCAAGCTCAGGTTAATTATTAATGATATAGCTCTTTGCTTTTTGATAATAATTTAGCAATTACATTGTCAATAATTCCTGTTACGCCTAACCCGAGTTTATCTGATAAGCCTTTTTTGGTTTTATAGGTTATCTCAAGCAATTCGAATTGCTCATTTAACGCTAGCAATAAATCGTCACTTGTCTGGATCTCATCAACTAATCCTAACTTGTGTGCATCTGTACCAAACCAAGTTTCACCTGTCGCCACTTTTTCTACATTTAGGTTTGGCCTAGCAGATTGAACATGTTCGCGAAACAATTCATGAATTTGCTCTAGTTCTTGCTTAAATTTTTCACGGCCAATGTCATTATTTTCACCGAACATTGTTAGCGTACGTTTAAATTCACCGGCGGTAATTTGCTCGAACTCTACGTGATTTTTCTTTAGAAATTTATTGAAATTTGGTAACTGCGCAATGACACCTATGCTGCCAACCATAGCAAACGGGGCACACACAAATTTATCTGATACGCAGGCCATCATATAACCACCACTTGCTGCAATTTTGTCTACACTTACAATAAGTTCAAGGTTTGCCTGTTTAAGGCGTGCTAATTGCGATGCCGCAAGCCCATAACCATGCACTACGCCACCACCGCTTTCAAGCTTAAGGACGACTTTATCACTTGGCTTTGCGACCTGAATAATCGCCGTCACTTCATTTCGCAATGACTCGACTTCCTTCGCATCAACGCCGCCCTTAAAAGTCAGTACAAACACTTTGTTTAGGTTTTCGCTTGCAGTCTCTTTAGATGCTTTTTTTTCGCTCTTCTCAAAATCTTTAAAGGCATTTTTATCAAGCGTTACGCTTAATAGCGCTTTCTTTTGTTGATCTAACTTTTCGCTTAAGCTTTCAATCGCTAATTCACCTTTACTTGCTTTAGGTTTACTTGAAGCCCCCACAATCAATACAACAATAATGGCAAACGCTACTACAAATGTGACTGTTTTTGCGAGAAATAATCCGTATTCGTATAAAAATTCCAAACTTTAACTCCGTAATTAATGTTTTGCGTACTCTAATTAAAATCGAGGCAAAAAAAAAGCCGCACTAATGAGCGCGGCTTGATATTGTGTTTAATATTATTCAGTTACAACAGTGGTATTTGTAACTTGTAGCATTAAGCCTCTGCTCGCTAAGAACGAGGCAATCTGGCTTTGCATTTCAGCATTAGCAGCTGCAGCATCCGCTGCCGTAACACCATATGCAGGCGCAGGCGTTAGTACTGAGCCATGGTGGCCTTTGGTAAACTTAACTAAGTAACTATTAGGCGTCTCAGTCATTTGTGACGTCGCTACTGGCGTAAGACCCATTAGCATGCCTGATGGCACAGTGCCTGATACAGGGTTAATTGTTGAATATGGTGGAATAACCGTATCTGCTGGGTTACCCGCCCCGTCACCAATTACGACGTTTTGATAGATAGCTGTACCCTGAGAAACAACTTTACTTGCTAAAGAATTAGAGTCAGCTGCATCAACTGCGGTTTGAATTGCGAAAGCGAATTGACTAATCGTACCTGAAATATTCGCTAATTTTTCTGTTTCTTCAGCCTGGGCAAGCATAGTTGTATACGCAACAAATGCACAACCAGCAAATTCACTTTGTGAGCCCGCATAGTCAGCACATGCGGCCTTACCCTCATCAGAACTCATAAATGCAATAAATTCAGCTGATTCAGCTGTGCCCGCTCCTGCCAATACGGAACCTTTAATTACGTTACCAAACGCGTTCGATTCAAGTAAAAAGCCAGCTAAACCACCGCTACCACTTGCAAGTGCTGCTGTGTTTACCTTGAATAGTGGGTCGATTAGAGCTGCTGTTTCTGGGCCTACTAAAGGAGCAACTGACTCATTTGCAGCAGCTAAGAAACCTGGTGCAACCACAGCACCAAGAGAGTGACCAACAAAGCTTACGTCTGTCGGATTGATGCCTTGAAGGTTTGTCGCCGCTAGTGATAAGCGTAAACCGAGTAAGTCAGCCATTGATTGACGTAAATTATCACGCGCCACTAAGCTTGACGACAAATTCATATAATGAAGTACATTACCGTCATCACCCGAAGCAAGAAAATCAACTGTGCCGTCATCATTAGCGTCGATACCACGCTCACCGTGTAATGGGTGGTCAATTGCAACCGTTACAAAACCTTGTAATGTAAGCGCTGCTGTAATCGCTAACATACTTTCTTTTGTACTAGTAATACCGTGTTGTAACATAACAACCGGCCAACCTGTTGCAGGCATAGCTAGTGCTGGCATGCCAAGCTGTGCACGTACTGCATTAATGACCGTTAAGTCTTCTGCTGGCGTTGTAACTTGAACTGGTACATTAGCATAGCTTTGAGGATACGGTAGCGGGTTATATTTAGTTAAGTGACGCTGCTCATCTAAACCTAGATCACGCAGTAACCCATTCGATGCGTTAAAGCAAATTGTGTCTTTACCTTCTGCAGGTTGTTCCGGAATATAGCCTCCATTTGCTACGAAACCAGCAAGCGTTGCCGCGCCATCACATAACGCTTTCCAGTATGTGTCGTTTAACGCAGAATCATCTGTGCCCTGCGGTTTTCTTAAGTAGTGTGGTAATACAACCGAACCACGCTCATACTTGATTTGATCAAAAACTGGCGAAGGCGGCTGCGCGCCTTGAGAGCGGAACAATACGTCACCTACAGTCATACCAGTAGATGGCCCCATCATAAGTTGTGGCATGTTTTGTTTTGTAGCGGCACTCATTGCATACATATTTTTAACCATACTCATTACCGAGCCAGCTGATTGAATGCTCATTGCGCCAGTATAGATAATATCGTCTTTGGTCAAAGAACCTGATTGAGTAACGATATTTTCATAGCTATTAATTACGCCTTGTAGCGCTTTTTGTTCATCAGTTACCAGTGGTAATGATTCAATGTCGAGTTTAACTAAACCGTAAGTTTCTGAAGGTTCAAATGACTCACCGCTCGTATCACGTAGTGCTTTTGTCACAACGTTAATATATGCAGAGCCTTGATTAAATGGTTTAAGCGGAACAATCGCGATATTGTTGCCGCTAGCTTGTGCAACAAAATCAACACCAAATGTTAGCTCTTTAACGTACTTACATGCTAAACCCGCTTGTACTTGCGCACATTCTGTGTCAGTAATGCTTGCGCCCATTACAACTTCAAACAAACGCACTGAATCACCATTAACAGTGCTAGTATCCAGCACTAAACCTGCAGGTACATCTAATGCAATTTGATAAGGTGATTGCGTTGACCAACCATCAAGGGCGCCTAAAGCCGTTTGTGGGTCAGCATAATTAATTTCTTCGGCGGCTTCGCCTGGCATATTTAATGTGCCGTCAGTTGTTCCTAAAAACAGTAGATCATTTGGCACTGACACGACGCCGTTTGACGGATCAAATGCGACAGTAGCTGCAGTCCTTGCAGGCGCGATTACTTCTGACTCATTTTTAACATCTTCTAAGCTCTCACCACAGCCGTATAACGCTGTAGTAATCGCCAATGTGAGTAGCACTTTTTTCATTTTATTGCTCCAAACCCGATCTTTTTTATTGTGTGTATTTGATATTAAACATCAAAAATTAATTTGTCGGTGGTTATTATTAAGACATTAGACCAGTTAAAGTTAACTTAAACAAAGCAATTTCTCCACCTAAATTTAAATAAATCACAAAACTATTTTACTTGACTATGGTATGATGGCGAAAAATTTTGAACACCTAAACTAATATGCATGATTATCAAGCAAGTAATGACGCGCTTAACAACAAAGTCATTCTCGTAACGGGTGCCGGTGATGGCATCGGTAAAGTTGCCGCAATTGAATTTGCAAAACACGGCGCAACGGTAATTTTATTAGGTAAAACAGTTGCAAAACTTGAAGCCGTATACGATGAAATTATCGCATTAGGCGCACCTCAACCTGCAATTGTTCCGCTCGACATGAAAGGCGCAACAAAACAACACTATCGTGACTTAGCAGCCACAATTGAAAATGAATTTGGTCGCCTTGACGGATTATTAAACAATGCTTCTATCATTGGTTCATTAGGCCCACTGGAGCATTTCTGCGTATCAACATTCGAAAACATTATGAAAGTGAACGTTACCGCACAAGCTGTGTTAACTAGGTCACTTTTCCCACTGTTAAGAAAATCCGATAACGCATCAATAATATTTACATCAAGTGGTGTTGGCCGCGAAGGAAGAGAGTTCTGGGGTGCTTACGCAATTTCGAAGTTTGCCACAGAAGGCATGATGCAAACTTGGTCTAAAGAAGTTGGCAAAACGAATATTCGTATCAACTGTATCAACCCAGGTGCAACACGCACAGCAATGCGTGCAATTGCGTTTCCTGGTGAAGATAAAGACAAGTTAAAAACACCAGCCGATTTAATGCCAACATACCTATACTTAATGTCGGATGATTCAATTGGGGTAAATGGCCAATCAATTGACGCACAGCCTAAAGTATAAATTGCAAAACACATAAAAAAATAGCGCAGTAATCTGCGCTATTTTTTTGCCTTTAAGCTTCTGCTGTCTCGTGTTGATTCGACATTGACCACGCATTTAATAACGCCCTCACGAGCGACGCTAACGGAATTGCAAAGAAAACGCCCCAAAAACCCCACAAGCCGCCAAAAAACAATACCGCAACAATGATGTAAACCGGGTGTAAGTCTACCGCTTCTGAAAACAGCAATGGCACCAATAAATTTCCATCTAACGCCTGAATAACACCATAAGCAATGATCACATACCAAAACTCACTGCCCACGCCAAATTGAAATAACGCCACAAGCGCTACGGGGATTGTTACCAGCGCCGCACCAACAAACGGAATAAGCACCGAGAAACCAACTAACGTGCCAAGTAACGCCGCATAGCGCAAATCTAATATTGTAAACGTAATAAACGTGGTTGAACCAACAATTAAAATTTCAAAAATTTTGCCACGTATATAGTTCATAATTTGCTGGTTCATTTCCTGCCAAACCTGACTTATTAGTTTTCTCTCTTTTGGAATAAACTTTTCAAAACCCGCAAGTAGCAAATGTTTATCTTTCAGCATAAAAAACACTAAAAGAGGCACAAGAATCAAATAAACTAACCAAGCCACCACATCTTTCAATGAATTAAGAGATGTAGATAATACCGTTTGACCAATCGTAACCGCGTGCCCTTCCACAGACGATAATATCGATTTAACTTGCTCAGGGTTAACCAATTCAGGATAACTACTCGGAAGCGTCATTAAGTACCCTTTTCCCTGCTCTAACATGGAAGGTAAATCTTGCACAAAATTTGATAATTGATGCCATAACACTGGTATGATACCAACCACAATAGATACAACTACACCACTGAATATCAACATCACCAAAGTGCTAGAAATAACGCGAGACACGCCCGTATGCATTAGTTTTTGCACCGGCCAATCCAATAGATACGCGATAACTAATGCCACCATAACCGGAATAATATACGTGCCAAAAAAATAAAATGCCGCAGCTAAACCCAACGTCAGCATTAATAATGTAATTGAATTTGGATCTGAAAACTTACGCGAGTACCACTGTTTAAAAATATGTAACACTAATTCGCTTCCTCAATGGGGTTAGTTACAGTTAATACATTAGATTGCCATGTATAGGTTCGCTGTTGATTGTCAAGATAGCGAAATACATCGTTGAGCTGTGCATCTTGAGCAAACTTAAACACCACATAATTGGCCGTATTGTTTTGTTTTAATAGATATTTAAATTGAACAAATAATTGAGGACATTTAAGCCCTGTTAAATCTTTCATACAGAATAAAAAACAAGTCTCTTTCGCAACAAACGTTACCACAAAACGCACCGTGAAACAGCTTGATAAAGCAGTTACCGCTCAGTAATTTACAAAGCGCAAGCATGTTTTTGATGATTATGCTAAATTCACAGTATACAAGCCGAATTTGATCATATTAGCTTTCTGTTTATGACAAAACAAAATAAAAAAAACGAACTACCGAAAAACCCCACGTTAAAAGACATTAACTGGTTTAAAAAACAGTTAAATTGGGGTGAACTCCCACCTTTTTATCATTTGGTGGCTGCTTCTGTTGGTGAAGCTGAAGGTGTATTTAGTCATGGCTTTGATAACGCGATTAAGCGTATTACCGATAAACGCAACTGGAACTTAGCACTCCTTGGTGGCGAAGAACTCGAAAACGGTGAAATTAAATGCGATAACCCACCAAGACTTGCCCTCTACCAAGTATTCACTGAACGTGGCTTTGAACTTTTTGCCTTTCCTTATGCCAAAGACAAAGAAATCGACCAGTACGTAAAAGAAAATAAATTGATGGAATTTAAAGTATGGGATCCCCATGCAATGCGCAATGTGCTACGAATTAATCAACTGCATAAGTACATCCAGTTTTATTTTCAGCGCGGTGATGAAGCAGACAAAGCGTTAATTCTGCATTCACATAAAATAGTGCATAAAACCATTGAATTTTTAAAGAGCGAACTAAACATTATAAAAGTATCGGGAGTGTCAATTAAAGAATACTACCAAAAAGCAGAACGCTCAGCCGACGCTTGTCAGGACGAACTTGCTCTCGCTCATTTAATGGCAAATGAAATGCTACAAAAAAAGGAATAACATGCCAAAACCCAGCCTTTTAAAAAAGCTAACGTGCTTTTGTTTCGCACTTTCGCTTCCTGTTGTGGCACAAAGCAATTTTAAGTTACCCGATCTCGGCACCTCAGCAGTACAAGTATTATCAATCGAAAAAGAACGCGCCATCGGCGATGTTATGATGATGCAAGTGCGTGGCACCTCGCGTGTAATGCAAGATCCTGCACTAGATGAATACCTTACCAATATTGGTAATCGTCTTGTTGCCCATGCTGATGACATTCGCTTCCCATTTGAGTTTTTCTGGATTAATAGCAAAGATATAAATGCGTTCGCCTTCTACGGTGGTCATGTTGGCGTGCACACAGGCTTAATTATGAATGCCGATAACGAAAGCCAACTGGCGTCAGTACTTGGACACGAAATCGCTCACGTAACACAACGTCACTTAGCACGACGTTTACAACAAGCAAAAGACAATCAAGGACTAACCATTGCAGGGATGATAGCCGGCATTTTAACAACCATGATTGCCCCCGACGCCGGTATGGCTATTTTGGCTGCAAGCCAAACACAAGCGCAACTAAGTCAGTTAACGCACAGCCGAGGCGCAGAGCAAGAAGCAGACCGCGTTGGCATGCAAACACTTAATAGCGCAGGGTTTGATCCAAGAGAATCAAGCGAGTTTTTAGCAAAACTTGCTGATCAAATGCGCCATATGCCAAAACCACCGGCATTTTTATTGACTCACCCATTACCCGATTCGCGTGTTTCAGATGTGCGTATGCGCGCACTGCAATACCCTGAACGCTTTATCGATTCGTCATTAGATTTCTCGTTAGCAAAAGCACGTGTAATTGCCCGCTATGGCCAAGAAAGCGCGAAAGCAGAACAAGAATTTCGTAAACATTTACGCATTAATCGTTTTGCACTTACCGCAGCAGCAGAGTACGGCCTTGCCTTAACGCTGATTGACCAAAAGAAATATGATGAAGCAAACGACCTTCTCACTAATTTAGAGAAAAAAGTACCCGGCAGTTTGTTTATTCTTGATTCAAAAACCGATTTATTACTCGGCCAGAAAAAATACGACGAAGCACTGGCCATGCTAAAAAAAGAGTACCAACGCCAACCTAATAATCAGGTGGTCACGCTCAATTATGCTAATGCAGCTATCACAGCAGGCAAACTCGATTTAGCGCACCAATTACTCAAATACTTTTTACTCGAAAAACCAGAGCATGTATTAGGTAAAGAATTACTTGCGCAAACTTACAAAGAGCAAGATGACAAAGCGTCTTACCATGAGTTAAAAGCCAGTATTTACACTGATTACGGCGCCTATGCACAAGCTTCTAACGAGGTACAAAAAGCATTAAATCATGTAGATACGGAAGATGAAATTAAGCAGAAACGCTTAAAAGCGCGATTAAAAGAATATCGTCTGATGCAAAAAGAGCTCGCGAAACTTTAATTTCATCTGTAAGCACATTACAATCACGCAAAAAATAGATTTGAGAATCCTATGACTGTTAAAATTTTTCACAATCCACGCTGTTCAAAGTCGCGTGAAACTCTTGCATTGCTTGAAGAAAATGCTGTTTCTCCTGAGATTGTTGAATATTTAAAAGACGTGCCAAATGCAGACGATATTAAGCAACTTTTATCCTTATTAAACTTTGATTCTGCGCGTCAATTAATGCGCACCAAAGAAACAATTTACAAAGAGCTTAATCTAAAAGATGAAACAAGCGAAGACGCGTTAATTGATGCAATGGTTGCGAATCCAAAATTAATTGAGCGCCCAATCGTTATCAATAATGGCAAAGCAGCAATTGGCCGTCCACCTGAAAGCGTGCTTGCAATTATCTAATGTCTTATTTATTAGTGCTGTATCACTCTCGTACCGATTCAGTAAAAAATATGGCGTACGAGATCAGCGACGCAGCACAACACTCTGGCATCGACGTAAAAATTCGCTGTTTCAGTGATGATTCTGACGACCTAGTTGTGACCATTGACGATTTAAAAAATTGTGCGGGCCTTGCCTTTGGTAGTCCAACACGGTTTGGCATGATGGCCTCACCAGCTAAACAGTTTTGGGAAACCACCAGTGATTTATGGCTAGCCGGTCAACTGATTGATAAGCCCGCTGCTGTATTTACGTCATCAAGCAGTCAACATGGCGGTAATGAATCAACATTACTGTCAATGGCATTGCCTCTATTGCATCACGGCATGCTGTTATGCGGCGTACCCTACGATGTACCAGCGTTGTCTGCCACACAAACTGGCGGTACTCCGTACGGTGCAAGCCATGTATCTGGGCTTACAAATTCAAGTAATTTAAGTCAGGACGAAATCGCCATTTGCCAAAGTGTCGGCAATCGACTCGCTAAACTAATTAAGCAATTACAATGAGTAAAATAGAGAAACAAGCAATTACAAAGCGCTACCAAAAAATTGCGCTATTCGGTTACATTGGGTTATTAATTTTAATGCCAACCTGGTTACTTGGATTATCACCACGTGAAGGTTACAGTACAGGGTTCGTTATTGGCCTTTACATTGTGCCTTTATTACTAGCGCTCAAAGGCATTATTCAAGATAAACCTTACACTTACGCTTGGGCTAACTTTATTGTCATTATCTACTTTTTGCATGGTTTTACGTCCTTGTGGGTAGCACAAAATGAAATGATTTTTGTTTTGCTTGAACTGCTTTTTGCCAGTTGTATGTTTATTGGTTGTACATACTATGCTCGCTATCGTGGTCAAGAATTAGGACTTAAAATTAGAAAGCTAAAAGAAGAGCTTGCCGAAGAAAAAGCAGCCTTTGAAGAGAAAGAATAAAAAAAGCGGCAAATATGCCGCTTTTTTTATCTTTTAACCAACATTAATTATCTAATGCTTCGAGCAGTGAGTTAAACCAAGGCGCTGCTACTGGCAAAGGATCAAAGTGTTCGCTCGCATCAACCTTCAACATCTCTAACACTTCATTGCCTTGCAACTCAATGAGTAATTCTCTAAATTTTCTGCCAGCGCCACAGTAAGTTTCCCCATAACTACTGTCTCCCATTGCAATCACAGCAAATGGCTTATCAGAAATTAGCGGAAACTCCGACTTAAGGGCCAAATACAAAGATTCAAGTTCAAAAGGAATATCCCCCTGCCCGGTTGTTGAAGTAACTACCAAAATCACATCACTTGAGACAAAATCAGCAACACTGCCTGAGTTATAGAGTTCAAATCCATGCCCTTTTGACTGCGCAATTGGCTCTAGTTGTTCACCAAGGGCTTCTGCCCCCCCGTAAACGGTACCAATGAAACACTTAATATTTGCCATTTTCTCTCCTAGCGTTAGTTCCCTAAACCAACTTCATTAATCTGTAACGCCTCACATCTTTAACCTTGCAAATAAGGTAGTTAACTTAATCACAAATTAATAAAGCTGGCACTAAAACAGTTTAGGCAAACAGATGTTATTTTAGCAACCGATAATCTTGTTCTTTATCTGGCCAGCCTAAGCGCTTAAATAATTCAAGTTCCGGCTCGCCAATCGAGGCCTCAATATGAATAGTCTGCTTACTAAAAGGATGCTCAAAAGTGAGTTCTTTAGCAAACAACATCAAGCGATTTAAGTCAAATTCTTGCTGGAAAAAATGATTCTGCTTGTTGTCACCGTAATTTGCATCATTCAAGATGGGGTGATTGATATGGTTTAAATGACGCCTAATTTGGTGCTTACGGCCGGTTTTTGGTAAACACTCTACCAGTGAATAACGCACCGTCGGAAACTTACCAAGTGGCTTATTGATCACAGCTTGGTGCAAACACTTAAAGTCGGTTTGTGCTTCTTGCGCTGGTTTTTCTTTATCGGCAAACTTATCGGCAATCTTGTCGTGTTTATATTTGAGTGCATGATCCACATGCAACGATTCTGGCGCAAACCCGCGTGTTAACGCTAAGTATCGCTTGCTGATCTTATGCTCCGAAAAAAGTGAACTTGCGGTACGTGCAACATCACTACTTAAACCAAATAACAACACGCCAGATGTAGGCCTGTCTAACCTATGAAGTGGAAACACATGTTGATCAATTTGGTCGCGTAACATCTGCATCGCAAAATGAGTTTCGCGTTTATCTAAAAAAGAGCGATGCACCAATAAACCAGACGGTTTATCAATCGCAATGAAGTGTTCGTCACGATATAAAATCGGTAATTCACCAAACATTAATTAAGCGCCTTATCTATTTTTTTAATTACATCAATCACTTTTGGATAATCGCCTAACATTTGCTCTGCCATCGGCGTAATATTGGCTCCTTTTGGCAGCGGCTGATTTGCAGCAATAAGTTGTTTCATTTTGATAATAAATACAAATTGTAACCATTGTTCAAACCGCATTGTGTCATAACAAAATGGCGCGGTAGATGCGAATGCTGCAGTATTTGGTGGTGTGTTTGACCACAGCTGATGTACTTTTAGCGTGTCACTTAATTCGTCGAGCAGTTGAATGATCATATCGGTGTTATATTACTTAGCTATTCACGTATTTTATCAAAACTTCGCTGCTTTTCATTGTATAATGAGCAAAATGCTCGAATGGATAATTATTAATGCAACACACTATCTCAAGCCTTGGCGAACTTCTTGATAATGCAGGCACCACATGGCGCGTTTTTGATATGGGTCGCCGTATTCAAAAAATTGATAAGCAAACATTTTCGCAAATAGAAAATAATCAAATCCCCTATCCATTTCCACTGCAACAACATGCGTTTTTAGCGATTCAATTTTGGAATAGCCACGAGACAGAAACGCCCTACATTTGGTTTTTGAAAATGCCGCTCGACGAACAAAGTAAACTAGTTCAAGCAAGCCGCAATCATTTTTCATCAATGGTAATCGAGGCACTTGGAAATCAACTTACGGGCAATGATGAAGCGCAAAGCCAGCTCGATAATAACCCGTATGTATTTACACCAAACGCAAATAAACTCGCGGCGTTTAATGCCATTATTAAAAAAGAACTAAAACAAAGCGCATCAGCCTACTATGAACATGTAGAACTTTATTTTAGCGGTAAGCTCGGTTTTAATGAATGGCAGCAACTTGGCTTACAAGGCATCGCTGATTTTTCAATGCGCTTAACTGATCCCAATCAAGACAACTTAATAAAAGCATTAGATCAGTTACCACAGCCCGTTGTTAATTCATTGGCTGCAACCCTTGAACACAGTGCAATTTCGGTTACTTTAACCGAAGCTTTGTACGTTCAGTTTGAAAACGCCGTTAAACAACAAAACAGTGAAAATATCATTAACTACTTACGCATGATGTCTAATACTTCTGCCACGGGTATTTTAGAACGTGCTGTCGCAATATTAGTAACGACACCAACCTTGCTTAACCTTGATGTCGTGTTAACGCTTACAGGGCGCTGCTGGCATGTGCTCGAAAACCATGTTGTCGCTCTTATGGATTACCTAGCATCAGAGCACGACCAAGATGTTTTTGCTGGCATATTTGCTGATCTTGTTGCAATTCCAAGTTTACGCCCTCATATGTTAGCAATGATCCGAATGCAAAATAGAAGCGAAGCCCTTTCGCGTGCAATTGGAAAACTATTTCAACAATAATTATTAGGTAACGATATGGCGTCAATTTGGCTTATTCTGGCTGTTGCAACAGTGATCTACTTATTTTGGCTTGACCGACAAGCTGCTGAAAGTGCAAGAGAATATGCCAATCGCCATAGTGAAAAACTGAATGTACAGTTTCTTAGTATTGCGTGTACCAAAAAGCGTGTTGGTATTTTAAAAAATGGAAAACCAGGGCTTAAATCAACTTTTGTTTGGGAGTTTTCGAGTAATGGCGAGGACAGTTACAATGGCGTGGTTAATTTAGAAAATGACAAAGTAATTAGTGTTGATGTGCCGCCACATAAAATAAACTAATTTTTAGTACGTCAGAAAAAGCTAAGGCGCAACATAATGCCGCGCCTCAAATTCGAAAAAACATCCATTTTTCCTCGGTTATCCATCACCATTTATGCTTTCGCACATCCATTTCTCATCCATTGAAGGAAACCAATCCATGCTTCCCTAGCTATCCTTGTCCCAATTCCTACCCTCATCCTGAGGTGTCCTCTTTGCTCCTAGCCTTTCCCTGTATTTTGGTTTTTCCTAAACCATCCTTGAAACGCTCCTGCGTTTATCCCTTTTGCATCTTTGCAAAACACTAACTCATTTAGTGCACCGCCATCCTTGCATCCTTGTCCTTTGCTCCCTTGATACGCCCTGTATCTATGCCTAAATTCCATTCCTTGGCATAAAACATACTTCCTGTATGTTTGCTTCCTTGTTGATATTAATAATAGTGAGAATTTGTGACTAATGTAATGAGGTAAATTGATTCTAAATTTATTAATCTTTTATACATATTATAATTTTTCTTGTATTACATAGAGTTAAATGAAAATAAGTGCTATTTACAGCATTTAAAGCATCACAAACTCACATCATTGTGAGATATTTCCTACACACTATTTGTCAGAAAGCGACTTAGCCCTTTTGCTTAACAAACAGTTTTCCTGACACTTTAGTAAATGTAAGGTCAGTTTCACCTTGGTATCCTTCACTTATAAATAAATCGTGAAAACGTTCCCGTGTAATAAACACCGCACTTGCGTGCACCCCATCAGATTTAACAACATCATCAATTGCCCTTAATAAATAGCGGCCAATACCTTGGTGTTGCACATGAGGATCGACTGCAAATAAGCTAATAAAGCAGCAGTTAGCGAAGCTTGCGACGGCTTGGTGGATTGCTTTTTCTTTTTCGATAAGCTGATTGGTAGATAATACCCCGGTGTTGAGCATTAATTTTAAGCGCCAGTGCCATACTCTGTCCGCAGCTAAAGCATCATTGGCTTTTTGCACACAGCTAACTGCGAGCAAATTGTCACCAGCAAATACGCCGATAATGTGCTGATGGGTTTGCCAAAAGCTGGCTAGCTCTTCACGTATTAATAAGCGGAGTTTTTTTTCGTATGCACCTTTATTTGCTTTATCGTATCCCAAGATTTGCTGAAATAACTCATCATCGTGATACGCTTGATACAATACACTTGCTGCGATTTTACAGTCTTCCGCGGTTAAATAGCTGGCTTTTAATTCGGTATCTAACGCTAGGGTTGCTAATGTTTCATCGGCCATAATATCTTCCTTTATTATTATTGTTCACACTTCAAGTTAGCACATTATTTGAGCTATTCTATAGTTATAGCGTTAAAACAATCTTCTTTAGCAAACATAGGAGCAATAATATGGAATCAGGTTCGCATGCAATGAATGATCTGTTTTCACCGCTTGGGCTCGATTCAACAGATGAAGCGATTGAACAATTTATCGCTACCCATAAAATTTCCCCAAGCCTAATACTTGCCGATGCGCCATTTTGGAGCCAAAGCCAAGCGAGCTTTATTAAAGAATCAATCGAGCAAGATGCTGATTGGTGCGAAATTATCGATCAACTCGATAGCCTGCTCCGTTAGATTACAGTAAAATTGCCCAATGGTTTTAAAAGGGCACATTTATGCAAGATATCGTCATCGCAACTATCAGTAAGCTATTAGCTACCAACAAGCAACCCAATGTTGCACTCGTAAAAGCAAATTTACCTCAACCGGTGCCAATGCCTATCATTATTGATGTGCTTGCACGTTATAAACAAAACCCAAGTGAATTCGAACGTCAAACACTAAAGCAAGTGCAACAGCCAGAACAAACCTCAAGTGCGTCGCAAACGCAACTCGATCGTATCGAAGCTAAGCTCGATAAGTTGTTATCCCTGCTAGAAAATAAATAATCCTATGTACATTGTCGACCTTACCTTTGATTGCTATCAAGACACCACTCTCGATGCGGCTGAACAAGCCATAGTGCGTTTAGTTAATGCACTGCGCTTTAATGGCCAAATTATTGGGGAAGAATTTCCAACAACACTAAAAGATGGCTTTTTTATTACCCGTGTTATGTGCCCAGAAGAAGACGCACTGCATCCATTAAATCACAGTCCATTTGTAAAATTTAGCTTAGAGAAACTCAATGAAGCTGGCCTATTACAGCCGAAAGTAAAAGTAATTGGGCAAGATATTCATTCTAATGGCTCTGACGCTTGTTCATCGCCATCAAGCTATATTTTATATACTACCTATTTGCACACCTGTAGCCCGCTTTACTGTGGTGACGACTTTATGCCCGTACCACTCTATAAAGTGCCCGCGGTTGCCAATGGTGACTTTAAAGCTCTGTTAAAGTGGCAAGAAGATTGGCAAGCTTGCGACCAAATTCAAATCAATGGTGCAACACGCTGCGAATTTGCAGCAATTAAAGAATTAGCCGATATTGATAGTGACCTTTTCAGACGCGGTATGGATTTATCAAAGCGCATTCGCTTCCTTACGAAAAAACCGGTGTATTACTATTTATATCGAGTGGGCGGATTATCAAAAGAGCAAGAGTTGTCGCGTAAATGTCCGAAATGTAACTGTGATTGGCGCTTAGAAGAGCCATGGTTTGGCTTGTTTGATTTTCGCTGTGATACCTGTGAGCTAGTCTCTAATATTTCGTGGGACTTTCAGTAACGTCAATACTTCTATAAGGCGCAAAGCGCGCCTTATTATAGTAACTACCACTTTTTAACTTCGACAAAAAAACATTCTGCAACAAAGTGAAAAATGTGACTTTTCACTGTGCAACATCAGAATTTTTTAACGTACGTGATGATGCTTTTGATCGAAAACAAAATCAGATAATTAATAACCTTGGTATTACACGTTATTGCGTGTAGTAGAGACCCTTGCAGTCAGCTAAAAATGCTTCCATGGAGTCTGCTAATTTATGATGGGGTTCTTTGCCTAGGTATTCAAGCCAGATACTTGCATCCTCTAATTTCATTACAAGTAACAAATCATCTTCTTCACAGGTTGCAAAAAACACCGTATCAGCCTGTTTTAACCGACGCTTCATAAGCACATGGCCGGTAATATTTTGCTGTAAGCGATCAAAGTCTTGTTCGCTCCAAGCTTGCAACAAACAAAGATTATGGTCCTGATAACTGGCAAATAAATTATCGCTGTAAAAGCTGCTAAAATAAGCCTGAAGTGCCGCCGGAAATTGTGTTTCAAGGGCTTTTTCTAACGCCTGCATATTACCGTTTTGCGCCACTTGCTGCCAAGCAACCGATTCATTTTCGACACTATTTGGTATTTCACATGGACTTGGCCAATCCCTATCGTGAAACACGCGTGGTGCCTGCCCTGTTTTCTGCTTTGCTAATTGCGTAATTTCCGTGTACACGCGTTGTAAGTTTTCGCTAATTGACATACTGCCTTTGCCCAATTTATTCGTTACAATAGTTAATTATTTTACCGATTTTAATCTGATTATGTCACATTACCAAGACGCGCCTGAATTAAAAGGTGCATTACTCGGACAACAAACCGAATATAAAGACAATTACGATGCGTCGTTACTGTTTCCCATTGCACGAAAACTTAATCGCGACGATTTAAATATCGATGAAAGTGCATTGCCATTTAAAGGCGAAGATACATGGACAGGCTATGAGCTTTCTTGGTTAAATCAAAAAGGTAGGCCAGTCGTAGCCGTTGCTGAGTTCATTTTCCCAGCCACCAGCAGTCATATTATTGAATCAAAATCATTTAAGCTGTATTTAAACAGCTTTAACCAAACTAAGTTTGATTCTATGGCGCAAGTTCAGCAAATTCTAACCAGCGATTTATCTAAAGCGGCAAATTGCGATGTGGTTGTAAAACTGTTTAATGCCGACGATTTTGATTGCTTAATGCCAACACCGTTTACTGGCACCTGTTTAGATGATTTAGATATTGAAGTAAGTGAATACGATCTCAATACCGAGCTACTCAAGGCCGATGCGAGCAATGAGATTGTGACTGAGACACTGTATAGCCATTTATTAAAATCTAACTGCTTGATCACATCACAGCCAGATTGGGCATCAGTGGTGATCCGCTATACCGGCAAAAAAATATGCCATGAGAGTTTGCTCAAATACCTTATTTCATTTAGAAATCATAACGAATTTCACGAACAATGTGTCGAGCGCTTGTTTTGCGATATTCAGAATAAGTTTTCGATGACACAACTTGAAGTATTTGCACGCTATACGCGTCGTGGTGGTTTAGATATCAACCCGTATCGCTCTACCGATTTTTCGACAACGCAATTTAAGTTAAAAAGTAACCGCCAATAAGCGGTTACTTAAACTATCGTTATTTTTCTGTGGTTTTTGCGCGCTTAGGCACGTTTAAGCCACAGACATCGATGTAATTTGCTTGGTGGTGAAACCAAGGCTCCGGGCGATTGCGTCGTGATTCAATATACAGCTTAAAACTATCACTGTTGGTTTTCATCACTTCAATATTATGTGCTGGCGAATCGCTTAAATCTGCTGCGACAACAAAATTGCGAATTGGATTAAAGCTAACATCTTCAATAGTCGTTTTTGGTTTTCTATCTAGCCGTTGAATATGCTCAATACCCGTTACAACGCGTCCAAACGATGTGATATTTAAATCTAAATAACGGTGATTGCCCAAAATCACGTAAAACTCTGTACCGCCACTATCCAGCTCGTTGCCTCTCGCCATCGCAAAATTGCCAATACAGTGAGTTTGCCATGTTTGAGTGCCCGCCGCGTTTTGCGCCACAGCAAAACCATTTAAAAAGCCAGTTTTATCAGCATAACCATCTTGTGTATCCACAAGCTGTATTGTAATGGGTTTTTGTGTTGTTTTTATAAATTCCGCGGCGATGGATTTGCTAGCTGCTTTTGGCTGTTTCTTTTCTGAAATATCACCACCTTGCGCAACAAAGCCTTCGACAAAACGATAAATATTTAAGTCTTTATAAAATCCTTCCCGTACTAACTTTTTAAAGTTAGTAACGTGATTAGGAGCAAGCAACGGGTTGAGCTCAATTACTACATCGCCAGTGTTTAGCGATAGTATTAACGTGTTTTCTAAATCGAGCGCACGCCATTCATTTTGGCTTGATTGTGCTATCACTTTGGCAGGTGATAATGGCTTATCATTGCTTTGGCTTGCTGTGCTGGTAACGGCCAACGTACCGACAATCAGCGATACTAGGGTTTTTCTTATCATTATTAGTCCCAATCAAATTTATATAAAATATCGAGCGAGTCATTTAGGCCACTAATCGCTTCAATATACAGCTTTGGTAGTAATTGATAGCGCACTGCAACTTCGCTCATCGAATCAAATATACCAATACTGTATCGCACTTGAATGCCAGGCGCGACATAACCTGAAATCTCTACTTTGGTTTCTTCACCACTGCCGCGCGATGATAACGATACATCTTCGATACCGATTGCTTCACCAATTTTTGTAATACTGCCCTCACCACGCGCAAGACCGCGCGATAATAAGAGCTGGGTTAACATGCCATCACTCGATGAATTAGAATCGCTAAGTGGACGCCCTGACAACAAATAAGACAGCGCCATGGCTTGATCCATCTTGGGATCTGAAAATACTTCAAGGCGCGGCTGTTCAACACCACCTGTAAGTTTTATGCCAGCAATAACACCGTCTTCAGTAAGGTCGGGGTTACGAATTGCTCTCACATTTAATAGTGGTTTATCAACCGCACCATTAAAGGCGATTTGCCCTTTTTCGATGTGCAGCTCTTGCCCTAACCCGCGATAGTAACCTTCTAATAACGCTACTTCACCCGTTGCAATCAGCGGCGTATCGCCTACTTGTTTAAACAGCACATCGCCCTTTAACTTTGAACGTAAACCAAATGAATCAATACGCACATTGTCATCAATGACAACTGAAAGGCCGATGCCGTAGCGAATTGGTAACGGTTTCTTTGTTTGTTTAGCAGCATCAACAATAACTTCATCATCGGAAACGCTTACAGCACCTTCAGGTAATTCTTTTACTTTAATGCGGCCATCAACGACACGCACTTGCCCTGATATATTGGCGAACTGTTGTTCATAGGTCATATTAATATTTGGCGATATTGCAAACCACAAATTAGGCTCAAGGGCGATTTTAAAACCATTGCCTTTAATATTAGCGCTCGCACTCAGTTCGCCTTGCCAATTTGCTTGGCCATCAAGCGCTAAACTGCCTTTATTGCTATCAAATAATTCGCCGTTGACATTAGCACTGTGATCATTAAAGTTTATAGCCATATTGCCTTGTTCAATGCTCAATGGTGTCCATGGCGCGAGAAACGCAAGCCCTTGTAGAGCTAGTTTTCCGTTTACTTGTGGCGAAAACGCGCTGCCTGATAAGGTAACATCGGCATTAAGTTCACCGTCGAGCTTATCAATTTGCTGGCTAAAGCCGGTTAAATTACTAAAGTCGAGCGCTTGTAATTGTATTTTGCCTGTTAACGCACGTTTTCCGGTCACATCTGTAATATCGATATCACTGATAATGTTACCCAGCACGGACGATGTTAAGTTTGCGTCTAACGTTACGTTTTTTTGGTCCGCCTTAGCGTTAAAATAAAACTGTTCGATTGGCACTTGCGTTTTAATAAAGCTTTCGTTGATTGCAAAATTAACGTCGCTGGATTTGATCTCACTATTTAAACTCAATAATTTGCCATTTTGCCAGCGTGCATCTAAATGGCCGACTAATTGTCCTGCAGGCGTTATGCTTTTAGGAAGCGCTAACGTTAATACAGAAAGATCGAAGTGCGTTAATGCTAACGATAATTCACCTTGCTCGGCCGATGCCGTTAGCGGTTTTAAACAAAAGGCTGTATTCGTACCTTGCCAGCAATGTTCGCTAACATTAACTTGGCCAGAGTTTACGTGATAACTGAAATCTATCGCTTGCTGATTAGTTAAATTGATTGTTTGATTTTTAAGCGCCAGCTTATTTAAGCTACCAGTATATTGGTTATTGATTAAACCACCGTTAATGTGTGATTTTGCATTTAATGTTTCAGATTCTAACGATAGCTTAGCCAAATGTTGCTTTAAATCACCCTCTATCGAAACAGAAACCGCATGAATAGGCTGATCATCAAGTGAAATCCCTTTAGCATCAAATGCAATTTTACTTAAATAATTTTTTGCAACATCAACATGGCCTTCACTGCTTAGCGCATCAATTCGGTACTCTTCAAATGCCAACTGTTTTAAATTTGCTTGCCAGCGCGCTTTTGGTTTTTCGAGTTCGCCGCTAATTTTAAACTCAGCGTTTCCGTGTCCTGACAGCCTTGGGTCAAGCGTATCGGGGTTTACTAAATTCAGCTTTCCTGAAATATCCCACTCTTTTGTTATTTCGCCATGTAACGTTAATTGATTTTTGCCACTGGTAATCTGTAACTTAGATATTGACGCTTTTAGGCTATCATCAACTTTCATCGCAACAATCGCATCGATAGGCGCATTGTTTATTTGACCGGCAACTGCAAATTCCGGAATATCGAGTTGCCACTTGTTACCATTTGCGCGTACCGCCAAGTCACCTTTTAGCGCTAAATTAGAAGCAACCGAAGGCAAAAATTCCTCAGTGCTAATATTCTCAGATAATACTGAAATAGAGGCATCAACGCCTTGTTGCCAATTGACCTTACCTGCGAGTGTTAATGTACTGTTTTCACTGTTGATATTCAGGCGTTCAATATTGAGTTCAGAGAAGTTACCTTTGCCCTCACCATCAATCGCAAGCTTTGGCATATCTGTAACACTTAGCTTTGTGTTCAAACTATAATCAAAAGCGGTTAAATCGCCTGTTGCACTAACGCTAACATCATCTACGGCGATTGTTTTATCGTCTTGTACTAGCTCTAAGTGCTTTGATAAAACGTTCAGTTCAAACGGTAATTGCTCATTCAGCAGCGATGCACTGCCATTAAGTGATGCACTGTATAAACCCGTTAATTCACTGCTTATTGTTAATGCACTTAAATCACCTTCAAGATTCGCCTTAATAGCGTGCTTTGGATGTTTAACGGTTGCGTTTAAGCTTATTGGGTTATGGTTTGCTAATGATAAAGCACCTTTCAGTGCCGCACTGATGTCCTGATAATAAAGGCTAAAGTGAACAATATTTAAATCACTTGCTTGCTGCTTTGCCTGCAGCGATACATTGCGGATCACTTGCGATACATCTGCTTGTACTAGCTCAAATTGCGATACACGCAGCGCGTTTATTTGCCAATCAAGTGGGGTTTCAAAGTGCAGTGGCGATATTTTTGGCATCGTTATTGGCGATGTTGTTTTTGTAGCACTGGTTTCTTTATCTTGTGTAGGCAACGCTAACTTAATCTTATTTACTGCTAAGCGTTCAACGGTCAGTTCACTCTTTTGCGCATTAAGTTGGGTAAAAAACTCAATTACATCAAGCACCAACTCGCCTTGGGTGAAACGAAATGATTTTATTGAAAATGTTTTTACCGCTAGCGACATTGGCAGCTCTATTTTGCCAAGTGGCGATTGCGTATCAGGCTCTTGGGTATTTTTATTTGCTGCTAACTCAACCGCAACAGATTGCGCATTAAACTGCTTCACACATATCGCCGCACAACTATAAAAACGCACATCAAGCTGCGCATTAACTAACGTAAGCGCTAACTGTTCATTTTTATAATTAACGCTAAACTGACCGCCGCGTAACAAAGGATCGTCTTTCATGGAAATAGAAAGATTTGGCACCAGTTTGTTTGCACCATACACTATCAGTTGATTACCAACACCACTGAATACCAGCGCGACTAATCCAATAAGTGCTACTAACAAAGACCAAAATAGGTTACGAAACACGCGTAAAACAGTTTTCGTTAGCGTGGTTTTACTTGCTGTTTCACTCATATTTCTGGCCCTATCGTAATACTAAAGCGACCGGTACGCGTGTCATCAGTAACAGCAAAGGCATAATCAATTCGCACCGGGCCAATTGGCGTTAACCAGCGCAAACCAAGGCCTGTACCTACCTGAATTTTATCTTCGAAATCGTTGGTTGCAGTACCGGCGTCAATAAATAACGCGGCCCGCCAATTCGGTAAAAAGCGATAGTTATATTCGGCACTGGTAGTGGCTAAGTACTGGCCACCAACAACTTGATCATTAATTTTTGGTGCCACCGACTCGTAACGATAACCGCGAATGCTTTTATCACCACCAGCAAAGAAGCGCATCGAGATTGGCACATCATTGATATCGTCAGTGATTATGGCGCCAATATTAATGCGGCCAAATAGCAGATGACGCTCAGCAAAAGTGGTAAGGCGTTGACCTAATAACTGCACTTTTACTAAATCTGTATCGGATGCGAGGCTTTCACTGGCAAATTCGGTGGAAATTAATAACTGCTCACCCCAATATGGCGTAGTTCCACCCAACGTACGTTTTCTTGCGTAACTAATGCCCGGCAGTACCATATTGCTGTGATAATGCGTGCTGTCTATTTCGTAATTTTCGATTTCATACTTTAAAAACGCGGTACGGATCCAATTACTCTCTGTAAGCCATTGTCGTTGTGCTTGCACCGTTGCTTTTCGAGATAGTTTATTATCGTCATAAATATAACCCGCGCCAAAACGCCAAACATCATTATTCGGATCGTTCACCGGAATGGTATAGCTAATACGTGCTTGTGGGTCTACTTGACTAGCTTCAATGTTGGTTTCAAGGTAATGGCCGTTTTCGCTGATCCATGGTTTAGTCCATTTAAACCGTAACTTTAAACCGTTATCGTCAGTGCTTACACCACCACCGACCTCGAAACTATTCTCAGGTTTATGCAGCAATTGAACGATAACCGAGATCTCACCATTTTCACGGTTAATAATATCGGGATAAACACGCACACTTTTAAAATAAGGCATATTTGACAGTTGAATATTAAAATCAGTTACCGTGTTGTTATCATATGGATTACTAACAACCATTGGATTTAAACGGTGCACCAACTCGTACGCTTTTATTTCTTTATCTAGCACAACAGGGCCAAATTTATAACGAATTCCCGAATCCACATGTAAACGAATAACCGCGCTGTAAGTACCACGGCGCACTTCAATAGTGTGCTTTAACCACTTTGTGTCAAAGTAACCATATTCGAAAAGCACGGAGCTTATCTGGCTTTTTGCTTTTTCATACGCGCTATGATTAAGCGCCTGACCAACCGCCAAGTTAAGTTTTGCTATCTGTTCGTTAATTTCTTTTTGCTTTGCAGCGTCACCAAAGACCTGAATATCGAGCTGGCTAATTTGGGTCACCGTTTTTGCATCGACATTAACAACGAGGCGTACTTGCCCGCCGTTATCTTCTGCTTTAACGTCAATGGTCGGTAAGTAATAACCAAACGGTTTTAACGCATTTTGCGTAAGCGTTTTGGCTTTTTTAATGATGCTTGGAGAAAATGACTGTTGTTTGAGTTCATTTAAATATAACTCGACGTTGCGTTTTAGCCCGTCGTTTTCTGTTTTTACAGTAATGCTCGAAACAATTGGCGATGCCAATACTGAACAAGAGAACAAACATAACACTGTAAAAATAATAATGCTGCGAAACAATTTATACTCAATTTATTTTAATCATGAATTCGGAAGCGATTGATTCTTTAAGCGCATATCAGCCGTTGCTCGTCGACGCTCGCTGAACTTAAAATGCAACACATAAAGGGCCGTGATAAAAGCACGCTCAACGAGAATAAAATAGAACGTCAAAAATCAACCGTACCTATTCTAACCTGCCAAAATGTGCGAATAAACAAAAACATTCACGATTACATATTTACCCCGTTTCACGCACGCAGTAAACTTAGCGCTACAAATTATTACGTGAGTACCTTGATGGATTTTCCAACAGACGACAATGGGCAAATTTTGGCCGAGATGCACCAAGAAGGTGTCGATTTAACCAAAACACATACACTCGACTTCTTTATTCTTTTTGAAAAAGTCAGTGATGCAGATAAGTTTGCCAAAGTTATTAGCGAGGACGATCTTGCACCTAATACCAAGCAACAAAAGTGCCCAGATACGGGGGTATTTGAAGTGTTAGTGAGTGTTGAAATGGTACCAGACCATCAGCTTATTACTGATTTAGAGAACTACCTAGAATCGGTTGCTAATCCGCTTAATGGCTACGGCGACGGTTGGGGTATTTTAGCTGAGTAAGTAAGCTAATAGCGTTAGTAAGTATGTTTACTTGCTAACGCTAAGCCTGCAGAATTACGCCACATTAATGGTGTTTCGCCCTGCTTCTTTTGAACGATATAGTGCTTTATCGGCGTCTTCAATCCACTGTTCGTATTTTGTATATTTACCATCAAACTGCGCAATACCTATGCTTATAGTAAGCGTGATTTCCGACTCTTCGTAATGGATCACCGCATCTTCTATGGTTTTACGCAAGCGTTCGGCAAATACTTTGGCGCCATCTAAGTCGGTGTCAACTAACGTTACAGCAAATTCTTCACCGCCATAACGCCCTGCAACATCCGACTCGCGCAGCACTTTTTTCAACGTTTGTGACACAAAACACAGCGCCGCATCGCCACCTTGGTGACCAAATAAATCATTGATCTTTTTAAAGTGATCAATATCGAACATTAGCAAGCAACTTTTTGCCTGGCTGCGTTGCTGGCGCTTAAATTCTTTTGAAAAGCTTTCTTCCCAAAAACCCCGGTTATAAAGGTTCGTTAACCTATCAACTCGACTTAATTCTTCTAGTTTTGCGTTCGCTTGTTCAAGCTCTAGTTTGTTAACCGCTTCATCAGTCACATCATAAATAATCACGCACAAGTGAGACACTTCGCCTGTGGTGTTCGTCAGCGGAATAAGAGTGCCATTTTGGTACATGTAATCCGCTTTCCCAGTGATTGGTCGGTAATTCTTAAACTTAAAAATGTACGGATGCTGTTCCCAAATGGTGAAAGAGCGCGTTTTTAACACAAACACCGATTCGGCTTTTGAACGAAACCAAGGTTCATCAATACCGGGGAAGGCATCAAATACGTCCTTGCCTTTTACCGCACTCGGTAACAAACCGGAATGCGCTTCCATAAAGCCATTCCAAACACAAATATTGTATTTTCTGTCTAACACCACCAAACCGACGTCTATGGTGTTAAACATATCCATCATCCAGTGAATTTCATTGAGTTCAAAGTCTACGCTCATAGTGTTAGTCTTCTAATAAGTATTGTGTTTTAAACTTGAGTGTTTTTAGTGAGTCTTCAGTAAATAACAACATTAGATCACAGTTAACGTTGTGATTTTCAATGCCGTAACTGATCTCAATTGCTAACGTGCGCTGCCAACGTTCTTGGTTAGTACTGACTAAATCGGCTACATTACAGTGCTGCCCCATTACCACAGGGTGTCCTTGTGAAAAGTGCATATCAAGCTGCTTAGCAAGTCCCGTTAATACTGCGCCAATAAGAATATTCCCCACATCCATTAACAGTTCTAATTCCACTTTTTGATTCAGTTCACCTTCATAATTCATTAAAGATGCGATTTCGACAAAACTTGAATCATTGAGTAGCAATAATGCTTCGCCCGATACGCCACCGCCTATAAAGCCCTGACATACACCAGATGTGGACGCATTGGTATCAATTGATTGCAGCGCCATTGAAAGCTCATTGACTTCCAATACGTTAACGTTAGGAATCGGCAGTTCAACAAAGACATTTAGCAAGCGTGCTAATAAGTTACCCGCTTGTCCCATCGCTACGTTAGTAATTTCTTGATAGATATCTCTAAGTTCAGGATCGAGTTGCTCGCCAAGAGAATGCTGCAAGCGTTCGCGCATGGCTTTATCTTTAATGCCATGCTTTTCAATAATCTCTTCTAGCTTGGCGCCATCGCACGGCTTAGTTATAAAGTCAATTGCCCCCAGAGCCATCACTCGCTCATGGGCGGTTGGCTGAATATCACCAGACACCACTACCACCAGCACATGCAAATTCTCTGCTTTTATTGCTTGCAGCACTTCGTAGCCGTCCATTTGCGGCATATTAAGGTCGAGGAACAGAATTTCAGGTTGAATCGCTTTTATTTGCTCTAAACAATGAAGACCATTTTCAGCGTATTCAATTTGTATGTCCCAATCATCTGGTAGCGAACGAGCGAGCTGTCGCCGCGCCAAACGAGAGTCATCACATATTAAAACTGGGGTTGCCATACTATCACTCTTATTTTTTGTCTTTATAAGTTTAGAGCAGGAAGTAGGTTTTAACTAGCACTGCATGAAATCTACGACTATTGTGCTAAAAATTGTAACAAATTACAAAATTTTCGTTCACAAAGTTACCAATCTAATCAAATTGTAACGCATTGCATCGTTTACTTAAAACTGCTAAGCGATAAGTATTATTATCACTTTATCAGTGTCTTACACGTGTGCTAAATTAACAATACTTACAGCAGAAACTATGTTTTTATTATGTTAAAAAATTTAATGACGTTAACGGGTTTAATTAGCGCATCTCTTTTATCTTTAAACCTAGCGGCAGCGCAATATCAGTTACCACTGAACCAAACTGATTCTGGTAAAATTTCAGCCAACAGTAAAATGCTTACCTTACGTGGTAATGCGGTTGAACTAGGACAACAAGCACCCGAATTCAAAGCGGCAAACAATAAATTTGCACCAGTCTCTTTAAGTGATTTTGAAGGAAAAGCTGTACTTATTAGCACAGTACCAAGCCTAGACACTGGCGTGTGTAGCTTACAAACAAAACACTTCAATGATAAGTTTGCAGCGAATTACAGTGACGTGGTGATGCTTACTATCAGTATGGATTTACCATTTGCACAAAGCCGCTTTTGTAAGGCCGAAAACATTACCCAAATGCATACTTTATCAGACGCAGTATGGCGTGAGTTTGCCCAAAACTATGGCTTGCTAATTCAAGATATGGGGTTATTAGCGCGTAGTGTGATCATCCTAGATAAAGACCACAAAATTGTTTACAAGCAGTTAGTGACTAATTTAGCGAAAGAACCTGATTATGTCTCAGTAGAGTCAGCGCTTAAGAAGTTATAATTAACGTTCTGATATAAAAAACCGCCTAGATGGCGGTTTTTTTTATTTATTAGGTACTAGCCCAGTAAATCTGCAAGTTGTGCACTTACTGCTTCAACTGCTTGTGTACCATCTAATTTGTGGTACTGCGTGTTACCTGCGTCTGCTTCAGCACGGTAGTAATCAACTAACGGCTTAGTTTGTTCGTGGTAAATTGCTAAACGCTTACGTACAGTTTCTTCTACGTCGTCATCACGAATAATTAAGTCTTCGCCTGTTACGTCGTCTTTACCTTCTGTTTTCGGTGGGTTGTAAACAACGTGGTACACACGACCAGAACCTGGGTGCACACGACGGCCGCCCATACGTTCAACAATGATTTCGTCTGCAACGTCAAACTCAATACAGTGATCAACTGTAATGCCGTTTTCTTTCATTGCATCTGCTTGAGGAATTGTGCGTGGGAAACCATCTAATAGGAAACCGTTTTCACAGTCAGCTTTAGCAACACGCTCTTTTACTAAGCCAATAATAATTTCATCAGAAACAAGCTGGCCTGCATCCATTACTTTTTTAGCTTCAAGACCAAGTGGTGTACCCTCTTTAATCGCAGCGCGTAGCATATCGCCTGTCGAAATTTGTGGGATACCGTACTTATCCATTAAAAATTGTGCTTGCGTACCTTTACCTGCACCTGGCGCTCCTAAAAGAATAATGCGCATGACTTTTCCTCAAGATGTTTTTTAATTGGGGGAATTCTTTCACAGTGGCTGTTGATTCTCAATAGTGATTAGCCAAAAGTTTAACCTTTGTTTAACCAACTAACTGCAAAGCCATTATTTCGCGTATTTTTGCTAAGAGGCTGGCGAGCTTTGTTCAATAATCAAGCTAAAGATATAAAGGAGCTTAAGTCAAAGCAAAATAAATAGCGCCGTGTTATGCCAAAGTCTCAGGCCAAACACTTGCTTTTACAACATGCTGCTTTAAGCTGGTTCAAATAATAATCAATTATAAGGAACACCTATGCAATCTGTCGTTATTGTATTGCTCGGCATTATCGGCATGCTGTTTGGCTGGTTTGTCTATTCTAAGTTTATTGCAAGTCGCATTTTCCAAATGGATGACAAGTACATTACCCCTGCTCATCAAATTAATGATGGCGTTGACTTTGTACCAACCAAAAAAGTGGTACTTTGGGGTCACCACTTTACCTCTGTTGCTGGCGCAGCACCGATTGTTGGTCCTGCCATTGCGGTTTATTGGGGCTGGGTACCCGCTGTTATTTGGGTAGTACTCGGGACTATTTTCTTTGCTGGTGTTCACGATATGGGCGCACTTTGGGCGAGCAGTCGCCACAAAGGTAAATCAATTGGCGCACTATCAGAAGAAGTTATCGGTAAACGCACCCGCGCTTTATTCATGATAGTGGTATTTTTAGTGCTGTTAATGGTTAATGCGGTATTTGGCGTGGTGATTGCCAACTCATTTGTTAGCCAACCAACTGCAGTATTGCCAGCGTGGGCTGCGATTGTGTTTGCCTTAATTATTGGTCAGTTAATTCGCCGCAACTTTAACTTAGTGTTTTTGTGTTTGTTGGGAGTAGTCGCGCTTTACTTAACCGTGTATGCAGGTAGCGAAATGCCACTGGCCTTACCAAAAGAAATGTTCGGGTTAAGTGACAAAGCGAACTGGATTATTTTGCTATTTATATATGCCGCTGTCGCATCATTATTACCTGTGTGGGTGCTGCTACAACCTCGTGACTTTATTAATGGTGTTCAGCTATTGGTAGGGTTAGTGTTACTTTACGGCGCCGTATTTATGTTTATGCCTGACATTACCGCACCTGCTTTTAATAGCGAAGTCGCAGAGTCTACGCCAAGTATTATCCCACTATTGTTCGTCACGATTGCCTGTGGTGCGGTATCTGGTTTCCACGGTATTGTATCGAGCGGCACCAGTTCAAAACAATTAGATAAAGATACCGATGCACGGTTCGTTGGTTATTTAGGTGCTGTTGGTGAAGGTTCGCTTGCCCTTATTACCATTGTTGCTGTCAGTGGTGTAACACTCGCAATGAGCCCACAGGAGTGGCACGAAGTGTATAGCCATCTCGGTGCTGGCAGTGTCGGCGCATTTATTCAAGGTGGCTCAAACCTAATCTTCCAAGGTTGGGGCATTCCATCTGAACTTGCGTCGACCTTACTTGCTGTAATGGTTGTATTGTTTGCTGGAACAACAATGGACTCAGGTGTTCGCTTGCAGCGCTATATTATTCAAGAATGGGGCGAAATATATCAGATCAGCGCATTTAGGAATGGCATTATTGCTACACTGATTGCTGTTGCGTGTTGTTTATTATTAGCGTTTGGTGCAGGCGGTTCGTCTGGTTCGGGCGGCATGATCATTTGGCCATTATTCGGCTCAACTAACCAAATCCTTGCCAGTTTAACACTGTTAGTTATTTCTGTGATGTTAATAAAGATGGGGCGACCTGCACGTTACACATTAGTGCCCATGCTATTTGTGCTAGTGATGGCATTTTTCGCCGGCATACTTAAACTGCAAGAATACTACAGTGCGGGTAATTGGTTATTAGTTACCTTAGATATTATTGTGTTAGTCGTGTGTGTTTTAGTAATGCTCGAAGCGTGGACAGTAATCAAAGCGCAAAAGCAGCAGTTAGCGCCAACGACCGAAGAAAATGACTAATTTAACTAACCACTAACAACAAAAAAGGGCGCTTAGCGCCCTTTTCTTTTAACCAGATTGGTTACTTGCTTAAATCTAACATTAGTTTGTTTAAGCGAGATACAAAGCCTGCTGGGTCTTTCAAGCTGCCACGCTCTGCAAGTAATGCTTGGTCAAACAGTACATCAGCCCATTGTGCAAAGTTGTCTTCATCTAGCACATCATTTAAGTGCTTAACAAGTTGATGCTCTGGGTTTAACTCAAACACTGGCTTAGTTTCAGGTGCTTGTTGACCGATTTGCTCCATTAGCTTTTGCATTTGCGAACTCATGTCGTGTTCATCGGCAACAACACAGGCTGGCGAGTCTGTTAAACGGTGAGTAAAGCGCACTTCTTTCACTTTATCACCCAGCGCTGTTTTAACACGCTCAATTAAGCCTTCTACTTCTTTTTCAGACGCTTCTTGCTCTTTCTTGCTCTCTTCATCATCCAGATCACCAAGGTCTAAATCACCACGGGTGATTGATGTTAGCTGTTTACCATCAAATTCCGTCAGGTGACTCATCATCCATTCATCAACACGGTCAGAAAGCAGTAACACTTCAATGCCTTTCTTACGGAAGATCTCAAGGTGTGGCGAACTTTTCGCTGCTTGGAAGCTATCAGCCACAACATAATAAATCTTATCTTGGCCTTCTTTCATGCGCGCAATGTATTGTTCAAGCGATACATTTTGTGTCTCAAGATCTGAGTCAGTTGACGCGAAACGAAGTAGCTTAGCAATGGCTTCTTTGTTTGCCATATCTTCAGCTGGACCTTCTTTAATCACTTGGCCAAACTCATTCCAGAATGTTTGATATTCTTCTGGTTTATTTTTACCCATACGATCAAGCATTTTAAGTACACGCGATGTGCAGCCTTTACGAATTGCTTGCGTCACTTTGTTGTCTTGTAAAATTTCACGCGACACATTAAGTGGAAGGTCGTTTGAATCTAATAAGCCTTTAACAAAACGTAAGTAGTTAGGCATAAACTGTTCAGCATCATCCATAATGAATACACGTTGCACATACAGTTTTAAGCCGTGTTGACGGTCGCGATTCCACATATCAAATGGCGCTTTTTTAGGAATATAAAGTAGGCTTGTGTACTCTGTTTTACCTTCTACTTTATTGTGAGCCCATGTTAGTGGCTCTTCCCAATCGTGACCAACGTGCTTGTAGAATTCTTTGTATTCTTCATCAGATATTTCTGATTTATCACGAGTCCAAAGCGCTGTTGCTTTATTAATTGCCTGCCACTCACCAGGCGTTGCTGGAATTTTCTCGCCATCAGGACCTTCTGATTCTTCCGTTGGCGCTTGATACATTTCCACTGGAATTGATACGTGATCTGAGTATTTAGTTACGATTGAACGTAAACGGAATTCTTCTAAAAATTCTTTTTCATCGTCACGTAAGTGCAGAATAATTTCGGTACCACGCTCAGCTTTTTCGATATCCGCTAGCGTATATTCACCTTCACCTTGTGAGTGCCATTCAGTTGCCTGCGCTTCACCCGCTTTACGAGTACGCACTGTCACACTATCAGCAACGATAAACGCTGAATAAAAGCCTACACCAAACTGACCAATTAGTTGTGAATCACGTGCTTGATCGCCCGTTAAGTTCTGGAAAAATTCAGCCGTGCCTGATTTTGCGATGGTACCAAGTGAACTAATCACTTCTTCGCGACTCATACCAATACCGTTATCTGAGATAGTTACGGTGTTAGTATCTTTATCAGCGCTAATACGCACGCGTAACTCGCCATTACCTTCGTAAAGGTCGTTATTCTCTAGTGCGAGAAAGCGCAGTTTATCTGCGGCGTCGGATGCGTTTGAAACAAGTTCACGTAGAAAAATCTCTTTGTTTGAATAAAGAGAGTGGATCATAAGCTGTAGAAGTTGCTTTACTTCGGTTTGAAAACCAAATGTTTCTTTCTGGGCAGACATTGAAAACTCCGTCAAAATCTTAGGTTTTTGCTATAGTGCAATTTGATATAGGGTTGAGTTTCTAGATTTCAAGAGTAAACGTTCAAATCCGAAATAGTTGCCGAAATTAAGCGCAATTAGATTTACACTTGTTTTAAATATTCCCCGTAAACGATACAATCACCAACTACGCTGTATTGAGTTAATTACAACAATGACAATCGCAATTCGTACTCTGATTTTTATACTAATAATTTGTTGCACAGCCTTCGTTTATTCAGCAATCCATAATCGCAATGTGCAATTAAATCATTTTGATTTTCTCTCAAGTCATCAAATTTTGTCGCTGGAAAAAAAGCCAGCGCTCAACGATTGGTATTTTTTTGCTTATCCATTTAACAATTATCGCTATGGGCTATCAAACAAGGAAAAAGTTGATGGTAAATCGAGCGTATTTCTAATTAACAAACTGCCTAGCAAAGAGGGTATTGCAACCATTAAACAAACGATTGATGCTACGCCATTTGAAAATAAAAAAATTGAGGTATCTGGCTACGTGAAAGCCAGCAATTTAGACGGTGAGGCCTTATTGAGACTTTATTTAATTGATAATGAAGACAGCATTACTCGCCGCGCTGAAGCTAAGTTTATTGGCACTAAAAGCGACCTTGAGTGGCAGCGTTTTTCAGTAGTTGCGGATATTACGTCCGACATATCGGCATTGTCATACTCAGGTGTACTCCAAGGCTCAGGGCAAGTGTGGTTCGATAAATTTGAAATTAACGAGGCACCACATGATGCAAAAGACACGAGCACCCCTTTCGGTTATGTTAGGCCAAAAGATGATGCCCCCAGCGAAGACCGCACCAAATATTTAAATATAGTTGGTTACAACACAACGCCATTTGGTAAATTTACCCTAGGGCCTCAATCTATTGATCTATCAACTTGGAAAATCAGTGACGAACTTGATGGTGAATACCAAGCGCGAAATGATGGCGACACCCTATTGCTCGAAAGTGTAATTGATACCCCTGACTTCGGTGTGCTGTTAAAACGATTTGACTTCGATGCAACACGTGCCAAAAAAGAAAACGTCACCGGCATCACCTTTCGCGCACAAATTAAACACCAATTTGTTAAGTCCATGGCAAGTATTTGGATGCGCATCGAAGACAAAGACAATAATTCCCTAGCATTTGATAACTTACGTTATACGAGTAGTGGTGGAACAAGAGACTGGCGCGACATTGAGGTAACACTCCCCATTACAGATGAAGCCACCATAGTGTCGTTTGGTGCCTTACTTATTAGTAAAGGTAAGCTTTGGCTACGTAATCCACAAATTGAATATACCTACGAGCCTATCGCACGCAATACACAGTTATTAGCAAAGCCAAGTAATCTCAGCTTTGAATAATTGGCTCATTTAGTAACTTAGTGTATGTTATAGCAAAATTGGAAAACTCAAACTCCTTATGAAATTAACATCAGGCGTAAGCCAACTTGTTGAAGCCTTGCGCTGCTTGCCTGGCATCGGCCCAAAATCAGCGCAACGTATTGCATTTCACCTGTTAGAGCATGATCGCGATGGTGGTCGTCAATTAGGTCAAAGTTTAACGTTTGCAATGGAAAACGTCGGCCATTGTAAAACTTGCCGAACTTTTTGCGAAACCGACCAATGTGATATTTGCTTAAGCACAAAACGCCAAGATTCAGGTCTGCTATGTGTCGTTGAGTCACCAACGGATATTCTAGCGATTGAGCAAACGGGGCAATTTCAAGGCCGCTATTTTGTGTTAATGGGTCACTTATCGCCACTTGACGGTATCGGACCAATGGAACTTGGTTTGGATGTATTTGAACAACAATTAAAGTCGGGCACCATTGAAGAAGTTATCTTAGCGACAAACCCAACCGTAGAAGGTGAAACAACGGCGCATTATATTGCTGATATGTGTGCTAAAAATAGCATTAGTGCTTCACGTATTGCCCATGGCGTGCCAGTTGGTGGTGAACTTGATTTAGTAGACGGTATGACACTCTCTCATGCGTTTTCAGGCAGAAAGAAAGTCAATTAGCCTGAACGAAGTTAAAACAAAAAAGCCCGCAATGCGGGCTTTTTTTGTATCAACGCTAGCGTAAATTTTTTAGTCTAGTAACTTAGATTCAATTCGTTGCGCTGCAACATAACAAATCAGTTTAACAATAGCACCGTAGTAAAACGTCAAAATTGATACCGCAAATGCGGGCCCAATTACACTGCTAAACTCTTGTGCACTAATATTTGATGCCATTGCTACCCAACCAATCAAGGTCGTAATGCCGCCACACCACAAAGCAGAATTTCCCAGTACCGAAAAAACACGCTTTGATTGCACAAGTTCTCGCTCACTAAAGCTTCTTTCATCACTTACCACGCAACCAAATGCAAAGGTAAACTCTTGCCAAGACGTAGCAGCAATAGCAAAAAAGATAGCTGGAGGAAACACCAACATTGCAGATGGCACATCAATAAACGCGGTTACATCCGCACCCATAACCATGCCAAATACCATCATCGACATAAACACAATTAGACTTAAAATAAACATGATTAACCCTCTTTGAGTTGTTGGCATAAAACGGTAGGCTAGATTAAACGTCTGCTGCCAATACCAATATTGAATTGCAATCGGCGCGAGGCCTTGTTGTTGTTTTAAATAATACGTTTCTTCTAAATCGCCAATTACCGCATCGCGTATTGACGCAGGTAAGCTCCAGCTCAATAGTTTATTTGCCAGCACCATTTCGTGTTTGTTTTTAAGCGGAGATGAACTATGCATAACGTGCTAACTTACTTAACTGCACACCTTGCCATAAGGTATCAAGTGCATTTTTAGCACGATTAAGTGCCTGCTTTCCTTGACCGGTTACGGCATAAAACTTCTTTGCTCTACCACCTCGTTCAGCAATCGCTTCCCCTTGCGAACTTGTTAACAAACCTTTTTTTTCAAGGCGTTCCAAAGTGGTATACAAGGCCCCTACACTCACATCGCGATCAATTGCTTCAATGAGCATATCGCGAATAGACACCCCGTATGCATTGTCATTGAGTTTTAAAATGGCAAGCATCACCATTTGTTCAAACTCACCTAGAAACTTCTCTTTCATTGCTATTTAAATATATTATTTTTATCACAATGTAGAATAAATAATTCAACCCGTCCAATTAATTCTACAATGTAGTATTAATATACGAATAAAGCGTGAGATAAGATAACCCGCATTAAAAGTAGTTTGTGCACCAAATTAATCTGAGTTGAGGTTAAATAGAATTTACAGATTCAATGAGTTATAGAAAATTGAACGCAAGTAATAAAGCCAAGCGTGGTTTTAACTGCTTGGCTTCCCTTGATGTATATTTTGTTATTTTTGACTTAGTATATTTTGCAACTCAACAATTTGCATCGGCGTTAAATCGGCCGTGTTCAAAAGGTGTTTTAACGCATGAAAAGGTCCATCCGATTCATCACCTTCAAATTTAAACTTAAATACTTGAGCCTGTTTTTCACCGTCACTCAAAACAAATACATTGCTACCGCTTTGTGACGACCAAGCTTCATCGGCGTGTATTTCGATATGCTTTTCAATATCGCCCTCACCACTTTTAAATGCAAATACCTTCAATCCTTCATCATTTTCAACCTCAAGGTTACGTAATAACTGACGCACCTTTTCTTGCTTTTCAGGTGGTAAACCCGCAACTGCATCTTCAATTTGCTGCTCACTCGGCTTGCCATCGAACTGTAACTTAATAGGCGTTGTTGCCCCATCACTTATCAATTCAATATCGGTTTTGTATTCAATAACTTTTACTTTTTTCTCTGTATCACCCGCCACCGCTGAAGTACATGCAAGTGCTAATGCCGCTAATGGTAAAAAACGTGTTTTTTTAAGTAACATAGTTAATTCCTTGTTTAATTGGTTTTGTTGTTAACTCTGTTTGTTTCTAAGGAATTTTCATGCCAAATGTATAATCACCTGATTTAAAATGATTTTTATATTTTTTGAACATTTTAAGGAAATTGATTTTACCTATATGCGGGTCGCATATCCTGATATCAGGAATTACAGTACAAAAACGGTGAACTCTTTTTTAAATGCTTAATTACATTTGATTCGTAACTATATAACTTTCAATGTGTTGTATAGCTATTCTTAATTTAGGTATTAGCTGATAATCTGGTACAAAGTTTGAATTAATATATGACCACGTGTTATTTACATTCGATAAAAAGGAAGCCGTCTTTGAGTATCAGAAAACTGTTAATTATCACTTTAGTGGTGTTGTTTGCCAGCGTCGCATTAATTCAAACGGCACTCACTATGTATTTTAAGCAGCAAATCGAAAGTGAAATCTTAAGTAAAAGTGAAGTATTAACAGAAAAAATATTAGCCTCGACCAAAGATAAGGTTCGTAAAAAGCTAATTGAAATTGCCCCAAAAAGTGGGGATAACAGCGATATGAGATTTGAATTTCATATCGCGTCAGAATCCGATAGCGATGCTCATGCAGCATCTAACGCGCACGAAAACAGTACCACGGTTGTAAAACGCCATGTGGTAATTGATAAAGATAACGAACGCAGTATTGAAATTATTAGTCAGAACGCAGAGCAGATTGAAGCGGTGTTTATGGCTGTAGACGACTTAGACAATATGCAAGTACATCGTCAAATTAGTACCGAATACCTTACCGACAGTGCGAGCTTTGAACGCTTTACGCAGTCAATTCTTTGGAGTATCGCTATTTCCTCTGCCCTTGCATTGCTACTGGCGCTTTGGCTTACCAACAAAATCACGCGACCAATTAATCAGCTAGTGCAAGCGATGGATGAGTTAGATAACGATAAACTCGGTATTCAAATTCCTGCAAAAGGGGTAACCGAACTTAAGCGTTGTGCACAGCAGTTTAATTCAATGAGCAGCAAACTGGCCGAATTCGCTAAAGTACAGCAACAAATAGAACAGAAAAAACACTTAGCGCAGCTTGGTGAATTAAGTCGCGGTATTGCCCATGCACTTCGTAACCCAGTTCACACCCTAAACTTAACCATAGACCAATATTTTAAAGCACCCGAAACAGAGCGCATTAAACTAGAACAGATTGCACATACTAAAATCGAGCATATTGATAAAAATATTAATGCACTTTTAACCCTCTCCAAAGATAAAGTCGACAGAAGTACAGAAGTACCACTTGCTGCAGTACTTACGGATATAAAGCTCGAACTATTATCAGAAAATATACCCATTAACATCAATTGCGATAACAGTATTAAACTCGTTGGCCTCGAGACCGAAGTGCGCAGTATATTACATACGCTTATCGTCAATGGTATTGAATCAGGCGGCGAAAACAACGTTATTGATATTGATGTAAATACACATGAAAACTCGGTAAACGTTGATATTAATGACAAAGGCAAAGGTGTAAATTCAGCGATTCAAGATCAATTATTCCAACCGCATGTAAGCGACAAATCAGATGGTGCCGGCATCGGCCTTTATCTCGCTAAACAGATTATCAATTTATATTACGCGGGCGATATTCAACTTATTAACACCAGTCAAAATGGTAGTCACTTTCGCGCAATGTTTAAAAGAGAAGTTTAATGGAAAACGTACATATTCTATTGGTGGAGGACGATACTGCTCAAAATGAGTTAATCGCTGCAATGCTAAGTGCTGAGGGGTTTACCGTCACAGCGACATTTAGCGTGGAAGAAGCGATTGGGGCGCTTAAAGCTGATAATCGCATTAGCTTAATTTTTAGTGATTGGAAACTGGGCCAGTTAAGCGGGCTTGAGTTGTTAGAATTTACGCGAAAAAACAACTTTCCCGTGGGTATTGTCATTGCCACAGCCTATGGCTCAATTGATCATGCAGCTCTTGCCATAGAAAAAGGCGCGGATGACTATTTAGCAAAGCCATTTCAGCGCCAAGAGCTATTACTTGCACTCGCCAAAGCAAATAAAGCAAATCAGTTACGTTTAACCAACCAAACGCTTAATAATCAACTGAGCCAACAAGACAGCATGGTCGATTTGATTGGCAGTGCTCCCTGTATACAAAAGGTATTTCAACGCATAGAAAAAGTGGCTTCCACTAACGCAACTGTTTTAATTAGTGGTGAAAGCGGCACCGGAAAAGAGCTTGCTGCGCGTGCGCTTCATAAAATTTCACCGCGCAAAAATAGCCCCTTTATTGCCATTAACTGTGGCGCAATTCCTGAATCCATTGCCGAAGCTGAATTATTTGGCGCCAAAAAAGGGGCTTTTACTGGTGCTAATCAAGACAAGCTCGGTAAATTTGCCGCGGCCGACGGCGGTACGTTATTTTTAGATGAAGTGGCGGAGCTTAGCCCGCAATTACAAACTAAACTACTGCGCTTTTTACAAGAGGGGGTGATCACCCCGTTAGGCTGTCACCAAGAAGTAGCACTTGATGTGCGTGTGATTGCCGCAAGCCATAAACAATTATTAGCACAAGTTGAAGAAGGCCTTTTTCGTGAAGATTTGTATTATCGCTTAAACGTTGTGCCTATTCATATGCCTGCGCTGCGTGAGCGAAGTGAAGACATCGGCAAGCTTATTCACTACTTTAAAGACAAATTTAGCCAGCAATATGGTGTGGTTATCGAACCATTAAGTGCACACACGTTAAAACAGTTATTAAACTACCCGTGGCCTGGTAATGTTAGACAGCTATCAAATTGCATTGAGCGTTACGCCCTACTTGGCGATGAAGACGAACTATTTGAGAGCCTTACACACGAAAACGGGCAACTCCAGCAAGGCGATAAATATACCCTGCCAAATGAAGGAATAGATTGGCATCAGTTTGAACGCGATATTTTATTGCAGTCGCTTAAACGCTGCGAAAATAATAAAACTGCAGCCGCAAAATTATTAGGGCTAAGTTACAAAGCCTTTTTATATCGACTCGAAAAACACCAAATTTGACCGCTTATCATTAAATTTCACATTGCGTAGGTTTTTGCATTAAGCTAAAAGCCACATTTACTCGAAGGTTAGGAGCGACAATGAGTGGCACAACGATGATTGTAATGATCGTGTTTGTCTCAGTAGGTTTTGGCGTATTGGCAGATATGTACAACAAGCACATTAAATTTAAAGAGAAGACGTTAAAACACAATCAAGCAAGTGATGCACAAACTGAAGATTTAAAACAACAAATCACCAAGCTAACTGAACGTGTTCAAGTACTCGAAAAAATTGTAACGGACGATGGCTACCAAGTAGCGAAAGAAATCAATAAGTTATAAAAAAAGCGCTAAGTATTTTACTTAGCGCTTTTTTTGTTTCGCATAGTTCTACTTATTTTATGCTAGACGATAAACCAGCGCTTTTAGATTTGCGCCATCTGGTTCTTCAAAACGTGGAGCCGCTGGCAGCCGTTCAACAAAGCTCAGTCGTCCTTCAGTGGCGTCACTGACCATCTCAATAAACTGGTTTTCTGAAACATCGGGGCTGTTAGCACATAACAATAGCTGCGTGTTGCTGTGACATAAATCAGGCAAACGGCGTAAGATTTTTTGATAATCTTTGGTTAGTACGAAACTACCTTTTTGAAAACTCGGCGGATCAACTACAATTAAATCAAACGGTGCGGCTTTTTTTAATTTACCAAATGACTTCAAAATATCGTGAGGTAAATAACTAATATTTTCTGCCACGTTATTTAGTCGATGATTATCAGCCCCCGTACGCAACACTGATTTATTCATATCCATATTAATAACTTGTTGAGCGCCACCTAATTTAGCGACAACCGAAAACGCACAGGTATATGAAAACAAGTTAAGTACTTTTGCATCGTGACTATTATTTTTAACAAACGCCCTGCCCTCACGCATATCAGGAAAAATACCCGTATTTTGCGTTTTGGTTAGTTGTACCCAATATTTGGTGCCAAGCTCTGCGACTTCAAAGCGGTCTTGCACCTCACCAAACGGCACAGATACTTGCGTATCACGTCCGGCACGGTACTGAAACACAAGCCCTTTTGCGTCAAATCCAGCAGCTTGCTGCGCTTGCCAAACTGCATCAGTTAATGCATTTTGCGTTGCTTCATCAATTGGGTTGTAGCACGCAAGAAATAAATACGGCGGGTACCAATCTAAATTGATGAAATTAGTTTCACCTTGGCTATCACCACGGCCATGATAAACACGGCACACTTCATCGTTAAACGGTGCGCCTTTAGCAATAGCGCTTAGTAAATTGGTTAAATCGATATTAGGCATTTATTAATTCTTGATGTAATTGTTGAATTTGATCTCGTACGCTTGCTGCCTTTTCAAATTCAAGGTCACGGGCAAACGCCAGCATTTCAGATTCAAGTTGTTTGATTTTCTTGTTAATTTCATCGGCTGATAAAATTTCAGCAGTCGCTTTACTAACCGTTCTCTTACTTGCTTTGGGCGTATCATCAACTTGCTCACCCACGTCCATAATGTCGGTGATTTTCTTATTCAAGGCTTGTGGTGTAATGCCGTTGTCTACGTTGTATTGATGCTGAATACTGCGCCTACGTTCTGTTTCGTCAATTGCGCGCTTCATTGAATCGGTTATTCGGTCCGCATATAAAATTGCGCGGCCGTTAATGTGACGCGCAGCACGACCTATGGTCTGGATAAGCGAGCGGGTTGAACGCAAGAAGCCTTCCTTGTCAGCATCTAAAATCGCCACCAAAGACACTTCAGGCATATCTAACCCTTCACGAAGCAAGTTAATTCCGACCAGTACATCAAATACACCAGCACGTAAATCACGAATAATTTCAACGCGTTCAACGGTATCGATATCAGAGTGAAGGTAACGCACTTTTACATCGTGATCATTTAAATAATCAGACAAATCCTCAGCCATGCGCTTGGTCAGTGTGGTAACTAATACACGCTCGTTAAGCTCAACACGTTTATAAATTTCAGACAATAAATCATCGACTTGCGTTCCGACTGGGCGAATTTCAAGTTCGGGATCTAATAAACCTGTTGGACGAATAACCTGCTCGGCTACTTCGTTATTAGAGCGTTCTAATTCATAATCCCCAGGCGTTGCCGACACATAAATCGTTTGTGGCGAAATCGCTTCGAATTCTTCAAACTTTAACGGACGATTATCAAGTGCCGATGGTAAACGAAAGCCATACTCCACAAGGTTTTCTTTACGACTGCGATCACCACGGTACATTGCACCTACTTGCGAAACGGTTACGTGTGATTCATCAATGATCATTAACGCTTCGTCTGGCAAGTAATCAAGCAATGTCGGTGGCGGCTCGCCAGGCGCCCGACCCGATAAATAACGCGAGTAGTTTTCAATGCCTGAGCAATATCCCAGCTCACTCATCATTTCAATATCGTATTGGGTGCGCTGTGCCACACGCTGCTCTTCAACTAAACGGTTATTATCAAGTAACTGTTTACGACGAAGTTTAAGTTCTTCTTTAATGTTATCAATGGCAGCAAGAATTTTCTCACGCGGCGTCACATAGTGGGTTTTCGGGTAAATTGTGGCGCGAATAATATGCCTTTCCACAGCGCCAGTAAGTGGATCAAAAATGCTTAAGCGGTCCACTTCGTCGTCAAACATTTCAACGCGAATAGCCATGGTTTCAGATTCAGCAGGGAAAATATCAATTACTTCGCCGCGCACACGATATGTGCCACGTTGAAAGTCAATGTCATTGCGGGTGTATTGCAGTTCAGCAAGTCGGCGCAGTAAGTCACGCTGATCTATGGTGTCACCTTGTTTTATCAGTAACATCATCTTTAGATAGGAATCAGGATCGCCCAAACCGTAAATAGCCGAAACTGATGCAACAATAATAACGTCTTGTCGCTCAAGCAACGCTTTGGTCGCAGATAAACGCATTTGTTCGATGTGGTCGTTTATTGAAGCGTCTTTCTCTATAAAGGTATCACTTGCAACGACGTACGCTTCTGGCTGGTAATAGTCATAGTAAGAAACAAAGTACTCCACCGCATTTTCAGGAAAGAACTCTTTCATCTCACCGTATAGCTGAGCAGCTAGGGTTTTGTTATGCGCCAAAATAATGGTCGGGCGATTTAGCTCTGCAATAACATTCGCCATGGTAAAGGTTTTACCTGTACCGGTAGCACCCAGTAAAGTTTGGTGGGCCAATCCTGCTTCGAGTCCATCAACTAGTTGCGTGATGGCAGTTGGTTGATCGCCATTGGGTTTAAAGGGCGATACCAATTTGAAATCTGAAACATTTTCTTTACTCATATTTCCCTCTAAACAGTGTGTGGCACAATACTATTATGGCATTTGGTTAACTGCTTTTTAAACCATGTGTATGAAACACATGCAGTGAATAAGTTACCCACTAACGCACCAATAAATAGCCCTTGTAAGTCGCCGATTAAACTACCGACATAGGCAAATGGCAAATAAAACACAAATAAGCGTACAATACTAAGCACCAGCGCGTGCATTGGCTTGTGTAATGCGTTTAATGATGAATTAGTTAAAATTATAATACCCTGCAAACCGTAGCCTAACGGTAAAATGTAGATAAACAGTTTTATCACATCGATAACACTTTGCTCTTCAGCAAATATATGGCTTATCACACCACTTAACGCGATAAGCACTAGGTAAATAACGAACTGCCATATAAGTACAAACTTCAGGCTCGCCATATAAGCTGCCTCAACACGGTCGTAACGATTTGCACCGAAATTTTGGCTAATAAAAGGTGGTAGTGTCATAGAAAGTGCTAACACCACAATACTGGCGATTGATTCGATACGACTTCCCACACCAAATGCCGCCACCGCATGCGCGCCATAGCTTGCGACAATCGCAGTCATAATTGCCATTGCTATCGGCGTTAGCATATTTGCACTGGCTGCTGGTACGCCAATTTTTAGCATTTTTACCGTTGCAGTCATTACACTTTGCTGACACTTTTCCCAGGCCACAAGTTTGCGCTTAATAATCAGTAGATAAAGAATAAAAGCAACACCAAATGACCACGCAATAACACTCGCAATCGCAGCACCTTTAATGCCCATGGCAGGCACTGGTCCAAAGCCAAAAATTAAGATAGGGTCCAAGATTGCGTTTATCACCCCCGCCCCGCCCATAATAATGCTGGGTGTTTTAGTATCGCCACTGGCACGCAAAACGGCGTTACCAATCATTGGGGTAATAAGTAGCGCGCTGCCGATAAACCAAACCGTCATATAATCACGAATATAAACCAGCAGTTCTGGTGTCGCGCCAAGTAATGTAAAAATCGGAGTAATCAGTAAATAGCCAATAAAAGACGTCACCACAACTAACAATGCAGACACGATTAATGCGACTGCACCATCGAAACGCGCTTCAGCGTGATTATTTGCACCAAGTGCTTTAGCAATTATTGCCGATGTGGCGATACTGAGGCCTATTGCAAGGCTGATAACCGTAAATGTAACCGGAAAGGTAAAACTAATTGCAGCAAGTTGTTCTGTGCCCAACATACTGACAAAAAAAGTATCGACAATATTAAACAACATTAAGGTGATCATGCCGAAAATCATTGGCACGGTCATTTTAACAAGTGTTTTTTCAATCGGCGCTTCGAGAAGCGATGCGGCGCTATTTGCTGATTGCGATTTAGACTGTTGCATGAGGACCCTTATATAAGCACCGCAACATTCTAATGAAATGAGCGCGTTGATACCATCGCAAATTAACTTTTTACAAACCCGCCCAGCCAATGTAAACAAAAAGTAAACCAAAAGAATTCTACATTTACATTTGATTTATATAAACACACTGATATTCCGATAGATACTCAGTTAGTAACAGCTAACAACCACTGCTCCGACTAGTTTTTACACAACAACTTGCGCAATAAATATACCGAGATTATATTTCGAACAATTTTCAACCAAAAACCATCAAATAAATTAAACCATTGAATTTATTAGTAAATATTTTTTGTTTGAAAACTATTGCATTTCTCTTACAACCGATAAATAAAGGGCTTGGTTATGTTCTCAAAGATTCATAAACAGAGTTATCCACAGATTTAGTGGATAACTAAATGTAGCCCTTTATTAATCAGCGATTACAAAAATAAATATGTCATAGAGTGCGCTAATATCAGTATCAAAAAAATTGCCAAGAAAAATATTGGTACTTTTGCACTAGTGATTAATTCATTAATCGTTAGGTAAATTAAAATAGTTATTATTAGAACCGATTGTGCGTTTTATTTGCTTTTGTATAAGGCGATTTATAATCGAGCATGTCTTTTTATTAGTGTCTGATAATCGAGAAACATACTTTTTAAGTTCCTAATCACACTTAGAGTCAAACTGGGTATAGCGTATTGCTTTTTAGTATTACACGTTTTTACTAGTTTAATTGTTCTGGACTTAATTCTATGTGTGATAAATATTAGTGCCTCTTTGTTTCTTTATACACTCGAGTTGGAGATGTATCGCCACAGTTTTGCATTAACCTGCCAATTCAGTGAAGAAAATAAGTCACAAAGTATTCATCAATGCTTTCTTTAGCATCTATATCTAAAAGCACAATTAAAAGTACGTGAACTTAAGTCTGCGTTTTATTGTGAATTCGACATTGTGAATTTGACTCAGTAATAAATAGCTTTTAGGTATTTACCGATAAACACTAATTACTTAAAACCGCTAAAAATAAAAACCAAGCTCAGGGTTTATATAATCAGTAAGCACAATTTTGAAGAAATAAAATGAACAGCAAGGTAGCGAGTGTCTAATTTTTAACTTTAGATACTTCATTTTAATATGTAATTTCCATCGTTCTTAAAAAGCTAATGAACAAATAACACACGAAAGCAGTTAAAAAACTAGCAAGTTGCACAACAAATATGCATTCAAACCACTTTTTTAACTTTCTTAATTAATAGTTGTTGACACTTCCCCATGCTGTCATTAATATTTCGCCCCGTTGAGAACAACGCCATTCCCCCTTAGCTCAGTTGGTTAGAGCGACGGACTGTTAATCCGCAGGTCCCCCGTTCGAGTCGGGGAGGGGGAGCCAAGTTCTTAGCATTTAACGATTCCCCCTTAGCTCAGTTGGTTAGAGCGACGGACTGTTAATCCGCAGGTCCCCCGTTCGAGTCGGGGAGGGGGAGCCAATCGTTAATCTACTTTAAGTATGCTTGTTCCCCCTTAGCTCAGTTGGTTAGAGCGACGGACTGTTAATCCGCAGGTCCCCCGTTCGAGTCGGGGAGGGGGAGCCAAAGCACACTGCCCTATTTAGTTCCCCCTTAGCTCAGTTGGTTAGAGCGACGGACTGTTAATCCGCAGGTCCCCCGTTCGAGTCGGGGAGGGGGAGCCAAATCTTACCTTTCTATATAACATTTTATTACCTTTATTAGACTTTTCTTAGAATATAACTTACCATTTCATAAGTGATTTTTTGTATTAGTGACAGAGTCTTGGTCTTGCATAGCTGACAAGTATGCCGATCTATCGTTGTCCCCTATTTCATTTAATACAATCTACCAATTAATACAGCGTGAGATAAGAAAAACCATGGCAGGATTAACTCGCTTTATTACAATCCAAGTATTTTTTTGCTTGCTTGCAACAGCACTTACTGGATATATGCTTAATTCAGCGTTGCATCAATATGCAAACTCGCAACAGTTAAAAGTGCAAAGAGCAATCGATCTCGAGCTCTCTCAAGTAACGACAGATCAAGATATCGAAGCATTCGCAAAAAGTATAAAATTACAGTACAACCTTGATAAATTAGTTATTAAAGACAAAGAAAATGAAACTATTTTCAGCAATCAAGGAAACTTAAGCTACCTGCCCTTTTTGGTAAAACACCTACAAGATTACAAACCGTTTATCCGTTCTCAACATGGTACGGGAAGCGATTTAGGCCTAAAAATAGAATTTACATTACGCCTACAGCAAACAGCTGAGATCGTACAAAACGCTTTTTTGATTTTATTTCTGATCATTTTAGTACTCACCCTTGTGCCTTTTATCACGTTAAAGCTAACGTTAATGCAAGCGTCAAATCGTATGGGCGATGCCATTTCAAATATGGTCGATAAGTACATTGAAAATGACAGTAAAGATGGCAAACTCGATTCATCGCTTGCAGATAACGCTGTAAGTAATATTTTTCCGAGCATTGTTCGTTTAAATGGCTTTTTAAAGCGCAAGCAAAAAGACATTGAATCCTCTGCCCTTGATATTAAACGCGAAGCCTACAAAGACACTGTGACAGGACTAGGTAACCGCAATTTATTTATTGAGCACTACGAACACCAAATTGAAAACGCCGACAAACCATGTTTCGGTACCCTTGCCGTTATTCGCTGTACTGAATTGAACTTGATAAACCAAACGCGCGGTTATCAGCAAGGCGATGAATACATTAAAGATGTGTCAGATCTCATCACCCAAGCTATTGGCACCTACTCTGGCAGCACCAGCTACCGCTTAAATAGCTCAGACTTCGCGGTACTGTTAATCAACGTGCCAATTAAAGAAGCAGAGAAGCTTGGCGAAGTACTGCAAAGTAAATTTACTGAATTTCAGCAACATGTTGAACTTACCAGTGTTGCAAATACCGGTATTGTGTCATTTGAAACAGGCAAGCCCCTCAGCCCATTATTGGCGCAAGTAGATACAGCTCTTAGCCTTGCGCAAAGTAAAACCACAAATGGCTACCATATTCAAAAAGAAAGCGACATTATTGATAACGTTTCAGCAAGTTTTGGTAATCAAAATTGGCGTCAAGTGATTGATGACGTATTAAACAACAATCGCATTCAGTTAATGATCCAAACCATTATGCCGACTAGTCGTAGTGCTAAGGCTTACTCTGAGATTTTCGCGCGTTTTAAAACGTCTGATGAACACATTTTGCCAACCTCTTCTTTCTTAGCAATGAGTGAAAAGCTTAATCAACACGCACACGTTGACCGTCTTGTTATCGAAGAAGCGATTAATGCTATTAAAACGCGTAACTTGAACGACCAGTTTTTCGGTGTAAATGTATCGGCTAAAAGTGCCCACGACGAGCAGTTTTCTATTTGGCTTGAGCGTCGCTTGTTAAAAGATAACGCCATTGCCGCTAAGTTAATTTTTGAAGTGAGTGAATTCGGCTTACAGCAGAATGTAAAAGCATCAAAACGCTTTATTGATATGATCCACCGTGTAGGTGCACGTATTACCGTTGAACGTTTTGGTGTTGGCTTAACCTCATTTAAATTTTTCCGCGATTTAAAACCTGATTTTATTAAAATGGATGCAACCTACACGCGCGGCTTAGAAGAAGATAAAAACAACCAGTACTTTATGCGTTTAATGGTTGATTTGGCCCACCGCATTGGCGTTACTGTACTTGCCGAAGGTGTCGAAAGCCAAGAAGAAAAACACATTATCGAACAGCTGTGTTTAGATGGTGCACAAGGCTATTACATCGAAAAGCCGAAAGAGATTTAATTTACACCATTTAAAAAGGGGCGTTATCGCCCCTTTTTAACGCCATAATTACCTTTTGTTTAAATTTCACACTAAACACCCCACACTACCTTAACAATTGAAACTGAATGAGATTTGTTTAACGGAATAAGTTGAGCTTTAATCCGAAAATTTGGATAATAAGCGTCAAATGTAGCGCATATAAGATTTCAATGACCGAATACCTACTGTTACTCATTGCCACAGTATTAGTAAACAACTTTGTTTTGGTACAATTTTTAGGCCTGTGCCCGTTTATGGGTGTGTCTGGTAAGTTGGATACCGCAATTGGTATGTCTCTTGCGACCACTTTTGTACTCACTTTGGCATCAGTCACCAGTTACCTCGTAAATCAATATATTCTTATACCGCTCGAGCTCACCTTTCTGCGCACTATGAGCTTTATTTTAGTGATCGCAGTTGTTGTGCAATTTACCGAAATGGTGGTACGTAAAACCAGCCCGACATTGTATCGCTTACTGGGTATATTCTTACCGTTAATCACCACCAACTGTGCAGTACTTGGCGTAGCATTATTAAACACCCGTGAGCAACACTCATTTTTACAATCGGCAATTTACGGCTTTGGCGCCGCAGTCGGTTTTTCATTGGTACTTGTTTTATTTGCCGCAATGCGCGAGCGTTTAGCGGCAGCGGACGTACCAGCCCCATTTAAAGGCGCGTCTATCGCCATGATCACAGCCGGTTTAATGTCGTTGGCATTTCTTGGCTTCACCGGACTGGTAAAACTGTAAATGACTTTATTCTATGCCCTGCTCGCCTTAGGCGGTTTAGCGCTGTTATTTGGCGCAATTCTTGGCTTTGCAGCAATTCGCTATAAAATTGAAGGCAACCCTATCGTCGAACAAATCGATGAAATACTACCGCAAACGCAATGCGGTCAGTGTGGCTACCCTGGCTGTCGCCCTTATGCAGAAGCCATTGCTAACGGTGATGACGTTAACAAGTGCCCACCGGGAGGCGAAGCAACAGTACAAAAGCTCGCGGATTTAATGGGGGTTGAAGCCAAACCGCTTGCTGGCGGCGAAGAAAAAGAACCGATTAAAACGGTTGCCTACATTCGAGAAGATGAATGTATTGGCTGTACTAAATGCATTCAAGCGTGTCCTGTTGATGCCATTGTCGGCGCAACACGCCAAATGCACACGGTATTAATTGACGAATGTACAGGATGCGATCTGTGCGTTGAACCTTGTCCGGTAGACTGCATCGACATGGTGCCCGTTAAAACCACAAGTAAAAACTGGAAATGGGACTTACAAGCCATTCCAGTAACAAATATCGATTAGAGGTTGTTGGTGGAATCTATTTTAGAACAAATTGAACGTGGTAAGCTTTGGTCGATACCGGGTGGTGTGCACCCTGCCCCGAATAAAGCGAGTTCAACACAACAACCAATTAAGCGCTTGCCGTTACCTGAAAGTTTAACCATTCCGCTTAAGCAACACATTGGCGATAACGGGCGTTTGCTCGTTAAAACGGGTGATCGTGTATTAAAAGGTCAAGCCTTGACCGAACCCGCTGGCCACTGGAGCGTACCTGTACACGCGCCAACCTCTGGTACTATCAGCGAAATCGCGATGAAGCCAACCACACACCCAAGTGCATTGCCTGAGCCGAGTGTCGTATTACTACCAGATGGTGAAGACACATGGTGTGAACTATCTCCATGGCCTGACTTTTATGCCAAATCTGACCAAGAGATTGTAACCCGTATTCACAATGCAGGTATCAGTGGTATGGGCGGTGCGGGTTTTCCTGCGTATGTTAAAGCCCAGCCTAAAAATGAAATTGAATTTCTAATCATTAACGGTGTTGAATGCGAGCCATATATCAGCGCCGATGACATGCTGATGCGTGAGCATGCTAGCGAGTTAATTAAAGGCATTGAGGTATTACGCAAGCTTTATCAGCCAACCAAGATTCTAATTGGCATTGAAGATGATAAGCCTGAAGCGATCGCTGCACTGAAAAAAGCGTGTGAAAATGACCACTATACACAAGTATGTCCGGTGCCAACTAAATACCCATCGGGCGGTGAAAAGCAACTTATTCAGCTGTTAACGTCAAAACACGTACCACAAGGTGGGATCCCATCTGATATTGGTATGGTGGTACATAATGTCGGCACTATTTTCGCTATTTATCAGGCCATATACGAAGGCAAACCGCTGATTGAGCGTGTTGTAACGGTAACGGGTGAAACAATTTCAACACCCGGGAATGTTTGGAGTTTACTCGGTACACCAATCAAGCTCTTGCTCGAACAAAGCGGCTTTCAGCCACAGCAGTGGCAACGTGTAATTATGGGTGGTCCAATGATGGGCTTTACCTTACCGAGCGTACGCCTTCCAATAATAAAAACAAGTAACTGCGTGCTCGCGCCGAGCGAACATGAAATGCCGATGCCCGGTGAAGAAAAAGCCTGTATTCGCTGCAGTGCGTGCGCCGACGCTTGCCCTGCTACGCTACTACCACAGCAGCTACAATGGTTTGCCAAAAGTAAAGAATACGACAAGTTAGAAGAACATAACTTATTTGACTGCATTGAATGCGGTGCGTGTGCCTATGTGTGTCCAAGTGAAATTCCACTGGTGCAATATTACCGTGTTGCCAAGGCAGAAATTCGTCAAGAGCGCGAAGATAAGATTAAAGCCGAACGTGCCAAAGAGCGTTTTGAAGCACGTAATGAACGTTTGAAGCGCGAACAAGAAGAACGCCAAAACCGACACAAACGCGCGGCAACACGAACGAACGATGACGCTAAGTCGAAAGTTGAAGAAGCCTCGAAACGAGTTTCGTCAAATGATAAAAGTGCAGCTGTTCAAGCAGCTTTAGCGCGCGCTAAAGCAAAACGTTCAGATAATGGTGAGCCAGATAATTCTGAAATGGCAAAGCTGCGTGAAGAACGAAAAGCACAAGCTCGCGCATATAAAGAAGAAAAACCAGCAGCGACAAGTAAAGACAGTAAAAAAGATGCCGTTGCAGCTGCAATAGCACGTGCAAAAGCGAAAAAAGCTGAGCAAACAAACGAGCAAGATATAAAAGATAATACGAGCGACCCGCGTAAAGCAGCCGTCGCCGCAGCCATTGCACGCGCCAAAGCAAAGAAAGAAGCGAAAGGCTCCGATGACGTTGCCAATAATGGCGCTACTAATGAAACGGACACATCGAGCGATAACGATCCACGTAAAGCCGCTGTTGCGGCTGCTATTGCTCGTGCAAAGGCTAAAAAGGCTGCACAGCAGGCTGAAGAACCATCAACTGAAGCGTTTGATGAAACCAAAACTCAAGACGCAGATGAAAGCGCCAGTGATGATCCGCGTAAAGCCGCTGTTGCCGCTGCTATCGCTCGTGCAAAAGCCAAAAAGGCTGCAAAGCAGGCTAAAGAATCACCAGTTGAAGCGCTTGACGAAACCAAGGCTCAAAACGCAGACGAAAGCACCAGTGATGATCCACGTAAAGCAGCTGTTGCCGCTGCTATCGCTCGTGCAAAAGCCAAAAAGGCAGCAAAGCAGGCTGAAGAATCATCAGTTGAAGCGCTTGACGAAACCAAAGCTCAAGACGCAAACGAAAACGAAAACACCAATGATGATCCGCGTAAAGCCGCAGTCGCTGCTGCGATTGCTCGTGCAAAGGCCAAAAAAGCAGCCAAGCAAGCGGCTGAGCAAAACGACATACCACAATCTAACGATAACGATGTGGAGCAACAAGATAACCTAGCTGCAGTTGAGACAACTGAGAAACCAAAACTCGATGCTGAAGCGAAGAAAAAGGCAGCGATAGCCGCTGCAATCGCAAAGGCTAAAGCCAAAAAAGCGCAACAAGATAAAGGGTCGGAATAACGTGCAATTATCCTTAAGCAGCTCGCCACACAAACACAGCCATAAGTCGCTCGGTGCACTTATGCTCAAAGTTGCCTTTGCAGCAAGCCTTGGCATTGCCTGTCAGGCTTACTTTTTTGGCTTTGGTGTAATTATTCAATTATTGCTAGCAATTATCACGGCAATTGCCGCCGAAGCTTTTGTGCTAAAACTGCGTAAGCGTAATATAAAATCAGCGTTAAGCGATTATAGCGCGGTACTTACTGCCGTGTTACTTGCTATCAGTATACCGCCGCTTGCGCCTTGGTGGGTGATTGTTATTGGTACCGCATTTGCCATTATTTTCGTTAAACAACTGTATGGTGGCCTTGGTTTTAATTTATTTAACCCAGCTATGGCAGGCTACGTGCTGTTGCTAATTTCATTTCCGGTGCAAATGACAACATGGTCTCCTCCTATTGAACTTGCTTTCAATCAACACACTCTGTTAGATGAGATTAGCGTGATCTTTACCGGCATAACCCAAAGCGGCCTAACAACCGAGCAATTAAGACTCGGCGTGGATGGCGTGTCTATGGCAACCCCTCTTGATACGCTAAAAATTAGTCTTAGCAAAGGGCTCACTACATCAGAAAGCTTACAAAACCCAATTTTTGGCGAATTTGCCGGAATCGGTTGGCAATGGATTAACCTAGGATACCTGCTAGGCGGCATTTATTTATTAAAAGCGCGGGTTATTAACTGGCATATTCCTGTGAGCTTTTTAGCTAGCCTTGCGATTTGTGCCAGCATCGGTGTAATGCTTCACCCAGGTGTTAGCACCGGTCCCGTGCTTCACTTGTTTAGTGGCGCAACTATGTTAGCCGCATTTTTTATTGCCACCGATCCTGTATCTGCGTCCACAACAAACAAAGGCCGTTTAATTTATGGTGCATTAATTGGTCTACTGGTGTACCTGATTCGCACTTATGGCGGATACCCTGATGCTGTTGCGTTCTCAGTATTGTTACTCAATATGGCGGTGCCTTTAATTGACTTCTACACGCAGCCAAAAGTGTATGGCGCTAAGGAGCAATAATGTTATCTAAATCAATTTCTAAAAACGCACTAATTTTAGGCGCGTTTGCAATTGCCAGCACTGCGGTAGTAACCCTAACTTACATCGCAACTAAGCCTGCAATTGAACACAATAAACAGCAAAAACTAATGACAACATTAGGCCAAGTTATTAGTAAAAATGACTACGACAACACACTTTATTTAGACTGTGCGCAGATTAAAGAAGATTATTTAAATCACGCGAGTGTTACCAAAGTGTATCGCGCTAAAAGTGGTGATAAGCCAGTTGCGGTGGTTCTGCAATCAACTGCACCAGATGGTTATAGTGGTAATATTGAAATTCTTTCTGCCATTTATATTGATGGCACAATAGCTGGTGTACGCGTTATTGAACACAAGGAAACGCCAGGGCTTGGTGATAAGGTAGAAATTCGTCGATCAGACTGGATAACCAGTTTTGATGGCAAACGCCCTGCTTCAATTAAAGATACGTCATGGGCAGTAAAAAAAGATGGTGGTCAATTTGACGCATTTACAGGTGCAACAATCACGCCTCGCGCCGTGATTAATGCCGTTAAACGTGCAAGTCTTTATACCCAAAATCAGCATCAAGCACTGTTTAATCAAGATAATTTATGCGGAGTAAATAATGACTGAACAACTGCGCGATATAATTAACCAAGGACTGTGGAAAAATAACCCAGCATTGGTACAACTACTTGGTTTATGCCCATTACTGGCAGTATCGGCGACCGTAACCAATGCTCTTGGTTTAGGATTAGCAACCTTGTTTGTATTGTTAGGGTCAAACGTCACCGTAGCAATAGTACGTGAATGGGTGCCAAAAGAAATTCGTATTCCGGTATTTGTGATGATCATCGCCGCATTTGTGACAATGATTGAACTTTTAATGAATGCCTTTAGTCACGAGCTGTATTTATCACTGGGTATTTTTATCCCATTAATCGTTACCAACTGCGCGATAATTGGCCGTGCCGAGGCATTTGCCTCTAAAAATTCTGTACCACTAGCCGCATTTGATGGTTTGATGATGGGACTCGGTTTTCTTGCTGTGTTAGTGCTATTGGGCGCTATGCGTGAATTATTAGGACAAGGTACTTTGTTTGATGGTGCACATTTACTGCTGGGGGATTGGGCAAAAGTGTTACGCATTGAAATAATGCAAACCGAAACAAAGTTTTTACTTGCGATTCTCTCGCCAGGTGCTTTCTTAGGCATGGGCTTGCTTATTGCGTTAAAAAATTACATTGACGCCAAACAGCAATCACAACAAGACGAACCAATTACTGAAAAAGCGCCTCGCGCACGTGTCACAAGCCTGGACTAAGTAAATGAATAAAACAAAACGCCGCGAAATATTAGAGCGTTTACGCGCCGATAACCCACAGCCTAAATCTGAATTAGAATATTCAAATCCGTTTGAATTATTGGTTGCAGTAACCTTATCGGCACAAGCAACCGATGTTGGCGTAAACAAAGCTACACGCAAACTGTTTCCAGTAGCAAACACACCCGAAGCTATTGTGGCATTAGGTGTTGATGGCCTCAAAGAATACATAAAAACCATAGGCCTTTATAACTCCAAAGCTAACAATGTTTATAAGTTAAGCCAAATCTTAATTGAAAAACACAATAGCCAGGTACCTGAAAGCTTAGAAGCTCTCGTTGCTCTCCCCGGTGTTGGTCGTAAAACGGCTAATGTTGTTTTAAATTGCGCGTTCGGCTGGCCTACAATTGCAGTCGACACCCATATATTCCGTGTATCAAACCGCACCAAATTTGCCATGGGTAAAGACGTTGATAAAGTTGAAGCAAAACTTGAAAAAGTCGTACCAAAAGAATTTAAAGTCGATGTACACCACTGGTTAATTTTACACGGCCGTTATGTCTGTGTAGCTCGAAAACCTAAATGCGGCAGCTGTATTATTGAAGATTTGTGTGAGTTTAAAGATAAAACTAGCTAAGCCAATTTAACTACATACTAATTGTTAGTGTCAAAAAGCCATAAAGATATCTTCATGGCTTTATTTATAAGTCATCAGAGCGAAATCGGTCCACCACTTAACACTTGTAACAAAAATGGGGTCAACCCTACTACACCGACTAACATCAAGACTGTAAGCAAGACCAACAGAGCAGTTGCCAAAAGTTTTAATTTATGCCCCTTCTTTTTATCTGCAATAAAATAAAGTTCAGCCATGCCTAATGGCAGTAAAAAGCATGCAAATGTCCAAATAGTGAAAAAGATATCACCAAAGGCCGGGTTACCACCCAGCATGGTACCCGTAATCAAGTAACTAAATAGGCCAACCCGCAAAAACCACTGCGCATTTGATACTAAGAATAGTCTTACTGCCCATTTTCGATGATTATTAAACTGCTTAGCTCGTGCAGTTTTTACCGTCAGGTAAGCAAAGCCCAAAATGAGAAACCCATTCACGGATGTTCCTATTGCTGCCAGTAGATCAGGGCTAGCACCACGTACCCAAGTTAAATAAAAGCCCGATAATGCAAGACCAAAAACGATGACTAAATAGATATAACCATTTATTTTGTGAAACTTGGGTGCCACAGCTCTTAATTTTGGCACAAGCTGTAATGCACCACCAAAGGCGACAATACCCGCACCAATCGCATGCACAGCAAACACCGTATTCCCCATGGTATCACCCACTTTGAAAGGTGCGCTTCCCATAGCTTCCCATCGGTTCCAAATTTCAATATTGTCGTTTATGACAGAAAACCCATAAAACGCCATAATGTAATAAAAGAAAAACCACTGCCCCAACAAGATCGCAATAAACCAAAATATCGCTGAATATTTAAATAGCAAATTAATCATCTTGCGCTGTGTTGTTTTCACAGTGTTAGATTTATGCTGTGCACTTATCTCGTTTTTAAGCGCCGATAAATTATCTGTTGACGAAGTCATACCTTATCCCTCTGTTCGAAATTATTTGAATAAGATTGTGCTAAGACAGGGATTATTTGTCGTCCGAATGGGCATATTCGGACGAATTCGTCATAAATTTGTTTGCTTTTTAGTCAACAATGCTTTTTTATAAGCTGTCGGAGTGGTCCCCGTCATTGTTTTAAATGCCGAGTTAAATGTCGATTTTGATTTAAATCCCACGTCATAGGCTATGGTTGAAACTAACTTTTCACTATTGGTTAGCAATTCCTTGGCTTCTTCAACACGGTAATGATTAACAAACTTGAAAAAATTAGTTTTCAAATATTGCGAGAGGGTTTCTGATATATAGTTTTCGCTTACTGAGATTGATTTCGACAAGCGATTTAACGATAAGTCTTCATCTTTGTAGAGTGTTTTATCGGTCATTGCCAAAATGAGTTTTTCTGATATTTCCTCCATTTTATCATGTGAAATGACCGTCTCTCGTGGTTTATCTTCAGGCTCTGAGTCCTCTTCATTTTCAAAAAACTCTATCTGCTTAAGGGCAAAATGGGTAAACGTTATCAGAACAACTAGTTCAATAAAGGGAAATAAAGCGCCCATAAAATGCCACTTAAACCCAAGTAATCCAGCAACATAATTGATGGCGTAGACAAGCCAAATAAAGCCCCACAATACCAGCAATACTTTTAACCAATCCATAGCCCGCTGCTCAATAGCGGAATATTTTTCCATTAATTTAGCGGTATGTTTTGCATGTAAGCGAAAAGCGGCAAATAAATAAACAAAGGTAAATACAAGAAAGACAATCGCGGTAACAACACAGGTAGTAACCGCTAAATGCCATAAATTGGGATCGCGAGTTGAAGGATCAGCTAATGCTAGCTTTTGTTCTGGGCTAATGAAAAATAAAAATGGCACCATCAGCACTAAAATAGCAATAGGCCCTGAAAGCGCAAAGAAACGCTGCTTGGTTGTAACCTTAAACTTTGCAAACATTGCTGTTGCTGCATAAAAATAAAATGCAGGCCCCACTAACATACGAATTGGTAGCTGAAAGCCTGCTATTTCAGGGGCATATTGATACACACCTGTAAAAATATAAAGCTCACCTAGAATATGGATTAACAGTAATACCAGTAACGCAAAAAGATAAACACCTTGATTAGAGTTATATGACTTTGCACCACGAACAATCGAAGATACAACGACCCCCATCATAGTCGAATAAACAACTGTTGGGATCAGCTCTACCGCCATACACTTCACTAATAATTAATAAGAATTAGAAAAATGATACACCATGATCAACAACGTTAACATGCTTTATGCGTTAGACTATGTTTACAGGCTGTATTTTAAACCCTGTGCTTTAATGTGATTAAAAAGAAAGGCAGTATTCTGCCTTGCTTTATTATCTGCACTTTATGCACTTACAATCAGTTCGTTCACTGCGGTTTCATTCAGCACTACTGTTGTCGCACGTTTGAAAAAATTAAAATCCGTCGCAGTACATGACGTATATGCACCCATCATGGTTGAAATGATAAGGTCGCCATTTTCCAATTTAGGTAACATAATTTCTTCACGGATCACATCAATGCTGTCGCATGTTGGACCCGCAAGTACCGACATAAAACGCTCACCCGTTGTTTGCGCTGAATCAATTTGATACTTAGCTTCATCAAACATTAATCCGCTAAACGAGCCGTATAAGCCGTCGTCCAAGTAATACCACGTTTTACCGCCGCGCACTGCTTGCCCCATTACCGAAGCAATATTGGTTACTGCTGTTGCCACAATAAAACGCCCAGGCTCAGCAATTACGCGCACTGTTTCAGGTAATTGGGCTAAAGCACCACGAATCGGCGCGCAAAAGTCAGCAATATTTGGCACTTCTGGTGTGTATTTCACTGGGAAACCACCACCAATATCAAGCGTACTCAGTGCAGGTAAACCCGCATCAATTACCGCCGACATAATCTGATGGCATTTGGTAATCGCATCGGCATATTTCACACCACTTTTGGTTTGTGAGCCAACATGGAACGATAGCCCTTTAATGCGAATACCTAAATCAAATGCATGTTGAATGAGTGTTATAGCATCTTCAGGTAAGCAACCGAATTTTTTCGATAAGTCAGCTAATACCTCAGGGTTTGGAAAGCTAACGCGCACCAATAACTCAACCTGATCTTTGTATTTTTCAAACTTATCAATTTCGTTGACGTTATCAACCACAAACACATTACAGCCATACGCAAGTGCATGTGAAATATCAATATCACGCTTAATTGGGTGCGTTTGAATCGTGCGCTCACTCGGTACCCCGACCGATTGTACAAGGTCAACTTCACCATTAGTTGCTAAATCAAAATACGCACCTTCCGCAAGTAACGTAGTTACAACAGCTGGGTGTGGTAATGGCTTTAGCGCATAGTGCAAATCAACATTCGGTAATGCGGCCTGTAACGCACGATATTGGGTTCTGATCAGATCACAATCTAGCACCATAAGTGGTGAACCAAATTGAGCAACTAATTGTTCAGCTTGTGGTTTTTCAATTACTAAACCGTGACAAGCATCAACATTGGTAATAGGGGCCATTACAGGTGTTAAAGACATAGCGATTCTCCGAGCAGTGTCAATAAAACTAAACTAATCAAATAAACTCATTATGAGTTCGAGCGAGTTAAACATACTTAAACATTCAAGTTCACTCTTGGATAGTTGCTCTATCGCCTTGCTGCAATAAATTGCAATGTACTCGGATTGGCTATCAACAAGAAGCGTGCGAATAATAAATCAGATTTTTTTAGATGCAATCTTTTTTTATTAAAATTTAATAAAAATATTTAAAATGGAACTAAAGCTATAAATATCAATTAACTATGGAGTTTTATAAAAAGTAAAGATCAATCGTAATCCTTATTTTGTAATATTAGCGAGCAAGAAAATGCAGAAAACAACAAAATAAAAGCATTGCGCGATTTTATTGTGAATAATCCGAAAGCAACCAAATAAACTAGCATCAATTGGGCGCTAGCAATTTATTTAAAGGCTTTGTCAGCAAAGCCTTTAAAAATACTATACTGAGCCCAATAATCTATAACAGTAAATTACCTTTTTCACGCCTAGCGATAATCAACAATTTTGTTAGGCGTAAAAATATAAACCTGTTTATAGGGGCACATATGCGTTTGTTACACACCATGATCCGTGTTGCGGATTTAGATAAGTCTGTTGAATTTTATACCAAAGTACTCGGTATGAAAGAGCTGCGACGTTCTGAAAATACTGAGTACCGCTATACGTTGGCATTTGTTGGTTATGGCGACGAAAAAGACAATGCGGTTATTGAGTTAACCTACAACTGGGATACCGACAGTTACGATCACGGCAACGCATTTGGTCACTTAGCCATTGAATATGATGACATTTATGCTGCTTGCGAAGAGATCAAAGCGCTAGGTGGTGTTGTATCGCGTGAACCAGGCCCAGTAAAAGGCGGCACAACCGAAATTGCGTTTGTCAAAGACCCTGATGGTTACTCAATTGAGCTAATACAAAATAAATTTAACTAGCAACCAGTTGGCAATCGGTTAGCTCATAATAATCGCTGAGCTAACCACTCAGGTAATATAGTTTTGTGTTATACCAATTCTGTTAAGTATGTGATCAGAGATAGCGCTGGATGAATAAAATGATAACAAGGCAGAATTTTTCTTATGTAGTTGTTCTACATTGATAAATTTTAACATAGTTAGAATGATCAGCGATTTAAGTGAATTAGTATTACACACGTTAATAAGGTATAAACGCCATCAATTAATTAACGAATAGCTTTATTTAGCTATTAACAACCAGTAAGTACTTGTTGATACACAGGTGGCGTGCTGGCTGATGCGGCTTGGGTATAACGAAAATAGCAATTATCATCGCTTATTTGCGTATCCCCATCAAAATCCCAACCAATATAGGTGAATCTAATACCTTGATATTGGATCTGCAGATCGTCGGATAAGCTAATGCGCTTCTCAATATCTGTATTATCCAAGTAGCCCCACATAAGTCGCGTCTCAAATGAACCATTATTATCAAGGTCAACATCAAAGAGATCAGGTCGCCCGGGGACGGCTTGTGTTGAGTAGCTTTTCATTAGAGATTTGTAGTGAACAAGATCATTGGCTTGTTGAACGCTTACTTGGATTTGATTGATCACTTCAGTGCGCGCATCGCTCGATAGCCCCATAAACCTTGGTATAGCAGTAACAGCTAATACTCCGAGTATTACAATGACAATAATCAATTCTATAAGCGTAAATCCACGTGATTTCATAACAGCGTTAAATCAATAAGAACTTGGACGTTTATAATATAGTAATTATCTAATAATTCGAAATTAAATGAGGTGTTTGCTTGATTTAGATACAGAACAGCAGATTAAGAATAAGTGGCGTCCCCTAGGGGATTCGAACCCCTGTTACCGCCGTGAAAGGGCGGTGTCCTAGGCCTCTAGACGAAGGGGACGCAGTATCTTTAAGATAATGTGTCACTAGGACTGGCTATTTTTACTCTTACCATACGAGCTTTTAATGACTCACCCCACTCTTTTAAAACTAAGCTTAAATTAAGTGGCGTCCCCTAGGGGATTCGAACCCCTGTTACCGCCGTGAAAGGGCGGTGTCCTAGGCCTCTAGACGAAGGGGACAACATGGTG
>NZ_LKBD01000026.1 GCF_001399975.1 Pseudoalteromonas sp. P1-9
CATCTCATTTATGGTTAATTTAATGGCTGGATTAATTGCCTATACCTTTCAGACTAAAAAGCCGAGTATAAAAGTGACTCGGCTTTAATACTTATGCAGATCTGAGGTTAGTTAAGTATGTAATTCGATGTTGCTAAGGCGAAGTTTTCTGATGAAGTGCTTCTAAATCGATAAATAATAACGTGATTAACAATCAAAAAAGCCCGCGTAAATGATTCGCTATTTAAGCGAGTCAGTATAAGTATGTCACATTTTTTCTATGCTATAACTGGACAAAGAAAAACCACAACCTACAATAGCGCGACTCGCACACTAGAGGTTAAAAAGCATATGCCTGTAATTCAAATAGATACTTCACAATACGACGAACAACTTGCTGAAAAAGAACAACGTATCAGCCAACAATTCGCGCAGTTTAACGCGCCAAAATTAGAAGTATTTGCGTCTAAAGCAAAAAATTACAGACAACGTGCAGAGTTTCGTGTGTGGCATGAAGGTGAAGATTTGTTTCACATTATGTTTGACCCTGAAACTAAAGAGAAAATCAGAGTTGATCAGTTTGATCCTGCAGCACCATTAATTTGTAAATTAATGCCACGTTTGTTAGATCTGCTAAAGCCGAATGAAATTTTACGTCGTAAACTCTTCCAAATTGATTATTTGTCGACACTAAGCGGACAAATTCTTGTTAGCTTGATATATCACAAGCAACTTGATGACGAATGGGTAAACGAGACTAATAAGCTAAAGGCGTTGCTAAAAGAAGAGTTTGATATCGATTTTATTGGCCGAGCTCGCAAGCAAAAAATTGTGCTTGGTGAAGAATATGTCATTGAAAAGCTGAATGTAGATAATCGTGAACTTGTTTATCAGCAAGTTGAAAATAGCTTTACTCAGCCAAACGCCAAGCTAAACGAGCAAATGCTCGAATGGGCAATTGATGTCTCAAAACCTCTAAATAATGATCTACTTGAACTTTATTGTGGTAACGGTAACTTTTCAATTGCGTTAGCGCCAAGCTTTAATCGCGTACTCGCCACCGAAATTTCCAAATCTTCGGTTAAGTCCGCACAATTTAATATTGCCGAAAACAAAATCGACAACCTCGATATAATCCGTATGTCGAGTGAAGAGTTCACTATGGCAATGAATGGTGAAAAAGAGTTTTCCCGCTTAAACGGTATCGACCTTAAAAGTTACAACTGTCAAAGTATTTTAGTCGATCCGCCACGTGCAGGTTTAGATAAAGACACCACTGATTTAGTGCAAGGGTATGACAACATTATCTATATTTCATGTAACCCAGATACGCTGGAAAGAGATCTACAACAACTAACTGAAACTCATAACATCGCGCGTTTTGCGATTTTTGATCAGTTCCCGTATACCCATCATATCGAGTCCGGCGTATTTCTAACGCGCAAGTAAAACATTCATCATAAAAAAGCAGCTATTTAGCTGCTTTTTTTTCTTTGGTATAGCTTGATGCCCCTTTAGCAATATAACGCAATTGCCAAATAATACGCTCGGTAAGTTGCTCACGCTGTGGCTTGGTGAGATCAAGCGCTTCAGCGCCTGCGTTAAATACTAACGTAACCATTGCTTCTGCTTGAATATACGCGTGATTAGTATCACAACCAGTCTCATTTTCTAAATAATGTGCGAGTTCAAGAATAAAGTGTTTAATTTCACGAGCAACTGCCGCCCTGAAAGCTTTTGATGTACCCGAACGCTCTCGCAATAATAAACGGAACTGGTTACTCGACTCATCAATAAACTCCATAAACGTCAACACAGATATATTGATAATACTGCCACCACTTTCAATACGACGACGAGCCTGACGCATCAATTGACGCAACATCAAGCCTGCTTCATCAACCAAGGTTAACCCAAGTTCATTCATATCTTTAAAGTGGCGATAAAAAGACGTAGGTGCTATTCCCGCTTCGCGTGCGACCTCACGTAAACTTAGATTAGAAAAGCTATGCTCAGCACTCAGCTGGTTAAAAGCCGCTGCAATTAAAGCCTGTCTTGTCTTTTCTTTTTGTTGTGCGCGAATACCCGACATACGTCCCCCATCTAATTTGCACGCAGTTTACCACAGAAAAAATATTTATGAATTTTGTCGAATTCACTTGATAAAAAGGCCATATAAAACTATTTTAGCGTACAAGTGTACGCTGAGATTTTTAAGAATGAAAAAACCACCTATTATTTGGCTTAATACCCTCTTTTTTACCATCACCTTTTTAGCTGCTGTCACCATCGTGCCTTGGTACGGTCTAGCATATGGCTACAGTAGCGCAAACTGGATCGCATTTATTGCATGTATGTTTTATTGCGGTTTATCAATTACTGCCGGTTATCACCGTTTATGGGCGCACAAAACTTATGAAACCCATCCCGTGATTGAGTTTATTTTTGCCATCGGCGGTGCGTTCTCAATTCAAAACAGCGCGTTACATTGGAGTTCAGATCACCGCTTACATCATGGCAAAGTTGATGACGCTGATCACGACCCTTATGCTGCGACTCGTGGATTTTGGTACAGCCACATCGGTTGGATGCTGCGCGAATATCAAGCACATAGATACAACGACTACTCAAACTGCCGAGATTTACAAAAAAATCGTATTGTGATGTGGCAACATAAACATTATTTGGCGCTTACCCTTATTACCAACGTTGGTATTCCACTAGTGCTTGGTCTGATGTTTGGCAATGTATGGGGAATGTTACTTCTTGCGGGTTTATTACGTTTAGTACTGAGCCAACACTTCACCTTTTTCATAAATTCGCTGGCACATATTTGGGGTTCTCGCCCGTATACTGAATCAAATACCGCCCGCGACAATGGTTTTTTAGCGTTATTCACATACGGTGAGGGATACCACAACTTCCATCATATTTTCGCATCTGATTACCGCAATGGTATCCGATGGTGGCATTACGATCCTACAAAATGGCTGATAAAATCACTGTCATTTTTGGGATTAGCCTCAAAGTTACGCAAAACACCGCAAGAGCGAATTGAACGTGCAAAAGCGGCAACTTTAATGGAAAAAACCAAACGTACCTTGCTTGAAAAGCAAGACAGTCATGTGCAATTAGATAAACTACAGCACGAATATGAGTTGTTATTAAGTAAAATACAGCACTATTATAAAGTAAGAAAACGCTTACTAGAGATGCGCAAAAACAAAGTGATACAGCAATGTGAGCAATCACAATTGAAAAAGCAGTATAATGACATTAAAGCGTCTTTAATAAACCAACAACAAAACTGGCTGGCGTTAAACAAAGCCTTAATTAAAGGGCTCGCAATAAACTAGTTAAAGGAACACTCTGTGACAAAAAAACAAGCGACTAAAAAACAGTATGATTATGATGCCATTATAATTGGTACTGGCCCTGGTGGTGAAGGTACTGCTATGAACCTTGCGAAAAGTGGCAAGCGCGTAGCGGTTGTTGAAAAACAACCGAAAGTGGGTGGTGGTTGTGCTCACTGGGGTACAATTCCATCGAAAGCACTGCGCCACTCGGTTAGTCGCTTGATTGAGTTTAATTCAAACCCGCTGTTTAATTCACAAGCTCACAGAGAGCGCATGACCTACCCAGATATTTTAGATCATGCGAGTAACGTAATTTCAAAGCAGGTTAATTTACGCACCAGCTTTTATGATCGCAACCGCATTACGCTAATTCATGGCGAAGCGAGCTTTGTTGATAAAAATACGATTTCAATTTTAAAAGACGACGGCTCGAGCGAGTCATTATCAGCGCAAACAATTGTGATCGCGACGGGCTCTCGCCCGTATCGCCCTGCTGAAATCGACTTTAATCATAAACGCGTTTACGACAGCGATACCATTTTAGGCCTCAAGCACGACCCTCGTCATATTATTATTTATGGTGCAGGTGTAATTGGCTGTGAGTATGCTTCTATTTTTCGCGGCCTAGGCGCTAAAGTAGATCTTATAAACACCCGTGATCGCCTACTCGCTTTCCTTGATGCAGAAACATCTGATTCATTAAGTTACCACTTTTGGAATAGCGGTATTCTAATTCGCCATAACGAAGAGTTTAAAAAAGTAGAAACCCGCGATGATTGCGTCATTATGCATATGCAATCAGGTAAAAAAATGCAAGCTGACTGCCTACTATTTGCCAACGGCCGAACAGGAAACACCGACAAGCTTAACTTATCAGCAATTGGTTTAAGTTCAGATAGCCGGGGTAATTTGAAAGTAAATGAAAACTATCAAACTGAAGTCGAAAATGTATATGCAGTTGGCGATGTAATTGGTTACCCCAGCCTTGCAAGTGCGGCATTTGATCAAGGTCGAATCGCAGCAGATGCCATCACCACAGGCGAGTGTAATAAAAAACTAGTTCGTGATATTCCAAGCGGTATTTATACTATTCCAGAAATTAGTTCCGTTGGCCGCTCTGAGCAAGAACTCACCGCAGCAAAAGTACCGTATGAGGTAGGTCGCGCGCAGTTTAAGCACTTAGCTCGCGCACAAATTGCCGGTACAGAAGTTGGCAGCCTAAAAATCCTATTCCATATTGAAACAAAAGAGATTCTAGGTATTCACGTGTTTGGTGAGCGTGCCGCTGAGATCATTCACATTGGGCAAGCAGTAATGGAACAAAAAAATGGTGGCAACACCATAGAATACTTTGTTAATACGACATTTAACTACCCAACCATGGCAGAAGCTTATCGAGTAGCTGCGCTTAACGGGTTGAATCGGTTAATTAAATAAAGCAAAAAGACACTTTATGTCAGGTTTATTACAAACATTCACATAAAGTGCCGCTTTTTTAAACTAATGCTTGAGATCGTGTAAAATTATTGTAAACTTAAAAGCCTAAAAAAATAATAATAGGCTGTTAAGTATGAAAACCCCCACTCTATTACTTGCCTCAGCACTATCTTTGTTTTCTGTAAGCAGTTTTGCGGACTATTCAACTGCAAAGTATTATGAAAAACAGGGAGATGTTGAAAAATATGTGAGCGAACTAACTAAGATTGCAAAACTTGGTCATGTTAATGCGCAATACGATCTCGCAACTGCCTATTTAAATGGCCAAGGCGTCGAAAAAGATATTACCAAAGCCTATGCTTGGTACTTATTAGCTAAAGATTTTGGCCACCCACAAGCGAAAGACAAATATCGCGAATTGCGTAAGCAAGTACCTTCGCGCCGTGAAGCAAAAGAAGCATATATCGACTTAAAAGATAGCTTTGGTAAAAAGCTTCATGATTCACGCTATGCGCCTATTTCAAAGCATACCAATTTCTTCCCTGAGCGCGCTAAATTATTAGAACGTGTAGAACCTGAAATTGATGGCAACACTCGTTCAGCGTCTAAAGCTTGGGTAACAATTGGCTATAATGTCAACGAAAGTGGGGTCGTTGAAGATAGCCGAATTCTAGCATCATTTCCAAAAGGCGTTATCGACGAAGCTGCTTTAGAAGCAGTGAAAAAATGGAAATTCGAGCCAGATGTAAGCCCAACAGGTGAACCACGTCGCGTATTTGATCTGGTTGCTTCATTTACTCTTGGTTCTGAAAATAGCAAAGTTAAACGTGAATTTGAGCGCGCACTTACTGAATACAAAACCAAGCTTGTCGAGCTTGCTGATAAAGGTAACAGTGTTGCACAAAATCGCTATGCATTAATGTTAGAACACGGTGTACTTGAAAAAGCATCAGAAAACGAACATATCGATTGGTATTACAAAGCCGCTATTAATGGCAATCATGATGCACAAATGCGCTTAATGCACTGTTTTGAAAATGGTGAAGGTTGCCAACCTGATGAAGAAAAAGCGTTTAACTGGTTACAACGTGCTTCCGAGTCTGGTAACGAACGCGCGCAATATCAACTAGCACGTATCATGTTAAATTACGGCAGCATTCATTATGATGTTGAAACCGCTGCTGAAATGCTAAAAACCGCAGCGCATAGCCAGTATTTACCAGCAATGATTGAATATTCTCGCTTACTCGCATTTTCTGACGTTGCTGAGTTACGTGACGCTCAAAGCGCAATAAAATATGCAGAGTTAGCACGTGCTGTTGATAATAATCACCCAGTACTATTATCAGTACTTGGTAGTGCGCACTCAGAACTTGGTCGTGTACAAGAAGGTCAGGTATTACTGCAACAAGCACTCAATGAAGCGAATAATCGCAGTTGGCCAGCACAAAACTACATTAAGTTAATTGAACTTAGTGAAGCCTCAATGATGGCTGACACTACATCTGACTCTTACTAAGCTTATCGGCGAGCCGAGTTGGCTCTGGTAAACGATATTTAGTGACACATTGAAGAGCAAGCTGCAAAGCTTGCTCTTTTGTTATTAAGTGACCAGGCGAAACAAAAAGCGGCTTCACCTTATCCCGTGAGCGTACGACATAACCACTCTTCTTATCATTGATCACCAGATCTGAAATCGACCCTTTAATTAACTCCGGCTCATCAAATTTACCAACCAAACAGCTTTTCGCAATACCTAGTGTCGCACATTTAAAATAACGCCTATATGACTCGCTACTCCGAGCCCTAACGGATGCGCAATACCCTGACCATCAAACATTAATACATCAGGTGAGATTTTAAGTTGCGCAAGCGCACTCAGTATTGCACCACCTTCTCGAAAGCTTAATACACCAGGAATATATGGAATTACGGTTGGGGCTTCATAAACAGTAAGCTCAACCATTTCTAGACTAGGAAAGCTGAGCACCACAATGGCAGCTCGTGTTGTTTTACCCTTGTTGGGAAATGCAACATCGATACCCGCAATGTATCACACAGGGTTTTGCATTGGTGTTAATTTAACTGTAGCAGCTAATTTTTGTTGAATTAACTTCGCGTTGGCAACGCTGCCAGGCCACGTAATAAAATCTGTAATCTCCATAAAGAAAAAAGCCTTGCTAGTGCAAGGCTCAATACATTATTTATTATGGTACTGTTTACTTAGTTCACCTACCGAGTTGATAAACACTCCAGCGTTTTCAGGGTCAACTTCTGGTGTAATACCATGGCCTAAGTTAAATACATGACCAGTTCCGTCACCATAGCCCTCTAGAATGCGCTGTACTTCTTGGCGAATACGCTCAGGCGTACCATGAAGCATTGCAGGGTCCATATTGCCCTGTAGCGCTACTTTATCCCCGATACGACGACGAGCGTCAGCAATATCAACAGTCCAATCAAGGCCAACTGCATCACAGCCTGTTGCTGCGATCGCTTCTAGGTTTAAACCGCCATTCTTAGTGAATAGAGTTACAGGTACTTTACGACCATCGTTTTCACGGATTAACCCATCTACAATTTTCTGCATGTAGGTTAATGAGAACTCTTTGTAATCACGCGGTGATAATACACCACCCCACGAATCAAAAATCATCAGCGATTGCGCACCGGCTTTAACTTGTGCGTTAAGGTAACTAATAACTGAATCAGCAAGCTTATCGAGTAGCATATGCAAAATCTCAGGCTCTGAGAAAGCCATTTTTTTAATTTTGCCAAATGTTTTACTGCTACCACCTTCAATCATATAAGTCGCAAGTGTCCAAGGCGAACCTGAGAAACCAATTAACGGTACTTCACCTTTTAATTCACGGCGAATTGTACGCACGGCATTCATCACATAGCCAAGTTCATCTTCTGGATCTGGAATAGGTAGATTAGCAACATCGGCCATTGACTGAATTGGACGTTCAAATTTAGGGCCTTCACCTGTTTCAAAGTATAAGCCTAAACCCATCGCATCAGGGATCGTCAGAATATCACTGAAAAGAATCGCTGCATCCAGTGGATAACGACGTAGTGGCTGAAGCGTTACTTCACACGCTAATTCAGCATTTTTACATAAGCTCATAAAGTCGCCAGCTTGCGCGCGTGTTGCACGGTATTCTGGTAAATAACGTCCAGCCTGACGCATCATCCATACTGGAGTTTGATCTACAGGTTGTTTAAGTAGCGCACGTAAATAGCGATCGTTCTTTAATTCACTCATGGTAGTGTAAAACCTAAAAAATAAAACTGCGCGAATTGTATCATTTAGAACGCTAACTAACTATGCGAAAGATCAAGCGCTAACGCTTTAAATGCGTAATTATTCATCTTTTTACCCTTATTTTGCTATTAAACGCCTATTTTTGAAATTTAACGTTGTTAAAATGAAAATAGTTTGTTATAAAATAGATACAAAAATAAGAGCTTGAATTAATCAAGTCAGAAAAAGTTTTATAACCACCCTATTGGGTGGTTTTTTCTTTTTATGCACATTGAAAATAAAGAACTTTTTCTAAGCACAAAATAGCATATTAAAAATCTTCTTAACTATCAGCTACTTAATCTAATTTAAATTAAATATGTTAAAAATCAGTTGACCTTTCATCAAGATTTCATTGTTATAGCTATTAGATTGAAGTAAAGGGACAAATATATGCTTACGAGATTAGAAAAAGCCAAAGAAGAATGGGGTGGAGCTCACTCGGCAATCGATAACTGGTTGCAAGAGCGTCAAGATTTACTCGTAATTTACTGTAAGCTTGCAGGTTTACCTCCCTATGAAAGAAGCGACCAAGCGCTACCGCAAAAGTCTGAAATTCTTGAGTTTTGTCAGATTCTGATGGACTATCTATCAGCAGGTCATTTTGAGATTTACGATAACTTAGTAAAAGCATGCGCTGAAAAAGGCCCAGAAAGCCTTAAACTTGCACAATCGCTTTATCCGCAAATTTCAGCATCAACTGATATAGCACTTAGCTTTAATGATGATTACGCTAACGCAAAAGAAAAAAGCTTAATGCCTAAGTTTGACGAAGACCTTTCAACATTAGGTCAAGTTCTTGAGCAACGCTTTGAACTTGAAGATGAGCTTATTGAGAATCTATACACTCATCACAGTGAATAAATGGCGCTTATTAACGCCATTTTAATTTCTGCAGATTAGCCCGAACAAACAAGTATTAAAGCTATTATCAATAAGCTTCTCAACATCCAAAATATTTGCCTGCTCGTGACTTAAATAAAGTATTGTATTAATAAGGCTTTGTTGAATATGCATTGCAATAAAGTCGGTTGGCAAAGCCACAAAGTTACCTTGCTGTTTTTGCAATTCAATATACTCAGTCAAAAAATAAAAGACACTATTCAAAACACCTTGTTTAAAGTCCACTTCAAGCCATGGACTGGCATAATAAATGGTAAAAAATGAAAACTTTTCAGGGTTATCAAGCCCCCATTTTATTGCGCTTCGCCACACACTTAATGCCTGTTCATTACTATTGATTGCATTATTTAACTGTAAACTTGCCACCAACTCCTGCTTCAGGCTTAAATACAGAGCTTCTACTAACACCTTCTTATTTTCAAAGTGATGAAATAAAGTTCCCGTCGCAACACCTGCATGTTTTGCAATGCTCGCGGTCGATGTTTCAGAGATACCTTGTGCAACAAATAGCGTTAATGCCGCGTCCAGTAAGGTTTGTTTTTTTGAGTTACCCATTTAACGTACAAACAACTTTGTGAGTAATGACTTTGCCAATCCCTTAAATTTTAAAATAAGCTTAACGCGCGGTAACCATAATGGTGTTTTTAATACTGTACGCTTATGGCAAAACGTTTCAAACCCTTCACGACCATGGTAATTACCAACGCCCGACTCGCCTATTCCACCAAATGGTGCATCATCAGCCCCCACATGCATTAAGGTATCATTAATACATACGCCGCCACTGTGTGTTTGCTGCAAAATCTGATTAATTACCAACTTGTCCTTAGACATAATATAAAGCGCCAATGGACGCGCTTTATTATTGATATAGTTTATCGCTTCGCTAAGTTCACTGTAGGTAATTACGGGCAACACAGGTCCAAATATTTCACTCTGACAGGCCAACATTTGCTCATTCACATCAATCAATAATTGTGGTGGCATAATGCGATTTTGCACGTCAATCTCATAGCCTTTAGGCGATAGCACGCGGGCACCTTTACTTTTTGCATCATCTAACAATGCTTGCAATCGTTCAAACTGCGCTAAATTGATAACGGCACCGTATTCATCATTAAACTTATCAACATCATATAAAGCAGCGAACCTTTCTAAATAAGTCTGACAAAATGCTAAATGCTGAGATTGCTCAACAAGCACGTAATCAGGCGCAACACAAATTTGACCCGCATTAACCGATTTACCAAGAAGAATCGCATCAGCCGCCTTTTCTAAATCAGAATCAGGCGTAATCACTACCGGAGATTTCCCGCCAAGCTCCAAGGTATTCGGTACTAATCGTTCGGCACACGACTTTGCCACTAAGCGCCCAACAGACGTCGAACCGGTAAAAAACACATGATCAAATGGAAGCTGAGTAAATTTTGTGGCGACCTCAGGCCCACCCTCAATAATCGTCACGCTCTCGCTTAGAGATGAAAAAATTTTACGTAATGCCTGATTAGTAAATGGCGTATACTCACTCAGTTTAACCATTACTTTGTTCCCAGCCGCCAACGCCGTTGCAATTGGCCCAATACTTAAAAATACAGGGAAATTCCAAGGCACAATTACCCCCACCACACCTTTAGGTTGTTTGTGAACATAAATAGATGATGGTGCGAGCAGCAAACCGGCACTGCGCCTTTCTGGTTTTAACCAAGTTTTTAAGTGCTTTAAAGTATAATTAAGATGCTGAACACTCGGTAATATATCCGCCATCAAACTATCAAAATCAGGACGCTTTCCATAATCTTGATTTAATGCAACTAGCAAGCTTTGCTGGTTTTCAATCAGGGCATTTTTCAAACTATTAAGCAGGGTTTTACGCTCAATTAAACTTGGCTGTTTATTCGTAAGGTATTGTTGCTTTAGTGTTGAAAATGATGCTTCAAGATCAATTGCATTTACATCTTGTTGTACTGATGCATCGACAGACTCAAGGTTAACGGGGTGTGAGGTGGATGAATTCATAAAACGTCTAAACCAAATAAAAACCGACTGATTAGTCAGTTTAATTTAGAGTAATAATTCAACAAAGGCAAATAAAAAAGCCACCCGACTTGGGTGGCTTTTTAAAACTGGTAATTAAAATTACTCAGAAGCAGCTTCTTTTTCAGCTTCAGGCTGAACTACTTTTAAAAGCTCAACTTCAAAAATTAGCGTTGAGTTTGCAGGGATCTTACCAAGGTCACGCTCGCCGTATGCAAGTTCAGAAGGGATAAAGAACTTGTACTTTGAACCTTCAGCCATAAGCTGAACACCTTCAGTCCAACCTTTAATAACGCGATTTAGTGGGAACGTAATTGGCTCACCGTGAGAGTAAGAGCTATCAAACTCAGTACCGTCAATTAGTGTACCTTTATAGTGAACTTCAACCGTATCTGTTGCTAACGGCTTCTTACCTTCACCTTCAGAAAGAACTTGATACTGAAGACCAGAATCAGTTGTTACAACGCCGTCTTTTTTGCCGTTTTCAGCTAAGAAAGCAACGCCTTGTGCTTTAACTTCTTCAGCTTTTGCTTGCGCCGCAGCTTGCTGCTTTTCAGCAACTTCAGTATTTAGTTTTGTTAGAAGCTCTTTAATTTCTTCTTCTGTTAGCTGTGATTTACCCGCTAGAGACTCTTCTAAACCAGCAATGATAAGTGCTTTATCTAGTTCAAAACCAACTTCAGTTTTACCTTCTAGATCTTTCTTAACAAACTCACCGATTGAAGCGCCAAGACCATATGCTTGTTTTTGTACTTCGGTCTCTAATTTTACTTCTGCTTTCGGTGCTTCTTTATTACATGCAGCAAGTGCAAGCACTGATGCAGCAACGAATGAAAGTTTAAATACTTTTTTCATCTTTTTCTCCGGCAAATAAAATGCCTTTTATCTACAATTATCTAAGTTAAAATTAAATGAGTTACATGATAGGCTGACAAACATCGATGTAAAACACAAATAATGACGACAAAGACGTTAACCTGAGACAACGCCGATAATTATTATCTGTAACTACCTTGTTCTCAAAACTCGTCCTAGTCTAACCTCTCACAGTCTAAGAGTTAAGGGAAATTAGATTAAAAATGAAGCCATTTAGTATAACTTTATTAATTTTTACCCTATTTACCTTAACGGCGTGCGATAACACTGATGTCGTACCGAACAATGCGCAAGAACATGCCGTGCAAGGCAGTTACGCCGCGGCCCTTAACTCCAATGGCAGCCTTGCAGTTGTCTCCTCTATCAATCATGGCATTTCAGTATGGAATTTGAATGACAATGCATTACTTTACCAATGGAGCCACCACCAAAGCGAAGACAACCTCGTTCTCGCTATAGACATTAGTGATGATAATAAGTTCGCGGTTACTGCCGATCGCACTAATTTTGCTGTCTGGAGCCTTGAAAATGGCGAGAATATCGGCTTTTGGAAAATCCAAGAATCGAGCATTCGCGATATCGCCATTAGCAATAACGGCCGTTACGTGCTTTATGGACGAGGTGACGGAAAAGTAATTCATATCGATCTAAATACCGGGCGCAGAATCGAATTTTTGGGTCACACCGAAAAAATCAACGCCGTCGATTTATCACCCAATGGCTATTACGCGCTAACAGGTGCAAATGATTACACCGCATATTTATGGGATACCCGCAGCGCACAGGTAGTTCACCGTTTTAATCATCCAAGTCGCGTCACCCAAGTAAGTTTAGATCGAGAAGGCCGCAGAGCCTTTACCGCCGACAGTAAAAAACAAGCAAGTGTATGGAACTTACAAACAGGCGAACAAATTAGTAACCTGCAATTCAGAGCACGACAAAAAGTATTTAGCGCAGTACGCTTTAGCTCTAATGCAAATCAACTACTCACAGGTTCGCCAGCACGCACCATTGCACTATGGGATGCAAACTCAGGAAAAGAGCTACAAACATGGCACGTAGCACCGCGCAAAGATTCGCGCCCAAAATCAGCAGTAGTATATGACATCGCTTTTAGCGATAATGGGCAGATTATCAGTGAAAGTTCTAACGGTTTATCTGAAACATGGCAAATGAACAAATAACCAATCTTGAAGCGCGTATTACCGAACTTGAAACAAAGGTAGCGTACCAAGATGAAACGATCGACATTTTAAACGACGAGCTAAAGCAGCATCAAATGGCGATGGCAAAAATGACCCGTCAAATTGAGTTGGTAGGTGAAAAGCTAAAAGAAATGAAGCCGTCTTCGGTCGTCGGTGAGGAGCATGAAACCCCGCCACCGCATTACTAAGTTTACATTAAGCCTGATCACTCAGGCTTAAAAACACCAATTACTTGTTCAAACTGGCGTGTTGACGCTTGAACTTGGCCTTCAGCCTGCGTCATAGTGTGGCCACATTCAACACACTCTACTTTTTCAACATCCATTTCTTTGTATAGCATCATAGTATCTTGCTTTTTACACTCTGGGCAGGTTGCGCCCGCGATAAAACGTTTTTTCTGTTTCATGGTTTTCAAATTAATCACAATGTTGATAAAGCGATTTTAACAAACAACACTGATTACTTGATATACTAGCGCAAGAAAAGTTTTCAAAAATGCTTACTAAATGATTCAAATCTCTAATCTAGAATTACTGCGTGGTGGCAAGCCACTATTAAAAAATACCAATGCAACATTATTTGCCGGCCATAAAGTAGGTCTTGTTGGCAATAATGGCTGTGGTAAATCAAGCCTGTTTGCACTTATTCGCAATGAGCTGTCACCAGATATGGGCGAATGTAGTATTCCTAAAGAGTGGCGTATTGCATCAGTAAAGCAAGAAACGCCCGGATTAGATATTTCAGCACTAGAGTATGTGCTGCAAGGTTACGAAGAGTATTACGCACTGCGAGAGCAACTTCATGTAGCCGAACACGCGAACGACGGTGCAAAACAAGCTGAACTTCACCTCGCTTTAGAAGAACTACAGGCCTATCATATTGAGGCCAAAGCAGGCGAGCTATTACATGGTTTAGGCTTTTCGCAGCAGCAAATATCTCTGCCGGTAAAATCATTTTCGGGTGGTTGGCGCATGCGCTTAAACCTTGCCCAAGCGTTATTACAAGAAGCAGATTTATTACTGCTGGATGAGCCAACCAACCACTTAGATTTAGATGCGGTTTACTGGCTAGAAAAGTTTTTGAAAACCTACCCAGGTACATTAGTGCTAATATCACACGACCGTGAATTCTTAGATGCCATTGTCGGCGAAATTTGGCACGTTTATCAGCAGCAAATTCACACTTACAAAGGTAACTACAGCCAGTTTGAGCGCATTAAGGCTGAAAAACTAGCTCAGCAGCAAAGTAACTTTGAAAAGCAACAAGAGCAAATAGCGCACTTAGAAAGCTTTATTCGCCGCTTTAAGGCCAAAGCCAGCAAAGCCAAACAAGCACAAAGTCGTGTTAAAGCACTCGAGCGAATGGAAAAACTGGCGCCAGCACATATCGACTCGCCATTTAACTTTAGTTTTAAAGAGCCACCTAGCTTACCAAACCCTCTTATTTCTTTAGAAAAAGTGAAAGCAGGCTATGGCGATGTCACCATTTTACAAGACATCAAACTAAACCTTGTTCCAGGTAGCCGCATTGCACTACTCGGTAAAAACGGCGCGGGTAAATCAACCTTAATCAAATTATTAGCAGGCGAGTTAAACGCGCAATCTGGCGAATTTGTACACCACCAAGGCTTGCGTATTGGTTACTTTGCGCAGCATCAGCTTGAATCGCTCGACCCAAGTGCATCGGCCATTTTGCATTTGCAACGTCTGGATAGCAAAGCAACAGAGCAAGAACTAAGAGACTTTCTTGGTTGCTTTGCGTTTCATGGCGACAAAGCGCTTGAGCCTGTAGCGCCATTCTCTGGTGGCGAGAAAGCGCGTTTAGTGCTGGCGTTATTGGTGTATCAAAAACCTAACATCTTGCTACTCGATGAACCAACTAACCACTTAGATCTAGAAATGCGCCATGCTCTCGTAATGGCACTGCAAGGGTTTGAAGGGGCAATGGTTACGGTATCGCACGATCGTCATTTATTAAAAAACACGTCAGATCAGTTTTATTTAGTGGATAGCCGTCAAGTAACTCAACTAGGTTACGAGATTGAAGATTACTACGCATGGCTTGCCAACAAAGACGTTGCTAAAACACCTGAAAGTGATACAGCGCCAGTTGAAAGCAAACCTAACAAGGTGCAAAACCGCAAAGAACAAAAACGCCTTGAAGCTAAATTTAGAAAACAAATGCAGCCATTAAAGCGTGAAATTGAAAAACTTGAAAAGCAGTTAGAAACAGTTAGTGATGCGCTGCAAAAAGCTGAAAGCGCGCTAGCGGACGCCAGCATCTATCAAGATGAAAATAAGACAGAACTTAATAAACAGCTAGCGGAACAGGCAAAACTTGCGCCACAGCTCAATGAGATTGAGGAAAGTCTGCTTGAAAAGCTAGAAACACTTGAACAAGAGGAAGCTGACTTTGCAGCACAATTTGCACAGTAGCAACCTCTGGCAATTTACTTTGCAGTATTACAGTAAAAGCGCGCGTAGCAACGCGCTTTTACAGCTGCAAGATAAATACGCTGCCAACATCAATTTGTGCTTACTGCTTAAATACCTCTCGCAACAAAACATAATGGTAAGCACCTCGACCATTGCCGTATTACATGCACACGTTACGGATTTTAGCCAAAACTACACACAACCGCTTCGCAAAATCCGAGCCAACTTCAAACAATCGTTGCAAACAATGAAAAATTATTCAGCATTGCGAGCCCATATGCTCAATGCCGAGCTAGAGCTTGAAAAACAAGAGCAGCAATTGCTAGTAGACGAATTTAACCGCGCAACAACAAGCGACTTATCGCCCAACTGTCCACTTAAATACTACCTAGAAAGCATTTTAGCAGTGCCAAAAACTGACCTAGATCAAACATTAACTCAACTTGCGTAACACGCGTAAATACGCGGGATAAATATTGATCTAGGTCATGATCACTATGCTCACCTTATTCTATTCTCTTTCGTGTTGACGTTAGAGGAGAAACACAATGAGCAATTTATTTAGAGACTTTTTCCAGGACCCTGTGCTCTTTTTATCATTTGGCATTTTAGGTGTTGTTATTGTTCTTTGCCTTTTCTACGTAGGCTTCTTTATTAATAAGATTAAGAACGATCAGCCTAGCGAGTCATAACCAGTTTTATAAAATTTGATAATGTGGGCTTGGGCCGGCATTTGAAAAACCCTGTTAGAATTAAGCACGACGCACTAAAGCATCAAACTAGGCAACTAGTTTGGTGCTTTATTTTTTCTAATACCAATTTGGATAATTAAGTGCTCTATTGTGAGGCAATAAAACCGCGCTGGTTGCAAGGCAATCATTTCGCTATAAAGCTGCTCTACATGAAAAACTTTAACGCGGTTAGCGATGGTTTAATGCCTCAAAATGAATAATTATAATTGAGAATTGGTATGATACACTGAGCCAATATTTTTCTTTTGTACACAGCCATGGATCAAAACTTTAAGCCAGCTTGGTGGATGACCAATCGGCACGCACAAACCATTTTACCGCGCTTTTTTCGCCCAAATCTTACTGTGGATTACAATATTGAAGAAATCACTACGCCCGATCACGACTTTCTGCAATTGATTTGGAGTTCTCAACATATTGCTGCCGACGAGAAACCGCTAGCAATTGTATTGCATGGCTTAGAAGGAAATATTGATAGCTTCTACGCTAAAGGCATGATGAAAGCACTAACGTTAGCCGGTTTTGATGTCGTGTTATTACACTTTAGAAACTGTGGACACAAAGCCAATTTGCAGGCACGCGCCTACCACTGCGGCGAAACCAGCGATCTACACTTTTTAGTTAATACACTCAAGCAACGCTTTCCAAATAAGCCGCTAATGGCTGTTGGCTTTTCACTCGGTGGCAATGTATTAACCAAATACCTAGGTGAGTATGAAGACGAATGTCAGCTAGATGCCGCAGCCGTTGTTTCTGCTCCGTTTGCCTTAGCCTCATCATGTAAAGTGATTCAAAAGAGTTGTTTTAAGCTGTATCAGAAGTACTTACTGGATAGGTTAAAAAAATCAACAGCAAGAAAACTGGATAACATTAAAGAATCAATTAATTTAACGGCAAAGCAACTAGAAAACATTTACGATTTATGGGAATTCGACAACAGAGTAACAGCGCCATTACACGGCTTTATTGATGCGGCCGATTACTACCTAAAATCAAGCGGAAAACAGTATTTAAAACGCATCACAACCCCCACTCTAGTGATTCATGCAAAAGATGACCCTATGTTGTCACAAGAAGCTATTCCGCAAAAAGAAGACGTAAGCAACGCGGTTAAACTACTGGTTTCCAAACAAGGTGGACATGTTGGCTTTATAAGCGGTAAAAACCCATTTAAGCCAATTTTTTGGCTAGAGCAGCAAGTTCCCCATTTTTTCCAGCAACAACTTTTAGGCAAATTAAAATGATCGTTCCGATTGAACAAATTGACCCAGATACTCTGACTAATTTAATTAAAGAATTTGTTCTGCGCGAAGGCACTGACTACGGTGAAGAAGAGGCAGCACTCAACTTAAAAATTGAGCAAGTGAGAGCACAGCTCAAAAGTGGCATAGCAGTGTTAGTATTTTCTGAATTACATGAAACGATTAATATTATGCCCGCTAGTGACTTTGAATCACACCCAGATTATGAATAGAAAAGGCAGCGCCTTTTCTATCTTTTAACTTTTCACTTTCTTACTCACAACTTTCGATTACCAACAGCTCACAACATTTCTATCGCGATTCTATTGCTTTACTCATCAAAGCAAGCACAATAAAGAAAACAACGACACAGAATCCACTATGAAATCTCTAATAAAAACAAGCTTAATCGCAAGTGCCATTATGGCAACGTTCACAGCAGGTGCAACCCAATACACAGCATCAGAAAAAGCAGTAAAACTCGCACAAGAGAACTTATTAATCGACACCCATATCGATGTACCTTACCGTATTTACCACAAGTGGGATGATGTCTCAAAAGCCACGGAAGGTGGTGATTTTGACTACCCAAGAGGTGTAAAAGGCGGTTTAAATGTGCCTTTCATGTCGATTTACATTCCAGCAAATCTCGAATTTGAAGGCAAAGGAAAAAGCTACCAACTAGCCAATCAATTAATTGATGGCATGGAAGCATTAGCACAACGTGCACCAGATAAATTTGCTATTGCAACTAGTACTGCCGACGTTGAGTCGCAGTTTAAGCAAGGATTAATGTCACTTGCTATGGGCATGGAAAACGGCTCGCCAATGGAAGGAGAAATGGCAAACCTTAAGCATTTCTTTGACCGTGGTGTGCGTTACATTACCCTTGCGCACTCACAAAGCAACCATATTTCTGACTCATCATATGATATTCGTCGTAAGTGGAAGGGGTTAAGCCCATTTGGTAAAGATCTAGTAAAAGAGATGAACAAAATCGGCATGCTGATTGATGTTTCGCATATTTCAGACGATGCGTTTTATCAGGTTATGGAATTATCGAAAGTGCCAGTGATTGCATCGCACTCATCACTGCGTAAATATACGCCGGGTTTTGAGCGCAATATGGATGACAAAATGCTGCTTGCTCTCAAAGAAAACGGCGGTGTTATTCAAATTAACTTTGGTTCAAGTTTTGTAACCTCTGCAGCGGGTGCTTGGGGTGATAAAATGAAAGCGGCACGTAAACAGGCCAAAGAGACTTTCGGCGAAAATAGTTCACAAGTAAAAGATTTCAGAAAAGCATACAGTGCTAAAAACCCATACCCGTTTGCAAGTTTAGAACAAGTACTGAATCATATTGACCATGTAGCAAAACTAATTGGCATTGATTATGTTGGTATTGGCTCTGACTACGACGGCGTTGGTGACTCACTACCTATCGGTTTAAAAGACGTCGCAAGCTACCCTAACCTAGTGCAAGGTTTATTAGATCGCGGCTACTCTGATAAAGATATTATTAAGTTATTAGGCGGTAATACAATGCGTGTTTGGCGCGAAGCCGAAAGCTACGCTAAAAAGCACTAAAGCTTATAAATGTTAGGCGGCAGTATGTCGCCTAACTTTCTCAGGAAGTGAACATTTTGAATAGCAACTTTGAAGCACTCTCATTAACACTGCAACAAGCTATTTTAGCAACGCTTTTGCAATGCCAGAATTGTAAACTCAACGCGCTTTTTAACCAATTGAAGCAACAAAAGCTACTGCACACCCTAGATTCAAACCCAGAGCAAAACCTGTTTAAGCAAAACTTTCTGGTAATGAATGCCCTATTCAACCTTCAACATGATGCAAAAGAGTTAGGGTATAGTTTAATTATTGAATCAATCAATATAAAGCTTGTTAAGTATCAAGAAAACCAAGTCACAAATCATAACTCTGCGCTTTCAGAGTATTATTTAAACTTTAACAATATCGCTATCTCAAACGATGAAATAAACCAGTTACTGGATAACTTTTGGCAGTACTACGCTGAACATAGCACAATAACATCAGATAATTTAACTACAGCATTTAACACGCTTGGCTTAGCTCGTGACGCTAATTTGAAACAGGTAAAGCGTGCTTGGTATAAAATCGCACTCGCATCACATCCAGATAGACAAGATAACCAGCATACTAGTGACTACATTACAGCAAACCATGCCTATCAGTTACTGGTAAAACATTTCACGCAAAGTAAGTAACTCTGATGCAGGTAATACCCATTGAGCCTGAAAAGCTTCCTTTAGCTCTTTTACTCGAAGCCGACCCAAACATTGAAAAAGTACAGGCATATTTAGCAAATGGCATCTGCTTTGCCGCAGTTATCGATAACAATGTAATTGCTGCTTGTGTCTTTCAACGACGCTCACACACCTCTTTCGAGCTTATGAATATTGCGGTGCAGCCAGCTTATCAAGCACAGGGAACAGGTTCTAAATTGCTGGCATATGCAATTGCCGAAATAAAATACAAAGGCGTTAAAATAATTGAATTAGGCACTGGAGCTTTTGGTCATCAACTTAGTTTTTACCAAAAATTAGGATTTCGTGTTGAAAGTGTGATTAAAAACCACTTCTTGGAAAACTACCCTAAACCAATTTTCGAAAATGGTATTCAACACAAAGATATGCTCAGACTAACGATTCACTTGAAAGATATTACATAGCAAATTAATAGTTTACGACTTAACGCGATATTAAGCGTTAATTGATAATTTGCCGGAAAAGCCAGAAGCTCTAAATATAAAGGAATAATTTCAAAAGTAGAAAAAGCTGTATATGAAAACTGAAAAATTGGGAGTATTAAAAAATGGTTGCGGGAGCCGGATGTGATGCGCGTTGGGCACCAACGACGACCGTAGGGCGAAATAAACTATTTATAAAAATTGGAGAATTTAAAGTACTAAGAAATGGTTGCGGGAGCCGGATTTGAACCGACGACCTTCGGGTTATGAGCCCGACGAGCTACCAGGCTGCTCCATCCCGCGTCAGAATGGTTCACGAACGTGAACAAGCCTTAGAAGTTTTAATTCATTCTAAAAGAATTGGCTACCAAAAATTGGTTGCGGGAGCCGGATTTGAACCGACGACCTTCGGGTTATGAGCCCGACGAGCTACCAGGCTGCTCCATCCCGCGCCTGTGTTCTTAAGCTTTGCTGCTTAAGTGAGGCGCTATAATAAGGATTTATGACAGTTATGCAAGTGTTTTCTTTTAAAAACTGTTTAACCGCTCAAATTAGCATCAACGCTTATGCGGTTTGATCATTTCTTGCCAAGGGTAACTTTGATCGCCCGTAATAATAAAGTCAGGGTTTTCAGTTGTTTCGCGCTGGTTATAGGTGATTGGATTGAATTCCGCATCAAAAAGCTTACCACCTGCCATTTCTACAATTATTTGTGATGCGCCAGTGTCCCATTCTCCAGTTGGCCCTATTCGCATAAAGGCATCAGCACGTCCTTCAGCGATTGCACACGCTTTTAATGAGCACGAACCTAATGGCAATGTATCAAACTCTGAGTCAATGTATTGACTTACCGTTGCAATATTTTGTCGCCTACTGACAGCTAACTTTAATTGAGATTGCTTTTGAACTTGCAGCTGAACATCTTCGCCATTTTCACGCTTAAATGAACCAACACCTTGCATCGCCCAATACGTAACCCCTTCGGTTGGCCAAAAAATAACGCCAAACACCGGCTTATTGTTTTCCACAAGCGCAATATTTACTGCAAAGTCACCACTTTTAAGCACAAACTCGCCTGTACCATCAAGCGGATCGAGCAGCCAGTATCGCTGCCACGACTCACGGTCAGAGAGTGCAGGAATTGGGGTTTCTTCAGACATAATCGGGATATCGGGTGCTAGCGCTTTTAAACCCGCTAATAGCACCTCATTTGCCGCTAAATCTGCTTTTGTCACAGGCGTGTTATCTGACTTTTCACATAGTTGAATGTCATCTTGATGGTATACATCTAAAATAGCGTCGCCTGCTTGTCGCGCTATTTCAATACAAGGCTCAATAAATTCTTTCATTCGGTACTACTGTAAATTAAATTAAGATAAATACTGTTTTGCTAATAATAGTGCAGCAACGCTGCGCGCTTCGGTAAAGTCGGTTTGCTGTAATAGTGTTTGCCAATCGCTTAACGGCCACTTAACAACTTCAAGTGGTTCAGGTTCATCCCCTTCTAATTTCTCGGGGTATAAATCTTGCGCCAACAATATATGCATTTTGGCGTTGAAATAACTTGGAGCTAACGATACTAACTTTAGCTCAGCAAGTTGCTTTGCACCAAATCCAGCCTCTTCTTTTAGCTCGCGATTACCAGCTTGCACCGCAGTTTCACCAGGATCAATTAGACCTTTTGGGAAGCCAAGTTGATAGTCGTGGGTACCGGCACAGTACTCTCGCACTAATATTAGATTATTTTCACTATCCACAGGCACTACAAGCACCGCACCTCGGCCACCGCCTTTCACCCTTTCATATTGTCTTTTAACACCATTTGAAAAAGTTAAGTCCATCGCCTCAACCGTAAATAGTTTACTGTGCGACACCTCAGTAACGTGTGTAATTTGGGGGAGTGTTAATCCTTTATTCTCGGCCATCTTGAAACTCTGTTAAACTACAGTCTAAATTTATAATAAAACTTTTAAACTAAAAAACCTATGTTAAATTGGCAGGAAATCGATACCGTTTTATTTGATATGGACGGCACATTATTAGACCTTCATTTCGATAACCATTATTGGCTTGAACTAATCCCACAAAAACTTGCAGAAAAACACGGTATCACTAAGCAACAAGCATTTGCACAACTGTCAGAAAAATACCAACAAGTGGAAGGACAAATACAGTGGTACTGCTTAGATTACTGGCAGCAGGAACTCGATTTGCCAATTGTCGAGCTAAAGCAAGAAATTAAGCACTTAATTAGCATTCGAGAAGACGTGCCTGAATTTTTAAAATCGCTTAAAGAGGCCGGAAAAACGCTTATTTTACTGACCAATGCGCATCCAGATAGCCTTTCATTAAAAATTGAACAAACAGCCTTTGATGTGCATTTAGATGCGCTTGTATCAACCCATGAATTTGGCGTGAGTAAAGAGTCACGACGCTTGTGGCAGCAGGTAGAACAAAAGCTAGGCTTTGATAAAGAAAGAACGTTATTTGTTGATGACAGCTTGCCAGTGCTTGATGCGGCAAAACAATTTGGAATTAAACACCTTCTTGCAGTTGCAAACCCAGATTCCACCAAAGCAACACGCACTATTGATAATTACTTATCTATTGAAGACTACCGCACTTTGCTGCCGATAACTTAACCCATAAAAAAAGGCCACATAAGTGGCCTTTTTGTACTGTTTAATTTGTTTTATAACTTACGCTGGGTAGCGGGCCTCTAAACCTTTGTATACCAGCTCAGCAAAGTTATCTTGATTAATGTCGAGTGACTTCACTACTTCAACTAAGTGTTCGTTATCTTCTTGACCGTTCCACACTTTAATGTAGCTGCCATCTTTATAGCCATGATCTTGGCGGAAAAAATTAAGCGTGTTTTTACCAACATAACCACGATATAAATCGTCGATATCCATACCAATTTGCGCCATACAACCAGCAAATGCTGCCGCATCAAATGTCTTGTTTGCCACGGCACTTGCAGCAAGTAGCTCAAGTGTTTGCTTAAAATCGTCAGCTTGAGTTGGCTTTTCTAGTTCAGCAGTTAACTGCTCTGCTAACTCTTGATAACTTGTTTCGCCATCGATGCGAAGCGATAAACCAAAATGGAAAATATCTACCAACTCAAGAATTACTTGTTCAGTGTCAGGTGTTTGTTTCTTCCACCACTTCCAACCGTAGTGGTCTAGCATTTCAGCACACTCAACCCAAATTGCACGATACCATTCAAATCCCTGATTAAACCACTCGGCATGGACTTTAGTATTCATCGCGTTTTGCATCTCTAGCATAGTGCAAATTTTGTTTACATTGGCAGACATAATCTTTCTCTAAAATTAAATTGGGCGTAGTGTATCAAAAAGCGATTACTGTCTCAGCTCAAAATCACACTGTGATTTCTTCACATAACGCGCATCAAAGGTTTCACCCGTATTAAATTCAAGGCGCATTGATGACAAATCAAAACGAGAGTGTGGGTAACGGTCAATCCACTGCATAGTGGCTTGACAAATTTCCTCTAACTTATAGATACGGAAGGTATCAACCACAACAACCGCCTGCTCAGGCTCAAGGTAACTGCGCACAATATTTTCACTCCACGCAGTTTGTGAGTAGTTTTGCGTTAAAAAATAAGTCAGATCAGAATTATCTAATCCCGAACCTAAAGTACTCACGTTATTGCTAGCTTTTTGAGCAAATTGCGTAAGTGATTGACCACTATTAACAATTTCTTCTCGCTCACCTGGGCCACAACGACGTGTTGTGAACTTAACGGTGCCATCAGAACTGTAACACTTTCGCTGAACTTTCCCTGCTTGGGCAAAAAAAGGTAATAAAAGAATGCTTATCGCTAGTAAAATCTTCATTGTTATTCTCAACTAGTACGAACTATGGGATTTTGCCAAATTTTTTAGGAACAAATCAAGTGTTAGCATGCTGTTTACATCAGTTTCACAAAGATAAAACCAAGCGAACTGATTAACTATTTGTTCTCAAAACGATTGTAATCAAAGATTCCGTATTCGATTTGTAAATTCTGTTTGGCTGTTTTATGCAGAATGTCGCTGTAACGCCAAAACTCGGGATGCGTACGCCTAATCGCGAACTGGGTTTTTAACTGAATGTAGTCTTGTTCCGTTTTCACCTTACCAAATTGCGCGACAAACTCATCCACCTGATGCTGCTCAAGATAAAACAGCACCGCTGGGTAATCACCAATAAAACCACTCACTAAGCTTACAGTATCTTCGCCCGGTGCTCGCTGCGCATATTCGTTAAGCAAACTGGAAATATTAAAGTGCGCATTATGATGTAACAGACTATAAGCTTTATGCTGGCCCTGCTGTTTAACTAAAATAAACGAAATTTGTGCGAGTTGCTGCACTGCATCATTTGGCAGCGAGTTAAGTTCTCCAAGTGCTTGGCTAATTGCATCGCTTGCCAGCTCATGGCGCGTATTTAACACCGTAGACAAATGCTGTTTAATATTGCTGTAAAGTTCCGTCTTTGGTGCATTAGTTTGATATTTAATGCCTGTTTCTTGGTTAAACTGCGCATTAGACTCCAAATGCTCAACTAAATTTTTTGGCGCTTTTCGATACCAATAATTGCGTAACCTTTTACGCTCTTCAATAGGTAAAAACGCTAAGAAGTTTTGTTCACCTTCCATGCGTAAAAAGTCCATGTATAGGCGTGTTACCAACTGATGCCCAACATTACCGTATACATCAAACCCTGCCACCAGCAAATAATGAATGCGTTCAAATAAGCTGTAATCAAGTACCCACATGGTTTTTGGTGCTTGCCCAACCAACCCTTTAACTACAGTGGCACTATCAAAATGGCGGAAAATAGTCAGTGCGGCATTATCATTATGCCCTTCACCTTGCCAAAGCAGCGACATATCAAGCCCTTTGCCACCAGCAAACGATTCATTCATTTTGGCTGTTTTGCGCGCTAAAAACTTAGCTTGTAGTCTGGCATATTTAACCCAGCTGCTAATTGGCAGCGCATTGCTTTGCTCCTCTGCCGGCATTGCCAATAAATCATCTACTTGATGAAAAAACTCATCCATATTGGCATTGGCAACACGTTTGGGTTCAACAAATGCTACCCAAAAGTGGTCATTAATTACATTCAGCGCCACTTGACCACGACAAACCGGCCCTTTAATAAAGCCCATAATAATGGTTTGTGAATGGTCGAGTAAAAACTGGTACTTCACCTCAGTTGGGATCTGAGCAAAGCTTTTAAACGGGTTGGAGGCAACATCTACTGCGTAGCTAGGCAATTCCGACACGGCATAATCGGTTGCAATAAACAGCTGATGTAGTCGCGCTAACTCTTTGTTATTAAGTGCTAATGGAATATGGTTTTTCGCCAATATGCTGGCTTGGTTGCGCTGCAAGCGATAATAAACTCGCGCCACATTTGGCTCATCAAATGGCCTACGCGTCGCAATTACATCAATCGGCTCGCCCGGTGGTGTTTTTGAACGCACCAGCTTATAAAAATGCTGCTCTTTAGCATTACTGAAGTAAATATTTGTTAAAAACCAGTGCTCATAAATATAGCGCGCCATCAGTTGATGCTTAGCAGGCGCTTGGTTTAAAAATGCTTCCCACTTTTCAACCTGCTGCGCAGTGAATTGGTCCACCGGCGCTAAATTGGTCATTTTTGCGCCCTGCATTAACCAATGCTGCAACACGTTAAATTCGCCATCATCAATGGCAGGAAAACCATAAGGCATACCCAGTGATGGTTGATGCTCGGCGACTTGCTGATAGCTTTCGATACTGGCACAGGTCGCCGTTCTATCTAGCGAAAAATCGTATTCTTCACCAAGCTGCGCCACGTGTGGCAGCGGGTTTGACTTTTTAACAAGTAATGTATTGTAGAGCAAACTTGCGGCAAGGTTGTTCGCTGATGACTCGGGGTATTCGTTTAAAACCGGTGAAAAACCAAGTTCCCGCCATTCAGATGTTGAATCGGCATCAATAAATAATCGGTGCGGCTTTGCTGCGACTAATCGCGTACCATCGTAAACGAGCTCTTTGCTAATGCCACGATCAATACCGGCTGCCGATGTTAACTTTAACTGGCAAGGCGCATCATAACAGCCATGACACACCACACAACGGCTTTCTAATACGGGTTTTACCGCACTCTGATAAAATTGCCCATCACTGCTATGATGTGCAACTATTCGTTGTTTTACTTCAGGTTTACCATATTTGTTATGCCAGTTATTGACCGCCAAAGCTGTACAGCCAGAAACCACAATTATGAAAAATAAAACAACGAACTTTTTCATTTACTCAACGTCCTCGTCATCAAGTCCTAAATCAAACTCAGGTGCAAATTCCAACCATGGTGAAATAAACTGTTGCTCGTTTTCGCTGCAAACCATCACCGCTAATTGCGGGCCTTTTTTAAGGTGCAATTGCACTGATTCAATATTTGTCACTGCACGCTGCCAATCTGCTGTTACGTCGTTAAACGCGTAATCAGTTAGAAATACCGTATGTGTTTCTTCATCGGTAATTTTTTGGCACATTTCAGCCATTACCATTTCGGTAAGTGCCACTGAAACAAAAAACGCAGGCTCTGCGTCTTGTGTAATAGGCATCTCAGGCGCCAAAAAAAACACTGGGATATCTATATTTTCTGTCGCTAGCGTGTCATCTGCCATATTGTTCTCGTATTAAATTTGGGTAATTGCCGATATGATAGCAAAATAGTTGAATTTTTTGGCGCTTTTAGCCATTGTGTTGACAATTTAGAGACATTTCTCAAGGAAATTTAATGACCAGTGTAATTGATAACTTCTTCTCAACTATTGGTATTTTATTACTTATCCTCGCGTTATTAGCAGTGTTTGTTATTGTGATATTTAATACACTCGTTAAGTATCGCAATTACGTGATTAACGCTTTTGCACAAATTGATGTGCAGCTACACCGACGTCATGACTTAATCCCAAATTTAGTCAACACCTGCCAAGCTTACTTAAAACATGAAAGCAGTACGCTAGAGCAAGTCACCAAAGCGCGAAATGCCGCGTTAAGTTGTTTAGAGCAGGCAAAACAAGCTCCAAACAATGGCGCACTGATTAAACAATTAGCTAACGCTGAAAACACCTTAACGCAGGCCCTGTCAGGTTTACAGATTACTATTGAGGATTACCCTGAATTAAAAGCCAACGAAACGGTAAAAGATTTACATGAAGAGCTGGTTTCAACAGAAAATAAAATAGCCTTTGCGCGCCAAGCCTATAACGATGAAGTTATGCAATATAACACCTACAAACAAAGCTTTCCAAACAACTTAGTTGCAGCTAAATTTGGCCACAAAAATGATGCCAGCGTGTTAGAGCTAGAAAAAACCAGTATACGACAAACCCCCTCTGTACAACTTTAATTAATGAAAAACTTTTTTCAGCAACAAGCTGCAAACCGGCGTGCCAGCGCTATGCTGGTTTGCTTATTTTGTATTGCCGTTGGCCTAATTGTGTTGCTTGCGCAATGGTTTTTTGGTCTTATTTTCGATGCTCGAATAGCCAGTAATCTAAACCTTATTTTGTACCAAGGTTGGGATGTGTTTCGTGCACAAAATCCATATCAATGGCATATTCCATCAGCACTCATTACTGCAATACTTATTTTTACTACGGGCATTTATAAATACCGCCAACTGCGTACGGGTGGCAGCAAAATTGCTGAGCAATTAGGTGCAACACGTATACAGCCCAACACCTTTCATCCGTTAGAAAAGCAATTACTCAATGTGGTTGAAGAAATGGCAATTGCGGCACGTACCACAGTACCTCGCGTTTACCTACAATTGCATCATAGCCAAGTAAACGCATTTGCGGCGGGTCATAACAGCCATAACGCGGTAATTACGGTAACCCGAGGTGCACTTGAAAAACTAACCCGTGACGAACTGCAAGCGGTTGTCGCCCATGAATTTAGCCATATTGTTAATGGCGATATAAAACTGAATAATCGACTAGTTGCAGCTACCTTTGCTATTAGCTTTATCGGTTTAGCAGGTGAATGGATACTCGAGCGTGCCGCCGCTGCGGGGCGTGGTAACGCTAAAGGCTCTGGTGGCTTGGAGTTGGTAATTGCACTTATGCTCATTTGTTACGGCTATATTGGTACATTAATGGCCGATTTTATTAAAGCTGCAATTTGCCGTCGCCGCGAATATCTAGCGGATGCCAGTGCCTGCCAGTTTAATCGTAATCCAGCAGCGCTCGCAGATGCGCTGAAAGTAGCTGCAGGACTTCGTATGCCACATCGCAATGCTCACTTTCATCAATACAGCCATTTATTTTTTAATCAAATAAGAACCCCTTGGATAAGTTCATTTTCGACTCATCCGCCAATTGTTAAGCGAATTGCTAAGCTAGACCCAAGTTGGCAACCGCCAAGTACTGGTTTTCGTGAAAGGCCTAGTGTTGCCAACTACCAAGCAATGCAATTAAGCGCAACACGCGAGTTTTTAACTGAAAACAGCACGCCTATAATCAATCAAACCATCACTGCCGATACCAGTCATTTATCAGACAAACTATCGCATTTAGTACACGACCCTTACGCGTGTTTTACACTTATTCCTCTTTTATTAATTAGTGACGAGTTTGAGTTACGAAGTTTACAACTAAATTGCTTATTAGCATCACACTACGTTGATGCATATACCCTTGATTGCGCCGAAAGCGAACTTGCTAAACTATCTGAAAACGAACGCTTTCAACTTATCGAGTTAGCATCGCCAAGTATTACCAGCCTAGGGGAAAAACAAAAACACGACTTCACTGAGTTGTGCTGGCAAATTGTTAAGCAAAAAAATCCAGCGCCTAAAACAAATACCAGGCAACGCAATCAGCATTTAATTACTTGGTTGTATTTAGAAATTATCTTAATGCAAGTCACTAAAGCGAAACGTACCCTTGCCGTTACCACTCGTAATAGCAAAAAACTGATTCTCGCATGGCGATACTTTGTGAGTTTAATTGCAGCGATTGGTCACGAATCAGAACATGAGCAACAGCAAGCGTTTAAAGCAACATGTAAGCAGTTTAATATGAAAGATTTGGAGGTAATTGAGTTTAATCTGTTTAATATTGAGCACGCACACCAGTTTTTTGCTGTACTCACTCGTTTACCACTGAAAAATCGCAATGCGTTTTTACAAGCTATCGAGTTTACAGCTAAGTGGGATAATCAATTAACGGAGGCGGAGCAAACCATGCTTTACAGCTTTGCGCTGTTACTTGATTTACCCAGCCCTGTAGAGCGTTAAATTACCAAGGCAACACTTCGCCATTCGAGTGCCAAAAAGTGCCTGTGTTATTTAAATTTAACTCATCAATACGCGTAATTAAACGACTAGCGGCAAGCTCAGGTGTGATATCGCCAGCAAAGCCTACCATTGCGGTTTGTACAAAACCTGGATGTAAAATTGCTAGGCTAATATCACGTGATGCGAGTTCAATCGCCATACTTTTACTCGCGGCATTAAGCGCGGCTTTTGACATGCGATAACCTATATATGCACCTGAGCCATTATCTTCAATTGACCCCATACGGCTTGTGATCATTGCCACTTTGCTGCCAGCACGCAAGTTTTTTTGCAGTGCATGCGTCACACGGACCGGCGCAACTGCATTTATATTAATTTGCTGCTCTAGGTTCGCAAAATCCATATTGCTTAGGCTTTCATTATGAAACACCCCCGCATTGTTTATTGCAATATCAATTGCCTGTTCACCAAGTTGCGTTGTTAGTTTGGCAATATCATCTGCATTTGCCACATCGACTCCCTCAATAACATTTGCACCACTTGCATTAAGTTTTTCACTTGCAGTGCGCACCACAGCAGTAACATTAAAACCTTGTGCAATATATTGCTCAACAAACGCAAGCCCGATACCACGGTTTGCGCCCGTAATAACCACATGTTGTGTCATAATTTTTTCCCAATAAAAAAGATACCAATAGACATTGGTATCTTTTATTTAAAATACAAGCCCTTGATAAACAGGTTGCTACATTTCAATCACAGATAAAAATCCGCCTTGTGGATCGTTGATCACACTAAAACGACCCACATTAGGCACGTCGGTTGCAGGTACGCATACGGTACCACCCAGCTCCTCTACTTTTGCTAAGGTTTCATCACAATTGGTTACTTGGAAGTAAGTCATCCAGTGTGCTGGCATATCGCCCCACTCTTCATTCATTTCCAGCATGCCCGCAATTTCTTCATCACCTAACGTAAAAATGGTGTATGGCATACCATCCATATCTTCAACCTTGTATTGCCAGCCGAATACAGATGAATAAAACTGTCGGCTTGCCTCGGCGTCTTTTGATGCAAGCTCGTTCCAACATACACTGCGCGCTTCGTTTTTGATTTGTGAACCACAATGCTGATTACCTTGCCATATCGCAAACATCGCTCCGTTAGGCTCAAAGAACATTGCCATGCGCCCTGCATCCATAACATCATGGGGACCAGCAATGACACGTGCACCTGCTTGCTTAGCTTTCTCAACCGTTTCATCAACATTATCTACCGCAATATAATTTAGCCAATGACTTGGGACTTTCTGCTCTAAACGCTCTGTTTCCATTTGGTACATGGCACCTATATCTTTGCCATTAAGTTGCAGCATGGTGTAATACAAATCATCACCTATCGGCTGATCATCATGTTGCCAGTCAAATAGTTGAGTATAAAATGCTTTCGCTGACGCCCAATCGCGAGAACATAATTCCGTCCAGCAAAATGTGCCTGCTTGGTGCTTTGTGTAACTTGCCATGTCTTTTTCCTTATTGTTTGTGAGCACTGTATTAAAGTTAACCAAGATATTCTAAAAAGCAATAAAAAAACGAGGCTATTACTAACCTCGCTTTTACTCTAACCATTTAATTTTTTTAGTTAAATTTTGAACCACTTTATTGCATTATCGAGCTCATCAGCTTGATGTGAAACCTGATTTGAGGCTTCAGAGTTAGCCAGTGAGCTATTTGCTAGTTCATCTGCATAGTCGCTAATTTGTACAATATTTTGGTTTATTTCTTGTGCCACGGTAGATTGCTGCTCAACCGCAACCGCAATGGTTGACGTCATCTCTGAGATTTCCTGAATATCAGCAATAATTTCCGCGAATGCTTTACCCGCTTTATCTGTTTGCTCAGCCGTTTCTAAACCCTGCGATTTACACAATCCAATACTGTCTACAATGTTCGCAGTGCTTGATTGCAAGTCGGTAATGATCTGCGTAATTTCTTGCGTTGACTCTTGGGTTTTCACCGCAAGTGAGCGAACTTCATCCGCAACAACCGCGAAACCTCGACCTTGCTCGCCCGCACGCGCGGCTTCAATCGCGGCATTTAACGCAAGCAAGTTAGTTTGCTCTGCGATACCACGAATAACCTCCATCACAGCGTTAATTGCATTGCTCTTTTCACGCAGTAAATTAACCTGCTCAGCAGATTCAACCAATTGATTACTCAATAAGGTCATTTGATCAACGGTTGTTTCTATTTGCTTCTGTCCAATCGTCGCATTTTGTGAAACTGTATCAACGCGGTTGGAGGTTGTTTCAGCATTAATCGCAATATCGTGCGCTACCGCGCCCATTTCAGTTACCGCACTTGCAACCGTTTCAACTTCCGATTTTTGCTGAACCAGTTGTTGACCACTCGATTCCACTACCTGCGCTACTCGAGTCGATTCAGTATTTACAATTTCAACCGAGTGATGAATGGTTTGTAGAACGGATAAAAACTTCGCCATTAATTCATTCACACTATCGGCCAACATCGCCAATTCATCATTACCGTGTTTGCGAACCTTAATCGACAAGTCACCCGAATGCGCAATGCGGTCAATATCGTTAATAACACTATCAATTGATGTTGTAACTGAGCGTGTGATGGTAAATAAAAAGCCAACTAATGCGAATGCCAGAATTAAACTCAATGCAATTTGCTGCACTTTAGCATCAGCGTAGATATCTTCTTGAATGGCCTCTAATTCAACCCCTAGCGCTTCAAGTGATATTTTTAGCTTATCTTCGGTTTCTGCAACTTGACTCTTTAGGCCTGTTGTTTGGTTAAAGCCAATTGCAAGATAACGCTCAGACGCTTTTAAAAAGGCATTTTGATACTGCTTTAATAAGCTGATTAAGTTTCTATCATTGCTGATAAGTAGCAACTTTTCTAACTCAGCAACCGTGCTGTTAATACGCGCAATGTATTTTTTGTCACCTCGCATAATGAAATCTTTTTCACTACGGCGTAGTTGTAGCACTAAAACACTGATATCTAGGCGATTAGTCGCTTTTGCTTGTTCTTCTAATTTATGAACGGCGCCGCGTAGTTCTTTACGCAAACCCACATTTTGGTTGTAACCATACTCAATATACAGTTCATCTAAACTGACAAAATCACGCTCTAATGTTGATAGCATTTCTTTTGTATCAGCAAGCGCACGTGGAGTTACATCAAATTCAGATAGTTTTTGTTGTAGTTTAGTTAAGGCTGAATCAGCCTCACCAACTCGATTAACTAATTCTTGACGGAAACCTGACGCGGGCTTCTCCAAAAATTTAACTTCAATACGCAATGTATCTGCGACAGCGCGCTCAGTAGCAATTAAATCTTCTGTAGCATCCACTAATACTTGCTTCTTCCCTGCAATATAAACATTTAATAACGTGAGAGCAGCCATTGAAACTACCGCGACCCCTGAAAGGATTTGCAACTTAGTTTTAATTTTTATGGCTTGAAACATTTTTACCTCTAAACTTCAGTGACGGTGGGGGAAATTGTATAAGGCTTGATTAAACAATTTATTGTTCTAACGCATATATGTTGTCGACTAAAAACAGCATAGCTTTAGAATATTTGTAACATTTATTTAATCGAGGCCATTTAATACCTAAATTAGACACAACACAACCCGTTTTTAAAAAACTTATTTCTGAATCAAACACCTATATTGCAAATGCAACAAACATAAATAACTTTAACTAATGCTAAATTGTTATTTTGTGAACTTCATCACAACGAGCGTTATTAACCTCATCTCAACGCTCTTTTGTTATGCTAAATGAATGTTATGCTAGAGCCTGTTGATTTTTGCTGCGCTATGCACACATGTGCTTTTTTAAGGCGTTACGAAAGATCACCTCATAACTTAATTTACAGCTCCCCCTGGGCTACCAAATAGAAATATGGAATTACACGATGAAATATAAATTTGCTTTGGCTGCACTCATTAGCAGCTTATTACCTGCTTCAGCACTTGCGGCGAGCAGCGCAAAAAATCTCGGCCCAGCGGTAGTTAAACCTGCACCACAAGTTAGCATTGCTAGCCACGACGCTTTTTTCGCTAAATTACGCGCTCATTGCGGTAAGGCATACCAAGGGAAAGTAACGGTTGATAACCAAGACAACGGTTCTTTCAGCGGTAAAAAATTAGTAATGCATGTGCGTAAATGCAGTGACACTGAACTACAAATTCCATTTCATGTTGGTGACGATGCATCACGCACATGGATTATTACCAAAACTGGTTCAGGTTTAAGTTTGAAGCACGACCACCGCATGAGTAACGGTGAATACGATGTATCAACCATGTATGGCGGCCATACAGTTGATGGTGGCTGGCAACACGCACAATCTTTTCCTGCCGATCAATACTCAAAAGAGTTATTTGTAAAACAAGGAATTCCACAATCAAATGGAAATACATGGCAAATTTTCATTTATCCAGAGACATATACCTATCGCTTAGTACGTGAAGGGCGCGAGTTTAGAGTAGACTTTGATTTAACTAACCCCATTACACCACCTGCTGCACCATGGGGCTATCAAGATTAACAGCGATACCCATTTTGCTAATTACGTAACCGGAAATAACGCGGGATGATGAAAAGCTAACAAAGTAGAATTTCCGCATGTAGTTAATCTACATCGAAAATTTTAACGCTGTTAGCATATTCTTTATTTCACTTGCATGATTAGTTACAGGTTAACTCAGCAACTAATGGGCCTGGATTTGCTCTAGGCTCTGTTGGGAACTTTTCAAACGCTTGAATTCCCGACACAAACTTAAGATTAAATTTATCGCTTTTACACAGCGCTGCGCTGTGGCGCAACATAAATACAGATTGTTTAGCAAACTCTTGATAACTGCCTTCTCGAATAGACAGCTTGTATTTGTTATCAGCCAACTGTGTTTGGCGATAATGCACTTTATGGTCAAAGTCATACAGCGCTTGTACTTTTCCTTGGTCTTTTGCATGTAATGCCAATGATGCAAACAATACAGCTAATCCAACTAAAACCCTTGTCATACCGTTTCCTTTAATCATATTCCTGAACTCAAAAACACATTACGTTTTAATTTACGTACTACTCATTATGCTGGTTCGCAATGAATCCCAAATTAATTCACACAAAAGGCAATATCAAAAAGCATTAGACAAGCGCGCTTTCACACTTTTTATTATAATATATCAGTAAGTTATGACTGTTTTTTAACTATAAGTTCAAGTTATCAACTTACGAATTCACTATACCAACTTCCAAATTATCAAACCACTCTAGAAACTCTTGTACTGCCTCACCTTTAAAGATCCGTCCGTGCTGTGGCGCCATCATGTCTATATCAAGTTCGCGTACGCGCGCAATCCAATTCTTTTTCGCACTATTAGATGGCATCCAGCGCTGGTGAAAGTAACGCATTTTATCGGCGTGTTTGGCAAAATCTTCAACAAACATGGGAGCATCGGGCTCTTCAAGCGCAGCGCCAATATCACCGCTCATCAGTATTTTGGCGTCAGCATCATAAACATGAAAGTTACCCGAGGAATGTAAAAAATGGGCTGGAATAAAACGAAACGTCACACCATCTAAGCGCAATTCTTGTCCTTCATCGGGAATCGACTTGTATTCAATATTATCCATACCAAAGTGGCGAATAAACCCTTCCCACAGCCAAGGCGCGTATAGCTTGGCATTTGGAATAGTTTTATCCCATAAACCCAGTGAAGAAATGATATCTGGGTCTTGGTGTGATGCAAATAAGGTGGTCACTTTCTCGAGTTCAGTATGACTTAATATGCCAGCTAACATCGCAGAAAATAGCTCTATGCCGCCTGGATCTAACAACATGGTTTGCTGGTTAGTCACAATCATATATTGGTTGGTATCAATTATTTTTTCTGATTTTCCCTGATCGCGGCCAAACACAATCCATTTGTGATGTTTACCTTGGTATAAATCGGTCGATTTCATTTAAATACCCTTTCTAACTCATCGAGTGTGCGGAGGTTAGTCTCTATCGCGCCTTTAATACGCATTGCAGCAGAGCTTATATAGTCTGAAACAGATTCCAAACTGGCACAAAACTCACCTGCCTGTGATGCTTCTACGCGCGACGTCACTGCTATGTATTCGGCTGCGCGCATTTGTTGTTCTATTTCTTCAAATTGCCACTGTAAGTTTTGCAGTTCATGTTTAAGCGCTGTCATGGCATCTTTCACTTGCCCTGTCGCCTTGTGATGTAATGCGCGACTTTGCGGATGCTCAAACAATGAAAGGCTATTAGCGAGGTGCTGCTCAAATTGACTAGCGCGCAAATGATGTAACGCGAGCCGAAATAACTGGCTGGCGTGTAAATTAATATGTTCTGTTGTTTGAATGGTGCGCCCGGAAAATTCGTTGATAAAATTGGTGATCGATTTGAAGCCTAAAGCAGCCTCTCCCGCCCTAATTGCGACAACTCTGGCGTTTTTGGAGGTAAGCGATAAGCTTTTTGCTTCAGTCAAAATCACTTCTAGCTGTGCCACAATTGTCGCCACGGTAACAAAGCACTTTATTTCCGGATGTTTTTTGATGCTATCCATAGAGATATTTAAAGCTCAAGTAAGTACTTTCAAATATAGGAAATAAAAAAGAATTTTGCCGAGAAAAATGTAAATTTAGATTAATTACAGGCATAAAAAAGGCTCACAGGGATGTGAGCCGAAAGTGCATCATCAACAACTAATGCTTCAGGGAAATATCTAAACAAGAAATCTCTTTCTTGTATTTCAATAGACACAGCCGTTTTGGGGAAGTTCAAAAAAATTTAAATTATTTTTATAAAATGATCTGTGTTACTCAGTTACAAAGCTAAATATTAATACTGAAAAGATAATAATCACGCCGTATATATACTGATATGGTTTCAGTTTTTCTCGCAAAAAAACGCTTCCTACAACCATCGCAGCCACAATGCCAATCGCACGCTTTACAGCCTCAACAATACTGGCATCTAAATATCTGAGCGCACTAAATTGCAGTAGTACCGCAGCTGCAAAACCACATAAGCCAATCGCCCAATAGATTTTACGCCCCCTTGGCAACAGCGCACTTTTTCGCCTAGTAACAAGCGAACAAAAAAGCACTAGCACCATAATTAAGTTAACCCACAATGCATGAAAACTCACCGATGTATGTGGTAATACAAATTGATCGAGGCAAATACAACCCGCCCAAGAAAATGCCGCGAGTAACATAAACCCGGCGCCTGGCTCTGTAATAGCAAACCCTTCACCAAGCAGCCGATACGTGGCGTAGGCGCAAATACCAATAATCGTATACGCCTGCCAACTAAGAATATTTGAAAACACGACTGCATTTAGTAGCGCTGCAATCAAAGGGGTCAGCGCGAGCATGGGCAGCAAAATAGAAAAACGACCACGCCCAAGCGCCGAAATAAAGGATACCGCACCAAGCGCTGCCAACAAGCCACTTAGACTGGCAAACACATAATAAACCATTACTTGAGGCAACTGGGAAGAACCAGTGGCGAGCCAAAAAGCCAAGTAAACCGGTAACGTGAACAAGCTAAAAACAAAACTTACTAGTAAAGGGCTGTTATTTTCAACCAGACGTTTTCGGCAAAAATCAAATAGTACCCACGCCAAACTTGCCAACAACAAAAACAACCAAGGCAAAGTAATCTCCTTGTAGATGGATCTTTTTTAGCAACAATACGTATAAGCATATTATGTTGTTCAAAATAAGCTACTTATGAATCTACCAGTATTTCCATTGCCAATATTTTTGTTGCCCGAAGGTGTAACTCGACTTCGTATTTTTGAGCCTCGCTATCTCAAAATGGTGTCGATTGCCTGCCAACAAAATGGTTTTGTGTTGTGTTTGTACGATCATCAAGCTGAGCTAAACGTGCCTAAACTCGGCGCCTGGGTCGATATTATTAACTTCTCCCAAGAAGGCGAATTGCTACATATTGATATCAAGGCGAAAAGCCTTGTGACCATCAAAAATGTAACGATGGATCAAGACAACTTGCGTTTCGCTGATTGCAGCGAAGTGCCTCACTGGCCTCAGCAAAGCGAACAACATCACCATTCAGTGCTCGCCGCTAAGCTACATCATGTGTTTGAAGAATTTCCTGAGCAGGCATCTTTATATCCTGAACCAAAGTTTGACGATATTAACTGGGTTTGTGCGCGGTTTTTAGAAATTTTGCCGCTGTCTTTCGAGAAAAAACAACTCTTTACTAACGCAGATAGTTTTACTCAAGCCGATGATTTTTTAAAAACTATTATTTTAGGTCAAGAAAACTGATCGCTTTTGTGATTACAGCGTATTGTCTACTATGATTTTATTGTCAGAGCGCTATGATGATATCAACAACAACCAATAATCACCGATCTTCGATGAAGCAAAACGCAAATTTAGATGGGCAAGAAATTGACAGCAAAACGCTATCTAGCTGGTTAAATGACATAGCTGAGAGGCGAGACAAGCAATCCTTCGCGTCTCTGTTTAAATGGTTTTCTCCAAAAATTTTAGGTTTTGGTAGAAAGCAATTTAACAACCCTGTTATGGCTTCAGAATTACTGCAAGAAACAATGACTAACGTTTGGCGTAAGGCTCATCTTTATAATCCAGAGAAAGGCGCTGCGACAACGTGGGTTTACACAGTAATGCGAAATATTAGTTTTGATATGTTGCGCAAAGTTCAAGCTAATCACGAAGACACACTAAGCGATGATATTTGGCCATTAGCAGAAGCGCAAAATTCAGATGAGCACGTGTTTGCCGACCACTTAATGGATAAGCAAATCGCGCAATATTTAAACCGCCTTCCTGATAATCAAAGACAAATTATTCAAGGCGTATATTTTCAAGATTTATCGCAAGAGCAATTAGCAAAAAATTTAAGCATTCCGTTAGGAACCGTTAAATCGCGACTGCGTTTAGCCCTAACAAAATTGAGACAGCACATAGGAGCAGACAATGATTAAGCACCATCCACAACTTTCACTGCTCAAAACCTATTGTGCGGGTGAATTACCAGCCTCTATTTCTGTCGTTATAGCTGCACATATTGAATTGTGCCCGCATTGCCAACAGCAAGTAGAAGCACTGACTGCTGAGGCAGCAAAAGGCGCGTTTACGTACACTAGTAACGACACTGACAACAGTGATTATTTGTCAGATATCGATTTAGATGCGTTAATCAACGATATTACGCTTGATGACAGCCTAGATCATGTTGTTGCAGCGCAACCGATTGAGTTATCACTGAAAGAAAATAGCTATTACTTGCCTCAAGTGTTGAAAAATTTAGAGCTAAGTAGCTGGGCTAATTTAGGCAAGCTATCACGTTCGCGCATTGGGTTAGAAGACGCCAATTTACATACTAGCTTGTTGCACATCGACAGCGGCGGTTCAGTACCCGAACATACTCACAATGGTTTTGAAATTACACTATTATTAGATGGTAGTTTTAAAGACGATATGGGTGAGTATCATAGAGGCGACTTTATTTGGTTAGACGGAAAACATACACATAATCCAATTACAGAACATGGTTGCCTGTGCTTAACTGTTTCAAGTGATTCGCTGCACTTTACACAAGGCCTAAGCAAGTTACTTAATCCAATCGGTAAATTTATTTACTAGGAGGGAGCATGGTTACAGATAAGGATAAAATTATACTTGGTATTAGCGCCTGCTTAACAGGTGACCAAGTACGCTTTGACAAAAGTCATAAAAAATCTGATTTTTGCGTTAACCAGCTAGGAAAGTTTGTCGAGTACCAAAAGTTTTGCCCTGAGGTTGCGGTTGGGTTGCCTGTGCCGCGCCCTACTATTAGGCAAATTAAGCGCGACGATATGATCCATGTTTCACGTCCCGATGGCAGCATGGACGTTACACTAAAAATGAACGAATACGCTGAAAGATCCGCGAGTAAAATGTCGCATTTAAGTGGTTTTGTGTTTATGAAGGGCAGCCCAAGTTGCGGTATGGAACGTGTCAAAGTTTATTATGAGCACGGAAAAGGTTGTGAACACGATGGCGTTGGTTTATTTGCTAAGCAAGTAATGGCACTTAACCCAAATCTACCCTGTGAAGAAAATGGCCGCCTTAACGACCCGCACCTACGCGAAAATTTTGTACTGCGCGTGTTTACCTACAAAAAATGGCAAAACCTTGTGGCATCGGGACTTACGATACACAAGTTGACGACGTTTCATGGTCAACAAAAGTATTTAGTTATGAGCCATAATGTAGCAGCGTATAAAGCCCTCGGCAGATTGCTTGGTGAAGAAAACGATTTACCAGTGGAACAATTAGCCGATAAATACATTACGATGTTAATGCAGGCTCTTAAAAAGCCCGCATCCCGAAAAAATCACACGAATACCTTGCAACACCTTCAAGGTTATTTTAAAAAGCATCTAACTAAGCAGAATAAACAAGAACTTAGTGAAAACATTATCGCTTATCACGATGGTTTAGTGCCGTTAATGGTGCCACTCACTTTGATCAACCATCATTTGCAAACTTACCCAAATGATTATTTGGCAAATCAAGCTTATTTAGACCCTTATCCAAAGGATTTAAGGCTCAGATACGGATTATAAATGAGTACTCTTTACTGGATTAGACGGGATTTTCGTTTAGACGATAATCCCGCTTTATTTTATGCGTTACAACAAAATTGCCAGCATGCGGTTTTTATTACTGCCTATGAAACTTGGCAAACTCACAATCATTCAGGCATTCAAATTGATTTTATAGAGCGTCATTTAAATTGGTTTAGCGACCAGCTTACCAAGCTCGGAATTAAAGTGAGCTTTATTGAGTGCGATACGTTTGAGCAACAAATTGCCCAACTATCAGAGTTTTGCCAAGAAAATGACATTACTTCGGTGGTAGCTAATAGCGAACCGGAATTACGCGAAAAAATACGTGACAACAAAGCTGCGCAGCGACTAGAGCTAACGCTATACGATGCTGACACCATTTTGCCTTATGGCGCAGTGCTTAATAAACAAAATGAAATGTTCAAAGTTTTTACGCCATACAAAAAAGCATGGGTAAAAACGCTGCAGCAGCATGGCTTTAACCAAAATTATCTTGCAGCAATTAAACAAAGTGAAGAAAGCCCTCATCAAGCCAGTAACATTACATTTAATTATGCCAAGCAAGATTCAAGTAAATGGCCTTTGGCACACGAGTTTATGCAACACGTGTTACCTCGCTTTTTAAATGATAAAGTTATCGACTACGCGCGCGATCGGGATTTCCCAGCAATTAAAGGTACAAGTGGTATTTCACCTTACTTAACCATTGGCGCAATTAGCCCTAAAAGGGTTTTATACGATCTATTGTCCTATTACCCGCACATACTTGAAGATGTAAAAGCGCCTATTTTTACTTGGCTAAACGAGCTAATTTGGCGTGAGTTTTATCGCAACTTGCTGCTGTCATTTCCAAATCTAAACAAATTGCACGACTTTCAAGGCAAATTTAAAGGCTTCGACTGGCCGAATGATCACGCTAAATTTACCGCTTGGTGTGAGGCAAAAACCGGATTTCCGATCGTTGATGCCGCTATGCGCCAGTTAAAGCAAACAGGTTGGATGCATAACCGCCTGCGTATGATTGTAGCAAGCTTTTTAACCAAACATTTATTGGTTGATTGGCGCTTAGGTGAAGCTTTTTTTATGCAGCACCTTATTGATGGCGACCTTGCCGCCAATAGCGGTGGCTGGCAATGGGCAGCAGGCACCGGCTGCGATGCACAACCCTATTTCAGAATTTTTAACCCAATAACGCAAAGTGAAAAGTTTGATCCTGACGGCAGCTTTATTCGTAAGTATTTACCAGAACTTGAGAATGTACCGCTTAAGTATATTCATCAACCACAAACCTATTTAAATTCGGTTGGCAATCACAGCTACTGGCCACAACTGGTAGATTTAAAAGAAGCCCGCTTACAGGCACTTGATTATTATCAGAAAGAGTTAAATAACGATGAGTAACACACAGCATATTGATGACTTTTTAACTATGTACAACAAGTTGGACCGCGCCAGCTTGTCGCTACTGGCTAATATTTATCATCAAGATGTTGTGTTTATTGACCCACTACACCGCATTGATGGCCTATCTGCACTTACCAAGTATTTTTCTAATCTGTACGAAAACTTAGACGCTGGGCGTTTTGAAATGAAAAAGGTACTGCAACAAGATAATGCCGTTAGCCTCTACTGGACCATGTACTTCTCGCATAGCAAAATTAAAGCAGGCAAAGAAGTGTCATTTGACGGCAACAGTTACCTTGAGTATCAAGACGACAAAGTCATTTTTCACCGCGATTATTTCAACGCTGCCGATATGCTTTATCAACATATTCCTGTGCTTGGCGGGTTAATAAATCTCGTTAAAAAGCGTGCCACCGCATGAATACGATACTAATTACAGGTGCATCATCAGGCATTGGTGAATCACTTGCTAAATACTACGCGACTCAAGGTTTTACTGTATACGCGTGTGGACGCAACCAAGAAAAACTCGATAAGCTCACAAGTAAATTTAACAGCATCATACCGCTGGTTTTTGATCTAAATGACAAGCAAGCAATATTTAGCGCGTTAGACAAAAACATCAAACTCGATCAAATCATATTAAATGCGGGTACCTGTGAATATATAGATAACGCAAAACAATTTGATGGTGATTTGTTTGCCCGCGTGATCAACACCAACCTTATTTCTGTTGGTTATTGTTTAGAGGCGTGGTTACCGCAGTTAAATACGGGCGGGCAACTTGGTTTAATGAGTTCAAGTGCTGTTTATGTGCCGCTTACCCGCTCACAAGCCTACGGTGCGTCAAAAGCTGGCGTAAGCTATTTAGCGAAAACTCTAAGCATTGATTTGGCACGCCATAAGATTGGGGTCAGTACAATTCACCCAGGATTTGTTGCGACACCTTTAACCGATAAAAATGATTTCCCGATGCCAAGCCGTATTACCAGTGAACAAGCAGCGCAGGCAATCTATCGAGGTATGAAAAAAAAACACTACGATATTCATTTTCCCAAACGCTTTACCTTAGTACTTAAAACACTCGCACTGTTACCGTTTTTTATCTGGCGCAAACTTGCTATTAGGATGACAAAATAATGAAAAGAATAGCCATTATTGGCAGTGGTATCTCAGGCTTAACCTGCGCTTATTTACTATCAAAGAAGTACGATATTACTCTATTTGAAAAAAACGACTACATTGGCGGACACACAGCCACTGTTGATATTGAACATAACGGCGAAAAGCACGCGATTGATACCGGCTTTATTGTTTGTAATAACAAAACATACCCTAATTTTTTAAAGCTATTATCGCAGATTGGGGTTGCTTACAAAGATACTGAAATGAGCTTTAGCGTGCACAATGTGCAAAGCCAAATGGAATATAATGGCCACGGCCTTAATTCATTATTTGCACAGCGCTCAAATATTTTTAAACCTCGTTTTTGGTTGCTAATCAAAGATATTCTACGCTTCAATAAACTCTGTAAGCAGCTACATCAAACCGATATAGATCCAGCGCTCACGCTCGGCGACTTTTTAGACCAACACGCCTTTAGCGATTTCTTTTGCCAGCATTATATTTTGCCGATGGGTGCAGCTATTTGGTCCACCAGCTTACAAGAAATGCGAGACTTCGAGCTGAAATTCTTTGTTCGCTTTTTTTATAACCACGGCTTATTAAATATCAGCGATAGACCGCAATGGCATGTTATAAAAGGCGGCTCGCGAGAATACATTAAGCCATTAACGCGCCGCTTTGCCGATAAAATTCGCCTCAACAGCGATATTAAGCAAGTTACGCGCGGTAATAACGGTATTTCTTTAGAATTTGCAGATGGTACAACTCAAATATTCGATGACGTTGTATTTGCCTGTCATTCCGATCAAGCATTAAAACTGCTAGGCAATGCGAGCGAGCAAGAAAAATCAGTACTCGGTAATATTCCTTACAGCAAGAATGAAGTAGTACTGCATACCGACATAAACATGTTGCCCAAACGTCAACTTGCGTGGGCAAGCTGGAATTACCGTTTAGACAATAATAATCCAAGACCCGCTGCAGTAACCTATAATATGAACATATTACAGGGACTTAAAACGGATACGACTTACTGTGTTACGCTCAATCAAACTGAACAAATTGATAAAAGCAAAATTTTACGCAGCTTTGTTTACCATCACCCAGTGTTTAATAAACAAAGTATGGCGGCACAGCAGCAACGAGACACAATCTGCGGCACTAATCACACACACTTTTGCGGTGCGTACTGGTATAACGGATTTCATGAAGATGGCGTTCGCAGTGCGCTCGACGTATGTAAACGCTTTGATTGCGAACTATAACTATGAATAGCGGCATATACTGCGGACAAGTAAGGCATAGACGCTTTTCTCCTAAGCAACATGCCTTTAGCTATAGCATGTATATGCTGGCACTTGATTTAGACGAACTAGACTTAGTCGCCACAACTAGCCGTTTATTTAGCCTTAAAAAATTCGCACCAATTAGCTTTTTTCAAGACGATTATATTAAAGGTGAACCGGGCAACTTAAAGCAACGTATTGCCAGTAAAGTTACACAGTTAGGTGGTAACTGGGATGGCACAAAAGTAACGTTTATGGGGCAATGCCGAAATTTCGGTATCTATTTTAGCCCTGCAAATTTTTTCTTTTGTTACGACCAAGATAATGTGTGTACAACCATGTTAGTTGAAGTTTCGAATACGCCTTGGTTAGAGCGACACTACTATGTAGTGGATATTTCTAAACAACAACGCATGGATAAAACATTTCATGTGTCGCCGTTTATGGATTTGGATATGCAATATGTATGGCGCGTAAAAGCGCCACAAGAAAAAGTACTTATTCATATCGAAAACCATAAATCAGAGAAAGTGTTTGACGCCACAGTAGCATTATCACGCTGCGAATTTTCGCGCAGAAATATGCTTAAAACATGGCTTAGTACGCCAGCAATGACACTAAAAGTAGTCGCTGGCATTTACTGGCAAGCACTTAAGCTTTTTGCCAAACGCATCCCATTTATTGCGCACCCAAACGCGAGAGGATAATTATGGAGCAGCAAAGTACCAGCTCAACCAATCTAACGCAGGAAAACGAGTTATCGTGGTTTACATCACGCTGTCGTTCACTCGTTTTAAACGCACTGAATCAAATTGAAAATGCCGGCGTAGAAATTGAAGAAAACGGTCAGATTACTTTTCTAGGTAACCAAGACAGTGAACTACGAGGCAAGTTAATAGTGCTTGATCCAAGCCTATATATCGATTTTATTAAAGGCGGTAGCATTGCAGCAGCAGAAGGCTACCTCAACAAGAAATGGACATCGCCTAACTTAACCGAGTTAATTCGTGTTTTTGCCCGTAGTAGCAGTACGCTTGACCAGGTAGAATCTAAAAAATCGCTGTTAACTAAAATTAAAAACTTTTTGTTTCACTGGGGCAATGCCAATACACAATCTGGCTCAAAGAAAAACATTCTCGCCCATTATGATTTAGGTAACGAGCTCTACACCCGCTTTTTAGATAGCACTATGATGTACTCAAGCGCCATCTATTCAAATGAAGCGACTGACTTACATTCAGCACAACTTAATAAATTAAAAACTATTTGTGACAAGCTTAAACTTTCTGAAAGTGACCATTTGATTGAAATCGGTACCGGCTGGGGCGGATTCGCTATTTTTGCCGCTAAGAATTATGGCTGTAAGGTTACTACAACCACAATCTCTGATGCGCAATACGAGTACGCCGTCGAAAAAGTAAAAGCCGAAGGGTTAGAAGATAAAATCACATTACTGAAAAAAGATTATCGCTTACTGGAAGGTAAATACGATAAGCTGGTTTCAATCGAAATGATTGAAGCAGTTGGTCATAAGTTTATGGCGGAGTTTTTTGCTAAATGTAACAGCCTGCTGAAAGACTCAGGCCTAATGCTCATCCAAGCAATTACCATTTTAGATGCCCGTTACGAACACTACCGTAATAATGTTGATTTTATTCAACGTTATATTTTTCCGGGCGGCTGTTTACCGTCTAATGCGGTGATGAATCAGCACATTGCCGAACAAACTAATATGATGATCGATAACGTGGAAGACATTGGCTTACATTATGCGCGAACACTTTACGACTGGCGCATGAAATTTGATAACGCTTGGTCAGAGTTAACTCAATTTGGTTTTGATGAGCAATTTAAGCGCCTGTGGCATTTCTACTTATGTTATTGCGAAGGCGCATTCATTGAGCGCGTGATCAGTACCCACCAGCTTGTTATGCGAAAGCCTCAGTATCGCGATAATTATGACCAACAAATTTTGGCTTACTAACCTTGTTTTATTTCAGCTAGCTTGGTTTTGCTGTGCGCTACTCACAGCAAATGCCAGCTGGCTGACTCCATTAATCGTTACCCTTCACTTTGCGTTATCGCCAACAAAACGAAGCGACGTAAAGCTATTACCCTTTGCCCTCTTTGGTTGTGTGATTGATTACATACTGTTTCAACTAAATGTGATTAGTTTTGCCGCCGCTCAATTCCCACTTTGGCTGCTATGCCTATGGGTTATGTTTGTACTTTCAATTAATCATTCATTAAGTTGGTTAGGTAATTGTAAGCTATGGCTAGTTGCCATCATTGGCGCATCTGGCGGTGCACTGAGTTACCTTGGTGCACTTAATTTTTCTGCCATCACCACATCTTTAAGCCGACTGTCACTCTTTACTGTGTACGCAATTATTTGGGCACTACTGCTGCCCGCATTGATCGTTTTTAAACAAAGGCTCGTAGAATCTAAACACAACTAACTGGATGTTAGCCATGTTTAAAACATTACTATTTGCGACCTTTTTATTCGCCCCAAGCCTGTTTGCGATACAAACAAACCAACTCACTAAATACGGTGAAGGTGAGATGAAAGTGCTATTTTGGCACTTATACAAAGCCGAACTATTTGGCAGTAAAACGCGTTACTCATTTGACGACGCTAAACTCGCGCTGAAAATCACTTATTACCGAGATATAGACAAAGAGGACTTAATAGAAGCAACTGCAGACCAATGGCAACACATTGGCGTGACCCATCAAAATATACCCAAGTGGCTAGTTCAACTCGCTACTATTTGGCCTAACATTAAAGAGAATGACATGTTGATTGTGACGCGCAATGAAGACAACAGCGCAAGCTTTTTCAATCATCAAGGGCTTTTAGGCACAGTTAACGATCCAGACTTTGGCGATGCCTTCTTAAATATTTGGTTATCAGAAAAAACCACTCGCCCAAAGTTGCGGGCAAAACTTGTTGGAGATAAAAAATGAAACACTTGCTAATTATGGCACTAACCATATTAATTTCAGCATGTTCAAGCCCAGATATTAACGATTACACAGGCACATCTCCCGAACTTAAATTAGAGCGATTCTTTAACGGTAAATTAACTGCTCACGGTGTAGTGCTTGACCGCTCAGGGGCGTTAACACGACGCTTTAGTGTTGATTTACTGGGTACGTGGCAAGAAGATAAAGGCAAACTCGAAGAATGGTTTGTCTATGACGACGGGGAAAAACAAACACGCACTTGGTATTTAGAAAATTTAGGCGACGGCAATTACAAAGGCACCGCCAATGATGTGGTAGGCACAGCGATGGGCATGGCAAAAGGCTCAGCACTTTATTGGCGTTATCAATTAGTAATTGACTACCAAGGCGAACCGCTCGAAGTCACACTAGACGATTGGATGTTTTTGATTAATGAAAAACGTCTGATCAATCGCACCGAAATTATTAAGTTTGGTATCAAAGTAGGTGAAGTCATTCTTACTATCGAAAAAGAGTAGTAAGTAGGTGTTAGATGCTTCAGCCCAAGCTAAAGCATCTACAAACTCAAGCATCAAAACAAGTTTAAGCTGCCTGCTCGCTGTGCTTCTGACTTAAATCGACCACTTTCAAGCTGGTTTGAATATCAGACCAATGCAACAACTCAATTCGGCCTGATTCGTCCTCAACCAACACAGTGCAATTTTCTATCCAATCACCGTCATTACAATACAAAATGCCATCAATTTTCTTGATATCAGGTTGATGAATATGACCGCAAATAATGCCATCAACACCTTGCTTTTTTGCTTCGTGCACGGCTGCCTTTTCAAACGCAGCGATTGCTTGGCGTGCTTTATGAATCCGGTTTTTAATCCACGACGCAAGCGACCAATAATGACTGCCGAATAAGTGCCGCGCACGATTGTGCCAACGATTTAAAAACAGTAGAAAGTCGTATGCGCTATCGCCGATTATACTGATCAGTTTGCTATACCGTGTTGCAGAATCAAAGTCATCGCCATGCACAAGCAAAAAACGCTTACCGGTTTTGGCTGTGTGAATAAAACTGCGATGCACTTCAACATTCATAAATGCTTCGCCAACATAAGCGCGAAAGGTTTCATCATGGTTGCCGGGAATATAAATAACGCGCGTGCCAGAGTTAGCTTTGTTGCGAATACACTCTAGCACTTGATAGTGGCTTGGTTGCCAGTAAAATTGTCGCTTCATCGACCATAAGTCAATGATATCGCCAACTAAGTAAAGCACATCGCATTCTGTATTGGTGAGAAAATCCAGTAAGAATTCAGCCTTACAGTCTTTGTAGCCCAAATGCACATCTGAGATCCAAATACAGGAATAATATTTCTTTGCCATATTCGCGCTTCCTTATGTGTAATAAGTCTTACGCTAAAAACATCCGATGACAAATTGGCGGCACTTATAAAAAAGCTTTATGACAACAAATCAATTTGCTCGAGCTTTTCGTTTTCTTCTTAAAGGCATATTTTGAAACAACAGCATCATTCCTGAAATACAAAACAATACAGTAACAGCAGCAAAACTAATTAATAATGGATTATTAAAGTCTTCACGCTCGTCATAATCCATTATGTGCAGCATCCAAAAGAAATCAAAAATACGCCAAATAGTGCTACGTACAGTAATTACCTGACCCGAATTAGCTTGTATATACAATGTAGTGTTAACATTATCCGCAAAGTCTACACGCCAAATGTTGTTTCTGTAACCGACCTCTCTCGGTCCCTCTTTTAACAGTGATGCGGTCGCGTCTATGTTTTGGCTATCCGCCAAGTAATGGGCTTTTGCCTGCCTGATAACTTGCTGTTTATTAGGTGCCTCGAGTTTCTCTCCCGTTTCGCCATGCAAGTAAACTCGCTCTTTATGGCCGACTAATTCAATTACAGGAGTCTCTAAGAAGTGTATGAAATTGACATTTTTCAATCCGATATTATATTGCTTAAAGTTATCAAAATTACTTGTATATACATCTTGCGAGAAAGGATTTTCTAACTGTCGTTTGGCAAGGTGTTTACCGTGTACATATTCCAGTGGAATCGCACTCATAACTAAACCACCCAATAACCATGCGAATACTTGTAACGCGAGTAAATAACCTAACCATTTGTGGCACTTACGCGCCCATTTAAACCACGATTTTTTCATTATTATTTTCTTTATTGAGTTTTACAGTATGGAATATGATCTTTGCGAAACTAGAGATAAAAGCCAATCTAATGTAAAGTTAGCGATTAAGCAATTACAGAGAAAACATCAATGTCAGATATTCAGTTTCTTAATGTCGACCTAGAAATCGAGTCAAAACAAGATATTGCCCAACTAGTTTCAGACTTGGGTAAGTCGGCTATGGTACTTCACTACGACAAAGATGAAACTCGTCAGTTAGCGCGTATAGAGGCAAACATTGACGTAACTTCTCCTGATAGTGCTATTAATCACTTATGTGAGTTGATTGAGTCCTGCTCTCGCAACGCATTAAAGCAATGGCTTAGTTGTACAAAACGTACGTTCGATATTGGCTTTCAAAGCGGTAAAAATCCAAAGTGCTTTAATCAAGCACTACATGCCGATACCTTGCTTAGAATTTCAGCCATAGGCGCAGGCATTGAAATGACAATTTATCCGGTTGAGTAATTCGCTTACAAACACCATCCGAGAGATTAATCACAGTGAATTACGACCTACTCACTGTGATTAAAACCACTAAAAGTAGTCACTTTCGTCTACCTTCATTAAATATTATCCAATCGCAATAACGCAACTTGCCACAACTAATTTCAGGCACAACAATCAATTAACGCGTCCACTCTCAATAAAAATTATAAATAACACCTCATACATTCCTTTTTGGAATAACAAAGCACTTTCTATTATTTTTTTCTTTGTCATGACATCGTTATATTTCACCATCAGAGAAGCTTAAAAAGGTGTGTTGTTATTAGATGTATAACAAGCACCGTTAAGAAATGTATAAACCATTTGGTGGTCGAGGAAAAAATTCCATGTTGTTAAGTCAACTTTCTGCGCAAGCGAGTCCGCTTACGCCAGAGCAAGTACAGAAGTTACAAGCGCTTACTGCTGAACTGAACCCAATTCAACAAGCTTGGGTGAGTGGTTACTTAGCAGCAAATGCCAATACAGCAGCATTATCAGGTCAGGTTGCGGGCGCAACAGCACAAGCTGCTGAAGCTGCGGCATTAACCATTATTTATGGTTCACAAACAGGCAATGCAAAAGGCGTTGCGAACCAGTTAAAAGCGGCTGCAGAGGCGAAAGGCTTAGCGGTTAAGCTTGTAAACATGGCTGACTACAAACCTGCTCAACTTAAGAAAGAAAAGTTTATTGCTGTTGCTGTTTCTACTTATGGTGAGGGTGAGCCACCAGAAGACGCTGAAAACCTACATGCGTTCTTAGCATCGAAAAAAGCACCTAAACTAGATGGTGTTAAGGTAGCGGTTATCGGTTTAGGTGATTCAAGCTATGAATTCTTCTGCCAGACAGCGATTGATTTTGAAGAGCGCTTTAAAGCACTAGGCGCAGAAACAGTGGTTGCGCGTGCTGATTTAGACGTTGATTATGAAGACCAAGCAGCAGCTTGGATCGGTGGTGCAGTTGATGCATTCGAGCCTGAGCTAAAAGCACAGTCGCAAGGTTCAGCACAGGTTATTCCTATGACTGGATTCGGTGCAGCACCAGCGCAAAGCCAATACACTAAGCAAAACCCATTTGCGGCTGAGCTAAGTGTGGTACAAAAGATCACAGGTCGCGACTCAACGAAAGACGTACGTCACATTGAGATCTCACTAGAAGGCTCTGACATCACGTATCTTCCAGGTGATTCATTAGGTGTTTACTTCTTAAATGACGAAGCACTGGTTGATGAAACGCTAGCACTATTAAATATTGATGGCGCGACTGAAATCACGTTAGGTGAAGAAACATTATCAATTCGCACGGCGTTAATTGAAAAACTAGAGCTAACTCAGTCTTACCCTGGTTTTGTTGAAAAATATGCACATGCGACAAACAACGCTGAGCTATTAAAGCTAGTTGAAGACAAAGCGGCAATGCGTGAGTACATTGAAGCACGTCAAATCTTCGATATTATCAAGCAAAACCCGAGCGACATTAGCGCACAAGATTTAGTTAACTGCCTACGTAAGCTACAAGCACGTTTATACTCAATTGCTTCAAGTCAAGCAGAAGTGGAAGAAGAAGTGCACTTAACGGTTGGTTTAGTAGAGTTTGATGCCTTTGGTGAAAAACACTTTGGTGGTTGTTCTGGTTACCTTGCAAATCGCGCTGAGGAAGGTGCACAGGTTAAAGTATTTAGCGAGCATAACGACAACTTCCGTTTACCAAATGACGATAACACACCTGTTATCATGGTAGGCCCTGGTACAGGTATCGCGCCATTCCGTGCATTTTTACAAGAACGTGATACACGTGAAGCAGAAGGTGAAAACTGGTTATTCTTCGGTAACCCACACTTCACCCAAGATTTCTTATACCAAGTAGAGATCCAAGGTTATGTGAAGTCAGGCCTACTAAACAAAGTAGATCTTGCGTTTAGCCGCGACCAAGCAGAAAAAGTATACGTGCAAGACCGTCTTCGCGAGAAAGGCGAAGAAGTATTTGCATGGTTAGAAAAAGGTGCACACTTCTACATTTGTGGTGATGCTAATCGCATGGCGAAAGACGTTCACCAAGCACTTATCGATATTATTAAAGCCCATGGTGGCAAAGATGACGAGCAAGCTGAAAGCTACCTAAAAGAGCTGCGTAGCAACAACCGTTATCAAAAAGATGTGTACTAATTTATCAGTACACCACACTGACCGTCACAGTAGAATTTTAGGATAAGCCATGAGCACAGATTACAAACCTAACAGCAAGCTAGACCCAAATGCCAAGTTTGCTGATAACGAAAGACTTAAAACACAAAGTAACTTTTTACGCGGTACCATTGAAGCGGATTTAAAAGATCAGCTTACAGGTGGCTTTACAGCGGATAACTTCCAGTTGATCCGTTTCCACGGTATGTACCAACAAGACGACCGTGATATTCGTCCAGAGCGCACCAAGCAAAAGCTAGAGCCAATGCACAACGTAATGCTTCGCGCACGTATGCCGGGCGGTATTATTACCCCTAAGCAATGGCTTGCGATTGATGAGTTTGCTGGCGATAAAACTATTTATGGCAGTATTCGTTTAACAACGCGTCAAACATTCCAGTTCCACGGTGTGTTAAAGCCGGGCATTAAAGAAATGCACCAAATGCTAAACAGCGTTGGCATTGACTCAATTGCAACTGCCGGTGACGTTAACCGTAACGTACTATGTACCACTAACCCTGTTGAGTCTGAGTTACACCAAGAAGCTTACGAGTGGGCTGCAAAAATTTCTGAGCACTTACTACCACACACCAAAGCGTATGCTGAAATCTGGTTAAACGGTGAGAAGACTGAAACAACAGAAGAGCCAATTTTAGGGTCTACTTACTTACCTCGTAAGTTTAAAACGACAGTTACCATTCCACCAAACAATGAAGTAGACGTTCACGCGAATGACTTGAACTTTGTTGCCATTGCAGAAGACGGCAAGCTAGTTGGCTTTAACGTACTAGTTGGTGGTGGTCTTGCAATGACCCACGGTGATGTAAACACTTACCCGCGTAAAGCGGATGATTTTGGTTTTATCCCACTTGAGCACACGCTAAAAATTGCCGAGCATGTTGTTTCTGTTCAACGTGACTGGGGTAACCGTGTTAACCGTAAGAATGCAAAAACTAAGTACACGTTAGATACATTTGGTAGTGATGCATTTAAAGCTGAAGTAGAAAACCGTGCTGGCGTTAAATTTGAAGACAGCCGCCCGTATGAGTTCACTCACCGTGGCGACCGTATCGGTTGGGTAGAAGGTATTGATGGTAAGCACCACTTAACGCTATTTATCCAAAGTGGTCGTATTCTTGATTACCCAGATCAGCCGCTGAAAACAGGTTGTCGTAAGATTGCTGAAATTCACCAAGGTGATTTCCGCATGACGGCAAACCAAAACTTAATTGTTGCCGGTGTTCCTGCGGATCAAAAAGACATCATTGAGAAAATCGCTCGTGAGCACGGCTTAATTGACGACTCACACTCAGAGCAACGCTTTAACTCAATGGCATGTGTGGCATTACCAACATGCCCGCTTGCGATGGCTGAAGCAGAGCGTTACCTGCCAGAGCTTATCGAGAAATCAGAAGCAATTTTAGCGAAGCACGAAATTCCAAACGACGACATCATTATGCGTGTCGTAGGTTGCCCGAATGGTTGTGGTCGCGCCATGTTAGCTGAAATTGGTTTTGTTGGTAAAGGCCCAGGTAAATACAACGTTTACCTAGGTGGTAACCGTGAAGGTACGCGTGTACCTAAGCTTTACCTAGAAAACGTGGGTGAAGATGTATATCTACCAGCATTAGATGAATTAATTGGCCAATGGGCCAAGGAGCGTAACGAAGGCGAGTGTTTTGGTGACTTCGCTATCCGCAAGGAAATCGTTGCCGAAGTGAAAGTTTCTAAAACAGACTTCCACGCTTAATATTTTAAGGGCGGTTAGCCGCCCTCATTTGGAATTTATGCATGAGTGAATTTAAGCAAATATTAACGCTAGATAAAGACGTTCAGAATGCCATGCTTGCCGATGCAAATGGCATGCTAGCAGAGCTTTCGACTGAAGAACGTGTTTTATGGGCGTTAGAAAATTTACCAAGCACACACTTTTTATCGTCTAGCTTTGGCATTCAAGCGGCTGTGATGTTGCACCTAGTAACATCACATAAAGCAGATATTCCAGTGGTTTTAACAGATACTGGTTATCTTTTCCCAGAAACTTATCAGTTTATTGATGAGCTTACTGAGCGATTGAAACTCAATCTGAAAGTGTATAAATCAGAGCTAAGCCCTGCGTGGCAAGAAGCTAAGTTTGGTAAATTGTGGGAACAAGGCGAACAAGGTATTAAACAATACAATACCTTAAATAAAGTTGAACCAATGACACGTGCATTAAAAGAACTCGATGCAGGTACTTGGTTTAGCGGTTTACGTCGCCAACAATCATCGACTCGTGCAGATAAGCAAGTGCTTGAGATCAGCCGCGGTACGGTGAAGGTTTATCCAATTATTGATTGGCATAGCCGTGATGTGTATCAGTATTTAACCAAACACGATTTACCTTACCACCCGTTATGGGAGCAAGGCTATGTGTCGATGGGTGATGTGCATACCACACGTAAACTAGAGCCAGGCATGACCGAAGAAGAAACACGTTTCTTTGGTTTAAATCGTGAGTGTGGCCTTCACACAGACGGCGGCGGTATTTAAGGTCGTTTAGCTAAAAAACGATGTGATACCTTAGGTAAATTATTTTTTGCCAACCATGTTAGGGTGAGCTTATCTAGCTCACCACTAACATACATTTGCGTTATTGCAGTATCAAATGCATCGCGTACTTTCTCATCTCTAAAGATAATCTGCGAACCAGCATTTGTGATAATATCTAACGGCACAAACTTATCTACTAAGCCCAAAGGTTTAACAAAGCGATAAAACTTAAGCCAATCAGCAATTAACACATCAATTTTATTCGCCACCAGCATTTTATTTACGGCAAGCTGATCACCACTTTCAAAATAACGTGTATTTACGTCATTTATCAAAATTTGAAAATCATGACCAAAGTTTAAACTTGCACCTGAGAAACTTGCTAGCCTTGCACCTTTTAAATCAAGCACATGTTCGGCCTTAATCCATCGATTGTCTTTACTTAAAATTGCGCGATTGTAGAAAAACAAACGGTACTGAGACGGATAACCTTCGCCAGTAAATGTACCAGTCCAATTCACTGCAATATCAACCCGTTGCTTTTCGTAGTAGCGTTTTATGGCATCGTTTGAAACATTGATGTAGGTCGGGTTAAACCCTGCTCTATTTAGCCCTACAGACAAGAGTTGTTCGTATAAGCCAACATGGCGTTGATACGTACTTGCTTTGAAGTACGGAGTAAAGTTACCTGCAGCGACTTTAATATCGCGGGCATACACATGAGCGTTAATACACAACAATAATAAACAAAAAAACCTAATCACAAGTGCTACTAATAATGAATGATAAATCATAGTATGGCTGATTATTTAATAATCTGCTGAGCTAACCTGTTAACCACTCTTTTTTCTTTGTTCCGCGGTAACCCAAATAAAAGTAAGGTACATTTTGGTTGGCAAAGATAAAATTAATCCAAGCGCATAACACCCTCCGCCAATCATCATGCCGGAGATACCCATGCTTTGCTCAATGTGCGCGACATTTATCAAATAATAACCAAGCCCTATTAAGCATAATCCAAGCACAATAACTACTTTAAGCAGCGTAATTAACGATTTTTCACTCATTTGCATATACCTCTGGCTAAGGTATATGCCAGCGGTAGATAAAATACCAGCGCTAAAACGCGGTAACTAGATGTAGATCAACTATCGTCGCTCAACCACCGCTGCGGTCATTCTTGAAATACAGGTAAGCTCACCGGCTTGGTTGGTAATTTTAACTTCCCACACAGAGGTACGCTTACCTAAGTGAACAGCTTTTGCTGTGGCATACACCATACCTTTGCGCGCTGCTTTAATATGATTCGCATTGATTTCTTGGCCTACGCAGTAATACTTATCGGTATCTACAACAAAGTTTGCCGCATAGCTTGCTACAGTTTCAGCTAGCACAACATTCGCGCCCCCATGCAGCATACCAATAGGGTTGTGGTGATCAGGTGTAACTGACATGCTAGCAACAAGATAATCGTCGCCAACTTCACATATTTCAATCCCTAACGTTTTCATTAGGCTGCCTTTGCCATGCAAACCTTCATCTAGCTTATCGCATAACGCTTTATCTATTTCTTTATACCAAATCATTTGCTGTCCTCTCGTATACAAAGCTAGGTGCTTTTACAATCTCTAACAATTTCAAACAGGTCTGAACTTATCAATAGGTAGTTATTTCATTATCCTACTGTCAAAAAGGAATTAACATGAAAAAACTACTGCCTTTAGCCCTTTTATTTGCCTGCAATAGTGGCTTAGCCAGCGACACGATTCAACATCAAATCGATTTTGGTGTGTCTGACCTTTATGACTTTGATGATAATTTTGTTGGGATTGCTTACACCTACGCCTTTGAAGATCTGGCATCGGCAAGTGGTCCTCACAATATTAAAACCTATCTAAATAGAATCAATACCCTCTCGACGCGAGCACTCGTACTGGATGATTTTTATGATATTGACGTCGAATACACACATTATTTAGACAATGCGTTGGTTGTTCGCTCTAACGTAGAGTATGCAAAAGATAACGATTTTAATAACGAATATTTAATGCTTAACGGCGAACTCGGTAACAATATCACCACTAATTTGCAGCTAGGTGTTGGCGTAACTTACTTATATCGTAACGAATCCGATGTTTTTGGTGTGCAAGATTCAAGTAATAACTGGCGATTAACCCCATATGTACGCTACACCAAAATTGAACAAGGGCAAGGCTGGGATTTTGTATTTAAACAAATATCGGGGAAAGAAGATTATTATCAAGGACGTGCCGACTATTATATCAATGAGAACTGGTTTATTGGTATTCAAGCGTTGGCGCAAACCAATGAACTCGATAATAACAATTTTGAAGTGCAAACTCAGTATTGGTTTAATGAACACTTTTCATTTAACTTTGGTTTGGGTGCTGGATTTGGCGATGATAGTTCAGGATTAGATTCGGTTACCTTGCTGGTGACCTCACGCTTTTAACTTAGAGTGCGCTTAATTTTATCGAGGCGCACTCCAAAAGACTCAAATTAGTAAAGTTAATTATTGGAGAAGCGATCATATTGCTTAGGTAGCTCGTGCTGTTTTTCCTCGGCGCTAATATAAACAGTACTTTCAACTACTTTCCAAGAGCCCGTTGCGGTATCGATTTCCCAATCGGTATGCGTTTCCAGTTCGGTAATCGGCGTATAAGTAACATCCATCGTCGCATTACAGCCAGCTAAGGTGAGTGCTGATAAACCAAGTGCTATTGAGATTAATTTTTTCATATTTCCCCCTTGTTGTTGCGATAAAGAATAAAACAATTTGTCACTGCCACTTTCACTAATTGATAAACGGCTAATCTAAATGTTGAACGGCTGTGAACATAAACAAGGCGATCTCAGGTCTATGTATTTACGTAGTATAAAGTTTAACAAGGCATCAACATGAACTACCTAATTTGCTTTAGCTTATTCTTATTAAGCTTTACCAACATTGCACAAGAGCGTAAGCCACAAACCAATCACTTAGATTCAATCGTGCTTGGCTCGGGCTGCTTTTGGGGCGCAGAAAAACGCTATGAAGCACTTGATGGCGTAATTGATGCCGTGAGTGGCTATGCGGATGGCAGCGGCTTTAAAGCAACCTACCGCAACATCATCAAAAAAAGTAACAAGTACAACCCTAATAACTATGCCGAAGTCGTTAAGGTCACTTTTAATCGTAATGAAATTAGTTTAGAGCAAATTTTACAGCATTTTTATGAACACCATGATCCGACACAGGTGAACCGCCAAGGTAATGATGTAGGTACACAATATCGCTCAACGATTTTATATAATTCAGAGCAACAAAAAACGACTGCTGTTGGCGTTACAAAACAGTTTCAAACTCTGCTAACCAACGCAGGTTTTGGCAAAATAGCCACCAGCATTAAGCCGCTAGAAACCTTCTACGCCGCAGAGGAATATCACCAAGATTATCTTGCAAAAAATCCTAATGGCTACTGCCCCGATTTACGCACTGGTGTGACATTTAAGCAACAAAAAGTTGCTAAACGTGACAACAGCACGCTGCTAGAAGGTAAACAGATTTTAGTTATTGATGCGCCTTTCTGTCCGTATTGTGAGAAATTCAAAGCAGAAACAGCAGCAGGTTATGCAGGCTCCATTCCGCTTACATTCAGAACAGCCGACCAACTCCATGGCCTTAAAATTAAAACGCCTACATGGGCAACCCCAACTATTATTTTGTTAGAGCAAGGCAAAGAAGTATTTGCACGCCAAGGTTATGTGTCTCGCGACGAGTTCTACAAAATTGTAGGCGCATTTAAACTGGGTAAAGGTGAAGCATTCAATGTGGCGTTTAATAAAGGCACGGATAACCGTTATTGCAAACAGTATGAGATTTTTAAAAACACGCCGGATGGAGTATTTATTGATAAGTTAAGTGGCGCCAAGTTGTTTGATACACGTGATCGCTTTAACTCTAACAGTGGCTGGCTTTCATTCACCAAACCGGTTAAAGATGCAGTATATGAAAAACCAGACCATAGCTTTGGCATGGTGCGTACTGAAATTCGTGCCGTTGAGTCAGACATTCATTTAGGCCATGTGTTTGATGATGGCCCAAATGGTCAGCTACGTTACTGCATCAATGCAACCGTATTAGAATTTGTACCGCGTAGTTAACTTACTGTGTTAGCTAATACCAACTACATTATCGCCGCAGCTATATGAAATTATTTGGCTAAGCTCTTGATAACTTAAGCCACTTTGCTGTTGTAATTCATTAAAGAAAGCTTGAATTGCAACCAACGACTTTTTAGTTTGTAAACCGCCATCAATAATCTTATGGCTGCGCAAATAGCTCTCACAATCTCGCGATAACAAAAAGGTATCTTTGCCTAATACACGAAGCGCATAAGGCCCAGTGTTACCTCCTAAGCGTGCGCCATGCTTTTTAAGATACTGCCAAAGTCCAATAATGTCGCCACTTGGCCAATCTGCGATAAACTGACTAAAACTACCATGCTGACTAGCAACATCATGGATCATAAAGGCATTGGCTTGCACCGTTTGTACTTTTTTATAGTTACGTACAATACGTTCATCGCTAGCGGCTTTTTCCTGTTGTTCCGGCGACATCATTAGTAATGCCTCAACATCAAAACGCCAAAATACCTCTTCAAAGCCAGGCCACTTTTTCTCAATAACCGACCAATAAAATCCACTTTGAAAAATCTTTTTGGTAAATTCAGATAACCAAGCTGAATCTGGCAACTCTGCTATGCGCTTATTACTCAGTGGTTTTGACAGCAACGCCTTTAATTGACGCTCACCGCCCTTTCGCTCGACTGCGCGAAGATAGATATCGTTAAACTTTTCCATAAATTACTGGCTTTAGAAAATTTGAACTAGCTTAACCCCAGTGCAAATTTAGATGCAAGACCAGTGCTAAAGAAAAGAGCAAAGCTTGCACCAAAAAATGGCATTTCCTATCGTTTTCCGTTTCTCAGGTTCAATCAAAAAATAATTCACCAATAAATTCAATACATTAAAAACAAAAGAAAATTGGCATATTAGATGAATAGCGTGATTGAATTATTTTACAGAAGACCTTACATGCACATTAAAATTGATGATTTATCCAGCCCTGCTGTGATTGCTCTGCTACAAGAACATTTAGATGATATGTACGCAACATCACCCGCTGAGAGTGTTCATGCACTTGACCTTAACGAACTTAAAAAAAGTAATATCACTTTTTTCAGCGCATGGCGTGATGATAACTTGCTTGGCTGTATTGCAATAAAACAGCTTTGCCCAAACCACGCTGAAATAAAGTCAATGCGCACCGCAAAGCACGCCCGTGGAAGCGGTGTGGCTTCGCGCTTACTGCAACACACAATTGAGCTAGCTATTGATAAAGCCTATTTGTCACTAAGCCTAGAAACCGGTACGCAAGAATACTTTTATGCTGCACGCAATTTGTATCTAAAGTTTGGATTTAATATCTGTGGTCCTTTCGCTGATTATCAAGAAGATCCACACAGCACGTTTATGACATTACAGCTAAACACTGTTGCCTAGTTGTAACAGCTCAGTTTGAGAAATTTTGCTATTGGTATGCACGTTACTAATTATCACAATACTAATATCAGGTAAGGCGGGTAAGTGCGTATTTTTCAGCTCTGTTAACTCGCCGATACTTAAGCGCGCCATAGCACCAATTGCCATACCTTGTTTTATCAACCCTTGCATCGCAGCGACACTGCCACTCATGGCAATCAACTTAAATTGCGTTCCCTGCTTGTGCAGGCCTTCAATTGCTGCGTGATGAAAACGACAATCTTGCTGAAATGTTACCAGTGGCAAAGGCATTTGCTCTAGTATTTTACAATCACCATTACTTACCCATACACCGCTATCTTTAGCAATAATAATCCCCTCTTCACTATCAAATGAGCGTGTTACTATGCCTAAATCGAGTTCACCATTGTCGAGCTGCTGTCGAATAATATTGCTTGGTAAACAACGTATTTGTAGATCTAAACTTGGCCACAACTGATGCATTTTTTTTACTACGCTTGGCAAAATAGCATCGGCGTAATCATCAGGGCAACCTAACCGAATGCGTAACTTATTGCGGTCCGTTTTAACGGCATTTAATGTGCTGTCGTAATGTGCAATAAGCTGTTTTGCATAACCAACAAGTTGATGCCCATCTTTTGACAAAATGAGATTGCGACCATTTTTTTCAAACAGCACCTTACCTATATCCTGCTCGAGTTTTTTCATCTGCATACTCACTGCTGACTGAGTGCGATTAACCTGTTTAGCAGCGCGCGTTATGCTTCCAGTGTCGACAAATGCAAGTAAACTTTTAAGCGCATCAATTTCCATAACACATCAATTTAGCTGATAGATAGTATAAGAATTATGCGCTATTCGATGCATAAATAACACGATAAATTATTGGCAATTAAACTAACTACCTAATTGAGAGTAACACTAGATGGATTTATATATCGCTAATAAAAACTATTCGAGCTGGTCACTAAGAGCCTGGCTTGTAATGAAAAAATTCAGTTTGAGCTTCACTGAACACAACTTAAAATTAGAGACACCAAGTTTTAGCGATACCCTTGCCACAATTGCTCCCTTCGCTAAAGTGCCTGTGTTAGTTGATAGTAGTACAACCATATGGGATTCGCTCGCGATTTGCGAATACATCAATGAAACTTATTTATCTAATAAAGGCTGGCCAAGTGATCCGCAGCAACGTGCAAAAGCTCGGGCATTAGCGGCAGAAATGCATGCTGGTTTTAACTCATTACGCAATCAGCTGCCTATGAATATACGCGCTAAACGCAAAGTGGAACTGACAGCACAAAGCCAAAATGACATTGCGCGCATTGAGCAGATTTTTAGTGAACAACACACACTGTTTCAACATCAAGGCGGTTGGCTATTTGGTGATTGGGGAATTGTTGATGCCATGTTTGCGCCTATCGCGCTGCGTTTTAAAACCTATGGCATTTCATTAAATGCTCCTGCAACGGCTTATATGCACAAAGTATTGAGCTGTTCTGTACTTGCCGAGTGGATAGATCTGGCTTTGCAGGAAACGGAGATTGTTCAAATGGATGAAGCTGGCGAAGAAATCTAACTTAGCTTAATAAAGAAAAGAAAGGGGCTTTCGCCCCTTTAAAATGTGTATTACTGCTTTAGTAAATCGATGAAGAACGCATACTCTAATGCAGTATCGTTTATGCGTTTAAAGCGACCTGATGCACCACCGTGACCCGCTTCCATATCCGTTTTGAATAGTAGTAGGTTATCGTTCGTCTTATATTCACGCAGCTTAGCAACCCACTTCATAGGTTCAAAGTACTGTACTTGCGAGTCATGTAAGCCAGTTGTTACTAACAGGTTTGGATACGCTTGACGTTTAACCTGATCGTAAGGTGAGTAACTTAACATGTAGTCATAGTACGCTTTTTCATTCGGGTTACCCCACTCATCATACTCGTTTGTTGTCAGTGGAATTGATTCATCAAGCATAGTGGTAACTACATCGACAAATGGGACATGAGAAGCAACACCGCGATATAACTCTGGCGCTTGGTTAATCACAGCACCCATTAATAAACCACCGGCACTGCCGCCAACCGCAAATACTTTATCTTTTGCACCATAACCTTGCTCTACAAGCGCTTTCGTTACGTCAACAAAGTCGTTAAAGGTATTTTTCTTAGTGAGTTTTTTCCCATCTTCATACCAAGGGCGACCTAGCATTTGAGAGCCTCGAATATGAGCAATGGCGTAAACAAAACCACGGTCAAGCAGGCTTAAACGTGACGTTGAGAAAGTCGGGTCGAAGGTTGCTCCATACGAGCCATAACCATATTGGTAAAGCGGGTTAGTACCATCTTTTTTAAACTTATCTTTATGATACACCAGAGATACAGGTACTTTTTTACCATCGCGTGCCGTTACCATAATGCGCTCAGATACATAGTTATCAGAGTTAAAGTCACCTAATACTTTCTGTTCTTTTAGTACAGTTTTCTTACCGTCTTCTAACGTATATTCAATTACACTAGAAGGCGTTGTCATACTAGTGTAGTACAAACGAACAGATGCATTATCAAGTTCATTATTACCGTACATACCTGCAGCAAACGCAGTATCTTTAAAGTCCAGGTTAAACTCTTTGCCTGAATCCAGCTTACGTACAGTTACATTCGTTAAACCATTTTCACGCTCTTGATAAACTAAGTGATTATCAAATAATGTAATGTCTTCAAGTTTTACGTTATCACGCGCAGGGAGAACTTCTTGCCAATACGCCTTATCACCTACTTTACTTGCATCAACTTTCATTAAACGGAAGTTAACCGCATCTAGGTTAGTAGTAATGTAAAAATCGTTATTTAACTTAGCAATACTGTATTCGTGCTTGTCTTCACGCGGAATAAAACGCGTTGGCTTCGCCTTAGCGTCGTTCGCATCGATAATTGATACACCGCGTGCTTCAGTACTTGAATGGTGAATGTAAACTAAACTGCTGTCTTTACTCTTACTAATATAAGTGTAGTAAGCTTTGTTTTTCTCTTCATAGACTAGCTCGTCACTACTTTGGTCCGTTCCCAGCACATGGCGGTAAACCTGATAACCAAGTAACGTTTGCGGGTCTTTTTTGATGTAGTACAAGAAGGTATTGTCGTTACCCCAAACAATATTGCCTGAAGTACCTTCAATTTTATCTTTTAAGTATTCGCCTGTAGTTAGGTCTTTAATGCGAATAGTGTAAATACGACGGCTTAATGTATCTTCGCCGTACGCGAGTAAATTATCGTTTTCACTTACAGTTAGTGTGCTAACACTAAAATAATCGTGTGCTTTTGCCAATTCGTTAACATCTAACAGTACTTGCTTATCAGTACCTGCTAAATCTTTTGCGCGCGTATATACGCTATATTCGTTATCACCGCTTACTTCACTACCGTAAAAGTAATCGCCCTGCTTTACCGGTACAGACTGATCATCTTTAACAATGCGCCCTTTGATCTCGTCAAATAATTGCGCTTGCAGTGCTTCAGTATGTTTTAATTTTTGTTCTGTATAACTATTTTCAGCTTCTAAATGCGCTAGAATTTCAGGATCTTTGCGTTCATCGTCACGCATCCAATAATAGTTATCAACGCGTGTATTACCATGGTGCTTCATTTCAAATGGCACCTTTTTGGCGATAGGCGCTGCAATATCAGTTTGGTTATTGTTTTGAGTGTTATTGCATGCGCTAAGCACTATTAGTGAGAGTGCACTTAGTGCGATTGGTTTTAATGCTTTCATAAATATTCCCTTTGTATTTAACCTTCCCATGCTAACCCAGTAAATTATTTGCGACTATAGTTTTGCGTAACGAATTGTAACAGGCGTATATAGTGATAGTTTACCTGTACTTAGCCTAGATTATTAATCCATTCACTCATTACGACATGCGTCTTTATTTTTACGATATCAGGCTCTGCGTCTAAGTATTCTCTAATTTCGTGAAGTCGTTGCATCGAGTCTGTTTGCACGTAAACCAATAAATCCATGTCGCCAGTAATGCCATGGCACGTTAAAACTTCCGGGATCACCTGAAACACCTTAACAATGTTTGAACAACGCGTGCACTGATGCTGAATTTCAAAGTAAGCAGATACACCTACTTTTTGCGATTCACTTAGCAAGACTTGATAGCCGCGAATTTGCCCCTGACGTTCTAGTTTTTTAATCCGCTCGGTAACAGCTGAACGCGAGAGATTTACAGCATCAGCTATCGCCGATACGCTTTGCCTCGCGTTTATTTTTAACTGACCAATAATCGCCTGATCAAATTTATCCATTTGCATACTTAATCACCTAAACCTTCAAAGTGTTTTAATTTTGCAGTAATACCGTCATTTTACCTGCATATCACACACTCTGCCTAGCAACTCAAACAGTTTGAGATAGTAAATATTTCTATACTAACGCTATTAAAAACCATAAACAAAGTAACATGAAATCAGTTAATACAGGCATTGGACGCTGGCAAGGCGCCGGCATGATGGCAACAACCTTACTCGGTACCGGAGTATTTATACTACCGCAGCTAACCGTCGAAATGTCGGGAAGTAATGCACTATACGCTTGGCTTCTACTGACAGTGGGATTAATCCCTATTACTTATGTGTTTGGAAAGCTATCGTCACTTTTTCCACATTCAGGCGGCCCTGCCCATTTTGTTGAAAAAGCCTTTGGCAAAACTGCAGGCAGAGTCATTGGCTTAATGTTTTTGTTAGTCGTGCCAATTGGTGCACCCGCAGCCATAATTATGACCTTTCAGTTTGTGCAAGGAATGATAAATATTAGCGGTGTACAATTATTACTCGCCGAACTCGCTGCGCTTTTATGCCTGTTTTACATAAACCGAAAAGGCATTCATGTTTCAGCAAAACTACAGTTTCTGCTTACCCTGTTAATCACCTTTATTGTCATGCTGTTATTTACTTTCAGCAATGAACAAGTGGTTATGCAATCGAAAACAACGCTGAGTTTGGATAGCGATAAAATACTAAGTGCCGCGGGTCTCGCTTTTTGGAGTTTTCTTGGTGTTGAAGCTATGTCACACCTTGCCAATGAGTTTAAAAAGCCGAAGCAAGATGTTATTCCAGCGATGATTATAGGCAGTGTCATTGTTGGCGTGATTTATTTATTATCTACGGTATTAGTTTTGGCCCACCCTAATGATCAAAAGCTGGCAATTATCGGCGTATTTAACCACTATTTCAGTGGCGGTAACTATATCATTGGCATACTTGGTACAGCAGGTGGCCTTGCTACCATCAACGTTTATACAACAAGTCTGGCCAAACTCGTCGCAAGTTTCGCTGAACAAAAAGTATTACCCAAGCCATTAGCATACACAAACCAATATAATGTGCCGCAAAGAGCGTTGATTTGTGTACTGAGCATCATGGCAACAGTGCTCGTTGTAACCTATTTCAGCGGTCAAGACCTGGAAGATTTAATAAACTGGGTAAATGGTGTCTTTGTTATTATCTATATTGCAACCATGTGCTCTGCATGGGTATTACTCGCAGCAAAACACCGTATTACGATTTCGTTAGGGTTTATTGCCTGCATGGCTCTTGCATTTGGCATTGGCGCGCACATGGCTTATGCACTGTTATTAGCTACGGTGTTAATACCTGCGGTAAAATGGCAAAAACGCCGCGGCAGTGTGCAACTCGCTAATAACTGCTAATGCTATAGCATAGCGAGATTACTGTTTTTAGTGGTGCCATCCTTTTTCCAAAAGACTAACGCTGGCACCTGAACTTCCCACACTTCATTAGCATTCCACACATACGGTGGTTGGTAGCGCTGTGTAAACACCACCTCTTCTAGCCCCGAATTATCACGAGTAGATTCAAAATAAATATTAGTGCTGCGTACCACCAAAACTTCGGTTTGGCTAAGTGATTGTATGTGGTTACGTGTAATTTGTTTTACGTAAGGCTCTTCTGGATTTTTAGGAAATAGAGAAGAAACGATGCCTTTTTCAATTTGCTCAGTTTCATGCGAGATAAAATAAACGCCACTGCCAAGCGGGAATCGTCCAACCATACGTAAGAATAGCGCACAAAAATTAGCGTTATACTCACCTTGCTTCATGCCATCTTTTAGAATGTCATATGCGCGATACATATTACGATAATCATATTCCTCTTTGGTAGACAGCATAAACGAAGCATACACCATAGGAATACGCATCAAGTCACGCAGCTCAGGTTCTTGATTATCAAAATCAAGCAACTGAGTCATAAAATCTAACTTGGCATTTTCAATTTCAAAAAACTCATCACGTTCTTCTTTTTTATCAAAACGTCTTTGCGGTAAACCCACCCCCTGACGCAAGTAGAGATATGAGTTTCGCTTAATTCCAGCTAATAACTTATTACGCTGTTCTACATCTAACAGCCTGAATCGGTTACCTTGATAAATTGCTTCAGCATGAGGTGCATAAGAGCCAATATGGCGAAGCAAAGTAGCTTTAACGATGGGTTTAAGCACTTCTTCACGATAAGCCATTTTTTGCTCTTTGGTGAAGGGCTTGTAATCATGACGCTGCATTAAGCTGACTTTATCGTATCCGATAATATCGCTCAGCGCTTGTTTTAAATAGGGTGAAGTAAATTGGTTAAATAGGCGTGCTTCTTCAAAAAGCGCAACGGTTAATGCCGTGATATAAATTGGTTTGTTTTTTTCGTTTCGCGTACACCGAACCGTCTCATTAGGTAGCGGCGTTGAAAGTACCATGGTCCCCAAAAACTGACTGAATATTTTAGGCCCATCAAGCAAATCGAGAATATTATCGATTAGCTTTTCCAGTGAAATATAACGCTCACCACGAGCCTTCAAACGCTCGGCTGCTATTTGTTTGATGCGCAGCTCTGCTTCATCGATCTTTTGATGTAGTTTTTCTAAATAACGCTGAGCAGATCGTTGCCCTTTAATAAGCGGATACTTACCTTTTTCTTTGCGGTAGTTTTCGACAATATCGATATGTTCTTGGTAAGCGACGATCTTTTTATTTAATTGCGTAAGTTCGGCTTCGTATTCGTAATGTTTTTCAAAAAACAGAGACGCCTCTTCCAACATCTTACGATAATCGTATTGGAATTCTGATATTTTCTTCGAGATAGCGCTAGCCATATTTGGGATAGCGGATAACCGATCTGTTTGATACTGAATAAAGCGCTTCATATTCTTATTATTTATGTTTACACACGATGTTAAGCTAATTTTTTTTGCTTTTTATTTAGAAAGACACACTTCTTATCGACACAAAAAAGTATTAGTGTAACTAAGTTAATAAAATTAATCAGTTTAACGTGTGACTAAACAACTTCACATATATGTTAATACTACTATATTACGTGAAAATGCAGTAATTAAAACGTCATTTTTACCATAAGCTAGAACAGCAAAATACGTACAGAAATATGTTTACCCTGCAGACTGAACTTAGATTATGGATTCAGGATTCAGGATTCAGGATTCAGGATTCAGGATTCAGGATTCAGGATTCAGGATTCAGGATTCAGGATTCAGGATTCAGGATT
>NZ_LKBD01000027.1 GCF_001399975.1 Pseudoalteromonas sp. P1-9
CAACTCGTGATTCGCTGCTATGCTGCGTCGTTCCCCGTGTTGGTGGAGGCGCATTATAGAGAGATTTGATTTGAGCGCAACCCCTTTTTCAAACTTTTTTTAGTTTTTTGGATTGTTCGGATGAAATACGTACAAAACCGCCATAATTTGCAACTTTCGTTACATATTTATCACTTTTAAAGCTGGAAAACTTAAGAAGTGACTATTTTTACACCACAGTAAATTAAGCAAAGATCTTTATATAAAGACTTACGCCCCAGACGATACCGACGATTAATAGTGAAAAAGTAACCGCCGCTGAACCCATATCTTTAGCGCGACCAGATAAAACATGCCTTTCTGTGCTTACGCGATCAGTTAACGCTTCAATTGCTGAATTTAATAATTCTACTATTAGTACTAATAGCAGCACTGAAACTAACAATGCCCAATGAATCAAATCTTGAGCCAACCAAAATGATGCTGGAAACATCACTATTGCTAACAACAATTCTTGACGAAATGCTGCTTCTTCTTTTATGGCAGCTTTAATACCTAGATAAGAACAATAACTTGCTTTAAATACACGCTGTAACCCACCGCCGTTTGGTTTATTAATTTCACTCATTTTATTTATCCATAAAAAAACCCCGATAATCGGGGTTTTATATCAAACTTTTATGTAATTAAGCTACACCGTATTGGTCGCGATACGCTTTAACTGATGCTAAGTGCTCTGACATATCGCCTTTTTGCTCAAGGTAAGTAATAAGGTCGGCTAACTTAACAATTGAAATTACCTGTGTATCAAAGTCACGCTCAACTTCTTGAATAGCAGATAGCTCAGCTTTACCTTTTTCTTGGCGATCAAGCGCGATCAGTACACCTGATAAGTCAGCACCATTCGCAGCAATGATTTCCATTGATTCGCGAATTGCAGTACCTGCAGTGATTACATCATCCACCAGCATGATTTTACCTTCAAGTGCAGAGCCTACTAATGTACCACCTTCACCGTGATCTTTTTTCTCTTTACGGTTAAAGCAGTAAGGCACATCACGGTCATGATGGTCTGCTAATGCAACTGCTGTTGTTGTCGCAATTGGAATACCTTTATAAGCAGGACCAAATAATACATCGAAATCAATACCAGAATCTTGTAATGCTGCAGCATAAAATCGACCTAAGCGCGCAAGGTCACGACCGGTATTAAATAAACCAGCATTAAAGAAATAAGGACTAGTACGACCTGACTTAAGTGTAAACTCACCAAACTTAAGCACCTGCTTCTCAAGTGCAAATTCAATAAACTCTTTTTGATAATCTTTCATGTTGTACCCTATTACGCTAACGCTTGCTTTTGCATATCGATGATTTCGCGAATTGAATGCTTCGCTAATTCAAGTAAGTCAGTTAATTCATCATATGAGAACGGTTCGCCTTCAGCAGTACCTTGCACCTCAATAAACTTACCTGTTTCGGTCATAATTACATTCATATCCGTTTCAGCTTCTGAATCTTCTAAATATTCAAGGTCCGTTACCGCTTCGCCGTTATAAATACCTACCGAAATTGCAGCAATCATATGCTTAAGTGGATTAGCGTTGATCATGCCTTTAGTACGCATATAGGTAAGTGCATCAACTAAAGCAACACATGCACCACTAATTGAAGCAGTACGTGTACCACCATCAGCTTGAATAACATCACAATCAATCGTAATTGTATTTTCGCCAAGCGCTGCTAAGTCAACGGCTGCACGTAACGAACGTGCAATCAGACGTTGGATTTCCATAGTGCGGCCACCTTGCTTACCTTTTGCAGCTTCACGACCGCAACGGCTGTGAGTTGAACGCGGTAGCATACCGTATTCAGCCGTGATCCAACCTTTACCTTGCCCTTTCATAAAGCGCGGCACGCCTGCTTCAACTGTTGCAGTACACAATACCTTGGTATTGCCGAACTCAACTAATACTGAACCTTCAGCATGCATTGTATAATTACGAGTAAAAGAAACTGGGCGAATTTGGTTAGGCGTTCGTTCACTAGGACGCATTGGATATCCTCACTATTCAAGATTTGGCATATTATAAGAACTAATTGTTCGAATCGCTATGGGAAAAGTCATAAAAGGCACAGTCTTTATATTTTTATCAGATAAAATTTACTGTAAGCTGTTTAACAACTTCCGCTATAATGCGACCAAGCATAAATTATCATTTCTAAAAACTTAGGAAACCGCACATGATCCATAGTATGACAGCCTACGCTCGCCATGAAGTTAAAGGTGACTGGGGTAACGGCGTTTGGGAAATTCGCTCCGTTAACCAAAGATACTTAGAAACCTTTATTCGTCTACCAGAACAATTTAGAGCACTAGAGCCTGTTATCCGTGAAAAACTACGCAAGCAGTTGCAGCGCGGTAAAGTAGAAGTGTCACTTAAATTTAATGCCAATCCTGCGCATGTTGGCGAGATGAAAATCAATCAAGCGTTAGCTAAGCAGATTATGAAAAATGCAACTTGGCTACAAGAACAAATTGATGGCGAAATCAGTCCGATGGACATTCTGCGTTGGCCTGGTGTGATGGAAGCTGAAGAAATGGATATGGATTCAGTGCAAACAGAATTGCTAAGTGGTTTTGATAAAACTGTTTCTGATTTTATTGATGCGCGTGCCTCTGAAGGTGCAAACCTTGAAACCATGATAGATACCCGTTTAACCGCGATTATTGATCAAGTTGAAATTGTAAACGGACAAATGCCTGAAGTAATGAAATGGCAGCGTGAAAAGTTAACGAACCGTTTAGAAGAATTAAAAGCAGAGATTGACCAAAACCGCCTTGAGCAAGAACTAATTTACCTTGCACAAAAGCAAGATGTAGCTGAAGAACTTGATCGCCTACAATCGCACGTTAAAGAAACCCGTAAAATCCTGAAAAAAGGTGGCGCATGCGGCCGCCGTTTAGATTTTATGATGCAAGAGTTTAACCGTGAAGCAAATACACTCGCATCAAAGTCTATCAATACTGAAGTAACTAATGCAGCAGTTGAGCTCAAAGTACTGATTGAGCAAATGCGTGAGCAGATCCAGAATATCGAATAAGGTTTTCAGGTGTTTCCTGTTGATTCAAAATATTAAAAAACCCTTGTTTAAAAGGGCTTTTTTGTTTTTAAAATTTAAAATTAGTTTCACTCTGTTTCATCTTAATGGTGACAATATTGGTGACATGATGTAGATTATAATCATTGTTTTATTATTTTTGTCACCACAATGAATGTACAAGAAATAAAATCTTTAATTCGCAAAGGACAAGTAGGCAGATATCAAGTCGGCGACAACCTTTACTTAAGAATTTCTAGCAGCAAAACAGCGAGCTGGACATTTCGGTACAAAATTAATACAAAAAGAAAAGAGCTGACCATTGCTAAATTTGGTGATGAACCGTTAGGCTTGCCGCTAGTAAAAGCGAAAGCGGTGGCAGCTAGCTACAAAGCCTTGGTACGTGATGGAATCGATCCTAAAATACAAAAGAGTAGAGACTTACTTTCAGATCTAAAAACAGTTGATCAGCTTGCAGAAAGTTGGCTTAAAGACTGTAGAGAAAGACTTAAATATCCAAACATACCTGAGCGAGTTTATCGAAAAGACATAGCGCCCCACATTGGTGAACTACCGATATCAGAAATCACGCCACTAGATATAAAGAAAATCATTCGAACGATTAAAGAGAGCGGACGCCCTACAATTTCAAATGATGCGTTGGTTTACTGTAAACAGTTATTTAATGAGGCTATTAAAATTGATTTAATTTCTTCTAACCCAGCTCTTCCTTTTAATACAAAAGATGCGGGCGGCAAAGAATACTCAAGAGATCGCGTTCTATCACTAGAAGAAATAACGCTAACATTTAAAGTAATGAGAAATAATCAAGACTGTTTTGTTAGACAGAATTACTTAGCGTTCCAGCTGCTACTTTGTCTAGGTTGTCGTAAAGGAGAATTGCTAGCAGCAAAGTGGTCAGAATTTGACTTTAAAAACCAAGTCTGGAATATGCCAAAAGAAAGAAGCAAAACAGGTATATCAATTACTTACCCCTTACATGATCAGCTAATAGCTGCTCTAGAAGAGCTAAAAGTTCTGTCTGTAGGTTCTGAGTTTATATTTCCGAATCGAAGGAAAAGCAAAAGGTTTCCGCACATTTCCATGGACACTTGGAATGCAGCATTAGCCAATTTATTCAAAAAAGAATGTTTGGATATTGCCCACTTTACTATTCATGATCTTCGCAGAACATGTAGAACGCTACTAGCTGAAATAGGTACAGCCCCACATGTAGCAGAACGATGTTTAAATCATAAGCTACCAAAAATTATGGCAGTTTATGATCGACATGATTACTTTGAAGAAAGAAAAGAAGCACATCAAAAATTGGTTCAATACCTAGCTTCATGTTTTTAATTCGAAAAATAAGTCTTACCTTGATCTAGACATTGTTATTTTTTGTTCGTTTAAGCTTAAATCCAGATGATTTTTGGATTACTTGAGAACCTTCAAAATGCATTGGTTTTGCGCGTTCTCCATTTATTTGTTTTCGCTCTGCCTCAGTGTATGCATGAGGTGCATGGAATATACTATTCGCGTATTTAAAAATACGGAAGGAATCCACCCATAATTGCTTACTTATACCATATTCTTTCTCTAGATAGTTGAGGGTTACGGGTTCTTTCCCCATGCACCTCTTATGCCTAATTTCTTCTGTAATGCCTAAGTCAGAATTGATTAAATCATCTAGTGTGAGATGTAGCTCATTTGCCAATGTTTGACAGTCCTTACCGAAATAATTTACTCCGATTATCTTTTTAGCTAAGTCTAAAATTAAGAGATCCGAATGAAAGCTCGGATCAACTAGTAATCCATAAATTTCAAATGCTCTACGAAAATCAGCTTTGTTAAAATAGTCAACAAATCGACTATAGAACTCTTTTTGTCCAACAAGACATGCAGGTTCAAATACATCACCGAGACCTAAAAGTTCTGAACTAATGTTTCCTACACCATACTCTAAATTATGAACTTCATAGAATTCATCTACAGCTCTTTGAAAGTAAACAACGGCATCTCCTACGAAGCTCGTTTCTATAATAGATAAAACATTGTATTTTCCATTTACAAAAGCCGCCTCCGAATCAGGTACCAATATTTTAAAAGCTTCGTAAACATTTTTAATTCTATTTGTCTTTGGTTGTTCACCATTTTGATACTTATACCAATTTGACGGGTCAAGTGGTTTAGATATTAGTAAATTATACGCTTTTCTAGCCTTTTCTATATCTGGGCAAACCGATGAAACTTGATAATAAAATGAATCGTTATCATTTTTAACGTTGCCCGTTCCCCAGCTTAGCTGGGTCAATTTCGCTAGCTTTGCGACAGAGTCATATTTAAAAGCACTTAACAGTGAATGAATCCAGAATTGAGTTCGAATGATATTTGACCTGTTGTGTTGTGCCATAGCCCTATAAATTACCTATTAAAACTTGATAGTTAACAGTACGAAGTGTACTTATTCAGCTACTGCGTAAAAAGTTTTTTTTTACTCAATTATGGTCTTTTTAGCTTTTCTCTATGATGACATTACTTTCTGAATCAGCAGAGAGTTTGTTTAGGAATTTAACATATGAGGAAAGATACTTTAATCATTTCAGCAAAAGAACTGCAAGAAGAATTGGGCGTTAGTCGCACAACCCTATGGCGCTTAAGACGCAACAATTATTTGCCAAATGAAGTTCACGTAGGCGGCCAATTCTTAGGATGGCGAAGAGCAAGCATCGAAGCTTGGTTGATTGCTAGTGAAACGAGAGAGGCAGCATAAGATGAGTTTTAGTAAAGATCAGCAACTTGAATTAAAAGTATTTTTAAGAAGTGTATTAACTGCTGTGTCAAACTTTGAAAATTGGTACATGATTAATTTTGAAAATCAGCAACTTGATGAGATTGCTTCTATTGCAATCGAGCAAATTTATTTTGATACACAAACTAAATATGAGGAATGTACAGATACAACCATAAGAGAGGTTTCTTCAGAAATTAGGACAATGTACGCTGTTGAAAAGAAATTTGAAGAATTATCGAAGCTGAATTTTGATCAAATAGTTAATTTCGGGCTATTTTCATCTGATACTGAGGAGACGCTTTAATGATTGAAGTTAAAATTACTTCTAAAAACAGAGTCATAATTGAAAATATCTTGATTGCTGTTCAATCAAAGTCAAACGTAAGAACCTTGAATTATGATGATTTAGAGCATGCGGCCGGATTAGCCGAAGAACTACTTGATAAAATAATATCCAAACAAAAACGGCAAAATGTTCGTGCAATTGTAAAACCATTTTATGAGCCTATGTCATGCAATTATAGAGGAGTTCCAACTCATACTGAAAGTACTATCAGGAGGGGATCTGACGGCTGGTACATCTCGGATGTTTCACGCAAAGTTGCAGATAGAAGCGGAAGCCAAAAAGTATCAATCGTAGTTGATTCGTTAAGAGAAAAAGTAGATAACATTTTCTCATATGTAACTAGAGAATTAATCGCTAGTTCTTGATGTTACAGGGTCATATAAACATTAAACCTGAAATAATTAGTGGCTCAGTGAACAACTAGCCACTATATTTAAAAATCATCATCAAATATTATGTCTAACTGCTTTTTCCTAATTTTATTTAAAAGCTGATTACTATCACCGATATCAAAATTTACTATATCTTTAAATTTCTTCGTTTGCTTCGCTCTAGGTTGGAGGTTTTTAATAAAATTACTTAGAAAAGAATCTATCTCAGTTGTTACCTCCGTAGGATTTCCTGATTCTGAAAAAATGTATAATAATAGCTTAAGTAAATGAGTTATTGAGTTGTGATAGCTGACAATAAACTTTCCAACCTTCAGCGCTTGTAGTTTCGCTAAAAATTTAGGGTATTCTATTTCATTTAAATCATCGTTGACGTGGCCATATGCAACTTTCAGTTTTCTAATCAACGCGTCAACATCGCTAGTAGCTGAAGTAAGAGTAGACAGATCATAAATACTTGTAGTGTGATTTTGAATAATTAAATCGACTTTCATGAAAAGGTGATAGCTTAGAGATTTCGTATTACTAGGTTGATAGAAAGTAAAACTCATAGCATATAATTCAAGTTGTGATTCTATATTAGCTGGATTAATCATTAGAGTTAAAATCCTTAGTTTGAAAAGGAAGATGATTTTTTTTGCTTCTTTTTGAAGGAAGTAGCTCACTTAAGATAGCCTTAGCGCTTTTCACCTTATTTTTCAGACTACTAATTAAGTTATTTTGTGAGTTGAAAATTTTTGCAAGTAATGAAGCATAGTTACGTTGAGCATACCATTCTGATCTGCTTAATCTACGACGTTTAGGCCCAAATCTTAGCTGCCCATGTTTTAATCCAACTGCTTCATAATAATTATCTTGAAACGAACGCATGGCAGACTTGTATGCGTGATCCTTTGTGCTTTTTTTGTTGCTTTTACATGCTCTTTGAGCTTCTAGACCGGGATGGAACGAAGTTAAGTTAATACTACCGTCATCGTTTAGTTTGGGAGTCGAACCGAAATGCAAATGTATCCAGCGCTCGTCCAAGTGGGCTTCGAGAGATACAAAGCTATCACCAAGCTGATCTTTTAAAAATTTTTTTGTGTCACTAACCCATAATTGAACTTCACTTGATTGCCAATTTTCAAGAGTAGCCTCAATCTTAATCGAGGCAACTCCAAACCCTATTATTTGCGCATCCTTTCGAATTTTCCTGCCTAAACTATCTTTACTGTTTGAGGCTAGCAATCTTGCCTTGTCCAAAGCTTCAAGAGGTTGTACGCCGTACAAGAGGAGAGGCGCTTGGGGTTGTGTAATGTGTGGGGATGAATTCTCTTTACGTTGACATTCCCGAGCAACAGCTTCCGCCGAAGGTCTCTTGCTGTTTTTTCTTGGAACATCAGCGAAAGTTTCAAAGTGTATAAATTGATAGCTATTTTGCATTTAATCACCGTGGATACATAAAAGTTTAATTCTGATATCCATGATGCAGAAGATGAACGTCTTTCAAATCTTCTGTCCTGCAAGGCCGACGTTTATGTACAGAGTACATAAGCCTAGTCGGTCACTAGCTTTAACTAACTTTCACTGTATATTTAAACAGCCTTCAAGTCAAGATTTATTTTATTATGCATATATGTATAATACTGATTTAAAAGGAAAATGTTGACTTTTCTGTTTTTATAATTTAAAATAAATCATTCCAGATCGTTCTGCTTATTTTCTTCTTTCGTCAGAAAGAGGATTAGATACTTATTTAGCTCCCTTTTATATTTTCTAATTACAAAAACTCAGTTATTTATTCGACATTTTGATAAAAATATTAATGAAACAGATATGTATTCTATCTATTTACCTATACCAACACAGAGATAGATCTTGCTTTCGTAGAAAGCGGATTAAATAAAAATATTTGATATCAAACTGAATGGTAAAATTTTTTAAAATTTTACCATTCAGTCACAAACCCCTGATAAAAATTAAGCACATCGTTCAAGTGTTTTTGAATCAGGTAACGTTATCAAACCTTCAGCGATCAGCGTTCCAATATGAGTTGCTAATTTTTCAGCGAAAATAGGCGGTACCGCATTCCCAATCTGCCTTGCAATATCCGTTTTATTTCCTTTAAAAATAAACTGATCACTAAAACTCATGATTCTTGCTGCTTCTCTATGAGTAATAGGTCTGTGCTGTTCAGGATGTAAGTACCTTCCTTTTTCTGGTTTAAAGAACTCAGTTCTAATAGTTACAGAGGGTCTATCCCACCATAGCCTTCCAAAAAGGTCTGTTCCCCCTGAAGGCTTATTTAACCAACAATTAGGTGTTAATTCAGGAGCATTTTTCTGAAGATCAAATCTATTTCCTCCAACAGGAACTGCCCTATACCTTTTCTTACTAAGCTCTGTCGGGTTTCTTGTGAAATGTAAATTGTATGGTGGTGGAACTTCCCTAATTTCAGTTCCTAAAGGTTCCTTTAAATCACCTATTGCAGACTTAACGTCTACCCAGTCCTTTAAATCAAGTTCTAAACTTAAATTCACATCAGGCTTTCTATGTGTAGGGTCGGGCAGGAAACCCATATTGGTATTTTTGAGTCTATTTTTTCTGACACCAACTACAATCGCCCTTTTTCTAGTTTGTGCAACACCATAATCAGCCATGTTGACTTGAGAATATTGAACCTCAAATCCTAAAGTTTTCGCAGATTCCAAAATTTCTTCGAATTCTTTGGTTTTAAAAAGGTTTGCTACATTTTCCATAATAAATATCGATGCATCAGAAGCTCTCACAATATCCATATACGGCTTCCAAAGTTCACGCCTTTCATCTCCAACACGGTTCTTATTCAGAAGACTAAACCCTTGGCAAGGAGGACCTCCAACAACAATATCCGCTGATGGCACTTGTTCCTGATTTAACCATTCCTCGATATCCTGACACAGGGCTTTTTCACCAAAATTAGCTTTGTACGTTTCAACTGCGGCTTTGTCATTATCTATAGCAAAGACACTCTCGAAGCTAAATAGCTTGTTTTTCTTTAACGAGAGAAACCCGGAAGACATCCCTCCAGCTCCACAAAATAGATCTATTACTTTTATTTTCAATTCGTTAGCTCGGTGAAATTTTAATACCGGAATATTATCATGATTTGTTCAAAAATTCACTCTCATACTCGTTGCAATAATCTACTTTGGATTACCAAATCGAATGTTAACAACCTAATCTAGTTCCAGTTTAAAGCAACAGAGAACGTAGATGGGAAATAAAATAGTTGGCACATCTGACGCACAAGAGCGGAATTTATTAGGACCATTATTAAGGTCTGAAAGAAAAAAAAGAGAGCTATCCGCCGAAGAAATCGCAGCAAGAATTGAATTTGAAAATTCAAAATTTTCAATTGTCGTTTCTGCAAATCATCTACACAAAATTGAAAGACAAGAAAAGCCTCTATCGGACCTTATTTTATTTGCTTATCTCGAAGCTCTAAGCCTCCCTGTAACCGAATTCATCCAAAATCATAAGGAGCTTTTGTAATGAGTGCTCGTAAAAGAATAGAAGAGCTTTTTTTAAATAACATCAGTAGAGTTATCACTAAAGAACAAATTTCAGAAGTTGCACAAATCAATGAATGGGCAAGAAGAGTCAGGGAGCTTAGAGATGAATTCGGGTATGAAATTAAAAGTCATAAAGATGAACAATCTTTAAAACCGGGAGAATATATTCTTCATAATCCAGTACCATCACCAAAAGCTAAAGAAAGAAAAATAAGCAAAGACCAATATTTTCGTATTCTTCATAGAGATGGCCATAAATGCTTAAGCTGCGGAAGAACTCCAGTAGATAAACATCCTACAGACGAATCAAGAACTATCAAGTTAGTGGTCGATCATGTATATCCAATATCTGACGCTGAGAAGTACGCTATTGATCCTTATTCGGATGAAAATCTTCAAACACTTTGTGATTTTTGTAATGAAGGTAAGTGGAACAAATACTCAGGCAAGCTAGGAAAAGCAAAGATAAACTTAACCGCTATGGTTCGCCACGCACCTAGGAAAGATCAGTTAGAAGTTTTTGAAATGCTGAAAAAAGTATTTGGATAATTAAATGGATTTTATGTTAACTCGCCCTTTAAAATCATACCCCAATTTTATTGAGGGAATTAGGTTTCCGTTATATAAAAAGTTAAAGCCTAACTTAGACATTAATTTCAGCTACCCTTTCACAGCTTTAGTTGGTCCAAACGGATGTGGCAAAACATCTGTTTTACATGCTCTCTTTGGTTGCCCAATTAAGCAGTCCACGTCGCAGTTCTGGTTTTCGACAGCTATGGATCCAATTGTGGAGGGTGATTCAAAATCTCCCAATCGATACATATATAGATATACGCCGAGCCATCTAAGTTCACCAGTCGAAGTATTAAAAATTAGAAGAGCTAGAGCTGGAAACCCTGACTATTGGGAACCTGACAAACCAAGAAAACAGGATGGTATGTTAGCTTTACCTGAAAAAATTTCTAAAAAAGACATGCCTTACAGAAGCGCTTCTCGGTGGAACCCTGTCAAAAAGAACGTGGTTTACATTGATTTTAGGTCGGAAATAAGTGCATTCGATAAATTTTTTAACTTTGGAACGTTTACAAAGGGTAAAACTATAAATTCAAAGCAGGATTATTTAAGAGTTCGTTCTAAGGCACTGCTGAGAGCGATAAATAATAGTTTCTATACCTACCGAGGTCGTAAAGTTCAAGCCAAGTACCAGCTTGACGACGTCACTTTAAAAGTCTTATCTAAGATTTTAAATAAGGCATATTCAGAGGCATTTGTTGTTGAGCATAACCTTTTTGATGCGCCGGGTTTTTCTATAATTTTTAAAGATAAACTGAATAGATATTCTGAAGCTGTTGCTGGCAGTGGAGAGGTAGCTATTGCTTCAGCAGTACTTAAGGTTATGAATGCTCCAAAAGGTTCGCTCATATTGATGGATGAACCTGAGGTATCTCTCCATCCAGCTGCGCAAAAAGAGCTTAGAGCATTTCTTTTGGAAAAAATAAATACAGAAGGGCACCAAATAATCGTATCAACTCATTCGAGGTACTTCATAGATGAATTACCTCGTGGAGCAATTAAAGTATTTTACCAAACTCCAAATGGTGATTTTGACGTTATTAATGACGCTAGTTCTGAACAGGCATTTGTTCGAATTGGAGAAACCATAGACAATAAAAAGGAAATTTTTGTCGAAGATGAGTTAATGAAGTTACTTGTAGAAAGAGCTGTCAAAATTATCGACGAGGATTTGTTAAATACTATTGATGTTAAGGTACTTCCCGGAGGAGGTCCTCAAATTAAACAAACGATCCTGAGTGATATAGCTGTTACTGGTTCACAACAACGTTACGCACTGTTAGATGGAGACCAAAAGTTACAAGTCACTAAAATTGAGACTGAGAATTTAACATCTAGCGACCTTAAGAATCTAGATCAGATTATTGTTAATTATATCGGTTGTGACGTTAAGTTTCCTCTTGATGGGGGTAATAAGCCTAATACTGAACAAAAGATAAAGTATCAACTTGCTGCTATCGAGGCGTATAACTCCAAATTCTATTTCTGCAACACAGAGATCCCTGAAGAACTAATTTGGAATTCAACAATACACATAGTGCCAACTTTATCGAATTATGATTCCGAACCTGATTACAAAAAGAAATTTATTAAATTAACCTGCGATGCCCTAGATACTGACGATGTAACTTCTAGTGATATCTTACATGAACAGAAGCGCCTACTCTCTAAAATGTCTGGTCCATTATGGAATGAATTTATAAATACAGTTAGACAAATAGTTACAACACCGTGAAAATGGTGACAAAGTTGGTGACAAAAGATTTAATGCAAAAATAAAATCGACAGTAAAGCAGTGTTTTAAAATGATTTAAATGAAAACAACAGCATTCAGATCCAAAACATCGAATAAACTCTTTTTACATCTACTATATCGAAAAAGCCAATCGAACACCGATTGGCTTTTTTTATATTATTAATAAATCTTGCAATTTTTTCCTTAAAACCTCGCTCTAGCTATAAACGGGTCTAAACTTACTTTTAGCTCATAAAATCACTTTTCAACATTAACAATTAATTTGAAATGAGCTTGGCATTGCATGGGGAAAATCTTTTGAGGTACTTATTACTTTTAATATCAGCGGTTACTACATTTAGTGAAGCTAATGCACTCGAGCTCACGGTGAACGTCGTTGATAAAAATAATAACGCTGTAAATAAAATCGTCGTATTTGTAACGCCAAAAGCTGGGGTCGCCGATTTACCAAGTAACAACCAGAAATTGGTCATTGATCAACAAGGTAAAAAATTTACGCCATATATTACCGTGATGCAAAAAGGGCAAAATGTTGTTTTCTCAAATAAGGATGATATTACCCATCATATTTACTCTGTGTCAGGTAAAAATCGATTTGAATTTAAGTTAAAAGCGGGTGATTCAAAGCATATCTCTGATATGAATGCAGCCGAAGAGGTTGCAATGGGATGCAACATTCATGATTGGATGAGTGGTTATATATTGGTTGTCGACACACCATATTTTACTAAAACAAACACAAACGGTAGCGCCGTATTTACAGTAAAAAAAACAGGCCAATATGATATTTCAGTTTGGCACCCTCAACTTGATACACCATCACATCAAATAACCCAAAGCCATTTACTAAGCACAGATAAAAAAACACTGACATTAACCCTAACCAAACCGCTACTCCCCATTCCCAAACAAGTTGGGCAAGAAGAATTTGAATTTTTAGAAGAGTACTAATCAACTATGAGACTTTTCAAAGTGCGCAGTTTACAAAGTAAAATTTTAATATTGTTCTTATTTTTACTATTGCTCGTGCAACTGGTTAGCTTCTACTTTACCTATCACACCAATGTAAAGCTTGAGAGTACCCAATTAAATAATCGTTTAAGCAATGCATCTAATATATTTGAAACACAGTTTAATAATCGCCGCTATTACCTCTCAGCATTTGCTGAAACAGCAGCAAAAGACTACGGCCTAAAATCTGTATTAGACGAAGATACAAAAAGCTTTTTAGTTGCTTTAAATAATCATCGAAAACGCATTGATAGTGACCTTGCGATGGCAATCAATAGTGAAGGAATCGTTTTTGCGCAGCTAGTTACTTACACAAACGATGATGGAATAGTAAAAGTGCGAGTGGGCAAAGGACAAGGTGAACCTTTTAGCCAACCCACCAGCTTTTTACAGCAAGAAACTGCACAACTGGTCTTTATTGACGATTTACTTTATCAACTGAGCTTTGCACCTATTAAAAGTGGCTCTCGCATTGTTGGTTGGGTGGGTTTCGGTTATTTGATTAATAACGCACTTGCTAATGAACTCGCTACCTTGACCGATGTAAACATTGGGTTTGCCAGCTTTGATGGTAAGCATTACCAAGTGATTGCCAGCTCAGATGAAGATAATTACCCAATAAAAGCCGATGTATTTAAACGTATAATTGCCAATACAGAACATCAATATTTATATAACCGAATAGAACTTGGCAACACCGACAATGGGTATATTTCAGCGGTGCTTTTTGAGTCTCGTGCAGATTTATTAAAAAGCATTGATATCCAATGGCCCCGATTAGTATTGCTAGTTTTTATTACGGTGCTTTTATCGACGTTTGGCGCTATTGCCATTGCAAGAGGCATTACCCGCCCAATTAAAAGCCTGATAAGCCAAGTAAAATCAATTTCCAAAGGTAATTACGACGGTATCGTAAATGTATCGGGTAGCCGAGAGTTAAAACAACTTTCGAATGAATTTAACGACATGACAAAAGCGATTATCTCGCGAGAGCAAACAATTAGCTTTCAAGCCTTTCATGACCAACTAACGCATTTACCTAATCGAAATGCACTTGTTACTGCAATAGAAAAACGTCAAACATCCAAGCATGACTTTTTAATTGTACAACTGAGTATTTTAAGAGCGGAAGAAATCGCGGAAACCCTCGGTTATCAGGCGAGTGACTATGTCATCAATGAGGTTGCGAATCGTATCGAAAACACACAACATGACTTTGATTGTTATCACTTAGGTAACGAAAATTTTATACTTCTAATTGAAAACCAAAACATTGACGTATTAATCGACACATTGCAATCAGCATTAACAATGCAATGCCAATTTCAAAACATTCATCTGCACCTTCAATTTACCTTTGGTGTTGTTATTGCGTCACAACACCCAAACTGTTCTGTGGCCGAGTTATTACAAAAATCCAATGTGGCAATTCAACGCGCCAAAAACAACAAAAAAGCATTCCAAATTTATGACCCAATTTTTGATCAAAATGCCATTGAACGCCTGTTCTTAACTAATAATTTACGAACAGCCATCGAACAAGACCAACTCACTCTGTTTTTTCAGCCAAAGCTTTCGTTAAAAACAATGGAGATAAGCCACGTTGAAGCCTTAGTAAGATGGCAACATCCTGAAAAAGGCTTAATTCCACCAGATAGTTTTATTGGCATTGCAGAAAAAACCGGGCAAATGGATGCATTAACTCGCTGGGTAACGAATGCGGCAATTAATCAATATTTGGCGTGGCAATCAAATGGAATCCACATCAATATTGCGATAAATATTTCTGCCGAAAATATATTAGATAAGTCCTATCCAGATTATGTAATCTCGTTAAAACAGCAACATCAATTAACCGATTGCGCGATTACTTTAGAAGTTACCGAAGATGCCGTTGTGGATGATCCTGAAAAGGCAACCGAAGTATTGAACTATCTGAATCAAAGCGGCTTTAAATTATCGATAGATGATTACGGCACGGGATATTCGTCACTCGCGCAATTAAAACAACTACCAGTGCAAGAGCTAAAAATAGATCGATCCTTCGTACAGCATTTGCTCGATAATGAAAATGATCAAATCATTGTTAAATCAACCATTGAACTTGCGCATAATATGGGGTTATCGGTTGTTGCTGAAGGTATTGAAGACGAAGCCACATTACTATTTCTTCAATCTCAAGGATGTGAATTAGCACAAGGATACTTTATTAGTAAACCATTACCCGCTCATGAATTTGAAGCATGGTTATCTCAATCTAACTATAAAAAACAGACAAAAACACATGCGAAAGTCCTTGATTAAAAGCCTTCTACCTATTTCCCTTTTATGCATAAGCAGCCAGTTATTGGCCGTAGATGCAAATATAAAAGGGCTAATTGATTTAAGGGCTTATCATGTAACAAGCGATGATGGTAATAGCTATTTATCCGGTGATTATGGAAAATTTCGCTTTGACGATGGCTTTGGAATAGCACTCGGACAGTTAGGTGCCAATCTTAATTTGGAATTTAATTCAACATGGTCTGCAACAGTAGTCGCTAACGCATTTGCTAACAAAGGTAATAGTGCCATTGGTATAACCGAAGGCTTTGTTAGTTACAAAGGCCTGCCCTCAAGTAATGGCTGGCGAATAAAATCAAAACTCGGTGTTTTCTATCCAACGATTAGTTTTGAAAATGTAGCTACTGCTTGGTCTACCCCCTATACATTAACCTCTAGCAGTTTAAATAATTGGGTTGGTGAGGAACTTCGAAATACCGGCATAAACCTATCACTTGAAAAGTTGGGGAAATTCTCAGGTTCAAAGCACAATTTTTCAGGCGATATTTCGCTTTTTAAAAACAACGATCCTGCGGGTGCAATGCTAGCATGGCACGGTTGGACTGTTGGTAGTCGCCAAACCTTGCTACATGAAAAATTAATTGTACAAGATTTCCCTGCACGCCAACAGAAACTCGCTGCACAAGCCGCTGAATCAGACCCTTTTTTAGAGCTTGATGACCGTTTTGGTTTGCATGTTTCAGCCAATTGGAAGTACGCAAATAAACTTAGATTCAACTTAGGCTATTACGATAACTTTGCTAAAGAAGGCATTGTTGAAAATGGTCAGTACACATGGACAACAGAATTTATTCATTCAGCGTTGAAATACCGTTTTGCGAAAGAATGGGAAGTCATTGCCCAGTATATGAAAGGCAATACTTACATGACATCACCATACCAAGAGAAAGTGGTCGATAATGATTTCGACAACGCATTTGTAATGCTACGTCATTTTTGGTCAAACCATCATATTGCAGCACGCTTTGAGCACTTTAATGTGGATGATTTAGATAACATTTGGGGTGATAACAACAACGAGCAAGGTAATGCTTTTTCACTCGCTTATCGCTATAAGCTCTCTAAACAATCATTTTTACTAACCGAGCTTAACTATATCGATTCAACACGCCCTTCGCGCTGGTACGTAAACCAAGCAGTAGATAAAAAAGAAAGCCAATATCAAATTGGTTACCGCTATTACTTCAAACATTAAACGTGATTTATTCACCATATAAACGCATTGTGCTATCAAAATACATGCCGAGCCCAGCAGTAAATAACCAACATCCCCATAAACTATGCTCAACAGCCACTAACAAGGTGCTACGCGAATGAATATAGGTAAATGAAAATACTAAACCTGCAATAAAGGCACCCACTACCGCAATCCAATTTGCAAATAACAGATGCGCTAATGCAAAACTAGTGGCACTTAAATATGCTCGTAGCTGCTTACTTTTAAAGACTCGTTTATAACGATGAAACATAAAGGTACGAAAAATCACTTCCTGCGGCCAGGCTGAAAAAATAGGGTAAAGAATTAATAGTAAGAACCACCATTTAGTTTGTTGCGTGGGTAACGTAAAGAACCATTGGGGCGTAAAATACCAACTAGCTATCATCATTAATAGCGCTGCGACTAAAAAAGTAGCAACCACTCTATCAAGCGATAATTTAAGCTGTACCGGATTCCAAAGGCGAAAACGCTTAAAACGCGGATCACTTAACAACAGTAAAACACACCACCCGACTACCGATACCAAAAAAAGCAGTAAGTAAGGCGCAATCACATCGCGTACGAAATACAAAAATACGGGTAAACAAAAGAATAAAAATACAAACTCGCAAATTAAAATGCGCTTGTAATAATGCTTAGGTGCCCAACGGGTAGGATCGAGTTTCAATAGGTGTACCCCCTAAATAAAAGTTTAGAGTGGTCGCTACATCATGCCATGAAAATTAGATTAAACTTTTACGAAGCTACCTTAAAACTTAACCCGCATTACAATTACCGTTACAATGTAAAGCTAACAATAAAGAATGAGTTTCAATCAATGGATTTATATTACGTTGCCGCGTGCCAGGTAGACCAGAAAAACCCGCTAAATCGGGATGAAATGCATAGAAATACGCAACGCGTGTTAGAGCTAATGGAACAGGCGGTAAACGGGTACAAACCATTCCATGATATTAAGTTGATTGTTTTTCCTGAATTTGCTCATGCCGTTCCTGTCTATGAGAGCGCTGAAGAAATTCTTGAAAAATTAGCTGTGCCGATTCCAAATGAACACACAGACAAAATAGCAGAAAAAGCAAAAGCGCTTGGCGTTTATGTACAAACAGGTAGTTTTCTGGAAGTAGATGAGCGCTGGCCTGACCGTGTTTTTAATACTACTTGTTTAATTAGTCCAAAAGGTGAAATCCTCTCAAAGTATAGAAAAGTAAACCCATGGATCCCATTTGAAGTTCACTCAAGTCCGCATGACATTGAAAATTACCCCGATGATCCATTACCTGTTGTTGAAACTGAAATAGGTAATTTAGCGGTAGCGACTTGCTATGATTGGATGTTTCCAGAGGTCACACGAGAGTTAACACTCAAAGGTGCTGAAGTCCTTATTCGCATTTCAGCTTATATGGATCCTTGGGGTGCAACACAGCCTATGGATTGGTGGACTGTTATTAATCGCTGTCGAGCAATTGAAAATATGAGTTATGTCGTTGCAGCCAATCAAGGAGCTAAAGATTATCCTCCCTTCACATGGCCAGGTGGCTCTATGGTAGTTGACTATGATGGCCGAATTTTAGCAGAGGCATCTCCTGGGCCTGGTGAACGTATTGTTGTTGCACCAATTAATATCGCAGCTCTAAGAAGTGAAAGAAAACGAAGAGCTGGCCATAGTATGCCTACTCACCTAAGAACAGAGCTATACCAAGCACAAAAACAACCTATTTATCCTAAACATAGCCCAGTGCAAAATATTAACTATGACAGCCTAAGCAGTTCTATCGCAAAAGCACAAAGCGTGTCGCCGTTTATCAAAAAATAAACACTTAATACTTATAATAAGAACAATAATATGAACAAATCATCACCAAAGCGCAAAAGAATTGATGCTATTGGTCCCAAGCTAAAAGTGTTACTCATAGCGCTTCTGGTTGCGTTTTCACTATTAATGATTAACTCAGCTTTTCTTGGCAGTGTGACTTTTTTTGAATGGCTAAATCAAACAGTCTACCAAGATTATTTCTATCAATTAATGTTTTTAGGGCACATAACCCTTGGATTAATTTGCATTATTCCTTTGCTGTTATTTGGAAGTTTACATTTTAAAAATACTTTTCAACGAAAAAATAAGCGCGCCATTTATGTTGGCATATTTCTTTTTGCTGCATTAATACTAATGGCCTTATCGGGTTTATTGTTAATTCGTTTTGATTTCTTTTCAATTAAGCATCCTGGCGTAAGAAGCGTTAGTTATTGGCTTCACGTGGTACTGCCTTTTGTTTGTATATGGCTATTTGTGTTACATCGTTTGGTAGGTCCAAAGATCAAATGGCGAATCGGTGGATTAGTATCTATTGCAGCGATTGTTATCTCTCTGGTTGTAGCTGTTTGGCAAACACAAGATCCTCGTCAATGGAATCGCGTCGGCCCTGAATCTGGTGAACAGTATTTTTTCCCTTCCCTATCACGCACCAGCACAGGTGATTTTATTCCAGCAAAAGCACTGATGTTGGATCAATACTGCTTGTCATGTCATAGCGATATTCATGAGCAATGGCAAAATAGCGCACATAAAATGAGCTCGTTTAACAATCCTGCTTACTTGTTCTCAGTGCGTAACACCCGTGAAATGGCCATTCAACGAGATGGAGATGTACAAGCTGCACGTTTTTGTGCTGGTTGCCATGACCCTGTTCCATTTTTTAGCGGTGCATTTGATGACCCTGATTTTGACGATGTAAACCACCCAACGGCACAACAAGGTATTACATGCACGAGTTGCCATGCAATTACGCATGTAAATAGCAGTAAAGGAAATGCCGATTACACCATAGAAGAGCCTATACATTACCCATTTGTTTACTCTAATAATCAAATTCTGCGCTGGGTGAATGCGCAACTGATAAAAGCCAAACCAGAAATGCACAAAAAGACATTTCTTAAACCGTTACATAAAATGCCTGATTTTTGTGCTGGTTGTCATAAAGTTCATTTACCAAAAGAGTTAAACAAATATAAATGGCTTAGAGGCCAAAACCACTTTGATAGTTACCATTTGAGCGGTGTCTCAGGTCATGGTGTTACCAGTTTTTACTATCCACCGAAAGCGGATAACAACTGTAACGGGTGTCACATGCCAGCGGTTGCATCAAATGACTTTGGCGCTAAATTTTTAGATGATAGCAATCAACTAAAAGTGCATGATCATATGTTTCCATCAGCTAATACTGCACTACCTCACTTAAAAGGGTTACCACCACTAACTAACGAAAAACATCGCCAGTTTTTACAAGATGTAATGGAGGTTGATATTTTTGGTGTACGTGAAGGTGGCGAAATTGACGGGCCTCTTTTGGCACCACTTGAGAAACAAACTTTAAAGTTAGAAGCAGGGAAAACCTATCTATTTCAAGTTGTGGTAAGAACATTAAAAATGGGGCACTTATTTACTCAAGGCACCGCTGATTCTAACCAAGTGTGGCTAGAGTTAGTTGCTAGTAACGGTAATAAGGTGATTGGCCGCTCTGGAGGTATAGAAGAGAACGAAAAAGCAGTTGATCCTTGGTCACACTTTATCAATGCTTATGTGCTTGACCGCAATGGTAATAAAATTGACCGACGCAATGCTGAAGATATATTCGTTCCACTATATAACAATCAGATCCCGCCAGGAGCAGCAGATGTAATTCATTACAAAATAACGCTTCCTGAATCTCTAGAAGGCGACTTTAAGCTGACTGCAAGATTAAATTACCGCAAATTCAACACACCATACATGCGCTTATTTATGAATGATAAGTTCACTACCAATGATTTACCTGTAGTAGAACTTGCAAAAGATGCCGTTATTATTTCTACCTCTGAAAGCCAAATCATTGAAAAGCAAAACCAAACTAAACGACCAAATTGGATGCGTTGGAATGATTACGGAATAGGTTTACTGCGAAAACCTAAAAAGTCCCAATTTAAGCAGGCTGAACACGCATTTAAACTAGTATCAGGTAAAGGTAAAGGACTTGCTGAACTCAACCTTGCGCGAATTTACTATCAAGAAGGTCGACTAGAGCAAGCATCTGATGCATTAGCAAGAGCCGCAACAAATGAATATCCTGCTTGGCCTTGGACTGTAACCTGGTTTAGTGCTTTGATAGACAAACAAAATGGTTATTTTGATGAAGCAATTAAAAATTTCGAACGCTTATTAAATACTGATTTTAATGATGCAAAAGCGCGTGATTTTGATTTTTCAGAGGATTATCGCGTATGGGTAGAATTGGCTCAAACTTATATTGAAAGAGCTAAAACACATCGTAGCCAACAAGCTGAAACGGCAAAGCAAGCTGATTTTGCCAAAGCAAGAGAAGCGCTTTATACGGCATTAAAATATGATGTTGAAAACCATCAGGCTTATTACAACTTATATGTTATTGCCAAATTAACTCAGGACCATGAAAGTGCTGAAAAGTATCGTAATTTGCATGAAAAGTATCGACCAGATAACAATGCAAAAGATACTGCAATAAGCGCACACCGGGTAAAAAATCCAGCTGCAGATCACGCTGCTGCGCCAGTGGTTATTTATGATTTAAATAGACCAACAATATACACCGAGCAAATCACTACGCTTACGCCTTTGGAAGAACAACAATAAATGAAACAAGACGAACAACTCGACATTCAAGATGATGAAATAATTGCAAAAGCATTTAAAGGCTCCATCATCGTATTTGTAGTTATCGCATTCTGCGCCCTAATAATTTGGTTGTTTAATCGCGACTCAAGCGAAGTAAATACAGTGACAAATAATATTGCAGTTGAAACTCCAAAAACTGTCTCTATAGATACGACGCGCGTCCCCCCTACCGCAACATTCGAAGATATAAGCGACAGTGCTGGAATTAAATTTATCCATAATAACGGTGCAACCGGAGATAAACTTTTACCAGAAACTATGGGAGGGGGAGTTGCATTTTTTGATTACAATAATGATGGATTTCAAGACTTATTATTTATCAATAGTAACGACTGGAACAAAGATTCAGATAGCTCTAAATCCTCAATCACGTTATACAAAAACCAAAATGGCAAACACTTTGTCGATGTATCTAACGAGCTTGGATTAACGCAACAGTTTTACGGCATGGGGGTAGCAATTGCAGATTATGATGGTGATGGTGATGGTGACATTTTCATAACCGCTGTAGGTCATAATTTACTACTGAGGAATGACAATAGCTATTTTACCGATGTAACAAAAAGCGCAGCTGTTGAAGGCGGGCAAAATCAATGGAGCACAAGTGCAGCATTTTTTGATGCTGACAATGATGGTGATTTAGATTTATTTGTAGCTAATTACGTTGATTGGAATCGTGACATTGATTTTGAGGTAGATTATCAACTGACCGGTATAGGGCGAGCTTACGGGCCGCCAACCAACTTTGCAGGACAGTTTGCACGTTTTTACTTAAACCAAGGCGATGGAAAATTTATCGATTACTCACCACAAAGTGGCATTCAGATTACCAGCCCTGAACTCAAAAAAGCTATCGGTAAATCATTAGCCATTCGCCCTATCGATATTAACAATGACCAATTAATTGATTTAGTTGTGGCTAATGACACTGTGCAAAACTTTGTATTTGAAAATAAAGGCAACGGCCAATTTAGTGAAGAAGCTGAATTAATGGGACTTGCGTTTGATCGGAATGGTCACGCAACGGGAGCTATGGGAATCGATGCTGCTTGGTATTTAAATGATGATACCTTAGGTTTCGCCATCGGTAACTTTGCAAACGAGATGACATCATTTTATGTTGGCGACACTGAATCATTCTATTTTAGTGACCAAGCAATTATTGATGGTATAGGCCCTGCTAGCCGTAAAGCATTAACCTTTGGGGTGCTATTTTTTGATTTTGACCTAGATGGATATACCGATTTATTTCAAGCCAATGGTCATGTAGAAAGTGAAATTAATCGTGTTCAGTCAAGCCAGCAATATAAACAAGCAAGTCAGTTATTTTGGAACTGCGGTCCAACTTGTAACAAGCCCTTTATTAACTTGGAATTAGCTGCTGACAACCCCTTAGCAAACCCAATGGTAGGCCGTGGTGCTAGTTTTGCAGACATTGATAATGATGGCGATCTCGATCTTGCCATTACACAAATTGCAGGACCAGCTCGACTGTTAATAAACCAACAAAATAGCAATCATCAATGGCTGCAAATCAAGCTATCTCAAGCAGGGCTTAACCGTAATGCAATTGGAGCCAAAGTAACACTATCACTCTCCTCTGGTGAGGTGCTTACCAGAGATATCATGCCGAGTCGCAGTTATTTATCGCAAGTGCCAGCAATTGCCTATTTTGGTTTAGGTCCTTCGCCAAAAATAGACGCTATTACCATTACTTGGCCTGACGGTGTAAAACAAACCATTGATAATAACTTAGCACTCAATAAGTTACACGTTATAAGCCGCTAACCATGTGCATGTAAAATATACAACTGATTACTCGAAGCGCGTATTATATTTGCTGTGAAGTTTATTACGCGCTTTAGTTTCCTCACCTGGGAGTGGCCCTACCGTGCTGGTGTCTTCAGTATACATATCCATATCTTTTACCCAACCTTTTGAAGATAAAACATAAACACGTTGCCACCCTGCTTTAAGCGGAGCTTGTGTTGCGGCAAATTGGAGGCGTATCCCTTCACCTGGGCCAATAATCGCAAGTGCACTATCATGTTCTTTAACCAGCTCAGTTACATCACCAAGTTGAGAGTAGTAACCTGTTGGGTATCTTGTGTCCCAAATTGGTTGAGATTGTTCAAAATCATAATGCGGTCTTTTCTGTGCTAGAGTCGAACGTTTAGCAAAACCAAAGTCTTCTGCACTTGCAGCTAAAAGAGGCGCTTCACGTTTAAGAGCCAAATTCGCGGTGCTACTTTGTTGCTCTAGCGACTGACCGTAGACTAAACCAATACGGTCCCAAAAAATCTCCATTCTGGCTGATAAGCGAATTGCATCTACTCCATTTGGTAGATTGAGTAGCGGTAAACTCATTTGCCTTGGCATACCCGCTGGGTAACCAAAATCTGTATAGAGCATATGCCATTGTCCATCCGGTGTTCTTACTTCAAGACTTGCTGGCTTATAAACCTCTCCTGCTTGCCAAGCTGAAAAGCTGGTTTGAGAATAAGGATATTCCACCCACCCATCTATTAATAGATGAGGGTTATTAGTCTCATTAATTGGCTCAGAAAAAGTCACTGTTAGTTGATGTGCTTCTTTCGTTAATCCTAAGAAACGTTTATCCGCCTCTGGTATAGGTGCGGCAATATTGTCTCTAAGCAAAATGCTGTTTGTAACATCTTGGTACTCGCCATTAAATGCTTTTAGTGGAGAAATAAAGTCTTGATATACAAATGCTTCACCCGTTGGGAATGGGGCATTAATGCCCATTCTCTCGTCGAGTGCTAAATGCCACCCAGGAGGTAAGTCATAGACCTCTAAACGGGCATTATCTAGGTACATAACCTCTTCCATTGGCTCTGTTAGCAATAACTCATATACGCCATCTTTACTTTTCAATAAATTATTTGGCAACATAAAGTTTTCCCAAGGGCGAGGCTCTGCATACTGCCCTGGTCCTATAGCAAAACCGATACCGGCAACGCCGAGAATATCGCTAACATATTCAAACTTTTCGCCATTCCATACAAATAGTACTGGGCAACTCGCTAGCTGGCGCTGAGTCTCTGTAATATGGTGAATCCCCGGTTGCAAATTTAGTTCGGTTTGGTAAACACCATCACTCCACTCTAAGGCAACAAAATCAGCAGCACTTTTGTTTCCTATACCAATTATAACTGGCTGCAAACTTTGACCCGCTGATGAACTTTGTTTGAAAGTGTTGGTTAAAGTCCAACGAGAACCAGTTCGCAGCGCAATCTTAGTACCGATACCAGATGCATTCGAACGCATACCATCTGCATCTTGCTCAAGGCCTGAAACACTCAAGGTAACAAACCGGTTAATACTATTATTTGAATGCCAAAGTACAAGATCATTCTGAGACGTTAACGCAGCAATCGTTGGACCATGGGAAGCTGATAAAGCAAGAGGCTGGAAGTTAACAATAGGTGCTGACGATTTAGCTTCAAATACCACTGTCGCTATATCTTCTTTAATCGTTAATGCAGCCCAACCTGCGGATGTCGTTACTAACAGTGCTAATTCACCCTTACCAGCAACATCCGCAACAGCTAAATGTAAGTTGGCATCCGTCGCCAGCGTTATTGGCAATTTTATTTGTGTTTGTTGATAACCACCTTGTGCTTGGCGATGCCAACTTAATAGCTGGCCATTTTCATTGACAGTATAAAGCTCAATATAACCATCACTATTAATGTCTGCTGCAATTGCATTCTCGATTGATGAATTTGCGAAAGAGCTTCCTAGCTCGCCAATTTGGTAATGCCACAACAAATAATTATCGAGTAAGAGGTGCTGGTTATTGGCTGTTAATAATAAGATATCGGTATCACGGTCATTGTCAAAATCCTGAACGACAAAGTTACTGATATTTAATGAAGCTACTTGTTCAGGTAATTTCTCTGAAATATTACTAAACGTGCCATTTAAGTTGTTGTTTAAAAGTGACACTTTTCCCTGTTCATTTAGCACCAACAGATCGAGGTCACCATCGTGATCAGCATCAAAAAATACCCCATTTATAGTATTACTACCATCACCCTCAATACCTTCAAATAATGATTGTGTGAATTGGCCAACCGAATCTTGTAGCCAAAGCTGGTTTGCACCCTGGCGCATTAAGTATGCGTCGGTATAGCCATCATTATTCACATCAGCCCAAGCGATCGCATTTATCTTATCAATTTTCACCCAAGGTGCAGCAGATTCATTAAAGCCACTACTTTTATAATTCAGTAATTTAGGTTCAGATGAAAACGTTGCTAATAGGGTTTGGTTATTTTGATAATTAGCGGCAAAACCAACACTTTTATGTGCAATATGGTATGTACTAGGCTGCTTAAAAAGTGGGGATTTAGGTGTTGTTTCATTATTACTGCGAGTAGCATCAACAGTTTTAACTTCAGCAAGTAGGCCCATTCGCGTGTATTTAATTTCAGCAAGTTGTGCTCTCGGATTCGTTTTTAACTTTTGAAAAGTCTGTAAATAAGCTTTTGCTTTCGCTCTATCACGTAGCTGTTGTGAAGCCTTAAATGCACCATAATAAACACTGCGTAAGTATGGGTCGTAATTAATCGCTTTTTGATACCAATCGAGTGCTTGCTGATATTGCTGCTGTTGTGCAAAGCCCTGCGCCAAAAAGTATGCAGCATAAGCATCACTCTGTTGTGTATCTATAACAAACTTAAAATCAATTGCAGCACTTGCTATATCACCAGCATGCTGTTTTAGTAAACCTCGAATATAACGTGCTTGCACATTTTGAGGGTTAGCTTTAATCACCTGTTCAATGGCCGCTAAAGCTTGCTCTGTATCACCTTCTAGATTGCGATTTAACAATGCAATAATTCGATTTATTTTTACTTGTTCCCAGTCAGGATATTTTGTAGCGAGTTCGTCAAATGTTGTATACGCTAAAGCGTAATCAAACTGCCCCATTTGACCAACACCCAGATTATTTTGCTGGGCCATTTGTTCGTTTATCTTAAATTGGTTGGTTACATTAGGTCCGCAGCCACCTAAAAAAGTAGCGAGAATTAGTAAACTTAATTTAATATTATTAAACATATCTGCTTCTATTATTTGCACACTGCGAACTGTTGTAACTGATTTAATTGAGCTAGCGTGGATTGCTTATATTGTGAAATATCGGTTTTTTGTTGCTGTGCCAGGTTATCAAGTTGCACCATCAAATCAGCGGCCTTTTTGCAATAATATCCATTGAGATATGCTTGAGTTAAACGGCTAGCGATATCAAAACTGGGATTGCTTTTCATAAGACGCTCATACAGCATTATTGCCTTATCATCATCGGCATAAAAGCCCCCAGACAATGCTTGTAACAGATTTGCATAATTTAATGCCACAATGGCATTTTCAGGAGCGATAACTAACGCTCTTTCCATTAATGCTACTGCTTGTTTATACGCTCTTTTAGTGTAAAGCAGCTCAACTAATTCAAAGAAAAGAGACGTTTTTAACGGAGAAAATATATTGGCCTTTTCAACATACTGTTCACCTTTCGAAATTTCATCTAATTGTATGAAAGTCTTTGCTAATGCAAAATTTGCGGGTAAATCATTTGGTGCATCTTTTAAAACCAGAAGATAATGTGTCTTTGCCAACTCAAAGTTTTGACTAAAATATAGTAACTCAGCAAGATTATAGTGGGCCGTTGTGTTATTTGGGTCTAACGTTAATGCCTCTAAAAGCACATTTTTAGCTTCATCCATTTGACCTAATTGAACTAGCGTTGCACTCAAATTCACTCTCGCTCTTGCACTTTTAGGCTCGCTCTTAATAGCATCGACGAAATACTGTTGTGCTTTTTGATACTGTCCCATTGAAAATGCAGACTTACCTTTTAATAAGTTAATACGCTCGCCTTTGGCCAAATCAGCAATTTCAGTGAAAATGGGGTCGATTGGTTTCACACCTATTTTTCCACTGAGCTTAAGACTTTCTCGCGCTTCATTTTTTAAATTAAGCGCTCGCTGGCTCATGGCAATTTTATAGTACAAACGACTCGCTTTCGGTTGTAATGACAGAGCTTGATAATAAAACTCAATTGCTTTTTGGTGCTGCTTTTGTAACTGATATATATCACCTTGCAGCATCAACACTGTAGGTGTTTTAAGTAACCCCTCTGGTAAGCTTGATAATTTGGTTTGAGCAAATCCGAGTTGCTCCAGATTAATAGCAGACTCAATCAGACTAGTATGCGCAGGTAAGTAATTTGAATCTATTTTTAGCGCAATTTCAAAAGCGTCAATGGCATTTTCCAGCATATTCGCTTGTAGGTAACTTTTTGCTAATAAATACTGCACATCAAATTTTTGCGGAGATAATTCAATAACCTTTAAATAACAGTTTATGGCTTGTTCAAAAAATTCATAAGCCTGTAATGTTTTACCAAGCTTAAACAACGCTTCTGTATTTGTCTCATCTAACTCAATTATTTGCTGTTGAATATGCTCAGTAACTAAGGGCTCCAAACTATCAAACGACATTGCTTTAAGCTTGTCTGATAATTCTGATGAAAATACTTGGCTTGATACAAGCAATAGCCCACACGCTAGGAACTTTTTAATACAGATATGCATTTAGTTAACTCTTATTTAGCAAGCTATAGTGTTATCGAATTATACTGGTTTAGCTTAAACGAATTTAATATTTGCGGTTTTTTACTCGGCTGATGGATCACCACTTGATTAATTTTCGTGTTATTTCCTAAACCCACCAAGATCCGATCATCGTTTGCTGAACAATAACTACCATCGGCTCTAACACGGCGCCATATAGACTTTCCAGAAGCCAATTTAACCTCAATTTTTGCACCATAACTGGTACGTTTAAATTGTTTCGAATTCAATGAGAAACCCACCCAGTTAGGTTTTTGTGTATAGGTATTTTGCAAAATGCGTACTGGTCCATTGTTATTAAAAACAACTAAATCTGTATCACCATCATTATCCAAATCGCCAACAGCCGCACCACGTGATACATAACTTTGGTTTAAAGAACTAACACTTTCCCCCTTTAATTCTTTAAAACTTCCACCTGAAATATTCATAAACAATTGATTAGGTTGCTTTAATGGATAGATTTCACCTGCCTGTAATTGAGATTCAATAGAGGTAACAGCGCCATTTAAAACTACTAAATCCAAAAAGGTATCGTTATCAAAATCCAACCAAGCAGTTCCAAAAGCAGTGTATGGCAAGCTTGATAAACCAAGTCCCATTTTTTGACTCACATCGGTAAATAAGCCGGTTCCGTCATTTTTATATAATGTATTTGTTTCACCCATAAGGTGAGTCATAAACAAATCACTGTCACCATCATTATCAAAATCCGCAGCATCTACGCCCATACTTGCTTCAGCTTGACCATCTAAGTTAAAAGCAGTACCAGAAAAAAGTGCATCATCAACAAACCCTTTACCTTGTTGATTTAACCACAGCTGGTTAGCCGCACCATCATTAGCAACAAATAAGTCAAGCCACCCATCACTATTAAAATCATCAGCAATCACGCCAAGCCCTGGTCCTGCTTGATAGTCTGATAGAGTTTTAAATGTCACATCAGAAAAACTACCATCGCCATTATTTAGATAGAGGGTATCAGCTTGAGGTGTAAAAGCAGCTGGACCGCAATAATCTAGGCGGCTATTGCGGGCATAGCACTTTTTAAGATTATTAACATCATAATCAACATAGTTAGTGATATATAAATCAAGCCAACCATCATTGTTATAATCAAAAAAGCTCGCACTCGTACCCCAACGATGTTGCGATTGTTTTAATGCATCACTGTGATCTGAGAATGTGCCGTCACCGTTATTTTTTAAAAGACGATTAAAGCCATAATTTGTTACGACAAGATCGCGCCATCCGTCATTATTATAATCACCAACAGCAACGCCCATACCGTAATCAGTAACCGCTAATTTGCTTTGCTCTGTAACATCTGTAAAACTAACATTTCCTCGTACTTTGCCATTTAAAATAAAATCATTGCGATACAATTTATCGCCGACTGGCTGCTGGGGTTTATAAAGCGTATCTTTTAAGGTGTCTTTTTTACCAAGCAAAGCACCTTGCACTATGTATAAATCAAGGTCACCATCATTATCATAATCGAATAAGGCTCCGCCAGAGCCTGTCATTTCAGGAAAATAAAACTTTCCTGTCATACCATTAAAATGATTGAAGTTTACTCCGCTTTTCTGAGTAATATCTTCAAATATAGAATTACTCGCAATCACCACAAATGGTAAAAACAGTATAAATAATGTGAACTTAATGCCCTTTTTTTGAATCTTAGAGTGCTTACTCATTACTTTCCCTACAATTGGTTTTTCTTAAAGAGCAAAACATCTCGTTCTGGTAATGATTTGATCACATCTCTGATAATTACAGAGGCATCGCCATTGCCATATGGATTAATTGTATCTTTAATTGATTCTCTAAATTCAGTGCTAAGTGCTTGCGTAATCGCATTCGAGATGGCTTTTTTATCCGCTTTTACATCGATAATATTCTTCGCTTGTTCTCGTCCTTTTTGACGTAAACCTATATTAATTGTGGGTAAACAAAAACTTGGGGTTTCCATTATGCCGCTTGATGAATTTCCAATCATGCAATCTGCACTTGCCAACAGGCTAAAATAACTCACAGGATCTAAATTAACACATAGCTGTGAATTAGCATGTCTTTCACAAAATTGTTGTGCATTTTGCATAATAATATGAGAACCAGAGTCTGCATTAGGAAAACAAAAAACATATTGAACATAGTGTTCACTTAATGCTGAAAATAACGAATCAACTTCAATCGTTGTATCTTTAAGTAAAGTAACTGAATGAAGTGCAACAACAACTATTGGTAAATTATTCTGTAGACCTAATTGCTGAATAACTTCTTGCTTATTTTTTATTGCTGACTTTGCAATATGATCAAGTGATGGGGCACCGCTAAAATGCACTCGCCACTCTTCTTCGCCCATTGCCAAAACTCGTTGTTTTGCTTTTTCTGTCGGAGTGAAATGAATATGACTCATTTTAGTTAACGCATTACGTACAGCATCATCAATTGCACCTTCGCTAATATCACCACCTTCAATGTGCAAAATTGGAATACGTAATGTTAATGCTACATTGGCAGGCGCTAACATTTCATAACGATCTGCAATGATTAATACTAAGTCAGGTTTTAATTGGGATAGCTTATCCGCAAGGCTCAGCGTAGCTAAACCAAGAGATTTTGCCATTCCCAGATCTGTATCTGAGCTCAAAAGACACTCTATTGTTTCGATATGAGAGAAGTTTTCAGCTGCAATCTCTTGCCAAGTATTACCATACTCTGGCGACATATGAGCCGCCATTGCAACTATGGTTAATTCAATTTCTGAGTCGGCTTCAAGTAACTTAAGCGGCCAATATAAATGGCTGTAATCTGCACGTGAACTGGTAATTGCGGCAACTTTCTTCTTCATGTTATTTCCAACAATTTTTTGTTGTATGTTACATGAATTTTAACTGAGGCTTAAGTCAAACATAGAACCACTGCTAGCATTTGGTATGCGACTTCCTTGTCGCAACTTAATTTAAAACACCACCGATTGCTCTGAAGTGCATTGATTGGTGCCCGCTTCACATACTTTATAAGTATAGCTACCACCGCCTTTTACGCCGATGTTATCTGTATATTCACCATTATTGCTTACTGAGGTAACAACAGTGCCATTACGGTAAATGTCGACCGAACTGCCCGATATGCCCGACCAAACAAGGTCTACATGTTGTACGCCCCTTACTTTATAGCCAGTTATGTTAAGGTCTGTAGTACCTGGGTCACCACCGCCATCACCACCGCATGGGTTAGCAATTAAGTAATCATCTGCGGCTTTTGCTTGCACTATGCCATAACCAAAGTACACATCTTTACCAGCGGTGCCCCCATCAAGCGCGCTCGATTTTAATGCACTACGAATTTCTTGACCGCTACAATCAGAATGATTAGACCAAACCAGTGCAGCAATACCTGCAACAGCTGGTGTTGCCATGGAAGTACCACTCATATAGCCATCTCCCACTTTAACGCGAATAGAAAACGCATTTATCACTTGGCTTCTGTCTTCAAAAGCAACGCCCACTGTTGGGATATTAGTGTTATTAGGTGTGCCCAATGTACCACTGAATAATCCAGCCTCATTATTCACTATAACCGCAGCAATACCGCCTGAGTTTTGGCAATTAAGCGCTTTAACTTGCACCAACCATCATTACTGACGAATAGCCTGCAGGATAACTGTACTTGAGAGAAGCATTGTTTTTAGGCTTAAGCGCTAAGATAAGCAGAAAGCAATAAATAGTAGGTTGGGTAGATAAAATCTAATAGAGAAAAGGTGTAATAAAAAAGCGCCCTAAATAAAGGTTATTTAAGGCGTATTAAAGCTTAGTCGATTAGACCATACTCTTTATCAAGAATATCGATCACTTCTTGACGTGGATCGCTTGGGATTTCTAACTGTTTACCAACAATTTTGCTCGCAATACCTACGTAAGTGTCTGACACTTGCATCATCACATCTACCGGTAGTTTGTAACCTTTGGCGAGTTCTTCACGTTCATCCATGCGATCTTTATTAAGTAATACATCGCTATCAGGCACGTTATTAATTAATAACTGGCGGAAACCCTCTTTCGAGTTTTCAACAATCTTACCATCGCGATAAGCTGGGCCATCCCAAATACGTGATGAATCTGGTGTACCAACTTCATCGATATAAATAAGCTTATGCGAACCATCTACTTCTTCTACATAACCAAACTCAAATTTCGTATCCACAAAAATTTGGTCAAGCTCAGCTAATTGCTTACTAATTAGAGCAAAACCTTCTGTTAGTAACTTTTCGTACTGCGCTACATCCGCTTCTGATTTAAAGTTAAATGCCGCTAAGTTATCAGTAATGTTTTTGCGTGTAATGTTTACATCATCAACTGGCGGCACTTCTGGCACATCAGTAATAATACCTTTGGTTGAAGGTGTAATAAGTACGTCGTTTAACTTTTGATTTGCTTCAAGGCCTTCTGGTAACTCAATACCACAGAAGTTGCGAACGCCTTTTGCGTAATCGCGCCACATGCTGCCAGTAATGTATTGGCGTGCAATTGCTTCAACGCGAACAGTTTCAGCTTTACGTACAATCCATACATAAGGATGTGGAATATCAACAATGTGGTTACCCGCAAGGCCTGCTTCATCAAATAATTTAAACCAGTGAGAAGCCACTGAGTTAAGTGCAATACCTTTACCTGGCACACCATTTAAGCCATTTTCACCTTGCCAAATACAGTCAAACGCTGAAATACGGTCTGAAATAACCATCAGTGCAAGTGGTGTATCTTTTGGAATGTTATATCCCTTTTCTTCGATTAAGCGAACGCTGTCTTGCTCGGTTAACCAATAAACACTGCGAACTTTACCGCTGTGAACCTTACCTTTGGTACGGATCGGTAAATCGTCATTTACGTCCAAAACCTTATATGAACTCATGGAAACTCCAAAAGATATTTTTGATACTAGAAAAGCGCGTTATGCGCTCTAAATTGGGGTGCGCCAATTTTAGTGAAAAGTCACTGTAAACTCAATAATTGAACAAAAAAAGCAAGGGTATGAATTGCTATCGCAAAAGATTGGTTTCAAGGTATTGTTGTTATAGTATCACACCAATGTAAACTAATTTTGTGCAGTCATGTTAGCGATAAACAATCTCACTTTTTCTTACCCAGGCGCTCGCAGCCAATTTGTGCTGCATGATTTTGCCTTAGCAAATGGCGAACATGTGTTTATTTACGGCCCAAGCGGCAGTGGTAAATCAACTTTGCTGTCACTAATTACCGGAGTGCAAAAACATAACAGTGGTTCAATCTCGATTTTAGACACGGCTTTTTCGACTCTGTCACAAAAACAAAAAGATCGCTTTCGCGCAGATCATATTGGCTATATTTTTCAGCAATTTAATTTAATCCCTTTTTTATCGGCGACCGAAAATGTAGCGCTGGGGTGTGAGTTCTCAAAAATACGTACTGAAAAAGCCACAGCCAAATACGGCAGTCTTGAAAAAGGAGCGACAACATTATTAATGGCGCTTGGTTTAAGCGAACAGAATATTGCTAAGCCAGTCAGTCAACTCAGTATCGGGCAACAACAACGCGTTGCCGCTGCCAGAGCATTACTTGGTGAACCAGAGCTCATCATTGCCGATGAACCTACGTCTGCTCTTGATAACGACGCCCGAGAAGAATTTATTAACCAGCTTTTTGAGCAAGCTAACAATAATCAAACCAGTATTTTGTTTGTCAGCCACGACCAAACGCTCGCAAATTTATTTGATAGGCAAGTGGCGCTTGCAAGCTTTATGCAGGAGCAAGCACTATGAGCCTATTAACCCTCTCGCGTAAAAGCTTACTGAATCGTTTTTCAAGTATTGCGATAACGACCATTGCGATTGCTTTAAGTATTACCTTGTTACTACTTATTGAACGCGCCCGTGTTGATGCCAAAGCAAGCTTTCATAATACGGTATCAGGCACCGACTTAATTGTCGGTGCTCGCACTGGCAGCACCGAATTATTACTTTTTTCGGTATTTCGTATCGGTCACCCAACGAACAATTTAAGTTTCACAAGCTATCAAGATATTACCAGCAAACGCTCAGTAAAATGGGCTATTCCACTTTCGCTTGGTGATAGCCACAAAGGTTTTAGCGTTATTGGTACCAATAATGACTACTTTGCTCATTACCGTTATGCCAATAAGCAAAACCTCGCATTCTCAAAAGGACACGCTTTTGAACAAGTAAATCATGTGGTGCTTGGTAGTAATGTCGCTAAAAAGCTGCATTACCATTTAGGTGACTCGATTATACTGTCGCATGGCGCTGGCAATACCAGCTTTCATCATCATGACGACCACCCATTTAAAGTCGTGGGAATTTTAGCGGCAACCGGCACGGCGGTAGACAACAGTGTGCATGTACCGTTAGTGGCAATTGATAATATTCATGGCTCAGCGACAGCGCCCAGCATTAGCGAAAAGCATCAAGCAGGCGAGCATCATGACCATGACCACCATGATGATCAGCATCGCAGCGAAAAAAGTGATAAACATAGCAAGTTGCCTGCACTATCAAATGCGGAACTCACTGGTCAGCCAAAACAGATCAGCGCATTTTTATTAGGCCTAAAAAGTCCAATTTTTGCACTTCAGCTACAGCGCAACATCAGCCAATACAAACAAGAACCACTACTGGCGATTATGCCCAAATTCACTTTGCGCCAATTATGGGAAGTAGTCGGTATATTTGAAAAAGCCTTATTGGTTATTTCAGGTGCAGTCGTGGTCATCGCGTTGCTTGGTATGCTGACTAACTTACTGGCAAGTCTCAGCCAACGCCGCCGCGAGCTTGCGATTTTACGCTCAGTGGGCGCTACACCTCGTACTATATTCACTTTGCTCGGGTTAGAAGCACTTTTAATCACAGTGTGTGCCACCTTGCTGGCCATCGCATTTTATTATCTTGTCATTGTCTTGCTTGCTAATATGTTTGGCAGCATCAGTGGTATTCACTTGCAACTTATGGCACTTAGCCAATATCAAATGAGTTTATTGGCTGGTATTATTTTGCTTGGCACCTTATTTGGTTGTTTACCTGCTTACAAAGCATATCGTTACGCATTGAGCGATGGCTTAACCATAAAAGTTTGAGAATTATATGAAACGACATTCGCTATTGTTTACTTTTTTCGCCTTAATAACGTTATTAAGTAATCAGCTGTTTGCCAATGGCAAAGCAAAAGAACTTTACTGGGAAGACCTCATTCCTAAAGGCTATTCGTCATCACCAGTTGAAGGACAATCCGCACACAATGAAAATTCTGAGGCCAATTGGGTTCAACCCGATTTAAATGCCCCCATCGTAAAAGAACTCAATAATACCATGGTGACATTACCGGGCTTTGTAGTGCCACTTGAAGGTAATGATGAAGTCATCACCGAATTTTTATTAGTACCTTACTTTGGCGCATGTATTCATGTACCACCGCCGCCACCCAACCAAATTGTGCACGTAACCTTTAAAGATGGCGTGCCAATTGAAAGCCTTTACGATGCGATTTCTGTTACCGGTAAAATGAAAACCGAAAGCTGGGAAGGCGAGCTAGCAAAAGTAGGTTATCGTATCGAAGGCGTAGGCGTTGCCCCATTTGACCTTTAAATACACCTAAACAAAAAGGCGCTAAGGCGCCTTTTTTCTAGCTCTATTTCTGACAATTTTTACAATACACTGTACTGCGTTGCCCTTGACGAATTTCAAGCAGCGGCTCTTTGCAGGTTACACACAGCTCGCCTTTACGCCCATACACTAGTAACTTCTGAGCAAAATAGCCTGGCTTGCCATCAGTTTGAGCAAAGTCTTTCAGTGTTGTGCCACCCTGTTCAATGGCATCCGCTAACGTTTGCTTTACGATAGGCACTAATTGTTGGTAACGCTTTTTAGAGACTTTGCCAGCCGCACGTTTAGGATGAATACCCGCTTTAAATAAAGATTCATTGGCATAAATATTACCCACGCCCACAACCACGCTGTTATCCATTAAAAACTGTTTTATCGCAGTTTGCTTTTGTCGTGATTTTTCATACAAATAATCAGCATCGAATTCGTCTGTTAATGGTTCTGGGCCCAATTTTAGTAAGCTGCTATGAACTTCCCCCACAGCTTGCCACAAACAGGCACCAAAGCGACGAGGATCATTTAAACGCAGCACTTTGCCATTTTCGAGCTCTATTTCGATATGATCATGCTTTTTGAGTGGTACAGAATTATCGACCACCCGCAGATTCCCCGACATGCCTAAGTGTAATATCACACTGCCGGTATCCACACTAATCATTAGGTATTTTGCACGGCGGCTAATGTCTATAATGGTTTTACCTTCAAGTTGATAAACGTCGTCTGGCACCGGCCAACGCAATTGCGCTTGATGCACGCGCACTTGTTTCACCGTTTGGTTTAGCATATGTGGCGTAATGCCTAAACGGCTTACTTCAACTTCTGGTAATTCAGGCATAAAAAACTCTAAAACTCCGTGGTAGGAAATAACTGATTGCAGGTTTGTTTATCTAATTTTAAACGACGCGCTTGATTGTCATAAACAAAACACCCATCTGGCGTAGTAAATACGTCAAACACCAAACTGCGATCATATCCTGCAATGAAAAGTTCCACGCTTGCGAGCGCCGAGGACTTTTCATCAACTATCGGCATCATCTCACCGCTTGCTTGTCGCCAATTTAAATCAAGCAATTCAACATCAATATTTAGCTGCTTATTAGTGCGCCAACTCGTACCGATACGCTCAATTTTGAAATCGCTGTATTGATAGGTCAGTACCGCGCTATTGGGTGGCAACAATGATTGAATAGCCTCATCATCAGACGTCGATATAATCTTATGATGTAATCCATTAAACAAAAAAATCATTAGCAGCATGGCGAAAATAATTACATTATTCCAGCCAGTTCTTCCAAGCCTAATCATTTCAATCCTAAACGCACGTATTACAGTATTACTAAGTCTATATGAAACAAGCAGTTTTAGCATCCGTTTAGGTGGCGTATAAGTAATACCAAATGAGTAATTTCTGTCGCTGTTAAAAGGCTATTTTTTTGCTAAACTATGCGCCAAAATTTAAGGAGTTCCGTCCATGGCAATGTATGTAGTGGGTCATAAGATCCCTGATTCAGATTCTATCTGTGGTGCAATTGCACTTGCATATTTAAAGAATCAAATTGGTGAAGCAGCAATCGCAACACGTTTAGGCGATGTATCACCTGAAACTCAATTCATTCTAGACACATTTGGTTTTGAAGCACCTGAGCTTAAAATGAGCTACGCAGGTGAAGAGGTTTACATTGTAGATCACACTGAAAAAACACAAGCACCAGATGACATTGATGAAGCAACCGTTGTGGGTGTTGTTGACCACCACAAACTTGGCGATTTAACGACATCTACACCACTTGAGTGTTGGATTCGCCCTGTAGGCTGTTCAAATACTATCATCAAGATGATGTATGACTTCTACGGCGTTGAGATTCCAAAGAACATCGCAGGTCTTATGTTAGGTGCAATCCTATCTGACACTGTTATCTTTAAGTCACCAACTTGTACTACTGCTGATATCAAGTGTGTTGAAGTACTGGCTGAAATTGCAGGTATTGAAGACTACAAAGCATTTGGCATGGAGATGTTTAAAGTTAAATCAGCGGTTGAAGGCACGCCAGCTCGCGACCTAGTTATGCGTGATTTTAAAGACTTCAACATGAACGGTAACCTAGTAGGTATCGGTCAGTTAGAAGTTATCGACCTAGCGGTATTCGACGACATCAAAGCTGATCTTGAAGCTGATATTGCAAAGCTTAAAGAAGAAGGCGGCCGCCACTCTGTATTCTTACTACTTACAGATATCATGAAAGAAGGTTCACAAATGCTTATTGCGTCTGATGACGAAGGCATTGTTGAGCGTGCTTACGGTGTTGCACCAGAGCAAAGCCGTGTATGGTTAGATGGCGTACTAAGTCGTAAAAAGCAAGTTGTACCACCACTACAAGATGCATTTGCTTAATTAAGCTTTAGTAAAAAAGGCGCGTCTAGCGCCTTTTTTAATGCTTAAGATAAAGCGCCATTTCGCTATGCAAGCCATCAATTAAGCTCTATGCTTATGAAAATGTAATTAGTTAAGTTTGCGATGCCATTAATAGTATTTTTGTTTTGTGTTTTATTTGCAGCTGCGCTTGATGCGACAGAGACAGAGCAAGCCACACAGCAAAATATTAGCGCACACATTCAAAAGCAAAGTAACTTAACATTCTCCAATTACGAAAATCGCATTGAACAGCTTTCGCTTAAACACAATCAAGACAACCTTGAGATGCTGGCTGCGCTGAATCAGTTTAATGAACAGAATCCGACAAATAATTTAAACGACCTCGCCTACCTATTAAGTTATCGTTGCTATCTTGAACTGGTGAATAACCAACAAGATGCCTACCAACAAACAGAACAAAGTTTACTGGCACTGACTATCAGCTCAGCCTCAGATCCCGCTATTTCTGCAGCAACCAGTTTTTGTAAATCTTGGCGCTATTATTTTGAAAAAGATGCTAAGCAATACGACCTCTACATTGAGCAATCATTTAACTATGCACTCAATACACAAACACCTGTGCTTAAATACTGGATTGCCATTAGCTTTGCCATGATGGCACAAGATACAGGCAGGAACTCGGCGGCAATTGAGGCAGCAAAATTGGCAATGACTATTGCTAACGTTAATAAAGACAATTACCGAGAAGCCACCAGCAGAGCCATTATCGCAATCTCAGAAGCCGAACTCGGCTTTTTTGACGACGCACTGATAAATAACCAATGGGCGATTGATTGGTATAAAAGCGTTGACCAACAAAATGCCATTTTAGGTCTGTATCAAAATAGAGGGTTTATTCTGAATAGCCAAGGTAATACAGCTCAAGCAAAAGCCATTTATCTAGACGCTATTGAACAGGCTAAAAAGCTTGAAAACCAAGATGCAATTCACGAAATTTACAGCAATTTAGCTGCAATCGCCTTTACTGAAGGCGAACTTGCGCTTTCAAATGACTACGCAGAAAAGACGCTGCAATATGCACAACAAAGTGACTATCAAACCCTTGCTGCGCACGCATACTCTATTATGGCGATTAATAATGTTTATTTAAATCAGCTCGACCTAGCTCAAGAGTACTTCGATAAAGGCAATAGCTATTTTGAAGAGTATAAAATGATTAGCTTGTTGGCAGATAACTATAAATCTTGGTCGGAAGCGATGGCCAGCATTGAAAATTTTGAAGCGGCATATAAAGCACAACTACGCTACAAAGAACTGAGCGATAAAATATTTAACACCGAACGCGAGAGCCGCATGCTACGCATTAAAGAGCTTTACGAGGTGGCCCAAAAAGATCAAGAAATTGAGCAACTAGCGTTTGATAATCAGCGCAAAAATACTGAAATTGAAAACAAGTCATTGCAAAAACGAATATGGGTATTAAGTGCTGTTATCACTTTGTTGGCCTTTATTATTTTGTCGTTTTTTTATCGCAAGCTAAATACATCCAATAAAAAGCTAACCAAACACAATACTAAGCTCAATGAAGAACGCTTTATCGATCCGCTTACCGAAGGTTTAAACCGTCGCTTTTTTGAAGTACAACAGCGCGAGCGTATGCTGAATGTACCTGAAGTTAGTTTTAGCTTATTCGCCCTTGATATTGATCATTTTAAATCGCTCAACGATACCCATGGCCACGCCTGTGGCGACCAGGTACTAAAACAATTTTGTCAGCGCATTCGGCAATCAATTCGCCAGCAAGATAATCTGATTCGCATGGGTGGCGAAGAGTTTTTACTGGTGATTGAAAATAGCAACCTAGAAGCTGACGCTCAGCTTATAAAAAAACTATTAGCTATCACTAATTCAGAACCCATTACATTTGAGCAGCATAACGTTTCAATTTCGGTATCGATTGGCGCTGCTTCCAACGTCAATATTTATGATGAGACAACATTAGACTTTGCCCTAGAACTTGCAGATCAAGCACTATATAAAGCAAAGCAGGCGGGACGAAATCAAGGTGAACTATTAGATTTGTATCAAATCAACTTAGCAAGTGTGATTAATAACTACGATATGATTGTAAGTAAGACTGTTACCAGTCGCACACAGCAATAAAAAATGAGCTGAAAGCTATAATCTACTAACATCTCAAGCATTGTTAAAGTTAAACACTTGCTGATGCCTATTTACAATTAGAACCACTCAATAGCAAAACTTTTGTCCTGTCCTGTCATCAACGCAGCTTTACAACGTAAAAATAAAACGCTTACGTAAGTGAATGGGTATTACTAAATTAAGTTGACTTAAAATTCAGGCAATAAAAAACCCGAGATAAACTCGGGTTTTTTTAATTCTTTCAGCAAATCACAATTACTTGATTTTTGCTTCTTTGAAAATCACGTGTTTACGTACTTTTGGATCGTACTTTTTGATTTCCATTTTTTCAGGCATGTTACGCTTGTTTTTGTCGGTAGTGTAGAAATAACCAGTACCAGCAGTAGAAACTAAACGGATCTTATCACGCATGACTCAAGCTCCTTATACTTTTTCGCCGCGAGCACGGATATCAACTAATACCGCGTCGATGCCTTTCTTATCGATAATACGCATACCTTTAGTAGTAGTACGTAATGTAACGAAACGCTTTTCGCTTTCAACCCAAAAACGGTGAGTTTGTAGGTTAGGTAAAAAACGACGCTTAGTCGCATTGCGAGCGTGTGAACGGTGGTTACCTACCGCTGGACGCTTACCTGTAACTTGACAGACTTTAGACATGTCTATTTATCTCCAATAACTTCGCTCGAGCTAAATCATTTCTTCCGAGGTTTGTGTACGTTTCTGCCCCGGAATTAATCAAAGGGCGCTCTTTATACAGCAAATACAGGCTAAGATCAAGAAACCCGATCTTTAGTTCAGCTCATGTGTAAATTTTATAGCGGCTAATTATAGTGATCTCTTGCCCCGAGGGAAAGTAAAACTTGCTTTTATTTTCACTATTTCCGCGAATTAAGCAAAACAGCCTGTTTTTTCGAGTTTTCTTTTTACAAACAGAGCTAAATTAGCCAACTAATTTCATAAGCAAAAGCACAAAGTAAGAATAAATTTTCTCACTTTGTGTCAAAATTTTTAATTAAGCTTACTCTTGCACTAACACTTCTTGTCCTGATGTGAGTCTTTCAGCGCCTCTGGTGGCAACTTTATCACCTAATTTTAATTGCTCCAATGTTACAGGACGCACTTCAACTTTACTGCCTTGCCCTTGGCCAACTTCCACGGCAACTTGTTGTGCTTTATTGTTATCTTGTATTTTTACAACATGAACACCTGCTTTTCGTAAAATAAGCGCATCACGCTCAACTAATAAGCTTGGTTGTGTTTTTTCAATATTAAAATCAACATCAACAAGCTGACCACTGGCCCAACTCACTTTATTGTTTGTGAGCAGCTTAGCGCGCACTTCAAATGTCTGCGAGCGCGAATCTGTGGCTGGAATAACTGCGCTTACCGTTGCCTTACCAGTTTGCAAATTATCAAAGCTGCCGCTACTTAAGCTAACGTTTTGGCCAACCGCTGCATATGCCAAGTACTTTACCGGTGCATAAAAACGTACTTCCAAGTTATTGATATCAATAAAATGCACCAACTTATCAGCACGGCTTGCATCACTGCCCGCTAATAAAAAGCGTTTGCTGACTATGCCGTCAAATGGTGCAACTACAGTTGCTCGTGCCATGCGATCTTCAATTTGTTTCAGCTTCACTTTTGCCAGCTCAATATCGGTGAGAGCTAAGTCATGCTGACTTTGTACTAAATCAACTTGGTTTGCCGCTGCACTGCTGGTCTTAGCTAATTTTTTTAGCCGCTCAAGCTCTTGGCGTTGATAAGTTAAATTTACTTCAGCACGCTTAATCATAATGCGCTGCTCTGCCGCTTCTAATTCAAGCGGTAGCATTTCAATTCGCGCTATCACCTCACCTTGCTTTATCTTAGCGCCTGGCTCTGCAACAAAACTAAGCTTCCCCGCGGTGCCAACGGTTAAATCAACATCGCCTTTACCTCTTAAAGTGCCGTTCAAAGCCACGGTTTGAACAAGTGGCGCTTGTTCAACCAATTTAACCGCAACTGTTGGTAATGCATATAAAGGTGCAACCAACAGCGATGAAGCAACTAATAGCGTATTTAATGGTTTATTCATCTTGGTATCCCCTACTTATTAGCAACCAGATCTAATTGTGTTTTATCGTTTTTAGTATTTGCTTGTGTTAATTGCGGTGGCATTTGTTTACCTAGTAGTAATAAACTTGGCATTAAAATTAAGGTAAACATGGCACTAATTGCCATACCGCCAACAATTACAGTCGCCAGTCCACGATAAATCTCCGAGCCAACACCCGGCATTATCATCAGTGGCAACATGCCAAATAAACTGGTTAAGGTACTTAAGTAAACCGGTCTTGCACGAATAAGTACTGCATTTTCAACCGCTTCACGACGTGATAAACCACCACGTTCGCCTTGGCGAGTTTGATCTACTAATAAAATCGCATTGTTCACAACCAGCCCGAGTAAAATAATAAAGCCAATCATAGTAAGTAAATCGAGTGACTGAAAACTCACAACGTTAAGTGCCGCTAGCGCCAATATGCCGCCCGCTACGGCCAGAGGCATAACTAACAACACCAACAGGCTATCGCGAGCCGATTTAAACAGCGCCGTCATCAACAAAAATAAAATAAATAGCGCAAGCACAAAGTTGTAGGCCATTTCTTCAATTGCTGAATTCATTTTTTGCGCATTACCTGCCAAAATTGCGTTTGCTGAGCGAGGTAAATTTTCACGCACAACGGGCATCACTTGTTCAGTAAGTATTTTTTGCGCCTGCTGTAAACTCATATCATTTGGCGGTGTAATTTGAATACTAACAGTACGGTAGCCATTTACACGGCGTAATTGAGATGGTCCAACGGTTCGCTCAATAGTGGCTAGCTCACCCAACGTTTGCACACCTGCCAATGGTGTTGTGATAGGCAAACTCGCTAGCTCTTCGGGACTTTGCCATGGATTAGCACGTAAAATCACGTTCATGCGTTCGTTACCGTCAAAGTATTCACTAATAAACATACCGCTGGTAAAGGCTTGCACCGCACTTGCTACATCTCGGCGTGTTAAACCCGCTTGCGTAATGCGTCTATCATTTGGCGTGAGTCGCAGTTCTGGCTCAGCCATATTAAGAGAGGGTTGCGGCTGCGCCATTGCCTTAGGCATAGCTTTTTTTACTTCAGCCAATGCTAGTTGCGCAGTAGACATCAATTGCTCCATATTAGAGCCCTGCAAGTCGATACTTAAAGTGCGGCCGTTGCCCCCATTTGCTACTTGGATCATCGAGCCTCTAAATAAGAAGACTTGAGTATCGGGCAGCTCTGCAAATATTTCCTCGCGAGCAACTTGCATTAGCTCCTCTACGCGCTGAGCATCGGCAGAATAAATAAAGCCACCCGCATTTGAACCAAACACATAGAAATTAAAATCTTTGATTGCAGGTGATTTCTCACCTAAGTAATAAGGCATTAGGCGCTGTTTTACTTTCTCAGCCAGCTCCTCTTCCATGTAATCAATATTGGCACCGGCTGGCGTTACTAAACTATAAAAGAAGCCATCAGTTGGTGCGCGTGGCATAAAGTCAGTTTGCGGCACTAAAGTGTATGTCACCAGTACCGCGCCACCTAACAATCCTACCACCCAAGAAACTTGCTTAGTACGAGTGCTAGTCAGTCGCATAATTAAATTGGTTAAGCGACGCCAGTAAGCATGAAATTGATCGTCGTTATTTTCATTGCTGAGTAAATATTTACTGGCAATAGGAATAATACTGATAGCACTAATTAATGAGGCAATTACCGCTATAGAAAGCGTTAACGCTAAATCTGAAAAGAGCTGACCTTCAATACCCGCCATAAATAAAATTGGTAGGAAAATCGCCACACTGGTTGCGGTAGAGGCAAATAGCGCACCACTTACTTGCACTGCGCCTTTTAACACGGCTTGCTTTCGTGCCATACCTGCTTGCATTAATCGCGTGATATTTTCTTGCACAATAATCGCAGCATCAAGCACTAAACCTACAGCAAACGCCAATCCTGCCAACGACACTACATTTAAACTACGGTTAAAAATACTTAGCGCTAAAAAAGCCACCATTAACGACACCGGAATTGTCGATGCAATAATTAACGTTGTACGCCAACCTCTGAAAAACAACCACAAAATACCGCAGGCCAATAATACACCTAGGCCAAGGTTACTTTTTACCAACTGTAATGCGTTACGAATATGCACAGATGCATCGTAACTTAATTCAATCGCTAAGCCTTCTTGAGCTAGTATACCTTCGTTTAATTCTTTAATTGTGGCATTCAGCTCATCTAGTACCGCAACAGTATTCGATTCATTGGCACGGGTAAGCGTAATGTAATAAGCAGGTTTGCCATTTCGCAGCGTCATTGCACGGCGGTCTGTTACGGTATTTTCAATTTTCGCTACATCGCCTAAGAAAATAGCGCGCTCACCTGAATAGCCAATGCGCATTTGCGCCATATTATCTAAATCATATTGCCCAGTGAAACGTACGGTATATTGACGACGACCAACATCGGCAATACCACCTGAAGTGTCAGTAGAAGAAGCAAGTGTTTGGCTAATTTGATTTAAGCTAATGCCTAGCGCTGCTGCTTTATGGGGGTCAAAAGTAACACGCAGCTCGCGTGGCCGCTCGCTTGCTAAGTTAACAAAGGCCACGCCGGGAATTTTAGCCAAACGCGGTTGAATTAATTCATCAATTTGTTTTTGATAACGCGCCATATCGAGATGACCACTACTTTCCGTAGGTACCACCAACAAGGTTGCTGCGGTTGGCCCACCGGAGCCAGGGCCTGCATTACCACCTGCCGTAACAATTGGGTCCATGGCATCTAAAGGCAAAGGCGGAGCTTGGTTTAAGCTGTTTAGCACATTTAGCATCGCCTCTTGCATATCACTGCCAACAGCAAAGGTTAAATTAATAAAACCCTGCCCTTGGTTAATTTGCGTATTTACCTCAAGCGCACCAGGCGTGTTTTTTACCGCATTTTCTAACGGCTCGATGATCACAGACTCGATTTCTTCTGGGGCAGCTTGGCGCCAACCTGAAATAATCGTGATTTGTGGTTGCTCAATATCGGGGGTTAATTGGATGGGTAGTTTAAAGATACTAATTGTGCCAAACAGCATAATTAGCACTAAAATCACCAGCACGCTGGCTGGTTTTTTTAAGGAACTTCGTGTGATATTCATAATGATAATACAGGGGTATAACTAGGTGTAGTCTAGTTGTTTGTACCATCATTGCTAGTTGTAAATTGTGTGTAAATATTTCGAAAAGCTGAACACACAAGGAACTAAGATAAATGACATAGAAACAAACTAAATCATCTAAAAATTAGTTTTATTATATGATTTAGTTTGACACAGAATCGATTGGTAACAGCTTATCTTTACCCCATTCGCTCCAACTGCCATCGTACACTTTCACATTATCAAACCCCGCAACCTCGGCGGCTAATGCTAAAATACACGCGGTTACACCGGATCCACAACTAAATATAAATTCTCTGGGTGCAGGAACAAGTTCGTTAAAAATTTGTTTGAGTGTAGCTTTCTTTAACAACTCGCCTTGCTCAAGCAAGCTGGCATAATGTAAGTTGAGCGAGTTTGGAATATGACCACTGCGCATCCCTTCACGCGGCTCAGCTTCTTGTCCGCTAAAACGCCCATAACCTCTCGCATCAACAATTTGAATATCGTCATTGTTAATTGCATTTAGTACATAGTGCTTATCAACAAATAGTTGCTTATCTTGCGGAACTTTAAAGTTACCTTTCACTGTTGGTATCGCGTAACTTTCAACAACTTCAAAACCCTGTTGCTGCCATGCCGGTAAGCCGCCACGTAAAATAGCAACATTATCAAAGCCCATGGTTTTAAACATAAACCAAGCGCGTGCTGCAGAGAACAAACCTTGTTTATCATATACAACCAGATGCGAATCTTGATTAATTCCTAACTGCTGTATTTTATCTTCAAAAACGTGCGCACTTGGCATGGTATTAGGCGATGATGCGGTTACATCTACAATATGTTTACTAAAGTCGAAACGTATTGTGCCTGGGATCACGCCACAACTTTGATCTTTTGATTTATTTACCGGGTTATCCATACTGGCATCAAGAACAACTAAGTTAGTGTCATCGAGGTGTTGCTTTAACCAAGTACAATCCACTTGAAAATCAGTGTTATCAAATACTGAATTAGTCATTACAAACTCAACCCTTTTACTTGTACTAAATCAAAATCAGCAAGTTCTGGTACTAGCTGCTGTAGCTTGTCTTCAGTCTCATTTAAAGTGCGTAAACAACCGCAATATTGATTCGCTTTTTGTTCGAGTTGCACAACTTTCTTTTGTAATGACTTATCAATTTCGCTGGCGATAATATCAATACGCTCACCCATGCCTGTGATTTTCTGCTCGATATTGCCTTCATTTGATTCAAATGCATCACCAAGCGCAACTAAAATAGCGCCGAGCGAACCATGCACAGCAGAGTGAATTTTTTGACTAATTTCTTTTTCAAAAAAATCATCTAATTTAGAAAGGGATTGGGGTGCGATATAGAAAAAGTCATCACCCGCTTTAAACTTATCTTTTAGGGCAATTTCAACGTACTTTAGTTGGTCTTTTAATACTTCAGGCTCTTTATCGGTAAAGCCTGTAACCACTTGTTCAATTGCTGACAAGCCTAAATTAACACCGTCGGTAGCAAGTTTAACCAGTTCAGGTACCGTACTGCGCAACCCTTTGCTGTATTCTTTTAAAACTTGCATCTCTTCATCGTTAAGCTCAATCCAACGGCCGCGAATAAACAACTGAGTGTCGTTATTTATCTGCACATTGGTTTGTCCTTTATCGACAATGCGAATAACATCATTAGTAATAATTAAGCCATGTCCAAGCTCAACATCACATAATTCATCAGCCAACGATGCATTTGAAAACAATAAGCCTGCAATCAAAAAGACCCAAAATCGCACCAACTTCATAACAATTCTACCCAAAAGATAACTAAGCAAGATTATCAAACTAACGAGGTAGATACCAAATCATTTCGCATAGCGCATTAAACGCAAGTGCACGTCTGAGGCTTTGCTTCTTAAGTTTGTTTTGCCGCTATAAAAGGCCACAGCCCATGCTTGAGTAATACTGCCAACACCGCTTGTGTTGGTCCAATAGTTTTGCGCCAATGTTGCTGGGAATACAACATTATTAATTGCCGCATCAACGCACTGACGTTCAACAAGCGAACTTAACTCTTTAACATTCGGCAACTGCCAATCGTCAAAGCCAGCGTATTGGTAATCTGCTGCAACTTGCAAGGCTTGTTGCCAAGTTAACTGCTCAGTGCCACCGGTGCAGGTGCTATTAGTTGCATCCCAAGATTGGCCAATACTGCAACGCATCCACATCAAGCCGGTTGAATTATCAATCGCAGTGCCATCTGCATTTACCGTAAATTGCGCTGTTGGTGACGTGCTAGGAATATTACCAACACATACTTGCGCATTAGCAGAGCATGCAAAGATAGTTGTAGTCACAATAATCGATAATTTACTAAAAATACGCATAGTACCCTCTTTATTAATCATCATTACTGGTGTCTCGCACTAAACGTATATAGCCAAGGTTTTGTTTAGGATAACCAATGTCTTTCCCTGAAAACATATCAATCGCCCAAGCAAATGCGCTTTGCCCACCTTCAGCGCTGGTTTGCATTGTCCAATACGGAAGTACACCATCAATTGCGAGTGTTGCCGAGTGCGGGAAAAAATCAGAGATCAGCACACTGCCCGAGCCCTGCTGACCGAAATGCAATAGCGAGCTTAGCTCACTATGGGTTGGCACTCGCCAATTATTACCGCCACAATAATTAATCTCATTAACCTCTGTTACATACTGGTCAAGACCACAATTAACCGTACTTGGGCAAGAAACTTGTGCGGGCGCCTCTACCCCAGCAAAACCACCATTATTAACCGTTGTTAAATACCAACTATAAGTGTTTTGCGCCTCGCGCAATTGCGTATTAGGCAATGTGCCAGTACTGGGTTGCTTAACTTCCCATATTAGCCCTGAAATATTATCTCTTACACAACTAAAGTTAATGGCATTGTCTGGCAACTCTCCGGCAAACTGATCAAGCTTGGTAAAATCAAATGCCCCGGGGCCGCTGCCAACTTTATCAAGTAAACCGGCGTGAATGTCGCGGCCAAGCGCTGCATCCTGCATTGGGAATTCAGTTGAAACACAGTTAATTAACTCTTTGCTGTTATCAAAACAGCGATTCATACCACTGTCATTAATTAAACCGAGAGCTTTTGGCTCTGCAAGTACCTGTGTTTGTTCACTGTCAGTGCGATTGGCGCTATCAGTTACCGTTAGCTCAAATATAAGGCTTTCAGGGGCATCAACATCTGGCACAATAAACTGAGTTTGACACACATCGCTATTATCGAGCGTAACTGTTACACCTGATTGCTGAACCCAATTACAACTAAAACTACCATCAACACTGGTTGAAGCGCTTGCATCTAAGGTAACGGTGGAAAATTCTTGCGCGCTTTGGTTTGCTCCGGCATTGGCAAAAATTAGTTGATTACTTTTTTGTAAGGTTAGCGCTAACTCGTTAGATTGCTGACCACCTTCATCGTCAGTAATGGTCAAGCGAAACGCTACTTCGTCATTTTGGGCGAGCAATGGGTGTGTAAATGTTAAATCAGCAGATGTTTTATCGGCAATGGGAATTGCCGTTCCTGCAACTTGTTGCCACAAATAACTGACTAATTGACCATTTTCATCTGGATCAAATGAGTTACTGCTAGACAATACAATAATATCGCCATATTGCGACGGTAAGCTGGTCGGCGCAGTTTGCTTAATTGAGACAACAGGTAATAAATTAACTGAGTTAATCGATACCACCAAGTTATCGCTTACTGTACGGTTATCTGGGGCAACATATTCAACCGATAACTCAATTGATTGATCTTGTTTTACATCGGGCGCGATAATTTCTTGCTTTGCCCCCTCGAGTGGAAAACCTTCAATTTGCGGCCCACTTAACTGGCGCCAAGTAAACGTACCACCTTCAGGGCTTGCAACCGCATTAACTGAAAACGTGAGTTTTTCATCGAGTGCAATATCACTTCCGGCATTAACAGACAAAGGCGCGCTGGTATTGTCATCGTTAGATGAACCTGAACCGCCACCACAGCCCAGTACCAACATCGCACTTAAGCAAGTGAGCAATACGGAATGCTGTTTTCCTATGGTCATAAATAACACCTAATAAAAAGTCGTTTTCTAAAATATAAAAATTTAATGCAAAAAAGCAGCCATAATTTTTCAACTATGACTGCTTTTTTTAGAAATAAAATAATCGTTCTGAGTTACATGTAACTTTCTTGATGAACACGTACAAACAGTTTTGTACCTACCTTTGAGTAATCAACTTTATACTCTCGGCCATCTAGTGCTTGTAAAAAAAGAAGCTGCTTTTCCTCACCAAATACATCTTGCGAGCCTATTTGAACAACCTCTAAATAACGTTCTTTAGCTTCTCGGCGGTTGCGCGGCAGGCTTTCTTTGAAAGGCTGTAAACCAAAAGCTGTCACTCTAATCTTAGGATGGCTATCCCCATTAACAATCACTAAATCAAACTTTTTTTCTTTATGAATTATGGTGTTGCGACCACTTTTCACATATGCTCTGTCATCTGTCATGTTCAGCCTTTCCGATTTACACAACGCAAACCTTAATGACTTTAAATTCAAAAATTTGCGCTTATAACTATCTTTCTACTTGATGTTACTATATTTTTCTATCGTTTTCTCGGGATCTCGCAACCAGTGTTGCAATAAATTCACAAATTCATCTGCTGGGCGATCAAAGTAATTATAGGATATCAAAAAATGATAGCCATAAAGCTCGTTAAAATGCTCAAGACGATGGCTCATCATGGCGAGTAAACCATTGGATTCAAACTTATCTTGATACTGATTCGCCTCAATTAGCCAATCATCCGGCACATTACCTAACGGCCATTTAACTTTAATGCCTGCAATTAGCCAGTTGCGCTGCTCCATAATTAGCTTAAGTGCCAACCTTGGTGGCATACGCTTAATTAGTGGCGCGATCGACTTAAGCCGTAACCCCAAGCACGAAAGCTCAATGAACTGGTTATCATTTGCAATGCTGACTTGCCCTACTTCAGCGATATTATCGCGAGAAATACGCACTTTGCCGTAGCGATGATAAAACACTAAACCATTGTTGCTCAATACTAAATTATAGCGTGGTTCTGATAATTTAAAATATCCGATAAACATTGCAAACAAGGCGCCAATCACTACCGCCACATCAAAAATAGAGATGGGTTCTGGCTTTAATTTAACGAACAATAGTACCAGCACCAGCACAATGCTACCGGCAACCAAAAACTCGCCACCGAACTTATGCGCCGACGCAGCTATTTTTAAACGTTTTGCCATTAGCCCCACACACTAAAATATAAACATGCCATTAAAACACCCCAAATTAATGCTGCTCTTAGCTGTTTGCAATATGGGCAATTTTTACTTTTATTTTTCATAAATTCTACGTACTCACGGAAAAAAACACGTTTAATTCACAATATTATACGATGCCTAGCACGCACAAGTTCTAAACTGTCTAGTAGAATAGTGAGCCCTGAACACTTACGAGAAACTTTTATGCACGCAAAACAATCTGGTAAAGCATTATTCCCCCTCATATGTTTTGTTTTATTCGGTTTATGCATTTATTTGTATTTACCTGAATCGCAAGGACAACAAAACAAGCGAAATGCAAACGCAACACCAGTACAGGCGCATCAAGTGGCAATTAGCCGCCAAGCAAATATTATCGAATCGCTTGGTACTGCGCGTGCAAATCAAGCGGTAACACTCGTTAGCGCACAATCCGACTATATTAAAAATATCTTTTTTGATGATGGCGACACCGTTAAAAAAGGCCAGTTGCTGGTTGAACTTCAAGATGCCGAAGAAAAAACCCGCGTTGAAGAGCTGGAAATTCTATTAAAAGAAGAGAAACGTAAGTTAAAACGCTTACAACAGCTGGCAAAAACACAAGCCACCGCGCGCTCTGCACTTGATGAGCAAGAGGCAAGCTACGAGGCAACCAAAACACAACTGGCTAGCGCTAAAATCAAACTTGCTGAAATGAAGCTATATGCACCATTTAGCGGCAAACTTGGCTTGCGAGAAGTATCTACTGGTACCTTTGTAAATACCAGTACAGAAATCACCACACTGGATGATACCAGCGTGATTAAAACCGATTTTAATGTGCCAGAGAAATACCTCGCGCAAATCGCCATTGGTATGACAGTAACCGCAACAAGCCCTGCTTACCCAACAAAAACCTTCAGCGGTACAGTGTCACACATTGCCAGTCGTATTGATGCGGCAACACGCAGTGTAAAAATCACCGCAAACTTTGATAATAAAGATAACATGCTACGTACTGGCATGCTGCTATACACGCAATTAGAACTAAGCGCACAAAACACCTTGATGGTGCCTGAAAAATCACTTATTCCGCAGCAAGACAAACACTTTGTTTATGTCATTAACGATAACGTGATCGAAAAGCGCCAAGTTACTATTGGCCTGCGCCGCGGTGGTTGGGTTGCCATTGGCAGCGGTTTAAGCGAAGGCGAACAGATTGTGACTGAAGGTATTATTAAAGTCAGACCAAATAGCCAAGTGACAATTAAGGAGATGCTGAAATGATTTTAACCGACATTTCAGTTAAACGTCCGGTCTTTGCAACCGTAATAAACTTACTGCTACTTACTTTTGGTTTAGTTGCATTTTCAATGCTTCCACTAAGAGAGTACCCAGATATTGATACACCAATTGTGTCAGTAAGCACTAGCTACACAGGTGCGTCTTCTGAGGTTATCGAAACCAAAATTACCCAAGTATTAGAAAACCGTATTTCAGGTATTGAAGGTGTTAAAAGCATTAACTCGTCAAGCCGAAATGGTCGCTCAAATATTACCATTGAATTTAATATTGACCGCGATATTGATGCCGCTGCCAACGATGTACGCGAACGTGTTTCACGCGCACTTGATAGCTTACCCGAGCAAGTACGCCCGCCAGAAGTGTCAAAATCCGACAGCGATGAAAGCCCTATTGCATGGTTTGTATTAAACAGTACATCAATGAATTCATTGCAGCTGTCTGATTACGCCCAGCGTTATATTGTTGATAGGCTTGCGGTAGTAGATGGCGTAGCTAATGTGCGCCTTGGTGGCCAACGCGAATACTCGATGAAAGTGTGGTTAAACCGTGATGCAATGGCCGCTAAAGGGGTTACCGCTGATGAAATTGAGCGTGTATTACGTCAAGAAAACGTTGAATTACCAGCCGGTGAAATTGAATCGGTAGATCGCGATTTTACTGTGCGTATTGCGCGCAGCTACAAATCACAAAGCGACTTTCAAAACTTAGTCATCAAACGCGGTAACAGCGGTTACTTAGTACGTTTAAAAGAAGTGGCTGACGTAAAACTTGAAGCAGTTGATGAAGAAAACTTGTTCCGCGGTAACAGCAAAGACATGATAGGCCTTGGTATTGTTAAGCAAGCCAAAGCTAACACCTTAACCGTAGTTGAAAAAGCACGCGAAGAAATAGAAAAAATTAAGCGCTCATTACCAGAAGGCACCACCATTCAAGACAGTTACGATTCATCTATTTTCATCCGTGAGTCGATTTCTGAGGTATATCGCACACTCGCTATTGCAATGGCGTTAGTAGTTGCCGTTATCTTTTTATTCTTAGGCAGCGTGCGCGCAACCCTTATTCCGGCAATTACCGTACCCGTTGCACTGATTGGTAGCTTTACTTTTCTTTACGGCATGGGTTACTCAATTAACTTACTTACCTTACTCGCCTTAGTACTGGCAATTGGTTTAGTGGTAGATGATGCCATTGTAATGCTTGAAAACATTCACCGCCGTGTTGAACTTGGCGAGCCACCACTGCTTGCGGCCTATCGCGGTGCACGTGAAGTCGGCTTTGCGATTGTTGCAACAACATTAGTACTGGTGTCGGTATTTGTGCCGTTAGTCTTTATGGAAGGTCGAATTGGTAGCTTATTTACTGAATTTGCTATGGCCACCAGCGCAGCGGTAATTTTCTCAAGCTTAACCGCACTCACATTATCGCCAGCGCTGTGCTCTAAAATTTTAAAGCCAAGTGAAAAAGCATCCAAGTTTAGTCATAAAATTGATGCACTATTTGGCAAAGTTGAGAGCGGCTACGAAAATTTACTGCGTAACAACGTGGCTAGTAGCAAAAGTATGTTGCTACTTCTTATTTTTGCGGGTCTTGCCAGTTACTTGCTGTTTAAACAATTGCCATCGGAACTCACACCAAAAGAAGACCGCGGTACTTTCTTTATAATGATGAATGGTCCTGAAGGCGCAAGCTACGAAAATAACGCACAGAACATGGCTCAGATTGAAGAAAAACTGATGCCGTACCAAGAAAATGGTGAGTTAAGTCGCGTACTTATTCGTGTTCCTGGCTGGGGTGGCCGTGGCGGCGTTGCTATTGTGGGTATGGCCGATTGGGACGAACGCAAACGCGATACGTGGCAAGTTATGGGCGAAATCAGCGGTAAATTAACCGATGTTACCGATGTGCGCGCCTTTGCCATTATGCGCTCTGGCGTTGGCGGTCGTGGTAACAGTCGTCCGGTTGAGTTTGTATTGCAAGGCAATAGCTACGAAGAACTGGCCGATTGGCGTGACCGTATTCTAGCCCGTGCCCGCGAAAATAAAGGGCTAGTGCGTCTTGACCACGATTACAAAGAGACCTTTCCGCAGTTTTTAGTCAGTATTGATAAAAACAAAGCGGCAGATCTGGGCATTAGCATTTCGCAAATTGGTCGCACTCTTGAATCTATGCTGGGTCAGCGCCGAGTCACCACGTTTATTGATCGCGGTGAAGAATACGATGTAATTTTAAAAGGCACTAAAGCGGACTTTTCAGACCCTAAGAATATTTCGTCGATTTACCTAAAATCACGTAACAATGACTTAGTGCCACTGGATAGCTTAATTTCAATTGATGAGCAAGCAACGGCTGCGCGTTTAAACCGTTATAACCGTATGCGCGCCATTACCATTAGCGCCAACCTTGCAGCTGATTACTCACTAGCTGAAGCACTTGATTTCCTAAACCAAGTGGCAATGGAAGAAAACGACATTGAAGGCGCGATTGATTACAAAGGCGAATCGCAAATGTTCTACGAAGGCGCATCAGCAATGACCTATGTGTTTATTTTAGCGCTCACGGTTACTTTCTTAGTACTTGCAGCGCAATTTGAGAGCTTTGTGCACCCGTTAGTCATTATGCTTACAGTACCACTTGGCTTAGTTGGCGCACTAACAGGGTTATTCTTTACCGATTCCAGCCTTAATATTTACAGCCAAATTGGTATTGTAATGTTGATAGGATTAAGCGCGAAAAACGGTATTTTAATCGTTGAATTTGCTAACCAACTACGTGATAAAGGCATTGCCTTTACCGAGGCTTTAATCAGCGCATCAAAACAGCGCCTACGCCCAATTATTATGACATCTTTAACCACAGTAATGAGCTCGGTACCACTGGTGTTGGCATCTGGCCCGGGGTCTGAAAGCCGTATGGTTATTGGTATTGTTATTTTAACCGGTGTGGTTGTGGCAACCTTGCTAACACTATTTGTTATTCCAAGTGCGTATTACATGCTGGCGCGTAACACACAATCGCCAGAAACCACTGAGAAAGCAATTAACGATCAAGCCAGCGATCATCCGCTATAAAACTACAGAGTGGTAGCGACTCTAAACTTAGCTACCACTCTATTTCTTGCCCATCCCAAGCAAAGAATTTTCCACTGTCTTTTTCATTAACCTGAAACATTAAGCGAATTAAACATTCCGCGCTAAATTGTGCAGTAAACAATTTATTTTTCGGTACATTACGTTGAAATGGTTTCGACAACTTGGTATCAGTTGTGCCTGGATGAAAGGCAATCACACACACCTTATTACTACTTCGAGCCAGTTCCACACTCGCGGTTTTGATTGCCATATTAAGTGCCGCTTTAGCCATACGGTAACTGTACCAACCACCTAAGCGGTTATCGCTTATGCTGCCAACTCGCGCTGATAAAAATGCCAATTTACACTCTTTTGCCAGTGATTTTTGTAAATGTACTAAGTAGGTGAGCGGTGCAAATGCGTTGGCTTGCATTAATGCCACTGCCGAATCAACACGCCATTGTGATAGATTTTTTTCGGGTTGAATTTCCTCTTGATGCAATAAACCCAAACAACAAAATACATAATCGAACTTAATTGATAATGTCGCTAAACAGCTTGCTACCTGCTGTTCACTGTGGTTTTCAACTAACAACACATTAAAGCGTTTATCACTTAAAAGAGTTGGATTGCTGGTGATAATGGTAATGTTGTGTTCGTCGCCTTGTTGGGATAATAACTCAGCAACAGCCAAACCTATACCGCCCGCCCCAATAATTAAACTTTGTTTCATCTTGCCGTCCCTTGTCTAACTGTATTAATCTTTACGCAACCAACAAGAAAATAGATTAAACAATAATGCAAACAGCAATTTTTGGTGGTGGCTGCTTTTGGTGTATTGATGCGGCATTTCGCCGTTTAAAAGGCGTGCAATCGGTGCTATCAGGTTACAGTGGTGGTCATTTAGATAACCCAACTTATCAAGATATTTGCACCGGCTTATCCGGTCATGCCGAAGTGGTGAAAATTGAATTTGATGAGCAAGTCATTAGCTACTCAACACTATTACAAATCTTTTTTGAGTTACACGATCCAACACAATTAAACCGCCAAGGTAATGATGTGGGTACACAATACCGCAGTGTTATTTTTTATCTTGATGATGTTCAAAAGCTAGCGAGCTTAAAAATGCTGGCAAGTCAGCAAGCACTTTTGGCAGACAAAATTGTCACTGAGCTAAGCCCAGCGACACTTTTTTATAGTGCTGAAACATACCACCAAGACTACTACCGCGATAACCCTAATCAACCTTATTGCAGTATTATGATTGGCCCTAAATTAGCTAAGTTCTCAGCTAATTATGCGACATTACTAGCGCAATAAAAAAAGCCGCAAATTGCGGCTTTTTTTACAAAATGATTCGCTGTTAAATCGCTCAGTTAAAAATCGTACGCGATACCAACAAATAACTGACGACCAATTTCGTTGTAGTGGTAAAACGCATCGTTTACCCAATCGCCATCGATATCTACGCCATAACCTTGACTTGGAATGTATTCTTTATCAAATAGATTTTCGATACGAGCACTTACGGTTAATTGCTGTTGAATTTGATAGTTTGCAGCTAAGTCCCACACAATGCGCGATGGGATTTTAGTAATCAGCGTCGATTTTTGCTCTGATTGATACGCAACACTTAAATTAATATCTAAATCATGCCACTGCTTAGCGATGCTGTAACGTACATTTTCTTTTGCAACAAATGGTAAGTCACTATATTTTTCAAGAGCGGTTGGTGAGTTATCCACTTTCTGCGCGTCGATATAACTTACATTAAGCGTGTTATCAAAACCGTAAAATGCAAAATTGGTGGTTAGCTCTACGCCTTCATAACGAGCTTCGGCAATGTTAAATGGTGACCAACGATATGGGTTATCCGCTGTTGGTGCTGGTGCCCACGCAATTTTATTGGTTAGCTCGTTACGAAATGCCGCAACATCCACACTTAAGCTATCAAAATCAATACGTAAGCCAAGCTCACGGTTAATTGATGTTTCAGCTTCAAGCTCTGGGTTACCTGAACCTGGGTAGTATAAGTCGTTGAACGTAGGTGCTTTGAAGCCAGAGCTTTGACTTACACGCAGTACTGCGTCTTGATGCAGGTAAATACCACCCGCAATGTTATACGTTTGCTCAGCTCCAACTTCATCATAATCATCATGACGCACAGCCACATTAGCTAAAAAGTTACCGTCATCGTAATACGCGCCAACAAATGCAGCGTAAGCATTGCGACTTTTTTCATCATAACTGCTCGTTGTATCAATCTTGTCTTGATGCCAGTTTAAGCCGCCATTAAAGTCGATTTGCTCAGATAACTGATATGTCGATAAATAATCTAGCTGTACACGCTCTGTTGCAAAGCGGCTAGTTGGTTTAGTGCCAAACGTATCATCTTGATCTTGGCTAAACGCAACATCTACTTTATGGCTAAAGTCACCTAACTGTTTAAACCAATTAGCATTTACATGGTAGTTTTCATATTCGGCTTTATCTAATGTAGACTCTTGATAATCATAATAATTATCAAACTCCACTTCGCCCGTTGAATATTGAGCAATAAAACCTAATCGACCTAACAATTCATTATTATGAGTAAGGTTCAGTCCTAGGTTTAAGTTGTCATAACCGTCTTTATCTGGATCTGCAAAGTTTGTTGCATCGTTTTCTAATACGTCAAATCCTTCTGTACGCTCATAACCTGCATTAAGCGCAATATCCACGTATTCTGTAGTAAAACGTGACGTGCCCTCTAAGCTCGCATAACTATTAGAGCCTGTTGTTAATGCAATGCTGTGACCTTGTGATTGACGCGTAATAATATTAATAACACCCGCTAACGCATCAGAACCATATTGTGCTGCCCGAGAGCCTTTTACTACTTCAATACGCTCAACTGAATTTAATGGCAAAGTTGATAAGCTTTTATAACCTAAGGTTGCTGAGCCTACGCGCACACCATCAATTAAAATAAGCGAGTAACGAGATTCTAAGCCACGTACAAACAGGCTCGCATTTTGCCCTTGCCCACCATTACGGTTTACTTGAATGCCCGCTTGCGTTTCTAACACACTTAACACATCACGCACATTTAATTGCTCAATTTGCGCACGGTCAATAACTTGCACGCTCGCCAGAGTTTGGTCAATTGATTGCTCAAGCTTATTTGCGGTAACAACAATGGTTTCAATATCATGCTGTGTTTGAGCGTCGGTTGTATTAGCTGCAACGAATGAAGAAGACAAGGCAAGGCTAAGCGCCAAACCTAACTTAGATTTGTGATACATATTATCCCCTTGTGCCCACCGCACAATGTTAATCGTTTTAAGAAACCAATTGGCCGGTCTCCGGGCTGAGCATTTTATTTAATACAAAATACATCACCGTTGCGGGGGCAGCGTTGGACTTAATAAGGCAAAGACTTATGCACCAACTTCCCGATTATCCGTTGTTATGTTTGACCCGCTATTTTACTGAAGCGAAAGAGCAAAAATTTAACGGCACCAATAGGCTATAAATTTAGGCGCGTATTGTGGAGGGGATAAGTGAAAATGTCAATTTTAGAAGTCTAAACCGCTAAAAACAGCTGATAAACTGTTCCCTTATTGTTTCTATTAAAGGTCATTTAGGAGTAAACTTTATTACTCACACAGTGACAATAGATTTGTAACGGATTCAACTATGAAACAGTTAACTAAGGTACTTCTTGCCTGTAGTGCATTTTTGACTCTACACGTAAGTGCATTACAACCGCCCACGCAAGAGCAGCTAAAACGCTATAAAGCGGAAAAAACGCTTAGCCAGCGCGCTTTGCAAGCAAAATCATATGGTAACCACCAGCGTTTACACCATTTGCCGCAACTGCGAACAATGCAAAATAAAGCAGATGAAGCAAACCCATTTGAAGGGTACTTTCCGAGTTTAGGCACGCCTAAAATGTTGGTGCTGCTAGTTGAATTTCCCGATTACTTACACAATGAAAGCAACTCTCAAAGCGCAATTAACAGTAAAATTTTTGGTGAGGGCAACGCCAGCAGTTTCCCGTTTGAAAGCCACCGTGCATTTTACCAGCGTTCGTCATATAACAAACTTGATATTCAAGGTAATGTGCTTGATTGGTATAAAACCGAGTACAACCGTCCGCTTGACGATGGTACCAACGCCGCACAGGTAAAGCAGCAAATCATCAAAGAAGCAATTGAACACCATGATGCGCTTGGCCATGACTTTAGCCAATACGATAACGACGGCGACGGCGACATCGATTACGTTGCAGTGATTTGGACTGGCCCTCCTGGCGAATGGGCAAGCCTTTGGTGGGGTACTTTCTCAGGTTTTGGCGACAACTCATTTACCGTCGATGGTAAAACCATCAGCACAATTTCATGGCAATGGCTGGCCTATTCGGAAGGGCAAGCATTTTCGCCGCTTGTACTTATTCATGAAACCGGCCATGCACTTGGCCTGCCTGATTACTACGATTACGACGACAGCATTGGTCCACGTGGTGGTACAGGTGGTATGGATATGATGGATAATAACAGTTCAGATCACAGTGCATTTAGTAAATTTGCGCTTGGCTGGCTGACGCCACAGTTTGCATCAACTTCAGATACCAACTATCAACTTTCAGCCTCATCAACTAACCAAGATGCGCTTATTTTACGCAGCGACACAAGTGCCACCAATAAATACGACGAGTACTTTATTGTGCAATACCGCGATAGAAGCGGTAACGACTTAAACTTAAACGCTGAAGGTTTAAATATTTGGCACATAAATTCAGAGCTCAATAGCTGGGGCTACTTTGCCAACGATAACAGCTACTCTGACAACAAGCTGATCCGCCTTATTCAAGCTGATAATTTAAATGAAATTGAACTAGCTGCGGCCTACGCTGATGAAAACGATGTATTTACTACGGGCGATAGCTTTTCACCTCAAACACAGCCAGCGAGTAAAAGCTATGCCGCAAAACATACGGGCGTAGACATTAAAAACCTCAATACCGATGGCAATGCTGCTACGTTTAATGCACAAGTTTACCCTAGCATTGCGACGATTGCGGTCGGTTCTATTAGCGATAAATCACTGATAGCACATAATGCACAAGCAACCATTAGCAGTGACGACTTATCTCAAGTTGATCATGTTGAATTGTTAATTAACGGCGAACTTAAAAAAACACTATCCGCACCATTTGATGTGAATTTTGCAGAGCTTATTACTGAGAATGGCCAACTAAACTTGCAGTTTAATGCCGTTACCGCCGAAGGTTATAAAAGCGCTGAATACTTGAAAGTATTCGCATACAACGGTGAATCTTCAGCAGTGCACTTTCATTTAGATCACTCATTAAATGCGGAAACAAAACAAGTTTACGATAGCTTGACCTTGCCTGTTTACTATTCAGACTTTTTATTCCCGCTAACTAGCACCAATTTTAAATTTGTCTCTGTCGATTTTGGTGAGTCTCGCACGCCTTGGAATAGACTCGACGATGGCACACTGCAAGCATTCGGCCGTGACCGTATAGCAAGCAGTGAAGAAGTATCATTTATTGATAACTACTCGCGCTTTAACAGCAAGCTTATTATTGCCGGTGAAAATGTCCTTAGCCTATCGCCTGAACTTAGCAATGCACTCGATTTAACGGTAACCAACACCGATGTTCGTGTTGAGCAAGTGGAAAGTATCGCGCTTAATAATGGGCAAACCGTCAGCCAAACTATCATTGCAGAGGATAGCATCTCACCGCCAAGCTCTGAGTTTATTGCACAACAAAATGCAACAACCTTTCTTAACGCGAAAGGTGTGTTTTATGATGACATTGAAGGTAAATGGAAAAATGAGTTTGGCCCGTGTGGCATTCAAGGTGCGATCAATAACAGCAAACTAATTGTGAATACCTGCTCATTAAGCCACTTATCTGCTGGCAGCAAGTCTGCGCTGATTTCACATTACCTTGATTACCTTGAAGTTGAAGACACGGTAGACAACAACCTGCTACCGATTATTCAACTTGAAACCACTCATTATGTTACCGAAGGTGAAGCTGTGGCGCTAAGCGCAACTGTGAGCGATGCTGATAACGACCCGTTCACGCTAGCTTGGCAGCAAATATCAGGTACCGAAGTGGCAATTGCAGATAGCACAAGTGCAAACCTAAACTTTACCGCACCGCAAGTGCAAGCAGACGAAAGCTTAACATTCTCGCTCACAGCAGATGATGGCAAAGGTAGTACAACCGCATACATCACTGTAAACGTTATCAATGTAAATAAGCTTCCAGTTGTCGAAATTGATACACCTCAATCAGTATTAGCTAATGAGCTAGTGACGATTTTCGTCTCAGCGACAGATGAAGACGGCGATGCACTAACCTATGAGTGGCAACAAATCTCAGGCCCTGCAATTGATTTAGCAGGTAATACCAGCAACACACTTAGCTTTACAGCACCAGATGTAGCAAGTGACACCGCTATTAAGTTGTTTGTGTCAGTATCTGACGGTAAGGGCTCTTCAGGTGTTCATATTTCAATTGACATCAAGCGCTCAAATCAAGCGCCGGTAGTTACAATCGGTAATGATATATCAGTAAATGAAGGTGCAACGGTCACGTTAACCGCAGAGTCGAGCGACCCAGATGGTGATGAACTCTATTACAACTGGAAACAAACCAGTGGTCCGGCAGTGAATTTAACCAGTACCGATGAAGCAAACTTAGTTTTCACAGCACCTAGCGTTGATAGCGATCAAGTACTTACATTTGAAGTTACGGTGAGCGACCAATTGCTAACGAGCACCGCAAGTGTTCAAGTAACTATTAAAAACATTGCTCCTCCAACTACTGAAGCAACATCAAGTTCTTCAAGCGGTAGTTTATTTGCAATGTTAGGGCTTCTCACTCTAATTAGCTTACGCAGACGAAGTTAAGATTACCCTGACCCGTCCTAGCATGGGTTGACACTTTTTTTAATAAAACGCTCGATGCACTTCATCGGGCGTTTTGTATTTTAAAGCCGTGTGTGGCCTTCTTTGATTATAGGTATCAATGGATTGTTTCACCATTTTCGCAGCTTCTTCCAAGTTATTAGGCTTTGTCAGTAAATACTCGTTTTTCAATATACCGTTTACGCGTTCCGCCAAGGCATTTTGGTAGCAGTCATATCCATCTGTCATTGAGCACGTTACGCCATATTCTTCGTGTATGCGTTGGTATTCATGTGAGCAATATTGAATACCTCTATCAGAATGATGGATAAGAGGTGAAATGACTTTTCTATGTTTTAACGCTTGTTTAAACGCCTGTTTTACTGAACTCGTTTTTAAATTATCACT
>NZ_LKBD01000028.1 GCF_001399975.1 Pseudoalteromonas sp. P1-9
ACAGCCATCTAGGCCATCAGTCCCCTGAAGAGTTTGAGATCCGATATAATTCGGTAAGCTAGGTGTCTAGAATTTCAGGGGAAGATCACTTAACAAAACCTGACATAACCTGAACTTTATTTAATACTGGCTACACGAAAAATAAAAAGGAATTTGTTAGAAAAGGGAAATGGGTGTAAGTCTTTGAAAAGAATGGTCGGCATAGCAGGATTTGAACCTGCGACCCCTGACACCCCATGACATCCAAACGTGTTGTTTTTAAAGCCTAAAAATAATAAGCTATTGTTTAGCTTTATTTTTTATTTTCATAAGGTTTCAGCAAATTTCTGAAAATCAGGTTATACTGGCTACACATTGGCTACACGCTCGGTTTGAATATGGCGGATCTAACTTCAATTACTCAGGCTAAATTATCAGTATTTAAAAAAGCTGCTTCACCACGACAGCAGTTAGGGTGCGATAAAATTGCAGGTTTCTTTTATCTTAAACTTTCCAGTGGTGGCGCATGGCGATTGCGCTACACAGATTTACTCGGAAAACGAAGAACAGCAACAATTGCAGACGCTAATGTAAAACCAAATCAAGCGGCACAAGAAGCTATTTCATGGAAAGCTAAGCTTAGGGATGGAATAGATCCTCTCTCGTATAAAGAAGAACTAGCACAAATACAACGTGAAGAAGAACAATTAAAAGCGGCAAATGTTTACTTAACTGTGGGGGCTTTTTTTGATGCTATCTATTCGCCCCATAAGTTAGACAACTACAGGTACGGTGCTGGCACTTTAAAAGTGATTAAGCATAATTTTTCGCACTTGTTTAACCGTGATATGGATAAATTAAATAGTGCTGATATTTTACAGTGGTACAACAAACGCAGAGCTAAAGGCATAAAGCGCTCTACGCTAGTAAGAGATTTTGGCGCATTTAAAGCCATGCTGAACTATGCCGCCCAACCGTTAAAAGGCGTAAGTGAGCCTATTCTGAAAGTGAACCCAATTAAAAGTCTTACCTTGCCAGCGTTAACAATTAAAGAGCAAGATGAGTTAGAAGCCCATAACGAAAAGTTAAGCCACCAGCGCGATATATTCAGTAATGAAGTTAAACAGCAAATACATACAGGGCTAACGCTTTATGCTGATAAGTTGAAAGAGCAAAGACGTTCAAGCATAGCCCACGGTAAAAGCCATTTAATAAATTTAGATAACTTAAATTATCCGCACTGGTTTATTCCCTTTTGCCATATAGCGCGTTTAACAGGTATGCGCCCAGCCGACATTTATAATTTGAAATGGGAAAACTTACTATTTAACCAATTTAATGATCAAACGACATTAACCTTTACACCTAGCAAAACTAAAAAGGCGGAAAACAGCCGAAAGGTAAAGTTTCCTGTTACGGGTGAATTAAAGTTTGTATTCGATAGCTGGGCATCACAACAAGAACAGGCTAAACATGGCTTAATATTCAAGTCAGAGCGCACCAACAAAAGTTTAGAGCGCAAAGCCCACCTAAGACACTGGAAGCATGTTAAAGCGCTTGGTGGTGTGCCTGAGAGCTTAGATTTCTATTCATTTAGGCATAACTTTATATCTGAGCTGGTGGCGCGTGGAGTGCCTGTATTAACTATTGCGGGTTTAGTCGGGCATAAAGATGGTTCGATGATCGCGGCTAACTATCTAAGGCATGATGAAACTGATATAGCGAACATTTTAAGTAATCTTAATAACTTTAATGAGGTGAGTAGTGCAAAGGTTATGTAAAGAGGAACAAAGGGATTTGCGTTTTGAGTTAGGCTCGTATTGTAATCAGTTTCAGGTGATGGCTGCAATCCCTAATAGATATCAGAAAGTCGAAGGAGTAACTGAAACAAGCTTAGCGGCAATCGAGTATATTTCTTTTATTTCTTATCCAGAAGCAAGTAAACAGCGTGAACGTGAAAATTTTAGCGACTCGCTTTTACAGGCGGTATTAAGATCACAAAATTCCATAACAGAACTTAATAAACATTTTGAGAGCCCAAAAGAGTGGCCGCGTATAGATACTTGCCTGAGTAAAGGCAAAAAACGACACTATAAAGCTTGTGTTCTATGGCAAGCTTATACTCATTACTGTAATTATGTAAATCAAGCTGCGAGTGGTGAAGAGACTATCAATCGTGGTTGGTATGATTTTTTAGTAAAATATTATGCGTTTTATCAAAATTATGATGATGGTTTTGCTTTCGGGAATTATCAGTCAGATTTTCAGGAGCTTTACAGTAACCGATTTGATTTTCAAAATATTAAAAATCACGGAGAGAAGGATGAATTACGGCCAGTGATAAAAGATTGGAGTGTTTTTAAGAGCTCTTTGAATTTAGTTTATGGACTTATAAAAGCATTTGAAAAGCAGGGTATTAAGTCTTTACCCAGTCTAAATGTGTTAATCTCAAAGCCTTTTTGGGTTTATGAGGCAACAAAGAATAGTCAGTATAAATTAGCCAAATACTTACGCGATGGTAAAGATAAGCAACCTCAAGTAAAAACTAGTATTGATCCAATTAAAATGCCATTCCTCGATTTATCTTTTGATCCTATTTTTCTCAGAAAAGACTGTATTTTTTAATAGATACACTTTTGATCACCCAGCAGCTATATAACCTCATATAAAGTGAAATCACTATTAACAAATGAGGTTTCATTTATGAGTACAAATCAAATTGCAGACAACTTACGCTTAAAAGATGCGGCTGCTTACATTGGTGTGAGCAAGCCGACATTATGGCGTTTAGCTGAACAAGACCCAACTTTTCCAAATAAAATTCGTATTAGTAGCCGTTGCTGTATTTATCGAAAAGCTGACTTAGATAATTGGCTAACAGGTAAGGAGGTATAGCAATGAAAAAGCTAAATGATTTTAACCCCTGTTATATACCTAAACTAAACAGCCAAGCGTACCAATTGCTTTTATTACTTTTAGATAATGATGAGGTGGCAGAAACCGAATTAACCCGCATCTTTAATGGTCGCCAGCGAAGCCCATTACAAATTTTAGGGGGTGATAAGTATTGCTGGAACATTATTAACCATACAAATGATAAAGGCGTTATTTTTGCGCGTAGTTTAGACCCAAGGCATAAATCAGGTTCAAAGCCTGATGATGCAAAAGCAAGAGCTGAACGGAAAAGTGAATATAAACAAGATTCGCACAAACTGGCTAAGCAAGGCCGAATTAGGGAGTCTAAAGCCTTTATCGAATCAATTAGAGCTAAGTCAGAACTTGCCGACTTAGTGAGTAATGCTGCAAATGATGATCACTACAATCAACAAGCCCAAAATGAAAAAGCCAATACAGCACCAACTGTAAAGGCTTCTAATTCAAATACTGGTGGGAAAAGTTTAGAGACTCGCCACCAGCCAAAAAAGGAGTCAAAAGAATGAGCCCTTTTAAAAGTTACAAACAAATAAAGCTTGCGGTTGATAAGTTACTCAACTCAGAGGTAGGTGTAAAGCTTAGTGATGTTTTATTTTTATTATTATATTTAGTTTTTCAGTTAATAGTATTAGTCACACTATTGATCACTTTGTTCAAATCGGGGGCTTTATGATTTTACAAAAAAAAGCCCTGTTAAAAGGGCTGATTATACTAGTAAATTGCACATTTAATTATACTCGAAATGAACAGCAATTGCTCGCTGATGGTACACACAGAAACCCAGTAACAAATAGTGCTCTTCCAGATCGAGGTGATAGCTATGCTTAATTTTTTACACGCTAAAAGCCACAATGTAACCGCTGATTTTACGCATATAAATTGGCATGAGTTAAAGCTAAAGGTTAAAAGCCCTCAAGACTTAGGCGCATTAACACCTAAAGAAGCTAAAGCTAGATCGGCCGTTATAGCGGCTACCGATGCGCCTAATAAAACGAAAGAGTCGATTCTATTACATGATAACTTTACGTTGCTTAGGCTTGATTTAGACGATACTAATTTAGAGCTAGATACTATTGGCGATATGCTAGAGAGTATGTGTATAGAGTCATACTTAATTCATACCACTGCAAGCCACCAGCAACACTCCGCAACAAACCGCTATAGAGTTTATATAGAACTAGCCGCTTCTGTCACTTATGAGGTATGGGCTTTAATGGAAAGCTATTTGAGCTATGTTTTTATGGCTGATGATTGCGCTAAGCGTCCACAGCAAATAATGTATTTACCTGTACGTTTAAAAAGTGATAGTTACCAATTTAAAATTGCAGAAGGAAGGGCGCTTGATGTTGAAAGCTCACAGCTTTACAAAGACGCATTGTTATTTGAAACAGAGCAAAATAAACAGCTAGAACAGGCTACTAGTCTGCCCATAAAACCAACTTATCAAACTCAGCTTATAGGTAAGCAGGTGTCTATTATAGATGCTGTAAACAGTGCTTACGTATGGCATGAACTACTTTTAAGTTATGGCTATAAAGCACAAGGTAAAGCTTATTTGCCGCCAGAGTCCACAAGCAAACAAGCAGGGGCTTACATATTAACAAGCCATACCGATGGTAAAGAACGTTATTATTCACACCATGAAAATGACCCTTGCGCTAATGGCCTGTGTATAGATAAGTTTGATTTTATGGTGATACGTTCCTATCAGGGGGATTATAAAAGAGCGTTAAAGCAAATTGCTGAAACGTACTTTCCTGACTTGCATAAACACAACCTAAAAGAGTACAAAATCAATAAGCAAAACCAACGTAGCCAGACATTGTTTTTAGGTGAAGGGGGTAAGCTATGATTGATACTATACCCGCACCACATAATAAGTACGAAATTGATTTACCACAAAACACAGTATTAGACAGACCACGTTTTACTGACCTAAAAGAAGATAGCAAAGGTAATGTGAGAGTTTTAAACACTAACCAAAACTTAGCCGATTTAGGTAACTTTTGCGGTTTAGGGTTTAGGCTCAATATGATGACGTTTAATAATGAAGTGTGTGATATTTTTGGCGACTTAATAGCCGACTCTTATGACAGCATTAATAGTAAATTAATTTCTGCTGCAAATATTTATGGCTTACCTGAAAAAGCTGTTAATACACATTTGATAGCTCTATGTGAAGAAAGCAAGTATCACCCTATTAAACTATATCTTGATGATGAACAATGGGACGGTAAAGAGCGCGTAAGTGCGGTTATTAGCTGTTTAAATGCTAAACATGAAACGTTAGCTGACACCATACTAAAACATTGGCTGGTGGGTTGTGTGGCTTCCCTTTATGAAAGTAATTTTAACAGTAAGCTTGTGCCAGTGTTACAAGGTGATCAATCTTTTAGAAAAACGGCGTTTGTTTCTCGCTTTGCTGAAATAATACCACACGCTTTTTTAGAAGGGGCGGCATTAAACCCCGATGATAAAGACAGTGTTTTATCGTGTATTCGCTCATTTATTGTTGAGCTAGGGGAGCTTGAACGCACCAGTAAAAACTCCCAAGGTAGTTTAAAAGCGTTTATCACTAATAAAGTCGATACAGTAAGGCCGCCTTATGCAAGGCTCGATATTAAAAAACCAAGGCAAACACATTTTATTGCCACGGTTAACGGTAGTGAGTTTTTAAAGGATGAAACAGGTTCAAGTCGCTTTGCTGTCATTGAAATGGAAAAAGCCGCTAACATGGATAAGCTAAACGAGCTGTTAGGCTGGCACTATGATGGTACAGGCTCACTGAAACAGGTCGATGAGTTACAGCTAAAACAGTTTTGGCTTGAAGTTAAACAGCTCTATTTAGATGGTCATGGCTGGATGTTAAAAGACGAAGATTTGCAGCAAATAGCCAAGTTTAATGATAGCTACCAAGATAAGGGCTTTGCTTATAGCTACATATACGACAATTACATAGCACCAGCGAGTATGATCGATTTTGCAAACGAAATTGATAGGCCACAATGTATTAATGGTTGGTTTTCAGCAGGTGAGTTAATTTATGAAGATAAAAAACTTAACTCTTATACAAGCGGTGTTATCGGTAAAGCATTAAAGCAGTTAAGCCGCGAGGGTTATCTACAAGCTAAAAAAGCAGGGGGGAATCAAACACGCTATAAATTAAGAGGTTACTAGCCGCTTCTTTTATATCAACTGTTAGGTTAGTTAAGTAAAGTTAAGCTATGAATTATTTACCTAACCCCACTAAAGCCCTTTATTCATAAGGGCTTTGCTCGTTTTTAGTTAGGCAGTTAAGTAACTTTCTACAAAAAGTAAAAAATAGCTCAGTAAATACAGGGTAGTCATTAAACGGATTAGGACTAGCGAGAGTAGAAAAGGCTAAAATAGGAAAGTTGGCATTTTAACTTAATACCTAACTTAAAATTATCTTAGCCTTTAAAATTCAACTGGTTAGTGGTTGTTGGGTATCAAGAACTAAGCTAACTATTTTTGAGTGTTTACCTAACTTTCAACTGTTTTGTAAGTCTTTAGCACCTGAACAATAACCCATACAGCCTAAGCTCCTTAATTGAATGAGAGGGTTAGTTTGTTGGGCAAATTTACAGGTGCTCAAGAATAGGACTAGTTGGTTGTGCTATTAAAGTTTTTAGTTAGCTTATATTCAATTGAGCTGTTTGTAGCACTTATAATTTCTATTACCGCTCCTTTATACGTTAACAATTTACCTTGAGATAGGTCGAGCGTAAAATTCGTTGTGAACGGAGTTCGTATCATACCGTCTGTAAACTCACGATAAGTAAAGTTTAATATTTCGCCATTACGACCATTATACTCAATAATTTGCTGCAAAGAATTAGAGACTAGGCAATGATCCTGCTCTCTATAAATTACAGAGATTTCATTGCTAGAGTAGCAACTCATTGTAGCGCCACAAATTTCACCATCTCTTTTGTCATACGTTATAAAATTTGAATATCCCACTATTTTACCGTAGCCATTCTTAAGCCCTACAGCTTGAAGGTTAGGTGAATAATAGCGGTGTGAATTTGGGACTCTCTCACAATATTTACCAGCCGAAATACTTGTTCCATAACCTTCAGCAGCAGACACAGTTACTGAGCTAGCTTGAAAGCCCTTTACTTGCATTAGCATCCTTTCACCTAATGTAACAGTGTTAGCAATGTTTAGTTTTGGAATTGAGATTTCTTCAGTTTTTACCGGTGGTGTGGTTGATTTGCAAGCAGCTAAAGTTAGCAATACTAAAGGAATAGTGAAGCGATACATGGAATGTCCTTTTCGTTAACTGGTCTGATAAAATGTGATCTAATGTTGCTAGAGTTGTCAAAGATTTACAAGAGGTAATATGAAATCAGCTAACAAAACAGAAAATGATAAATTAGTATTTGAAACGTTGGTAGGATTACTCAATAAATCCAGCCGATATAAAAATCCTAGTTATCATGCCTTAGTTAACCACCTTAACAAAAAGGGTATAAAAACTAGCTGGGGAAACAGTTGGACTCGTAAAAGCTTATTTAGATATCTACAAAGAAACGGCTTTTCTGGCGTGTGGGGATTACGTAAAAGCTTAGAGCAATATATGAAACTAGCTAAGTTTATTTAGGGTATTTTCAGACATCGTAAAAAGGGAGTTAAGCAACCAGTACGCGCGAACAACTAAATGAAGTAAGCATTATTTCCCGACTATAAAAAGCGTTGAGTGGCTACACATTGGCTACACAAAGAAATTTTGAAGAAAATAACTTACATAGAAACGGGGCTAAGTTATTGAAAAGAATGGTCGGCATAGCAGGATTTGAACCTGCGACCCCTGACACCCCATGACAGTGCGCTACCAAGCTGCGCTATATGCCGACATTGTTGCTAGTGTATTCTCGGATTTATGTAAAAGCAACTAGTCTAAGTTTAACTGCGTGATAAACATACGATTTAATGAAAGTGTTCGCTGCTTTAGTTAGAAATATCTGGTCACGTACGATTGTTATTGTTTTACCTAACCCACCGAATACATGCGTTCTTCGTCTAAACAATTAGAGATATTTTATAGCGGCTCACTATCAAGACTCATTAATGTAACAACTCAAAAAATAAACGTATTTAAAAGCGAATCAGCTAATTCTCCTAAATCAATATTCTTTATTTAATGGGCTGTTTAATTTCGATAGCGGTATTTTGTCAGTTAACGTTGCTGCTAACGTGAGCCGATTCTCAATACCGGTTAGTTGTTTAAAATAATATCTGCAAAATGTTGTTTCATTACGTCTGCTAATAACGGTTGTGCTTTTGCGTTTGGATGAATGCCATCTGGAAGCATAAGCTCAGGCTTGGTCACCACCGATTCAATAAAAAATGGAATGGTTGGTACAGATTTTTCATTCGCAACTTGCTTATAGGCGTTTTGAAACAGTGTTGCGTAGCGCTTGCCTAGGTTAGGGGTAATAGCTACTTCCATTAAAATGACGTTTGCGTTTGCAGCTAAACTTTTATCAATAATTTGGCGTAAATTTTTCTTGAGTAATTTTACCGGATAGCCGCGTAAACCGTCGTTACCGCCTATTTCTACTAATACCCAGTTTGGCGAATGTTCATCTAATAAAGCGGGAAGACGTTGCAATACACCACCACTGGTTTCGCCGCTAATACTTGCATTTATCAAACGGATAGGGGATTTTTCTTGGTTGTACGCATTTTGTAACAACTGAGGCCACGCTTGTTCTTGTTTTAAACCATAGCCTGCGCTTAAGCTGTCACCTAAGATAAGTAATTTAGTTACTTGATTTTTGTCGCTTTTACCATCACTGTGATCGGTGTTGGCGATTGCCGTGTAACTAATAACAAGTAAGATAACAAATAAACTACGTAACAACATTGAGAGTCCTATGAATAAGCTTTCGCAAATGAATGTGATTCAGGTTAAAGACCTTGAAAAAACTGTCGCAACACTTGATGGCGACCTAACTATCCTCTCTGGCATCAGTTTTAATGTCAAGCCAGGCGAGTCAATTGCGATTGTCGGAGCATCGGGCTCAGGTAAATCTACCTTGCTTGCGCTACTTGCGGGCCTTGATAGCGTCACTCAAGGTGAAATATTTTTAGATGGCGAGCCATTACATAATTTAGATGAAGAGCAGCGTGCAGCGGTACGCGCAAAGAGCGTCGGTTTTATTTTCCAATCGTTTATGTTGGTACAAAGCCTAACGGCTCTTGAAAACGTAATGTTACCGGCGGAGCTCGCAGGTGAAACAAACGCTGAAGAAAAAGCCAAAGAACTGCTTGAAAAAGTAGGGCTTTCACACCGTTTACATCATTTTCCGTCACAACTATCGGGCGGTGAACAGCAGCGCGTTGCGATTGCGCGCGCCTACATTGGCGAACCTAAGGTACTGTTCGCAGATGAACCATCGGCTAACCTAGACAGTAAAAATGGTCGCATCATTGAAGAACTTTTATTTGACTTAAATAAAGTCGCCGGCACAACTTTAGTGTTGGTTACGCACGATGAACACCTTGCTGAAAAGTGCCAACGTACGCTGCATATAGACGCAGGCCAATTAATCGATGACCGTATCGGAGTACAGGCTGATGTGGGCTAAATTAGCGTTTAAATTATTTCGCCAAGAGTTAAAACGAGGCGAACTCAATATTATATTACTTGCGATTGCGCTTGCCGTGATGACGGTAATGACATTGTCATCCATCACTGATCGCATCGGTCTTTCAATCAATCAAAAAAGCAGCGAGTTTATTGCCGCAGATCGCGGTTTGCAAAGTAACCACAAACTGCCACAAGAATTCCTTACAAAAGCGATTGATGACGGCCTGCAAACGGCCACTTGGTATGGCTTTGATAGCATGCTTTTTGCCAACGATGAAATGCAAATTGCGTACATTAAGGCAACCGACGAAGGGTACCCACTAAAAGGCCAATTAAAACTTAAAGACAGCTTTGAAGGAGCTGAGTATGTTACCGATGCCCATCCAGCGCCTGGCAATATATGGTTGTCTGATACGGTTTTTTACAGCTTAAATATTGAAGTAGGGGATGTGGTTGAAATTGGTGAAGCCAATTTCATTGCAGAAAAAATTCTTGCTGAAGAGCCTGATGCACCATTTGCGATTTTTTCGAGTTCGCGTCGGGTGTTAATGAATATCGCTGATGTTGAAAAAACACAGGTTATCCAACCGGGCAGTCGTGTTTCTTATCGTTATTTATATGCCGGCACCGAGCAGCAACTTAATGATTATTACGCTTGGCTCAAACCGCAATTGCTTGAAAACCAACGTTGGTATGGCGTAAAAGATCGCCAAGGTCCAGTATCTGATTCTGTAAACCGCGCTGAGCGCTTTTTATTACTGGCAGGCTTGCTGGGTATTATGCTTGCAGCGGTAGCAATTGCTGTGTCTGCAAGGCGCTATTGTGAGCGTCAGTACGACCCTGTTGCAATGATGAAAACACTCGGCGGTTCGCGCACGACGATTCGTAATATCTACATTGTGCATTTACTGTTAGTGACTGTGTTTTCGGTTATTATTGGTTTATTGCTTGGTTTTATTTTACAAGTTATCGCAATCGATGTGCTGAGTGAAAAAATGGGTAAAGCACTGCCGCCAGCATCACTTTGGCCGCTTGGACTCGCCACCTTTACCGGTTTGATCTGTGCCGTTATGTTCTCGCTAAAACCGTTAATGGACTTATTTGATATCCCACCAATGCGCGTTTTGCGCCGTAATTTAGGGGATACCCTCAAAGTATCAAAACTGCATTTGTTACTTGCAACACTTACCGTGTTTGGCTTGATGTGCTTATTTAGTCGCAGTGTTGTGATTGCGGGCATTATGTTTGTGTCGTGCGCGCTTTTAGCAGGTATGTTATTTGGTTTAAGCCGACTATTGTTTACCTCCTCACGTAAATTGGGATTAAAGCCAAGTAATAGCTGGTCTTTGGCAATTGCGTCGTTACAAAAACGCGCTAACGCCAATGCGGTGCAAGTAATTAGCTTTGCACTTGCAATCAAGCTCATTTTATTTTTAGTAGTGATGAAAAACGATTTAATTGCCGATTGGCAATCGCAATTACCTGAAAACGCGCCAAATGGCTTTTTGGTAAATATTAGCGAATATGAACGCAGTGATATCGCAAATTTCTTAGCCGAAAACAACATTCAGCAAACCGATTTTTATGCTGTGGTGCGTGGTCGCGTAAATAGCATTAACGATGAGCAAGTAGCACGGTCAGTATCGGCGCAAGAAAATGAAAAACGCGATGAAGAAGCGCGCTCGGGTGTTGGTCGTGAGCTTAACTTAACATGGCGCGATACTTTACCAAAGCACAATGAAATTGTTGAAGGTGAGTGGTTAAATCCCGATGCCAACGAGCTTTCCATGGAGCAATCTATGGCTGAGCGGTTGGGTGTGAAAATTGGCGATGAGCTTGAGTTTTTAATTGGCTCGCAGCGTTTTAGTGCCAAAATCACCAGTTTGCGCGGGGTGAATTGGTCTACCATGCAGCCCAACTTCTTTATTATTTTAAGCCCAAAAGTGCTGTCACAATTTCCGGCAACGTATATTTCTGCCATTAGCACACCAAAAGAGTCAAAACGTGCCTTACAGCAGCTCGTGCGCAATCACCCTAGCGTGAGCATTATTGATGTAGATTCAATGATAAAGCAGGTGCGCTCAACTATCGACCAAGTGGCAACGGCCATTAGTTTTGTACTGATAATTGTGGTGATTTGCGGTGCGTTAGTATTGGTGTCGCAAGTGCAGGCAAGTTTGCACGACCGCATGCAAGAAGTGGTGATATTGCGAACCCTTGGTGCTAAAGCCAAGCTCATTAAAAATGCGGTGCTTTATGAATTTGTATTGCTTGGTTTATTTGCCGGTATTGCCGCAGCACTGTTTAGCGATATTGCATTGCTTGTTGTGCAGTATCGTATGTTTGAGCAAATTGGTAATTTGCATCCAACAATGTGGCTTTACGGGCCTGTAGTTGGAGCCTTATTCGTAGCAGTGCTTGGTTACAGTTTAGTGGCAAAAACGCTGCGAAAAAACACCCAAGGACTTGTTAGGGCACTATAAAAAAGTGGGCGTTATCGCCCACCTAATATATTCTCAAGGGCGGGTTTTAAATGTGGGAAATGAAATTTAAAATCTGCGTCTTGCAACGCTTTTGGTTTAACCGCTTGACCAAATACCAGTAAATCAGCCATCTCACCAAACATTAATCGCAATACAAATTCGGGCATTCTAAAAAAGTTTGGCTTTTCTAATGTTTCACTCAAACTTTCAGAGAATTGATTATTCGAAACTGGATTAGGCGCCGTTGCGTTAAACACACCGCTTAGCGATTCGTTTTCGATTAAAAACAAAATAATGTTAACCATGTCGTTAATGTGGATCCACGACATTTGCTGTTTACCATCTGAAATAGGGCCGCCTAAGCAAAATTGAAATGGCGGCACCATTTTTTTCAGTGCACCACCGTGTTTTGCAAGCACCACACCAGTGCGCAAAATACACACGCGGGTTTTATCCGATTGAGCTTTTTTGGCAAGCGTTTCCCACTGTTTGCAAAGATAGTGACTGTATTCATCAAAAGGTTGGTTATGCTGTTCATCAACCGGCTCAGTTTGCCTGCCGTAATAGCCAATAGCACTGCCCGAAATAAACGTATGTGGTGGGTTATCTGCTGCGTTAATTTTGTCGGTGATTTGCTCAGTAATGTGCCAGCGGCTAGATTCAATTTTTTGTTTTTGCGTTTTGCTCCAGCGCTTATCGGCTATCGGTTCACCGGCAAGATTAATCACAACATCAAGGTGGTTAAAATCAATGTCGTCGAGGGTTTCAAACGCATTTACATGGTGCCCCAAAATGGTAAACGCTTTTTCTTTTTTGCGGGTTAGCACCATCAACTTATGATGGTTTGCTAAGTGCTTACACAAGTGTGAGCCAATTAGGCCTGTGGCCCCAGTGATTAAAATATTCATAGATAAATCAAATAGCTTTCTATTTGCCACGCTTATAATGTAGCATAGCGCTAATTAGAACAAAGTGATAATACGAACTAAGGATAGCTATGGTTCAGCCCAATTTTACTGGTGCCAGTAAAAGTTTATTGATTTTTGCGGCTTTAATCGTTGTTTTAGCCGGCTTGAAATTAGCAAGCGCAATTGTCGTTCCGTTTTTACTCTCCGTATTTATTGCCATTATTTGTAGTCCGCTGATTAATTTAATGGGGCGTTATCGCGTACCAAAAGGTGCAGCAATTACACTGGTTATTTTACTAATTATGTTAATTGTGGTCAGTCTGGCAGGGCTTGTTGGTCAATCGGTTAATGGCTTTTCACAAAATGTTCCCGTGTATAAAGAGCAATTACAAACCGAGTTCTCAGGCCTATTAACCATGTTGGCTGAGTATAATATTTTGATCGATAAAGATCGCATTATGTCGTTTTTAGATCCCGGTAAACTTATCGACCTTGCTGCGAATACACTCGCCGGCGTTGGTGGCGTAATGGCTGACTTGTTTTTAATTATTCTAACCGTTGTATTTATGCTAGTTGAAGCGCCTTATATCGGTAAAAAAGTGCATTTAGCCCTTGATGATCCCGATATGAAGCAAAAACAAATCGACCTATTTTTAGACTCGGTTAATTCGTATCTCGCTATCAAAACACTGGTTAGTTTAGCGACCGGTGTTTTGGTTACGGTAATGCTTTGGGCATTTGGCATCGACTACTTTATTTTGTGGGGCGTGCTGGCATTTTTCTTAAATTATATTCCTAATATCGGTTCTATCATTGCGGCAATTCCGGCGGTATTACTGGCTGTTGTACTGCAAGGACCTGGCGTTGCAGGTTTAATTGGCATTGGTTACATGGCAATTAACACCGTAATGGGCAATATGATAGAGCCACGCTTTATGGGTAAAGGCTTAGGCTTATCACCACTTGTCGTGTTTTTATCATTATTGTTTTGGGGCTGGTTACTTGGCACTGTAGGCATGTTGCTGTCTGTACCGCTTACCATGGTTGTGAAAATTGCCCTTGAAAACAGTGAAGAAGGACGCTGGCTTGCAATGTTATTAAGTGGCGAAGAGCAAATTAATGAAGAACTAGAAAGCTAATTTGTAGTTAAATAGATAAAAGGGTTAGCATGTGCTAACCCTTTTTTTGTTTACAGGTATTTAAAAAGTGGCGATAAACTGGGTTGTCGCTCATGGTTTTTTTCATCGCTAAATACATAGGGCGTGATAAACCAAGCGCACCTAATGGAATTGACTTAATTAATCCTTGGCTTTCATAAGGGGTTACTAGCCAATCTGGTAAAGCAGCAACACCCATACCGGCGCTTACAAGCTGAAAAATAAGCAGGCCTTGATCGACAGTTTTTAAGGTGCCATCGAAACGCGCATTTTGAATAAAGTGCTTAAAAATATCTTGTCTTTCGCGTGGAATAGGATACGAAATAATCGTTTCGTCTTTTAAATCAAGCGCGGTTACATACGCTTTTTTAGCTAGCGGATGATCTGGGCTGACAATTAGCTTTAACTTAAAATCAAATAAATGTGCGAACTCAAGGCGTTCTGTTTCACGAATATCCGATGTAAGTACTAAATCCAACTCATCATTTAACAGTTCCGGAATGGCGTCGTAGCTAAAGCCTCGCTCGTAATCCACCTTAATATCCGGCCAAAAGTTGTTAAATTCTTTAATTGTTGGCAATAACCAATGAAAACACGCATGGCATTCAACGCTTAAACGCAATTGCGAGATAGGTTGGTTTAAGCTCTCTTTTAATCTGCATTTGGTTGCTTCCACTTTTGGCAGTACATCATTCGCAAGCTCTAACAACAACATACCTTGTGGCGTAAAACGTACGGGGTGTGTTTTACGCTCAAACAACTGACAATCGAGTTTGTTTTCTAAATCTTTGATTTGGTGAGATAAAGCAGATTGGGTTAGAAAAAGCTCTCGCGCGGTATTAACCAAAGACCCTGTCTCTTTAAGGGTTGCGATGGTTTTAAGGTGTTTTACATCAATCATCTTTAGGAATACTCATATTAAACTTGAACGACCGTGAGAGAGATTTGATACTAGCTGTTTATTTTTCATGTTTCAATGTTGATTTGTACATATCGTCGTCATTTCAATAATAAATTTCTATTTTATATATATGTGTAGATTATGATAGCGCTGTCAATTGGTGTTTGGCTTATATGGAAAAATTTGCTTTTCTATTTTGTATTAATTTATTTCAAGTTAAATTGGAAAAACTTGCGATTTTGTTGAAATAAATTTACCACTAATATTTAGCCATCTAAACGTCTTAAATAAAAAGGATATCAAGATGGCAATTACAATTCACAACTTAGGTTTTCCACGTATCGGGAAAAAGCGCGAACTTAAAAAGGCGGTTGAGGCCTATTGGCGAAATGAGAGTTCACTCACAGAACTGCAAGAGCAAGGACAAGCAATTCGCAAAGACAATTGGCAACTACAGCAAAGCCAAGGTGTTGAGTTGTTGCCTGTAGGGGATTTTGCATGGTACGACCATGTACTTAGTACCTCTTTGCTGTTTGGTGTTGTACCAAAACGCCATCAAAGTAGCACTGGGGAAATTGATCTAGATACTTTATTTCGAATTGGTCGTGGTAAGGCGCCTTCGGGCTGTGCTTGTGCAGCCAGTGAAATGACCAAGTGGTTTAATACCAACTATCACTACATCGTACCTGAACTGACTGAAAATCAAACATTTGAAATTAGCTTTACCGAGCTATTTGATCAGGTAAAAGAAGCGCAAGCGCTTGGTCTCCAGGTGAAACCTGTATTGGTTGGTCCGGTAACTTATTTGCATTTGGCAAAAACTGTCGGCGAATTTGATAAGTTAGACCTGCTGCCACGTCTGCTGACAGCGTATCAACATGTACTGAGTAAATTAGCTGATTTAGGTGTTGAATGGGTGCAAATAGATGAGCCTATTTTAGCGTTAGAACTAACGAAGGAATACCGTTTAGCGCTTACAACAAGTTTTAATAAACTGCATGGACAAGGTATAAAGCTGCTGCTGGCAACGTATTTTGGTTCAGTAGAAAATTACCTAGATGATATTGCAGCGTACCCAGTAGACGGCGTGCATTTTGATTTGGTTGCCGAAGCGCAAGATATAGAGAACATTAACGAGCGCATAGCTAAAGACAAAGTATTGTCTTTAGGTGTTATCAACGGCCGTAATATTTGGAAAACGGATCTCGAAGCGGTTTACAACCAAATACAATCGCTCGTTTCATCACGTGAGCATGTTTGGTTAGCGCCTTCGTGCTCGTTGTTACATACGCCTGTTGATTTAGCCTTGGAAACAACGCTTGATGGTGAAATTAAATCCTGGCTTGCATTTGCAAAACAAAAAGGGCACGAATTATCGTTATTGAAACAGGCCTTGCTGTCGGGGGATATAACTTCGCTCATTGACTATTCAGCGCCAGTGAAAGCGCGTGCTAAATCGCTGCGTGTAAACGATGGTGCAGTGAAGTTACGCGTTGATAGCCTAACCAAGCAAGATGGTGAGCGTACGAGCCCTTTTGCTAAACGTCAGTTGGTTCAAAAGCAAGCGCTTGGTTTACCTATTTTACCAACCACTACTATCGGCTCTTTCCCGCAAACAACGGCTATCCGTAAGGCGCGTCGCGATTTTAAAGCCGGTAATATTAGCGAAGCTGATTACACGGCTCAAATGCAAAATGAAATTTCTTATGCCGTTGCACAGCAAGAAACTGTGGACCTCGATGTGTTAGTTCACGGCGAAGCAGAGCGTAATGATATGGTGGAGTATTTTGGCGAATTGCTTGAAGGCTTTGCCTTTACCCAATTTGGCTGGGTGCAATCGTATGGCTCACGTTGTGTTAAGCCACCGATTATTTGGGGCGATATTAGCCGTAAACACCCGATGACGGTTAACTGGACCGAATATGCACAATCACTCACTAATAAACAGATGAAAGGCATGTTAACAGGCCCTGTGACGATTTTGTTTTGGTCGTTTATCCGCGATGATCTTGATAAACCAACAATTGCCAATCAAATAGCGCTGGCACTGCGCGACGAAGTGGTTGATTTAGAAAAAGCGGGCATAAACATTATTCAAATTGATGAACCTGCATTTCGTGAAGGCTTGCCGTTAAAAGCATCAAAGTGGCAAGACTATTTAAACTGGGCGGCGTATGCGTTTCGTGTATCGGCATCTGGCGTAAGCGACAGCACGCAAATTCATACCCATATGTGTTATGCCGAATTTAACGATATTATCGCGGCGATTGCCGATATGGATGCAGATGTGATTACCATTGAAACGTCGCGTTCAAATATGGAATTACTTAACGCATTTGAAGATTTTGATTATCCAAATGAGATAGGACCTGGCGTTTACGATATTCACAGTCCGAATATTCCAGAGGTAACGTGGATTAAACAGTTGATGAAAGAGGCCGCGAAGAAAGTGCCGGTGGAGCGTCTTTGGATAAACCCAGATTGCGGTTTAAAAACCCGTGGCTGGCAAGAAACCCAAGCAGCACTTAAAAACATGGTAACCGCAGCAAAAGAGCTCAGACAAGAACTCGTTTAAGTCACGTTTGATATGCAGGAAAACTGAGTTTGGCTTAACTCAGTTTTCCTGTGGTTAAAAAGGTAAACGCTTGTTTTGCAGGCATAGGTTTTGCTACTAAAAAGCCTTGACCATATTGGCATTTAGTTTGTTTTAGTACGTCGAGCTGGGTTTGTGTTTCAATTCCTTCAGCTACCACGTCAAATTCAAGGGCGCTGGCAAGCGTTAAAATAGCATCAACCAATGGGTGGTTTTCGCCGCAGTTAAGGTTATCAATAAAACTTTTATCAATTTTTAAAATATGAATAGGTAATTGATGCAAATAACCGAGTGCCGAATAACCCGTACCAAAGTCATCTAAACACAGTTTTACGCCGCAGGTTTTCAGCTTTTCAATAATTTCTGTCGCAAGGGAAAGGTTTTCAATTAGCCCCGATTCAGTAATTTCAATGCATAAACTACCTAATGGCAATTTGTATTCAAAGTAAAGACGCTGAATAAAATCAGCAAACTCTAACGTTGAAAAATGCTTAGACGACACATTTACGGTCACTTTAAAGTCTTCAGGTAATGTGCCGTGCCAAAGGCGTAATTGTTTTGCCGCAAGTTCTAAAATATGTAAATCAAGGGCGAGGATTTGCCCGGTTTCTTCTGCTAGTGGAATAAAATCAGCAGGTGAAATAAACCCACGCTCAGGGTGATGCCAACGCACTAAGGCTTCAAAACCAATGATTTCGCCCGTTTGAATGGTAAAAATAGGCTGATAGAAAAGCGCAAACTCGTGTTTATTCATACCACTTTGAATATCGCTTTCTAAAAGTGCAGCGCCTTTCAGTTTTTGTCGCATGGTGTCGTTAAAAAACTGTACTTTGCCACGGCCAAGTGATTTTGCTTGGTACATTGCGGCATCTGCTCGCTGCAAAATTTTATAGGCTTCGTCGGTGTCTTTGTTGGCAAAGGCAACACCAATGCTGGTTGATGCTTGCAGTAAATGGTCATCAATTAAAATAGGATCTTTCAGCGCGAGCTTTATGCGCTCAATTACAGGTGTAACGTCTTCTGCGCCAAAAATATCACACAGTAAAATAGCAAACTCGTCGCCACCTAAGCGTGCAAAGGTATCGGTTTCGCGAATACATTGACCAATAATGTTGCAGATCTTAACTAAAAATTTATCCCCGACTTGATGGCCTAAAGTATCGTTAATCATTTTAAAACGATCAAAGTCTAAATAGAGCAGGGCATGAATTTTAGGGTTATTACTGCGGCCAAGTGCGTTAATCGCAAGGGTTAAATGGTCAATTAACAATGCACGGTTGGCAATGCCTGTGAGTTCGTCGTGCATTACTTTGTGTTGCAATGCTTGCTCGGCAAAAACGCGATTAATTACAAGGCGAATTTGTTGGCTAATATAAGTTAATAAGTCTTTATCATGCTCGGTGTAGCTAACGCTGTGGTTGTAACTCTGCACCACAATAATGCCCGATAGCTCGTCGTTTAACTCAAACGGTACACCAAGCCAAGAATTAGGCTGTGCACCAATTAAATCAAAGTCACCGTTATCAATATGGCGTTGGTATTCATCGCCATTGATTAGTACGGCTTGTTGCTTATTGATGGCATAAACCGATGCGGTTTTTTGTATTTGCGCATTACTAAAGCGTTTTAACGTAATGCGCTCTACGCCATGCTCAATAATGTACGGAATTTCTAAGCCACGGGTTTGTTTATTGTAATAACCAATAAACAAATTTTCGGCAGGCAGTAAGGTTTTAACAATGTCGTGCAGGCCAGTATAAAAACTGTCCATGGTCTGCGAATCTGAACTTAAGTTAGCAATTTGCAACATGCCTTTTTCAAGCAGCTGTGCGTAGTTAAGTTGATTAATAGTATCGGTAAGATTGGCAACCGTTTTGCACTGGTCAATTTTGGCGCTGAGCATTGACGCAACGGTCGTTAAAATACTCAAGTGATCGGCTGTGTAGTAGTCTTTCTCAGGGTGTTCGCAATCAATTACGCCAAGTACTTGGCCGTCGTAAACTAGTGGTACACATATTTCCGAAAGCACGTTGCCGCTAATATCTAAGTAACGCTTGTCTTGTGATACGTCGCTAATAATTTCCGCGCAACCGGTTTCAAACACATGACCGCAAATACCTTCTGAAATAGAAATAGCGAGTTGTTCATTTTCAATATTATTGTGTTTATGAATGGATGAAACTTGGTTGAGTATTTGCTTTTCTAAATCGGCGATAAAAATGGAACATTCATCAAAACCAAGACGTTTAACTACTTGATGCGTCACGTAGTCGTAGAGCTCGTCGAGATCAACAATACGAATGAGCGACGAGGCAAACTCGTTAATAATACTTAACTGATTAGCTCTGGTGGTAATTGCGTCTACATTATCGCCCGATGAATACTGCATAAAAGCGCTTGCTAGCCGTGTGTTATTAGAAGTTAACACAAATGTAACTCAGCAAGCGCATTTGCTCAATAAAAGTTTGTTTTGCGGTTATAAAATATGATTATGCTCGGCGTTAACTTTAAGCGTTTTAGGCATTAAATAATCGCGATATAAATAACGATAAAGTCTATTTGGCTTTTCTTTTTGCGCGGCTTCTTGGTGTGGGTTAGTTTGCTTATAGCTTGCTAAATAGTGTGCAAACGTATCGCTGTGCTTTGCCACTAAACTGTCGAGTAACTCACTGTAGCCGTCAAAGTAATCGGTGCGTAAAAAGTGCGCTAACTGACGATAATCCTCTAAGGCATTCTCAGATAAATAACGGTGTGCTAAATACGACCACTGGTAAACACGTTTTGAACCATCTTGGTAGGTAGTGTCAAAGACTTCACGCAAGGTAGGCCATTTTGCTTGCTCGGTTTCGTGCAATAACTTATTTACGCGGTCATTACTGTTCCCTTGCGCTATTAATTCTGCGCCACCTTCACTCCACCAAACTAAGTGGCTTGGAAAGTGGCCAAAACCATCGTATTTATTAAAACGGCCATCTAAATAGTGCACGTATTCATGGTTCAGGTTCCAAACCGAAAAATCTTCTTTCCAAAATGCTTTAAAAGAATAAAAAGTAGCTTGGTTACCGGGTTTGCTCGGCTTACCTTCAATGTACATACCGCCATTGTCGGTGCTGATATCAAAAATCATTTGGCCGTGCTGGTTGTAGCCTGTGTAGTTATCAAAAATAACAACACGCAGTGCTTCATTAAAATCGTTTGGCACAGGTTGGCGGTTGGTAGCGTATACGTCATGGAAATGTGACTCTTGCGAAATTAAACGCTCGCAACTTATATTAAGTTGCTCGGTAGTCAAAGTTTGTGCGCGAATAAACAGCGAATCGGAACATTTATGGTTAATTGGCAGGGCATCATCAAGTTTTATTTCGCTGCAGCGGCCTTTAAATTCCTCATCACAAGCTGATTTACCACGGAAGCTATTTACTAAATAACGCTGTGAAAAGATAAACTCTTTATTTGTGTTTGGGTTTTGCTCAAGTGCTTGCCACACTTTTTCATCAAGTGCTTTTTCAGCTGCTTCATCATCTAAAAGATAATGAATGTAGCCAAGCGCCCAAGCCGCGTGCGCTTGCTGCCAACCGTTATCGTTTTGAAGTAAGTCGAGTAATTCTTGTTGCCAGTCAGTTTGTGCAAGTACCGCTTGTTTAATCTCATCTTCACCGCGTGCTTCAAATGCTAAAAAACCAATGGCGCGAAGTTGTTCCCATTTAGCATATTGCGCTGCAAGCGGGCTTGAATCGCTAAGCGCTACATTTGGAAGTAAAGGTAAGTGCTTAGCTAATTTATCTTTTAAATCATCAAAATAGTAATAGCGGTAAAGTGTTACCGCGTAATTTTCGATGGTGCGGTAGTCGTCTTTCGCGATGGTTTTCATGCGGGCAAATAACGCGCTATCCAATGCAATTAGTTGCTCAGTCGTTAGGTTTTTCGTATTGCCAAAATAGCTAAAACCGCGCAGGGCATAAAGTGTTTCATTAATATCGGCACCAGCGTTTAGATTGGTAACTAGGGCATCAAAGTCACTGCTGGTTAACCCTAATTGCCAATAAGCTTGTGTGTTAATTGTGATAGGGCTTTGTAAAAGGGTGGCTGTTGGCTCGCTTGTAGTCGAGGCACAACCCGAAGCAAGTAACCCTGTTAACAACAGAGAAGTAGCGCGTGTTAGTTTCATTTTTGGTCTCTACTTTTATTAATGTGTGCGCTAACTTATCAAAAAGGGATATTGTATACAATTATTATCGATAAACCTCATTGCTAGCGCTTTACAGCGGCATCACAAGTCAATAAGATCACCACAATCGGACGTTCGTCCGCTCACCGTCAATAAAAGGTAGGATCATGACAGACACAACTGCTAAATTAACCATTACTCGCCCAGACGATTGGCACATTCACTTACGTGATGGCGACCAGTTAAAAGACACCGTACGTGACGTAAGCCGTTACATGGGTCGCGCGATTATTATGCCTAACCTTGTACCACCAGCAACTTGTACTGATTCTGCCCTTAGCTACTACGAGCGAATTCAAGCGCACAATAACAGCAATTTTGAGCCGTTAATGGTGTTATATCTAACAGATAAAACAACGCCAGAAGAAATTAAAAAAGCGAAAGCGAGCGGTAAAATTGTTGCTGCTAAATTATATCCAGCAGGCGCAACCACTAATTCAGATTCAGGCGTAACGTCAATTGAGGGCATGTACCCGGTATTTGAAGCGATGGCTGAAGTGGGTATGTTGTTACTTATTCACGGTGAAGTAACTGATTCAAGCATTGATATTTTTGACCGCGAAAAAGTATTTATTGAAAACATTCTGTGCAAAATTGTAGATGATTTCCCAAATCTTAAGATTGTACTTGAGCACATTACGACGAAAGATGCGGCAGAGTTTGTAGCGGCAGCAGGTGATAATGTTGCAGCAACGATTACGGCGCACCACTTACTGTATAACCGTAACCACATGCTAGCAGGCGGCATTCGTCCACATTACTACTGTTTACCAATTTTAAAGCGCAATATTCACCAAGAAGCGTTAATTAAAGCGGCAACCAGCGGCAGCAAAAAGTTCTTCTTAGGTACGGATTCAGCGCCGCACCTAAAAGATAAAAAAGAAGCGTCATGTGGTTGTGCTGGTTCTTACACTGCGCACGCTGCACTTGAGCTATACGCAGAAGCATTTGAAGAAGCAGGCGCACTTGATAAGTTGGAAGCATTTGCAAGCTTTAATGGCCCAGATTTTTATGGTTTACCACGCAATACCGACACAGTGACCCTTGAAAAAGACACGTGGCAAGTACCAGAGTCATACCCACTAGGCGATGACGTTGTTGTGCCTATTCGCGCAGGCGATGAAATCACGTGGAAAGTAAAGTAATACATTTTCCAAATGTAAAAAAGCCCGCTATTTGCGGGCTTTTTTGTTATTTAAATAAGTTAGCTTTATGGCTGATTTTGTTTATTTTCATTTGCTGTTAAGGTTTGCTCTGAACTTGCATCAAAATCTGGGTGTTGCTGCTTCGTAAACTCTTGGTCATCAAACTCTTCATCGTCTAAATCTTCTTGAGAGTGAGTGTTTTCCTCATCCACTACCAGCAATTGCTCGTGCGCTGTGGTTTCTTCAATACGCGGATCCATAGTTGCAGCCAGTGGCGATGCGGTTACATCGGATGTACCCACCACATAATCGCTTGGCTCGGGTTGCTCCGCTTTTTGCTTAGAGTTAATAAAGCTTAGCAGTGCAAACATCACCACAGTGAGCACCGCAGTTGAACCATACAAAGCTTGGTGACCAAAAAACGCCATAATTTGCGCATTCACGGCCGAACCAAGCGCTGCCCCTGCGCCAAACATAATCAGTAAAGCTGACGATACACCAACGCGGTCTTCATCTTCTACACGCGAGTTTGCTAGCGCTGATGAAAGCGGGTAGAGCGTAAAGGCAAATAAGCCAAAGGCAAAAGTTAGGGCATAAGCGACATACTGAGTAAGTGGCAATAAAAATAAGGCTAAACTCACCATACCAATGGCAACCGCGTTACTGCGAATTAAAATACTGCGGCGAATTTTGTCGGAGATAACACCCATAGGCCACTGTGCGAGTAAACCTGCAAAAATGGTGATTGACATAAACAGTGCAATTTCTTGTGCACTAAAGCCTGAAAGGCTTGCAAACGTAGGTGCTAAACCATAAAAACTACCATTAATAATGCCTGCAAAATGCACCGCCGTTAGCGATTGTGGCACTTTTTTAAAGTAGTCAATTAAACTCACTTGAATTGGTTTGAGCGGTTTAGGGTGAATACGCCGTGTAATTGAAATTGGAATTATGCCAAGCGACAACGCCATACAGACTAAAAAGAGCGGGGCATAACCGAGCTCTGGAAATTGTGATAACGCTAATTGGCCTAATACCATGCCCAATGAAGACATGATCATATACATAGAAAATACCCGTCCGCGCGACTCAGGCGCAGCTTGTTCGTTGAGCCAACTCTCTAACACCATGTAGTTACACATCATGCTCAGGCCAACAATTAAACGTAGCACCAACCACAGGTAAATATTGTCACTGAGTGCATGTGCTGCAACACAAGCCGTTACCGCGGCAGTACTTGCCACAAAGGTACGAATATGACCAACCGATTTAATTAAGTGGTAACCCAATTTAGAACCAAGTAACAAGCCTAAATAATAAAATGAAGTGAGTAAACCAATCCAAAATGTGGATACATTATGTTGACCTAAATAAAGCGCAAGGTAAGTGGTGAGTAAACCCGTTCCACCAATTAAAAATAAGTTTGTGAAATAAAGCGAAGGGAATGATTTCATTGAAATACTTTTTTGCACGGTTAGGTAATTATACTAGAAGATTGAAAGGGTATTTCCAAGGAGGAAATTGAAGATTTTGATACTGATCTTTATTGGTATTAGTTAGCGAGTAGGGTTGTAACTTTTGTGGTGGTAAAGGGGAGTGAAGATAATTTAAAAACCTGTTTTTAGTAAATCAAAGAGTGATTTTAAGTTAACAGACAAAGTGCAAGACCTGATCCTCAAGCCTTGTAATCTAAATATACGCAAACAATCTTTATAAAAATTAACTATATTTGTCGCGCTGGCGACCGCAGCCAAAAGGTGGCTAACGCCAGCCCCCCTTTGGATTCCCCCGGCGCCCCTAAATCAAACTTAATCTTCAAACAGAATTTTAATGTGAACATAAACGCCATGAATCGGCATCCATGCCTCAGCATGGCTTGCTCGACCGCTACGCTCCCTGTCTCGCATTATTCATTTAAAATCCGTTTTCAGGTTTGATTAAGGGGGAAGTTAATCTCAGCAAAAGACTTCAAGGTCGCAAATGAGCGAGGAACAGCCGTTCACAATTTGATTTCAAAAGATCATACCTATATTAACTTTTGATTTCGTTGAATACCTGAAAAGTATGTGTATTTGCACAGGTATAATAGTTAACCAATCAAAAATGTGATTTTACTTCCTATTAAATAAATTTATTAATTCTCGCTTTACCTAGCCCATAAAATTCAACTTATTGATTAATAATTAGATTTTTAAAGCTATTTCGTATTTAATAGGACACAACTGAGGGCTCGATAAGACAGGTCTCGCTTTCTTTTCGAAAATTAAATACGTTAGCGCCCTTTAAAATGTAATTTATTAATATTAATCAATTGCTTATTGTTATTTTTTATCAAATTTTAGGTGATGTCTGAAAATTACATATCCGGCATTCTCGATAATAAGCGTTATGAATTAAGGAAGTACTGAGTTGCCTGATAAAAGTGAAGAATTGAATGTTGCTTTAGGTTATCGAACACAACTTCAAGAGAAGAGCCATAAACCGGTAGAGGTGGACGATGATATTTTAAAAGGGCTACAAGAGCACCTAGATAAAGTTTTTCCAAACCCAGAACAAGATGACCAATTTAGAGTGGGTTTACTTCGCGAGTTTCTTGCTGGTAAATCAGTTGATTACAAACTTACCACCGTAGATATAAAAAAATTATTGCAAATAGAAGGTATTACAGAAAGTCATCCTTTATTTGAAATGGTAACAAATGGAGAAACAAGTGATTATGATGATTATATCACGGCTTTATTCTCCGAAAAGCATACTAAAACTCTAGTTAATGCCTGTGAAGAAATAGGATTTAAATTAAGAAGCGGGTTCTCAATTGGTGTCATTGACTCTGAAGGCTTGCAAGCTGAACAAATTCCTATCTGGATGACCGAAGCAAGTGTTATTAATATTACTCAACAACTGTTAATTACCAGTAATCGTCTTTCTAAGCTGTTGGCTAAGAGTATGTGCTTTAGGTTTAATGAAAATAGCAAATATCAACTGTCTAATGACATAAATGACTATAAGAGTAAGCTGCTTAACGACCGAACTCTTCAAAGGGAATGGAGCTTGTTTTTTGCCGATTGTGGTTACAATCCAAAGAAGCCTCCTCTTGGGAAGCGGGTAGAATTATCAAATGAGTACGATCAAAGTTGTTTTATCGATTTTTCTGACTCGATAATAAATTTCATTTTAGGTCATGAATGCGGTCACCATCTGGCAAAACACTCTATTGATGGTATAGCCTCTGTTGATAATGTTAAATCTGACGATCCTTATAAAGAAGAAAAAGAAGCAGATATGCTGGGTTGTCACTTAGCAATGCATATAGGTCACAATCCAGAAGAACCAAACTGGTTTTCTGCGATAAACTTGGGAGCTACATGTATATTAAAAGCCACTCAATTAATTGAAAAAAGCCATCATCTGTTAAAAGATGGCCATGAGAAAGTTGATCTACAAGTGAATGCTTCTCACCCACCATTTGAGACAAGAATTGAAATCATTAAGTGGTTTGTAAGCTACTATTATGAGGATGCTCCCGCATCAAAAGTTGCCATTGAAATGCATGATTTGATTTTGGATTTATTTGACTTTATTTGGCTAAATGTCTCAAGTTTTGTAAAAGGTTTACATGAAAAAGGGCATCGCCCTGAACCAGTTAATTCACAGTGGTTGCCAGAATAAATTCATAACAAGCACTTTAAACGGAACAAAAACAGTTGGCTTTTTCGCTCCGCTGCACAATCATAGCCAACAATTTTGTCCGCTTAAGTGGCGTTACGAATAACAGCTGTTGACACTGAACAGTCTTTAGAAGCCGGTATTTAGGTTCACTGCTTATCCCCCTTAATCAAACCTGAAAAGAACAATTGATGAGCAATTGCCAGCAAGGATGCTGGCAAAAGCATACTTGAGATAGGGATATCGATTGTATGCTGTTTGCGTTCATTTCAATTTTTCTTTGAAGAATTAGTTTGATTTTGGGGGCACGTTTTCTACGAAATACATCCTTGTATTTCACCCTACGGGCCAGCTTCGCTGTTCAAATTTATTCCCGATAAATTTGTGGTTCGTTCGTTTTTGTCGTGTAACAAAAATGAACAAGAGTGCGCCATGGATGGCGCAAGATACCCGCATGGAAGCAAAACCGGCTTATGGCTGTCGTCGCCAGCGCGACAAATGCTAGATTGAAGCGAAAAGGTTAAGAATTACACTCAAACCAAATACATCACAACACCGAATATTCCCTCATTCCCTCTATACCAAAAATCATCCCACTGCGTTCTCCATTGGGTAACAACAACTGAAACGGTTTATTGCGAAGCGCAATTGGTCGGTAATCGGCGATAGCTTGAAAACGTTCTACCACGCTGTAGTGTACCAACGGCATACAGTCTTCCAAGCAATCAACGCGCACCTGTCTTGGGTTTAAGGTTTTTGATGACATAAAACCAGTGCGGGCTTTTTGGTGTAGTGGACCATCAATTTGCGGGAAAATAGCAATATCGTCTGAGCCGATGGATACCTCATTTTCACTAAGTTTAGAGTAATCGACTTGATGAAGTTCAAGCACTTGTAAACCAAAGCGCTTTGCCTCTTCAAGCATATAGCTTAGGCAAATGTCGGCAAGACCATCGTGCCAAAAGCCGCCGCCAATATCTGCATGCACACCTGCAAACCACACTTCTTTTACGTTGGCACCCGGTGCCATCAGCAGGGGTTGAAAGGCAATACGGCGTTCATCTATCGCAACTAAATGCACTGCTTGTTGAATTAGCGGGCTTACACTGTTGTTTTCAAAAACCACATCGCTTGCAGGCTGAGTGTGCGCGCTTAAATCAGGCATGCCGATAGAGGCTACCGTGTCATACACACCTAAAAAGGTGATTTTTCGGCCGTGCTCGGTAAGTTTACTAGCAAAACGCCTTGCAATTGCGGCGCCGCGGCTAAAACCAAAAATAAAAATGTGGTCATCACCTGTGAGGGTGAGATAGTCATTGTAGGCTTGGTTGTAAATGCTTTCTAAATCAGCGTACTCTGGTGCAAACATGGTATTAAACACTTGGCTTAACCAATTGCCGTAGGTGCCAATGCCTGCGTAATAAAAACTTTTTTGCTGCTCAAAGGTGTGGCTTGTATTGATTAAATCACCACCGCAAAAAATATGGGTTTTTACAATATTGCTGATGCTGCTGTTGTAAAATACATCATCCACATCACTGGGTTCGTTGCAGGTGCCATCGAAGCAAAATACGGCGTTCATTTAAAACAGTCCTTGTTAATACTCGTTATTCTATAAACCCGTTCAAGGCTAATTGGTTAAGCTAAGCGCAATCATACTTTGCGCGATGTAGTAAGTCGCTAGAATCGCAGGTTGGCTCCACGCATATTCTTTAACAAAACGGCGATACGCCAAAATTGAGTCCGACACCATAAAAAACAGCGCACCAATAAAGGCGTAAAGGCTCATGTAGTGCCACGATAGCTGGAAGAAGTTGTAGCTTGTAAGCACCATTAACGTCAGTGCCGTTGCATAGGCATAAACCGGAATACGCAACTTACCTAAATGTTTATTTAAAACGGCAATGAGTATGCCCGCATAGGTTAATAAAAAGAGCAGCAGCCAACCATTAAACTCAAAGCCTGTGGTGTCGGTAAAGGCAATCACATAGGCTACATGAGCGATAAAAAACGCGATAAGCCCTTGCAAAAAGTAGTCTTTTTTCAACATTAAAAAAATGTCGCCAATAAGTGAAAAGACTAATCCGCCAAATACCCAATAGTGTACCGGTGTGAAGGTAGTGGTTTGCAAATACGCAAGGCAAATGATCAAAATGGTGGTTAGTGGCTTAAAAATATAACAGAGTGCGTCTTTTTTTAAGCTATCAAAGTAAATGTGACTGTATGCCGAAATAAAAATAAAAGGCAGAAGTGTATTAAACATAATTAACGGTTTTACAACAAAATTGTGACCAAAATACGCAAGAACTGCGAAGAACTCAACAGTTTAAAACAAAAAGCGGCACTTATTTTGTGCCGCTTTTAATTAATTTGCGCTCTGGTTAAATTAGCTTGCTGCTAAATTACTTTCAGTGTCGCTTACCTCAATCCAGTCGTTTTCATCTACCCAGTTTTTTACCTCCGCTTACAGTGCGAATTGGCACGATGTATTCGCAGCTTACTTGTGGTTTAACCGAGGCGAATATAGGTAAAAGAGAACGAAACAAAAAGCGGCACTTATTTTGTGCCGCTTTTAAATAACGTGAGCTTTGATTAAATTAGCTTGCAGCTAAATTACTTCCAGTATCGCTAACTTCAATCCAATCGTTTTCATCTACCCAGTTTTGTTTACCATCGCTTACCGTGCGAATTGGCACGATGTATTCGCAGCTTACCTGCGGCTTAACCGAGGCAAACAGCGGCACGAAACCAAAACTGTATGCGGTTTCAATAATCGCTTGTTGGTTTTGCGGGTCGATATCTGCTGCTTCATCAATGTAGATAGGAATACGGTATTTACTTTGTTCTCTATCTGCCAATAAGTAGCGAATAAATAACATGCCGCACAGCAGTTTGATGGTAATACGGGTACCGTTTGATCCAGCCGAGTCAATTTTATCAAAGGTATCTTGCTCGCCTGCGCGATTGACCACTACAAAGCGAATATCAAATAAATCACTTAAGGTTAATCCGCCATTACCCGTGGCAAGCTCAATTAAGTGATCTTTTGCGCGATTAATCTCTTTTTCATCAAACGCTTGTTGGCTTAGTAAATCGAGGGTATCGCCGTTATCAAGCTTATTTGACGTAGAGATAATGGTATCAATACTTTCAATAAGCTGTTTGCGCGGCAGTACTTCAATTTTAAAGCTCTTTAAGTTTGAAATACGGTGCTGACTAATGCCGCTATTAAAGCTGTTCATTTCACGGCGCAGACGGTCTAAATCTTCACGCAGGCCTTTAATAGTCGCGGCTACCTCGGTCAGTGCCACACGGGCTTGGCGTTCTACCGCTTGTTGTTCGTTATCAAGGTTATGATAAGCATTAATCACTTTTTGATACTTTAAGTACTCGTCGGTTTCACCATCAAATTTGGTAAGGCCTGCGTTGTAAATATGCAGGTAGGTGTTTGATACGTTAACCGCAAAATTTCTAAGCTCATGGCAGTCTTTGTTAAAGCCATGAATTAAATCGGCTAAGTTATCAAAATCAATGGTGATATCAATTGGGTAGGGCGTTGATTTACCTGAATAAAAATCAAGGGTATGGTCAATACGTTCTGATTTTACTTGCGCTAAACGGGCACTTTGGCGCGCCAGCATATCGCGGTTAGCTTTAATGATTGAACGTCTGTCGGCAATGGTGGCAACGGCGTTTTGTACTTCGCTGAGTAACCCTTCTACTTCATCTTGCTCGCTCTCAAGTTGTGAGAGTAATAACTCTTGCGCTTCAATTGATTCCAGCATAGTGGTGTATTTAGCAAATTGGCTCAGTGCGGCTTCGTGCGCCATTACCGTTTGGTAAAGGGTTTCTTTTTCCTGCTTTTTGCCTTCTAAATCAACGGCAACCTCTTTTTGCGCCAGTAATTCTTTAAGCGATGTTTCAAACGCATTAATTTGCGCTTTAATGGTTTCTTTATCATCGCCCGATTGCATTTTAAGTGCGTTTAAGCCCTTTAATGGAATATCAATGCCTGGCAATTTGGCCACATTACCTTCAATTGAGCGGGAAATTAAATCAAGCAGTTCACTAAATGCCGTTTCATCATGAATGGTGATGTCGTTTTTACCCGACGTTGCCATGGTCATAATATCGTGGTTAAGCAGGCACGAAATATCTTCTACTTCTTTCAGTGATAAGTCTTCACGCATGCGAGTAAATAAGTTGTACTCAAGGTTTTTAAGCTGCTGTTTTAAGCTCTTAATTTGCTTGGTGGCATCTTTAATGCGGAAATCAAGCGTAACAAGTGATTGCCCCTCAGCGCTGGCAAGCGTATGCGAGAGTGCATCGTATTCTTTTTTAACTTGTGAAAGCTCAGCTTTTAACTGCGCTTCGTTAACCAGCTCAAACTCATTTTTAAGGGTTGAAAATTCACTAAACCAAGCATCAAGTTGGGTGCGTTTACGTTCTATTTCACGAAGTTGACCTACATACAAACTTTGGCGCTGTTCAAACTCGATTTTTTCACTTTCAATGCCTTCTAGCTGCTCGGTAATTTCAATTAGTTTGTTGTCGTTAAAATAGCTGTAATCAATTAAGGCTTTATCAATTTTTGGCGCAAAGGCCGCAAGTTTGCCTTTTAGTGCACTTTGATGCTCTAACATGCTTTCAAGCGCAGTGATGGCTTCGCCATTTTGTTCAAGCGCTTTTAATTCTATTTTTGCACGGTTTACTTTTTCAAAGGCGCGTTGCCACACATCGTAAAAGTCCACTTTGGCGTTTGACATATGACGTTCAAACACTTTTAGCATAAAGCGTTTTACATCTTGCGCGCCAAGCTTATGTAAGTTAAGAATTCGACGGAAAATCTCTTTATAAATCGATGCGTCATGAGCATGATTTAGCGGGATCATTTTAAGGTTAAGCACACTATCAAACGGGGTTGCGCCGCCCGTCAGCAGGGCATTTAGCTCTTGTGCTTTAAGCTCATACGGGGCGTAACCTTTTTCACCTAACTCTTTAAATAGCTGGGTGTATTTTAAAATACGTTTGTTTTGAGTGTAGTCGGCTAAATCTAACTTGCCGTGGTAGCAAAAATACTGGTAGCCATAACCTGCAACTTTACCAAGGCCTGCCACACCAATTACTACTGGGCCATGGGGCAGCTCTGCTTCTAGTAGAATATACGATTGATCAGATGCAAAATAGAATTTACGGGTTTCGTCAAGGTCGTGACCGTCCCATTCGGTTAAACGTAAATCGTTAATTAGCGGAAACTGTAATGCGTTGATAACTGAGCTTTTACCTGTGTTATTTGGTGCACAAATAGAGCTACTTTTATTGAGCGGGATCACACATTTTGCGTAGCCTGCGGTATTTAATAGGGCAAGTTTGGTTAACCCATATAATTCAGTCATTACACTTGCTCCTCGTCCATGTGACTTTGAAAATTGCTAATATCGTTTAGGGCATCTAAATAGCGGTGCGCAGAGGCAAGAATACGAAAACCCAGTTCAGTTTCGCGGGCAACACCGAGTCTTACCATACGTAAAAACACATCGCGGCGCATATCGCTACCTGAAAATATTTCGAGCTGATCAAACAAGTGCTTGTTGTTTTGCACTAAGGTCATCATCAGTTCAAGGTCGATATCGCTATCGAAAAGGGCAACTAGTGGATCTTTACCGAGGTTGGCATAGTGCTCAATCAACACATAAATGGTAAGGGCAAATGAGCGGGAGATTTTACCCATATTCGGGGTGCCATCATCTACTTGCAGGTAATAAAACCCGCGGGCATCGTGAACAAGGGTTTGACCTAGCGCTGAAAAAAGCGCTTCATAGGCATCAAATTCTTGATCAAGTTGTTGAAAAAGTTGGCTGTCTTGCTCGCAAATATGGTAGCCAGACACCAGTTTTTTATTGATTGCTTTAAGTTCTGTAAGCAATGATAAATCGATTTGAGACATAAAAATTAATCCGATGAAACTGAACTTGCGAGATACGGCTTGAGCGTTAGCTGTTTATTGCCACTTTGAATGGTTACTTGCTCGCCGTGGGAAATAGCGAGCGTATTATCGCTTGCTAGTTTTTGGTAAAGGTATAATAACTCGTCAGTTTCTAGTTCATCATAGGTGGTCGTTAAGAAATCCATAATAGACGCTTTTTTGCTGCGTTTAGCTTGCGTAAAGCGTTGTTTTACTTCATTGTAATCAGGAATGTTAGGTGCTGTGTATTGATTCACCGCACTCATATCCGGTAATTCGTACTCGTCGTGCTCAAACTCCGCAAGCTCGGCCATATACGCAGTGATTTGGTTGTTAGAACCAAGCGACAATCGCTGCGCCTCTGAGCTAAAGTACGGCATAAATTCGCCAAGGATTTTATCCACCCCTTGTTTACGAATAAGCGCAAGTACTTCTGAGGTTTGTTTGGTTAGCTGGGTATTGCGGCGCAGCTCTTCGCGCAGAGGTAATAATACATCGGCACTTTTGGTGAGAGATTGCTGACCAATTAAATACATATCTAAAATACGGCTGCGCAATTGCTCAAGCTGGCGCTTTTCGTGTTTAAATTTGCCAAGGGTTGTGAAGTGAATTATCAAGTCACTCAGTGAGGCTTCAATTTGCTCAAAACAAAGCTTAAATTCGCCGCCAATATCGACCATATTGAGCATTGGTTCAATGTATTCATCAAATGCTTCAATGACCGCTTTATATCGCTTTGCCAACGTTAAATTAGAGTCGTTAGATTTAGCTTGTTCAACCAGGTTAAAAATAGCGTTTTGATTATGTTGAAATAATTTAACAATTTTACGCACGCGCTCATCCATAATGCGTGCATTTCGCTTGATTTCCATTTCGTCATCATTAAAACCGGCATGTGACAAACGTTGGTTTAAGCGTGCTAAATCTTCTACCAAAACATGAATTTCACCAACTAAGCCAAGGCTTTCTTCTTGCAATAAAAATTGCGAAAAATCGGCAATAGCACGGTTAATTTCGAGCTGTGACGATTTAGCGAGAGGTATGATGATCTCTAACTGGATCAACTTGTTAATTTGCTTAAATACCGCCTCTGAAGAGAGTTTGGGTTCTAATTTTTTTAACAAGCTTTGGGCATCTTGGAAGCTAAAATCGCTAAAATCAAAGCGTTTAATTAAGGCTTCAATCAGTGACCAATTGTCTACCAAGGTTGCTAGAATTCTTTTAGGTGGGATCATATTTATCCACGTTATCTTGATATCTATCCAAAAAGTAAATTTTTTATAAAAAAAATGTGTAAATTAACTAAAGCCGTAGTGGTTTTAGGTAATCTTCAGTGCTACACTTCGCGCCGCTCAACAGGCTTCTTATCGACCGCAGGTTGGGTGTTCGTTCAAATTTTTAACTCAACTCTAGCAGGTTAAAATAACAAGATGGTGTCAGGTGTTATTCTCGCGCTGATAGCAATCGCTTTTGTGCTGATTGTTATTGAGGACATTATCCATGTAAACAAAGCCAAAACAACGCTATTTTTTGGAACTTTGTGTTGGATTATCCTCTTTATTTCCCCTCTACATGGGCAAAGCCCAGAATCTGTTCAAAAAGAACTCGATCATAATATTTTAGAAATTGCGACCTTGTGGTTGTTTTTGATGGCAGCGATGACCTTTGTTGCTTATTTAAACTCCAAAGGGTTTATTCAAAGCTTGGTGCATAGGGTATTGCCGAGTGAAATGAGTGAGCGCAATTTAATGTATTTAATTGGCGCATTTGCATTTTTCTTCTCGTCGATTTCTGACAACATCACCGCCACATTGATATCACTTGCGGTTGTGATGTCGCTTAAGCTAGATGCTAAAAAGCTCATTAAATATGCCACGCTTATTGTATTTGCGGTGAACTCGGGTGGTGTATCGCTTATTACGGGTGATGTGACGACTTTAATGATCTTCCTTGCAGATAAAGTCACCATTGCGAACTTGTTATTATTAGTTGCCCCAGCGGCATTGTCGGTTTTTATTTTAGCCGCGATGCTCAGCATGGGCATGAAAGGCACCATTACCTTTGAAAAGGTCGAATTACGTCGTATTGAAAAAACCGACATCACCATTGCCTGTATTTTTGTTTCGACCATTATTGCCACACTGATGTTTAGTGTGTGGTACAAGATCCCACCGTTGCTGACCTTTTTATGTGGTTTGTCGATGATGTTTTTGGTGGCGCAGTTTTTAATGCGCAAAAAAGACGTAAACAAAAAAATCATCGATTATGTACGTGAAATTGAGTACGACACCTTATTGTTCTTTGTTGGTGTATTACTGCTTGTTGGCGCGATGAAAGAAATTGGCATTTTGAATCAATTTACCCACCTTTATGAAGTGCTTGCACCTGAGTATGCCAATTACTTTATGGGTATTCTATCCGCGGCCGTTGATAACGTACCGCTTACCGCAGCACTTTTAAAAGCAGACATTGTTATGGATACACGTCAGTGGTTAACCTTTACCTATGCAACCGGTGTAGGCGGTTCAATGCTGATTATCGGTTCAGCTGCGGGTATTATTGCGATGAGCAAAATTAAGGAGCTTACCTTTGTAAGTTACCTACGTATGTTTATGTATTTGATGATTGCCTACACCATTGGTTATTCATCATCGTATTTAGTTGGTTGTTTATTTCTTAATTAGTGATTGACAGCTAGACGGCTAAACGGTAAATTTCAAAAGCCTTCTTTTCAGAAGGCTTTTGTTTGTGTGCTTATTAAGTATTCAAACACAGAAGAGGTGCATTAACCAGGTAGTAGATTCGAGGGCACATTCCCGACGACGGTCTATCAGGGGGTTAACTGCCGAGGAGTGATCTGGATTTGTGGCCAGCTTGCTTCGGTTCTAGAAGTTGAATCTTCGGGACTGTCACCTGTAACAGGTGGAGAGCTTCTGGCAGAGACTATCCTGATGTAATCAATCACGTTCCTTGCCAAGTTCTCCTTATTAAGATTTAAAGGAGAGACCGTGTCTAATTCGAGTATTAATGTAGCAAAATTTGGTGGTACCAGTGTCGCAGACTATGACGCTATGGTGCGCTGTGCCGAAATTGTTATATCAAACCCAAGCACCCGTTTAGTTGCCGTAAGTGCAAGCTCTGGTGTTACCAATCATTTAGTAAGCCTTGCAAATGATGATTTAACGGACGTTGCGCGCCAAGAACATATTGACGCCGTGGTTGCCATTCAGCACAAAATTACTGAGAAACTCACATTAGATGACGACATTACCGAAGGTTTTTTAGCTACACTTGAAGCGTTTAAAACCTTTGCATTACAAAACGAATTTGATGACAAAGCAAGCGATGAACTATTAAGTTTTGGTGAGCGTTTATCATCGTATTTATTTACCCAAGTTTTACGCAGCTTAGGTGCACAATCGCTGCGCTTTGATGTACGCGAGGTGCTCGTGACCAATTCACATTTTGGTAAAGCAGAACCTAATGTTGAGCGCACTCGTGAATTAGCACAATCAAATTTATTGCCTTTATTAAGCGAAAATATTGTTGTTACCCAAGGGTTTATTGGTGCAAATAGCCAAGGTGATACAACCACGCTTGGCCGTGGTGGTTCTGATTACAGTGCAGCATTATTGGCTGAAGCGGTTGATGCAAAAGCTGTTTATATTTGGACAGACGTAGTGGGTATTTTTAGTACAGACCCTCGTTTATGTGTAAAAGCGGCGCCGATAGCCAAACTGAGCTTTGATGAGGCGGCAGAGATGGCAACCTTTGGCGCTAAAGTATTGCACCCAGCTACTATTTTACCAGCAAGTCGCAGTGGCATTAGTGTGTTTGTTGGTTCGAGCAAAGCGCCAGAGCAAGGTGGTACATGGATTGAAAAAGAAAAATCAGAACAAGCCGGTATTCGCGCGGTAACCCAGCGTAAAAATCAAATATTATTAACGGTTAAAAGCCCAGAAATGCTACTTGCTAGCGGCTTTTTAGCGCGCGTTTTTACCATTTTAGCGAAGTACAATATTTCGGTCGATTTAGTTACTACATCTGAAATCAGTGTCGCGTTAACGTTAGATAACGCGCCAAATGCATCGCGCCCGGAGCTTGATCAAGCTTGTCTTGATGAGTTAAGCGAGTTTTGTCATGTAACGGTTGAGAATAATTTAACTCTGGTGGCATTAATCGGCTCTGAAATTCAATTACGCCACGGTGAAATTAACTTAATGGGTGTATTAAGTGATTTTAATATTCGTTTAATTTGCCATGGTGCAAGTAAGCACAACCTGTGTTTCTTAGTTGAACAAACTGAATCAGATAACGTGGTGCAAGCGATTCACAGCCGTTTGCTCGAAGCCTGTTAAATCGGGTTTAAGAGAAACTTCAACAAGCGTTGGTGGCTGTTTAACAGTCATTGGCGTTGCCATACTAAAATCAAACCCATTAATTTGGCAGCTATAGGCTGCTAAATTATGTTTTGCATAACCATGATATACGTTAGGCGCAAGCAGCTGTGCAATTGGCATGGCAACAGCTTTAGCAAGGGCTTCTTTTAATGTCCAAATACGAAAAAAAGTATCGGACATAGGGTTTGCTGCTTCAATTTCTTGAATTTCATCTTGATGATAAAAGTGTTTGGCTAGTTTTAAAAAAGGGCGCTTTTGCGACATAAACTCAAGGTCGATGCCCATACGCTCTGGCTCATGTGCTAAATATACCGCAACCCAGCCTTTTGAGTGACTTATCACCAGTGAAAGTGGCAGGGTGTTGTTTTGATATTTAATCACCAAGCGCGCAGTGTGTTCATTAAAAAAGGTGGTGAGTTCAGCTGCTTCATATACAACAAATTGTTGCGCTAATTGCTTAATTAAGTAACGCGAGGCTAAGTATTCGCGTTTAGCGCTTTCTAATTTGCGCCTTTCTAAAATGCTAATTTCATGTGCGGATAATAAACTTGTGATGTTTATTTGGTCGAAATTAAGGGCTTGGCTATTGGCTATAACTAAATTAATTGGTGACTTAGGGCTTAGCACGCTAAAATGCGCGCGCTCAGGCGAGATGCCTGTGATTGGTGGTTTTTTGTTGTTAATCGTTTCCATACCCGATAGATTAGTCTTTTAGCCAAGCGCAGTATTACAATTTGCTGCAGTATATCTTGCTTGGTTACGTAAGTCGTGGTGTAGATAATAAAAATAAGAGTTCAATATGGCACAAATTAGAGATGGCTTTCAAAGTCGCTTAGGTTTTGTATTAGCGGCGGCAGGCGCCGCGGTTGGCTTAGGTAATATTTGGGGCTTCCCAACACAAGCAGCAAACCACGGTGGTGGTGCATTTTTGTTGGTTTACTTTATTGTAATTTTTTTACTGGCGTTACCTGCGCTTTTTACTGAACTCTATATTGGTCACAGTGCACAAGCGAACCCCGTAAAGGCGTTGGCTGAAGCGTGCCAATCCACGAGCAAGAAAATGGGCGCGGCAGCAGGTTATATTGGCCTTGGCGGCGCCATTGTGATGCTCAGCTTTTATAGCATTGTTGCCGGCTGGATGCTGGCATTTGCACTTGAACCAATCGCCACATTCTTTGGCCTTACCGACATTGCAAACTTCCTAAAATCAGATTCAATATTGCGCAACTTTATTTTTACGCCGTTGATGCTGATATTAACCGCCAGTATTATTTTAAAAGGAGTTAAGTCGGGTATTGAGGTGTGGTCGCGCCGATTAATGCCGGTTTTATTAGTGTTACTGCTTACGTTAATTGCCTATATTGCGACGTTAGATGGTGCGAGCGAAGGGTTTAATGCTTATTTAGTGCCTGATTTTAGTAAAGTTACTGATCCAGATTTAATTATTGCAGCAATGGGGCAAGCGTTTTTCTCGTTATCACTGGGTGTTGGCTGCATGATGATTTATGGCTCGTATCTAAAACGAGATGCTAACGTAGCAAAAATGTCGATTTCGGTTGCCATGCTTGATAGCAGCGTTGCGTTTTTAGCGGGCTTGCTGATTATTCCAGCACTTTATGTAGCACAAGCGCAGGGTGTTGAGATTATGCAAGGTGGCAAGTTGATTGGTGAAGGGCAATTAATTTTCGCTGTGTTACCTCAGCTGTTTGCTACCTTAGGTGCCTTTGGTTTAGTGGTGGCGTTTGTCTTTTTTGTATTAATGTCGATTGCATCGCTAACGTCAACAATTTCATCGACAGAAATTCCAGTATCGTTTTTAGTAGAAAACCATGGTTTTGATAGAAAGCCGGCAACTTGGCTGGTAACGATTATTGTGGGTATTTGTTCGAGTGTGATAATCGTTAATTTTGAGTGGTTGTTTGGTTTAGTGATCACCGTATTTACCCAATATCAATTGCCATTGATGGGGTTATTCTACTTTGTGGTTGTGGGGTGGCTTTGGAAACGCGGTAATCAACTGCACGAATCAAACAAACTTGGTTACAAAGTGCTAGCAAATTATATTCGTTTTATTTGCCCAATCTTAATGTTAGCGGTGTTTGCTAACGTGGCATTTAAGTAATAGGTTATTGGTATAAAAAAGCGCGTTTCAAACGCGCTTTTTTATTTAACTTCATTAGTTAATGGTAAATTGGCAATAAATTCATTCACATTGTTGAGTGTGGTCGCCACAATTTCGCTCATTGCTTCTTGTGTGAAAAAGCCTTGGTGGCCTGTGATCAGCACATTGGGAAAGGTGAGTAGACGTTGGAAAACATCATCGTCGATAATTTCACAGCTCATATCTTTAAAAAATAGTTCTGATTCTTGCTCATATACATCAAGCGCTAAATAACCTAATTTGCGTGATTTAAGTGCGCGAATACACGCAGCAGTATCAATTAACGCGCCGCGACTTGTGTTGACAAGCATTACGCCCGGTTTCATTTGCTCAAGCGCCTGTTCATTGATGATGTGCAAAGTGTCGTTGGTAAGCGGGCAGTGAAGGGCAATAATATCTGATTGTTGGTAAAGGGTTTCTAGGCTAACTGGCTTAGCTAGCTCACTTTCGGCAAATGGATCAAAATAGATCACGTTTGCACCAAATCCATTTAAAATTTTAACAAAAGCGCTGCCAATTTTACCAAGGCCAATCACACCAACCGTTTTGTTATGCAGATTAAAGCCAAGCAGTCCGTTTAAATCAAAGTTGTTTTCTTTAACGCGGTTATAGGCTTTATGAGTTTTACGAGAAAGCGTAAGAATAAGTGCTAAGCAATGCTCAGCAACCGCTTCAGGGCTGTACGCAGGCACCCGTACTACGACCATCTTGCAATGATTTGCGGCTGGAATATCCACGTTATTAAAACCTGCGCAGCGCAGGGCAATGAGTTTTATGCCAATTTCGTTAAGGGCGTTAATCACCGTTTCATTGAGCGTATCATTAACAAAGCAACATACCGCATCAAACCCCTCGGCAAGTTTTACTGAGATTTCGTTAAGTGGCTGTGTAAAATATTCAGCTGTTATATCGTTTGGCAATTGGCTGTCAAATGCGCTGATATCGTACTTTTGCGCGCTAAAAAATGCGATGCGAAATGGTGTTGTAGTCATATAGATATCCTTGGCAAAATGTAGGCCTATAATTCAATGTGTTAAATGATTATACTCAATCGCAGTTTTGTAAAGATTAAAAGTGAGTAAGTTATGTCGTTAAAAGTTGCGTTTATTGGCCTAGGTGTAATGGGTTACCCAATGGCGGGTCATCTTAAAAATGCGGGCTATGAAACATGTGTTTATAACCGCACCACTACAAAAGCGCAAAAGTGGGCCAATGAATATTTGGGTAGCTTTGCCGAAACGCCAAAAGCAGCGTCTGAAAACGCAGATTTTGTGTTTGTTTGCGTTGGCAACGACGATGACTTACGACAAGTGGTGAAAGGTGAAGATGGTATACTTGCTGGATTAAAACCGGGTGCTGTTATAGTGGATCACACTACAACCTCGGCTAAAGTTGCAAAGGAGCTAGCCGAACTTGCAAAAGCACAAGGCAATGACTTTATTGATGCACCTGTTTCTGGCGGTCAAGCCGGCGCTGAAAACGGTGTATTAACCGTAATGTGCGGCGGTGATGACGCGGTGTTTGCAAAAGTGCAGCCGGTTATGGCGGCATTTTCACAGTTTAGCCAATTACTGGGACCGGTTGGTTCAGGCCAACTTTGCAAAATGGTAAATCAAATTTGTATCGCGGGTGTGGTACAAGGGCTTGCAGAAGGCATGCATTTTGCGATGAATGCAGGGCTTGATGGTGAAAAAGTGGTTGAGACCATTGCCAAAGGCGCTGCGGGTTCGTGGCAAATGGAAAATCGTCATAAAACCATGCTTAAGGGCGAATATGAGTTTGGTTTTGCGGTTGACTGGATGCGCAAAGATTTAGGTATCGCGCTAGATGAAGCACGTAAAAATGGCTCACAACTACCCGTGACAGCAATTGTTGACCAGTTTTACAGTGAAGTACAAAATCTTGGCGGTGGCCGATATGATACTTCGAGTTTATTAGCGCGTTTAGAAGCAAGTAAAGGCAAAATCTAGCTACACATAAAACGCCGCTAATTGTTACAAAAATTGTGGCGTTTTCAGTTAACTAGCAGGTTAGGCTGTTTTATAGTGAGTAATTGAGCTTTTAAGTTGTTGATTTGATTGTGTAAGTCCTTCAATCAGTTCATTTAATTGCTCCATATCACTGGTTATGGAGTTAGATTCTTCACTAATAACACTTACTTGTTGCGTAATATGAGATGCGGCTTCCGATTGTTCTTCTGTCGACACCGATACGGACTTTAAGCGTGCCTGAATATTACTGATTTGATTATAAAGTGTGTTTATATTTTCAAGTGAGGAGTTACTGTTAGTTGAGGTGAACTTGCTCGACTCGTGTATATTTTCCATTAAGCTTTTTAACTCTTCTGCGTCATTTTTCACCAGGTCTAACACACCGCTGATTTCGCTTGTGGCATCTTTAGAGCGAATTGCAAGTTGTCTGACTTCGTCAGCGACGACAGCAAAGCCTCGACCTTGTTCACCGGCGCGGGCGGCTTCTATTGCGGCATTTAGCGCTAATAAATTGGTTTGTTCGGCAATACTATTAATGCTTTCTAATATTGATACGATTGACTGACTTTTATGATGCAAGCTCTCGGTGGAGTTAAATGCATTTTCATTTAGCTCGATTAGGGTATCGAGTGACCCTTTTGATTGCTCTGTGATAGAGCGCGTATGCTTTGACACATCGTCAAGCTGTGAAGTGCTATCCATCGACTCGTCCATTTCGTTTTTAATGCCTAACGTGGTTTGAAAAAGCTGCTCGGTTGAGCTGGCGATATTCTGTAGTGCACCATCGTTTTTAACAATTTGGTCAATAACATGACGACTGACATCCGATATTTTGTCAATGCTGCCACTCATAATATGCAGTGCGTTTGATAAGTGACCAACTAAATCTTTTTGTGAATTGAGCAACTTATCAATATCACGACTGATTGAACCGAGTTCGTCATGAGATTGATCGTTTAATCGAATGGTTAAATCGCCAGAGTTTGAAATATACGATAGGGTTTCTTTGATGTGGTTTATTTTTGAAGTAAGGCCTTTAATTACACGAATATTTGCCCATACGATGACGCTGGCAATAACTAATAATGCCAAAAGTTTACCAATTAAACCTTGGTAATAGCTGTTAATCGTAGCATGCATTTGTCTATCTATTTGTGCGGTAAATTCAGTAGCATGTTGTTTAATTTGATTAATATATTGGGTTGTTGTGGCAAACCATGTGCTTGCTTCTGGCCATGTATTTGTTGGTTTTTGGTTTAAAAAGACATCGTTTATGGTGTTGTTAATATAATCGTTATATTTGGCGATACTGCTCTCTTTAAAAAAACGAGATTGTTCTGAGGTGTCTGACAGCAGTGATTTAAAACGTCGAATATTGGCGATGTAACTTGATACCTCTTGTGCTTGTGTTGAATTTTTTTGCCGATAAAATTCCGTTGAGTTTTCCCCTTACTTGCCCTAAATGCTCTTTTAGGTGTGAATAAAAGTAAACCTGCATAAACTGCGCACGAGTTTGTGAATCATCAATTGAAACAGTAATGGCTTTTACTAAATCAAGGGCCATTAAATTAACTTCTGAGTAAAAATTAAAGGCCTCTTTACCGTTTCGGTTATCTACTTGTTGGCGAATAGCTGTGCGGTTAGCAATGTAGTTTTCAAGCCGTGTTCTCAAAAGTATTGCTTCACCAGAGAGGGTGTTCATATCGGCATTTTTTAGCGCTTGCAATGCGTTGTCGGCTTTTTTGCGTTGCGCTGTTACTTTCGTAAACTGACTTGCTGCGCCACCGGCAATAAAGCCCGCTGACAGGCCTCTTTCTACTGCGAAGTTATGCGCAACATTGTCGGCTTTCAGCGCCAATTCAAGCAGTAATTGATCGCCTTTTGCACTGTCTATGTTGTCTATATCTTCCTGGATAGAAAAACCTATGAGTAAAAAAATAAACAAACATGAAACAACTGATATTGCGATAATGGCTTTTTTGAAAGAAAGGTTGTCTAACATGCGCACTTCCTTGTTGATAAACGATATGCAGGCATATTAAATTTAGAACAAATTGTCTATTTTTCAAGCAACTAACGGTTGTTTTTATTAGCAAGTTAAAGGCTCGATCGAAACCAGAAAAATAGCATGAAAGTAGCGACTATATTAATGAAACACTGAAGTTATGGTGTTCTATGGCGTTATTGCAGGCACTCAAGATGGTGACATCGGTGAGATTAATGTTTACTAGGGTTTGGTCGCTTTGCATAAGAGAGAGAAATTCAGTGCCATTTTCATGAATAAGTGCTTTCGCGGTGCCACTGAATTGCTGTTTATTTTTTAGCGATACAACTACTTCGCTATTGCGCATACACACAATTTCAAAGTAGTCGTATAAGCCGCATGAAATAAGCTTAGCCATTTGTTTTGCTACAAGCTTTGAGCGTAGTGGTACAGGGCTTTTAATATTGCCATTTTTTTCTCATCGCTTTCATGTTCGTGCGCTAAATTTTCTAGGCTTAACATAAATTCATTGGCGTCAATTGATGGGTTATCTTCGCCATGCATGAGTTTGCTTTGGCAGTATTTTCGCCACTTTTCAAGCTCTTGGTGACTTAAGCTTTCTGGCCAGTTGCGGGCGCGATAGCGAAACAGTAATTCGCTGTATTTTGCATCGTCAAATTCCAGTTGTAAACCGGCGAGTTGGCTTGGCTCTGTGGTGCGGATAATATCAAATTTCGATTTATCACCACTTGATGCAAAACCCTGGTAAAGTGCGTAGTCGGGATTTGTAATCGGAGTTAAATGACTGTCGTCGTTAAATACTTCAACTACTTTTTCACGTAATTCTGGATGGGCGCGCAGCAACTTAAGGTTTGCTAAACACGCTTCTCTATCTATGCCTAATCGCTCTGCGTTTTCTGGTAACAGGGTTTTTGCCGGTGCGATAAATGGGCATTTATTAACGTGGACTTGCTTTAACCCAATAGGAAGTTGCTCATCTGTGAGGTTTTCACGTTTTGTATAAAGACGCTCTCGAATTTCTTCAACACTTAATTCAATTAAAGGCGTTGGATCAAGTGCTAAATTAAAACAGATAACCGCATTTTTATTTTGGTGATGAAACGCCATTGGCGCAATCCAGGTTGTGCATCCTTGGCTTGCTGGTATTTTTGAAGAGACATGTACCAGTGGCGTCATATTAAATACATCTACTAAATCCTGCGCAGCTTTTTTAAAGCGCAAATTAAAATAGTAGTGGTACATTTTTGGCAGTTTATCTTTGATGAGCTTTGCCAATGCGATGGTTGCAGTGACATCGCTTAATGCATCGTGGGCGTTGCCGTGGTCAATACCGTTGGCTGCTGTTAAATCTTCGAGTTTAAAGCTCGGAGTACCATCTTCTTTTTCGGGCCAATTGATACCTTCAGGTCTGAGTGCATAGGTTGCTCGCACTAAGTCAATAATGTCCCAGCGGCTATTTCCGTTTTGCCATTCTCTTGCGTATGGGTCGTAAAAATTGCGATAAAAAGTATAACGTGATACTTCATCATCAAAACGAATGCTGTTGTAGCCTGCAACACAGGTTTGCTCTTTGGCAAATTCTAAATGAATTTTGCTAATAAACTCTGCTTCACAGAGGCCGTGTTTCATTGCGTGCTGTGGTGTAATACCTGTCACTAGCGCTGCCATAGGGTGGGGCAGATAATCGGCCTGTGGTTTACAGTAAATGACCAGTGGTTCACCAATAATATTAAGATCAAAATCGGTTCTAATACCCGCAAATTGGCTTGGTCTATCTTTTTGTGGGGTTGCCCCCCAAGTTTCATAATCGTGCCAGTAAATTGTGGGTTGTTCTTGGTTATTCATAAAAAGCGTATTTCATTTGATTTGAAAAGTGTGTGAATTGACACAATGTCTCAATATAGCGCGAAGAATACACCTTTAAAAAGGTGGCTTATCACAAAGTAATTTTAGACTTTTCAAAGATATTTATTTAGCGCAATCATAGCATTTAACAGCGCTAATGTCCTTTGTTGTAACGAAGTATATTTTAAATCTATAGCGCTTCTTATATGAGGTTTTAGTTAAATGTAAAAGTATTAAAACACTGAATCACAACTAGGTCACACTTTCCCACAGTTACTTACTTAACCTTGCACGTCGAGCTGTATATCATTATGTTTTGCTTGAAGAAAAGGAAGGGTAGATGAAAAAATTTGGGTTGGTAACATGTATACTGGCAACTATCGTAGGTTGTAACAGTGAAAGTAGTAATAATGGCGATAAGCCGCCAACTACTTCAGGGACGGCAAGTAAAATTGATGAGACGTTTTTTCATCAAATTAAAAATGCCGGGCAGCATCAAACACCATGGCAAGGTTATCAATTTGACAAAGTGGGGATGTACTTAATTCATGCTGAGAATAAGCAAGTTAAAAATGCCTATATTGTCAATGCAAAAGAAACTATCCAAGATGCTGTCGCATTAGATAATGATTATGGTATTGACGTTAATCAGTTGAATGATATGAGTGTTACCGCTCATGACAAACTCCTCGAAGGTAATGGTCTTTTTGACTTTTATTATAAAATTAAGAACCACCAATATTATTTGCAAAGCTACAGTGAGCAGTCGGTCAATATCTCAGACATGTTAATTACCCCAGCAATTACATTGGCATATCATGAGGCATTTCATATTTATCAACACAACGCATTTAAACAACCAGCGGGTCGAGATCAACTTGATTTTGATGAATTTTGGAAATACCCACTCGATGAAGAAATGGTGACGCTCAAAGTAATGTTGTTAGCTTTAATGTCAGATTTGCCAAATAAAATGTTAAATAGTGAAGAAACATTACAATTTATTAAACAATATATTGTGCTAACGGAAGAAATGATGCGCATTGATAGTTCGCGTACAGGTGATGCGTCCACAGGTTGGGTTTACAAACATTCGTTAGGGCAAGAACTGTTTGAAGGTAGTGCACTATATGTTGATGTTATGATGTCACGAGAGGTGATAGCTTCTCATAAGAATAAACCCTTTAGTTTATTAAATCCGCTTATCCTTGATAAAGAACAATATGGCTACAAACAAATAAGTTCCAAAAAAGATAAAGAGCAATATTTTGCCTTTAACATGTTTTACGAATCGGGGGCTTCAATTATTTGGTTATTGCATCAATACGGCGTCGATCTTAAACAGCTAGAGAATGGTCATTATCCGTACTCAATAGCGAAAGAGATAGCAAATATCAGCGAGTTAGATAGTTATTATTTACTACGAGATTTGAAACAAACCGCGCTTTGGCAACAAGCAGCGCAAAGTGCTAAGCGTTATGGCAAATTTAATTAGATAGTCAGGTGAAGCATTGCTAATCACACTTGCTGTTAATGAGTAGCTGTAATTAAGTCATCATTGTAAATTGACATAAATCAATGGATGATGACTCAAAACATGTGTGCGGACATTCGTCCTTATAATCTATAATCACTTTAGTAAGAATGTGTGGTGCAAACACATCCCTTGAAATTATTTGATAAGTGTATGAGCAATAAAGGCTCTTCACTTTTTTATTTTGGTGAAACTTATGCAATTACCTACGGTTGATTATACCGCTGAAAACGCGGCTGAACAGTTTGTTGAGTCGTTAAGAAATACTGGCTTCGGTGTATTAAAAAACCATCCAATTTCGCAAGATTTGGTTGAGTCGATTTACAAAAATTGGCAAGAATTTTTCAATTCAAGCGAAAAACATGATTTTCTGTTTAGTAAAGAAACACAAGATGGTTATTTTCCTCCAGAGGTATCTGAGGTAGCGAAAGGTTTTACTATAAAAGACATTAAAGAATATTTTCATGTTTATCCAAATGGGCGTGTACCTGCGCAATTAGAAGCAGAAATTCGTGAGTACTATCGTTTAGCAAACGAATTTGCATCGACGTTACTTAGCTGGGTTCAAGAATACGCGCCAGCAGATGTTAAGGCGAAGTTTTCGATTGATTTGAAAGATATGATTTCAAATTCAGATCAAACATTATTACGTATATTACATTACCCGCCGATGACAGGTGATGAAGAGCCAGGTGCTATTCGCGCTGCGGCACACGGTGATATTAACTTGCTAACTGTGTTACCGGCAGCAAATGAACCAGGTTTACAAGTACAAGACAAAGATGGCGGTTGGTTAGACGTGCCGTGCGACTTTGGTAACTTAATCATTAATATTGGTGATATGTTGCAAGAAGCGTCGGGTGGTTATTTCCCATCGACAATTCACCGTGTAATCAACCCAACAGGTAAAGCGTCAGATAAATCACGTATTTCATTGCCGCTTTTCTTGCACCCTCGTCCAGATGTAGTGCTTTCAGAGCGTTACACAGCTGATGAGTATTTAAATGAACGTTTAAGAGAATTGGGTGTAAAATAACCTGAGCGAACACAAAAGCATATTGTGTTGAATAAACATAAAAAAAGCCCGCAACCGCGGGCTTTTTATTTACCTAATCTGAATTAAGGTTAGTTATAACCGCGTTCAAAACATTTTTCATCTTGAGTCGGTTGAAACGGCTTACTAGCATGTTTGTTATTAACCGGTTGTTGGCGGTTAGCGGGCGGGCATAAGCTGCCTGTTGAGTTTCCCATATTTTGCATTCCTGTTGTCATTGGTGATTGCGTTAGCGTCACGTCAAGTTATACAAAACTTATAAAAAGTGACCGAAAATTTACACTCAGTAATTTAACAACAGCAAATTGTAATTGTATTTATCTTAAACTGGTTGTACCTGCCTAAGTTGCTGCGTTTAACCAAGTTAGTGTAGTTGTAACAGGAAATTTGTATTTTGTATACACTATGAATTGAAAAAGTTCACTTTTTAAGCAATTTTTCTACTGCGGTTAGTAAACGCGTGGGGTCAAATGGTTTTGTAAGCCAACCACTGGCACCGCTGTTTTTGGCTTTTTCTTTTTTATAACCGCTCGATTCGGTGGTCAGCATAAGAATTGGCACATATTGATGTTCAGGTAGTCGCCTAATTTTTGGGATTAAGCTCAAACCTGTCATATTGGGCATATTAATATCAGTGATCACCATATCAAACTGTTGTGCGCGCAGTTTGTCCATTGCATCAACACCATCAACTGCAGTTACTACATCATAACCAGCACCGGTTAGTATTGCTTGGATCATTGAGCGAATAGTTTGTTGGTCATCCACTGCTAATATATGCGCCATGAGTTTCTCCTTGTAACTCTTATTTCGTATTTAAAAACCTTAGTAAATTGGATGTATTCTTCCGTTATTTTTGTATTGTTTAGCGATTATTTATTAAATTTAAAGCGCAATACATTTTTAATGACTGCGCGATAATTTGTTTCGCTGAAAATTTTGACAGCGCTTTTAGACAAAACGTCTGTGGCCTTGTTCATAAATTGCATGATGGTGCTGATCGATTGCGCGAAGCACATCGCTGCGAGTGATCACCCCAATCAAGCGTTTGCTGCTATCTACCACCGGGTAAATTTTGGGTTTGTTCGTTAACATGGTTTGCGCTAAATCCAATACTGAATGATCTTCGTCTATTGCCAGTACATCGGTACGCATAATATCAACCACTTTGTAATGGCTTTCATTTTGATAAGTATCCTCAAGCATACGTTCAAGGCAATCTTGCTCAGACAAAAACCCGACTACATGTTTGTGTTCATCAAGCACTGGTCCGCCAGTTTGATGTGAGATTAATAGTCGCTCAGACGCTTCGCTAACAGTCATATGAACAGAAAAGGATACGGCGCGATGCGTCATGTAATCTTTTACTTTAATTGAATTCATGGCACGGTCTCTTTTGGCATTGTTTAGCTTAAGCTTAGTTTGTAACTTTGTGATTTGCCAAAGAGATAAGTGTTCTGTAAGACTAAAATATGACAATTGATTGTTACGTGTCATCAATTGAAATTTTTAGCTTAATAATTTGACATACTAGGTACAAAGCGCAAATCTGAAATGCCAGCGTTGACCATGCATTACAAGAGTAGTTGGTATCTGCTATTGGGTTTAATAACTATTAGTTTATCTAGATAACGAATGTAATAAAAAGTATACGATAGACGTTTTTGTTGAATACGATTTAGAGACTAAAAGTAATTATTTGGTCGTTGTTAAGCGTTAAGTCGGTTCGCTATTAGTCGTATAAGCATAAATTAAATATTAAATAAAACATATGGTTATGCTGATATTAATTAATGGTAAGCAAAAACTATAAAAATTTAATGACAACGCTGTCATTATTTGTGTAACATTAAATCAACACTTGGGTTGGGGAAATGCGTAAAAGTGGATAGTAAACACAAGTAACAAATAGATGTGTTAAGTACTTTTACGGAAAAATTATAAGAATTGAGGTTGTTTAATGGTTGCAAGCAGTGCAAATAAAGAGCAAATCTTTATTGGAATAGACGGTGGCGGTACAAAGTGTCGTGCAACCGTATTTTCGAGCCAAAATGGGGTGTTGGGCACGGGCTTGGGCGGTCCTGCTAACCCGTTACATGGCCTAGACCGCACGCTTGAATCCATTATGGTTTCAACTCAGTTAGCAATTCAAGATGCCGGCTTAAACCTCGATAAAGTAAACGATGTGGTTGCAGGTCTTGGTCTTGCTGGCGTCAACTTGCCTGGTTTATATCAACAAATTCAAGATTGGCACCATCCATTTAAAAAGATGTTTCTGACAACTGATCTTCACACTGCATGTATTGGTGCGCACGAAGGGCAGGATGGGGCAGTGATTATTACAGGCACTGGCTCGTGTGGTTTCTCATTTGTAAATGGTCAAAGCACGATATTAGGCGGACATGGCTTTGCACAAGGCGATAAAGGTAGTGGTGCATGGCTTGGCTTAGAAGCTGTAAAATCAGCATTATTAAGCTTAGATGGTCTTGGACCAAAAACATCGCTTGCCGATATACTGTTAGCGCATTTTAAAGTAACCGATGCAATGGGCATCGCCGAAGCAATGGCGGGCAAACCATCAAGCAGTTATGCGCAGTTGGCGCGTCCAGTACTTGAAGAGGCAAAGAAAGGCGATGAGGTTGCACTTGCAATCGTAAAAGATGGTGCACGTTACATCAGCGATTTAGCCAATAAGCTATTACAAAATAACCCACCGCGTTTATCAATGATTGGCGGATTAGCCGAGCCATTGCAAGAATGGTTAGATAAAGACGTGGTGGCAAATGTTAAACCTGCAATGCAGCCGCCAGAAATGGGCGCCGTTTATTTTGCGCAAAACTCAATTAAAGGGTAATTATGTCAGCTACGAAGTATTTTGCGACACGCTTATTTAGCGGTGAACAGTTTGTTCAAAATGTGACGTTTAGTGTTGAAGATGGCGTGATCACAGCGTTTGAACACGGTCAAAGTGACAATGCGATTGTACTAGGGGGTACCGTTGTTCCGGGCTTTATCGATGTACAAGTCAATGGCGGTGGTGGTGCATTTTTTAACGCCGAGCAAAGTGTAAATTGCGTTGATGCGATTGCAAAAGCGCATGGCCAATTTGGTACAACTGCATTATTACCAACACTTATCACAGACAGTGTTGAAGTAATGGAACGCGCAGCTGATGCCACAGCTCAGGCAATTAAAGATAAAGTGCCGGGTATTGTGGGTGTGCATTTTGAAGGACCCCATTTATCAATGCCGAAAAAGGGCACGCATAGCGAAAAGTTTATTCGCCCAATTACGGAAGCGGAATTTGCAGTATTTGAACGCCAAGATTTAGGCATCAAGGTAGTTACCTTAGCACCAGAAAACGTATCTGCCAGCGACATTAAACGCCTCGTTGCAGCGGGTGTTAAAGTATCAATTGGTCACACTAATGCTGATTATCCAACGGTATTAGCTGCACTTGAAGCCGGTGCTGACGGTTTTACTCATTTATATAACGCGATGAGTGCATTCACTTCACGCGAACCCGGTGTAGTTGGGGCAGCATTAACTGACACCAACGCATGGTGCGGCTTAATTGTTGACGGTCATCATGTTCACCCTGTATCTGCAAAATTTGCTATCGATAGCAAAACCCGTGGCAAAATTATGCTAGTAACAGATGCGATGCCACCTGTGGGTACCGACGATATGGAGTTTGACTTCTTTGATGGTCGTAAAGTGATCCGCACTGGCGATAGATTAAATTCAACCACAGGTGAATTAGCAGGCAGTGTGTTAGACATGGCAGGTGCGGTGCGCAATACCATTAATACTCTTGATGTTAGTTATGCTGAAGCACTGAGAATGGCATCACTTTACCCGGCACAGTACCTAGGTTTAGGTAATCGAAAAGGGCGATTAGTGGTTGGCGCAGATGCTGACTTTGTGGTGATGGACAATGAATTTTATGCACGAGAAACCTATGTTGCTGGTGCAAAGCGATAATTGATTCCTGGGCAAAAACCCTGCTTTGAAGTAACAAGCGGGGCTTTTTTTTATCTAAAAGAAAGTAAAAAAACAGCGTGTATTTTTAGGGGAAGTACACACGTAATTAGACTTAAGTGATACCAACGGATTGTTTCACTCGGTATTATTATACCAATTCGCTTAACGCGTTAATCACTTTAGCGAGCTAAATTTATTGCTTATTGCGTTCGAATTTATTTATGTAACATGTCTACATAAGAGAAATTCTACTTACTTGGCACATTATTTTTAAGCCTAGAGCTGAGAGCACACGGAACAGCATTGGTATTACAAGTATAAAAACGAGGTTGTCGTGAGCGATACAAATAAGAAAACGAAGAAACGATTAGCATCACTTGATGCACTGCGTGGCTTTGACATGTTTTGGATTTTAGGCGGTGAGAAAATTTTTGCCGCTTTGTTTGTTTTAACTGGCTGGGCTGGATGGAAAGTTGCAGAGGCGCAAACATTACATAGTCAGTGGCACGGTTTTACCTTTTACGATCTAATTTTCCCTTTATTTATCTTTTTATCTGGCGTTGCGATGGGGTTGTCACCTAAACGTATCGACCATCTACCTTTTGTTGAGCGCAAACCTATTTATATAAAAGCGTTTAAGCGTTTATTATTGCTGTGTTTTTTTGGTGTACTTTACAACCATGGCTGGGGCACTGGGGTACCACTTAACCCAGAAGAAGTACGTTACGCAAGTGTACTTGGGCGTATTGCTGTCGCGTGGTTTGTCGCGGCGATGTTGGTATGGCATACAAGCTTTAGAACACAAATGTTTACCCTTGCTGGGATCTTGATTGGTTATTGGGTTTGGCTTTGTTTCATACCGGTTCCAGGTGGTGTTGCAGGTGATTTATCGACGGGCGGTGCTGGTTCTTGGAACGCATGGTTCGACACAAACTTACTACCAGGCATTACCTATCAAAACAAGCCAATGGATCCCGAGGGTATTTTGTCGAGTATTCCTGCTATTGCTAATGCGTTATTTGGTGTTATTGCGGGCCGCTATATTAAACAAGCACAAGAGCGTGGCGAATGGAAAACTGCAGTTATTTTATTTGCTGCAGGTTTAGTTGCACTTGCTGCTGGGTGGCTGTGGAATATGGTATTTCCAGTTAATAAAGACCTATGGACGTCGTCATTTGTTATGGTAACGGTGGGTTGGAGCTTTATTTTACTGGCGGTGTTTTATGCTGTTGTTGATTTACTTAATCAACAACGTGCTGCATATCTATTCGTAATTATTGGCGCTAACTCAATTGTGATTTACCTCGCATCAAGCCTAGTGAACTGGGAATACATTTCACGCAGTGTGTTTGGTGGGTTTATTGCTGCGGTACCGGCACCTTGGCAGCCTTTAATAGGCGTGTTTGCCTTACTTGGCGTGCAATTGTTAGTGCTGCATTGGCTATATAAACGCAAGATTTTAATCAGCGTTTAACGCTTACTATTTTAAAAAGCAGGCACCGCCTGCTTTTTTATTTTCTTTATATTTTATAACGCTTTTTTATTCACTTTTACTTTACAAATATGTAAATAGACGCAATAATGACAGCGTTGTCATAATGGTGAAACCTAATATCGTTGTATCCCGATTAGGTTTTGTGATCTATGGATTATCTATACTTGTACGGACAGATATCCATAGATCCCATTTTTATTTAACCCCTTACTAGAGCCTTTCCTATGCAAATAGTTATTTTAAAAGATGCAGCTGCAGTGGCCGAATACGGTGCTCAGATTTTTATCGATCAAATTAATAGAAAACAAGATTCTGTATTAGGATTAGCAACGGGTTCGACACCTGTAGCGCTTTATCAAGAACTGATTAAAGCGAATCAAGCAAATAAAGTAAGCTTTAAGCAAGTAACAAGCTTTAACTTAGACGAATACTTAGGTTTAGACGGCGACCACCCGCAAAGCTACCGTTATTTTATGAACGAGCAGTTATTTAATCACGTTGATATCGACAAAAGTAACACGTTTGTTCCGCCGGGCGATGCACAAAACCCGATCACCGCGTGTAAAATGTACGAGAATAAGATCTCACAAAGCGGCGGTGTAGATGTTCAATTATTAGGTATTGGTCGTAACGGTCATATTGGTTTCAACGAGCCATCATCTAGCCTTGCATCGCGAACGCGTGTAAAAACGCTTACCAAAGAAACGGTAGAAGATAACGCCCGTTTTTTTGCAGAAGGTGAATTCCAGCCACATTTATCAATTACCATGGGTATTGGAACGATTTTAGAAGCGAAAAAAGTAGTATTGCTCGCAACTGGCGAAAATAAAGCTGATGCAGTGCGTGATATGTGCGAAGGTGCGGTTTCCGCTGTATGTCCAGCGTCTGCGCTACAATTCCATCAAGATGCAGTGATTGTTATTGACGAAGCAGCAGCAAGTAAACTTGTAAACGCTGAACTATACAAGCACATTGAAGGCGAAAATCAAAAGTTACAACAGTATTTAGCTGAGCTAAAGCACTGATCATTTTGTAACATCATTTTTGTTTTAAAAAGCGCCATTGGCGCTTTTTTTATGTTTAAATGTAAGCATATTAAATTCAACAAATTAGCTATGCAAAATCTGCCTTTTAGTCAAATGCCACTGGCGCGTTGCTCGCGCGAACGCAGTAAACCTGAATTTATCACGCAACAACTTAATAGCGACAACGCCAAAGTACTGCTTTTTTATCAAGATATGATGTTATCGACTAGCCACCTTGATGATTTATTGTGGTTAAGTGTAAAGCAAGTCACAACAATTTTAGGGCGTGCGCCGCACCTCTTTTTAGGGCTTGAGAATAATACCCCGTACTTTGCTATCGAAATAACCCAGCAAGAATTAGCGCTTGATGAATTAAGTTGTTATCAAACACTGCCATTTCGCAGCCAACTCGCCAGTTTCCCTGCTGCTAGTGTAGCGATCGCAGGCTATGCAAAAACCTTATTGCATTGGCACAAAACACACGTATTTTGTGGGCGCTGCGGCAGCCAAAATACCTCGTATGAAGGGGGATACTCCCGTCGCTGTGATAATAAAAAGTGTGGTCACATTACGTTTCCTCGTCATGATCCGGCGGTTATTATGATTGTTCGTAAAGTATTTGACGATGGTGTTGAGCGCTGCTTGCTTGGACGCCAAGCATCGTGGCCTGTAGGTAACTATTCAGCACTTGCCGGATTTGTGGATGCGGGTGAAACGCTCGAAGAAGCGGTTATTCGTGAAGTAAAGGAAGAGTCGGGCATTGATGTGTCTGAGGTCCAATACATCGCATCGCAACCTTGGCCGTTCCCAAGTTCAGTGATGATTGGCTTTATTGCAACGGCAAGCAGCACAACAATTGATATTGGTGAAGATGAACTGGAAGACGCTAAGTGGTTTAGCCGAGATGAATTAGCGCAATTTGGTGAGTGGGGCGATGACTCATCAAGTTTTAAAAAGCCGCGTTATAGTTCGATTAGTCGCTTCCTGTTAGAGCATTGGATTAACTCATAACAAATTAGATTTGATTAGCCGTCTAAAAGTCTATTTAATGTTTGTAACAGAACCAAGAGTAGAATCGATTTATGAAAGCAAATACCCAAATTATTCACGCAGGTCGCAAGTCAAAATACACCCAAGGGGTGGTTAATCCGGTTGTACAACGTGCATCTACCATTGTGTTTGACTCAGTAGCGCAGATGAAAGAGAACACCGCAAAGCGCGGTGAGCAAGCGCTGTTTTATGGTCGCCGTGGAACGCATACCCATTTTGCTTTACAAGACGCAATTACTGAACTTGAGCAAGGTGCAGGGTGTGCCTTGTTTCCAAGTGGTGCGGCAGCAGTTAGTAACGCCATTTTATCGTTCGTAAAAACGGGCGATCATATTTTGATGGTCGATACCGCGTATGAACCGACACGTGATTTTTGTGAAAAAATTCTCGCAAATATGGGTGTGAGCACCACTTATTACGACCCACTTATTGGTGAAGGCATTGCCGACTTGATTCAAGACAACACGGTTTTGTTGTTTTTAGAAGCGCCGGGTTCGATTACCATGGAAGTACAAGATGTACCTTTACTGACTAAAATTGCGAAACAACATGATTTGCTAGTATTTATTGATAATACCTATGGTAATGGCTATTTCTTTAAACCACTAACCCACGGTGTTGATGTGTCAATTCAAGCAGCAACTAAATACATTGTTGGTCACTCAGATGTGATGATGGGCGTAGCAATTGCAAACGAGGCATGTTGGGAGCAGTTACGTGAAAATGCCTACCTAATGGGGCAATGCACATCAGCAGATGATGCTTACCTTGCCATGCGAGGTTTACGTACACTGCCGGTACGCCTAAAGCAACACGAACAAGCAGCATTAGAAATTGCCAATTGGTTGGCGGAGCATCCGTTAGTTGATCATGTACGTCACCCAATGCTCGACACATGCCCAGGCTCAGATGTGTTTAAACGTGATTTTAGCGGCAGCACAGGCCTTTTTAGTTTTGTATTAAAAGAGGGTAATCAAGCTGCGATTACTGCACTTTTAGATGGTATGCAACATTTTAAAATGGGTTATTCGTGGGGTGGTTTTGAAAGCTTAATTACCGTCACAACCAGTTTTAATCGCATTCGTACGGTAACAAACTACGATTTTTCAGGACCTTTGGTGCGCATTCATGTTGGACTTGAAGACGTAGATGATCTTAAACTGGACCTTGCCGAAGGACTTGAACGTTTTCAAGCACAATTAAAATAAAGGATTTGTATGGGTTCAACTAGCTTTCATCGTGTTATTGCATTTGCGCAATTTGAATTTTCACGGTTTCTATTTTCAAAAAGAGGGCTAGTTGCCATTATTAGCTACCTTGCGATTTGGTCACTTATTTTGACCAACGTGGTAGCGAAAGGCGCTGCGTTTTTTAAAGATCCCCAGTTTGAACGCTTTATGGCGCAATTACTTGGCGAGGTAGGGCTTGAAAACTTATCTACGTGGGCAGTTCCTGAATTAATCGTATTTTGGTTAGTCGCAGTGCTGACTTTTCCATTTTTTGCCATGTTTTCCGCAGCCGATCAGTTATGCAGTGATAAAGCGCGCGGCACGATTCGATTTTTACTGTTGCGCGCAAAACGTGAAGATTTATTGCTTGGCCGCTTTCTTGGTCAAGTATTGGTAGTTGCTGCGTTTATAGGTATTGCCTTATTGGCAAGCATTATGTTGATTGTTTGGAATGATGCGGGTCAACTTTCAGGGTCACTGCATTTAAGCAGCCAAATATTGGTTGATTTAATGTTTGTTGTGTTACCGATGATTGCCTTTATGCTGCTGTTAAATGTTTATTCAACATCATCTAAACAAGCCATTGTTCATTGTTTACTGTTGCTTACATTAGGCAGCATTATTATTGGCTTATTGGCAGAGTATATTTGGCAGGGCTTTTCATTTTTAGGTTACTTGCTGCCTAACGCTAGCTTGTTTGACACCTTAGCGTTAAGCGCGAGCGTGTCTGAACAATATTTGCTGCCACTTGCACAAACGCTCATCTACGGTGCGCTGACGTTTACATTATTTAAGAAGCAAGGGGTGTAACCATGATTGAACTTAAAAATGTAAGCAAACACTTTGCAAGCAATCAGGTATTAACGAACGTTTCAATGACCATTGAAAGTGGTGAGCCTGTTGCGATTATTGGCCCTAATGGTGCGGGTAAAACCACGCTATTTAGTTTAATCTCGGGCTTTATTTCACCAAGTAGTGGTGAAGTACTGTTTGGTGGCAACACAATTCCTCATGCAGCGCAGTTTGGTAAACTGGCGGTATTACCGCAAGATGCACAGCTTGATCCGCGCTTTAGTATTGAAAAACAACTTGCTTTTTTTGCCAAATTACAAGGTTTTGCAAAAGCGTCTGCGCTCAGTGAAGTGACACGTGTGTTATCGCAAGTAGGGTTAGTTGAACACAAAACCAAAAAGCCACAAGAATTATCACACGGCATGCGAAAACGCGCCTGTATTGCCCAAGCGCTGATAGGCAATCCCTCATTTGTATTACTCGATGAAGCCACAGCAGGGCTTGACCCAATTCATGCCAAAGAGATAAGGGAGTTAATTGCGAGTTTGAGCTCTGAGATTACGTTTATTTTGAGCTCACACGATTTGGCAGAGCTTGAGCGCCTGTGCCAGCGTGTATTTGTGTTTGAAGCCGGTAGTTTGAAACAATACTCAGGTGATATCGATACGCAAAATCATGCTTATTTGACCTTGCGATTAAAACAACATAGTGGTGATTTTGATAAAACAATTTCAGGGCTAAATGGGTTAACAAAAATAAAAACAACGCAATCGCGCGAGTACTTAATTGAATATGATGCCAGTGTTACTGACTTTGATATTCAATTGCTGCAACATTTGCATCAAAAGCAGATTGCATACCAACAAATTTACAACGGAAAAACGCTTGAAAACCAGTTATTTGATTAAAGATTTTGATGCCATGGCGCTGCCTCAAGCGCCAAGCTATGAATATGCTTGCGCGATTTGCGATTTTACTAACGAAACACATTGGCAACCGCTGATTGAACAAATATGTGAAAATAATGATTTAGCGCTGAGTGTGGTAGAGCGCGTTAGCTCAGGCGAGAATCCCACATTTTTATTGCACAGTGCCAGCAATCAAGCCTTTTACATCAAATTTATTGCGCCAAATTGGCTATTTCAATACCACCATGAAAAAGAAGCACTCAATTTATGCGATGGGGCAACACTGCCGATTGTGACACCTAAATTGATTGCGCACGGCGAACTTAATAACTGGGGTTACTTAATTACAAAAGGGCTTGAAGGGCAGCTTCTGTCGGATATTTATAATGAACTAACAGATGAAGAACAACAATCAATAGCCGCGCAGTTGGGGCGTTTTTGCCTACAAATGCACAGTATTCCCATGCAAAAAACAAGTGTACTGTACAAAGATTGGCAAAAATTTATTGATGAGCAATACCACAATAGCTACGCAAGAAGAAAGCGCCAAGGCTTGCGTCCAGATTTTTTAGCCGATTTCATCCCCTATATTGCGCATACGCCTTATACCGCACCAGACACCACTAACCTGTATTTAGTACACAGTGATTTGCACCCGGGGAATTTATTGGTTAAACGCGGTGATGACGGCATTTCACTTTGTGGTGTGATTGATTTTGGTGATGCCTTAGTGTGCAACGAGCCACTATTTGAAGTTACTACAGTTGGTTTACTTATAGCAAAAGGTAAAACAAAAGTTTTCCAGCAGTTTTTAGAAAACTACCTTTATCAAGTTGACGATAAACGAACGTTACTAAACAGTTTAATGACACTGACATTGTTACGCCACACGGGTAATTTAAATTATTTAATTGAATATGTACCCGGTGTAAAACAATGCAAAAATTGGCAAGATGCTGAACAGTATCTTTTTCCGATATAACAGCTAAGGAGACAACAATGGGACTTTTATCAGGCTTATTGGGTAATGCAAGTGAAGTAGACAGCGAGGAAGTTGAGCGTTTTATTGATTCAGCACTGATTGATGGTGAACAAGTTGAAAAGGCGTATAAAGTAATTCGCGACGTTTTAGTGTTTACCAATAAACGCCTAATTTTGGTTGATCGCCAAGGTGTACGTGGTAATAAAGCTGAGGTACTTTCAATTCCTTACAGCAAAATAACTAAATTTAGCAAAGAGTCAGCAGGCACTTTTGACCTCGATGCTGAATTAAAAATTTGGTTAGGCTCTGAGCCAAATCCGCTAACAAAAGAGTTTAAGGCGGGAGATGATATTGATCAGGTTTACAAAATTTTAAGTCAATACACATTAGGATAGTGGCAAGTTTTATATGAAGAAATTTCTTTTATCAGGTTTATTAATGGCGGCGACTGGTGTAAATGCTGCGAGTTATCAGTCGTTTAACGAATTTAACTATGTTAATGCCGATAACTACGATGGTTTTGCATTTAGCAGCCATTACTTTTTTAAACCGCAGGCAATGATTGGTGTGTTAGATGAGTTTGGTTATTTAAATACCGATACTAACCTGTATGGCTCAATTAATAACTTTTACGATGATAACTTCTACAATATTGGTGGCGAGTATTTTTTACCAAATAATGTATTTATCACCGCAGATGTTGCCAAACAAGGTGATTATGATGCTTTTAGTGTAGGCGCTGGCTACCTGATTAACGATGATTTTAAAGTCAGTGCGCGCTATAGCGATGCCGATGGTCAAGACGGTGAAGTATTTGCGCGTGCTGAATACAATCATCAAATCAATCGCATTGATTATCTTGCGTTTAGTTTTGGTACTGAGGTAGACCTAGATAGTTGGGAGTTGGCGTCTCGCTACTTTATGGCGCTAAACAGTGCGCAGCATTTAGCCGTTGATGCATCTGTGACTGAAACTGGGAATGATATTGTTACCCGTGTATTTGGTACTTATTATTTAAACCAAGCAATCTCAGCAGGCCTTGGTGTAAACGATGGCAAGTTTGAAGTAAAAGCGAAATATTATACCGATGCCAATTTTGCTTTTTCAATTGGCTATCAAGATATTGATGAAGCACTTGTTTTTGCTGTTTACGGCCAGTTTTAAAACTATTTAAACAATAAAAAAACCGCTGAATTTCAGCGGTTTTTTTGTTTAAGCTAAATTATACCAATTCACTCAAATAGCTGATCATCCTAGGGGGCTAAATATCATGCTAACTGCGTTAAAATTTATCAATGTAGAACAACTACATAAGAAAAATTCCGCCTTGTTACCATTTCATTTATCCAGCGCTATCCCTGATCACATACTTAAC
>NZ_LKBD01000029.1 GCF_001399975.1 Pseudoalteromonas sp. P1-9
AAATTCTTGTGGATATTTATTTCTCATAACACCTTCCATCTTACTTCATTTTCAAAATAAAAGATGTCTAGTTGCTTAGGGGAAGATCATTGGTTTGTTTAGCTAATTTCAGAACCAATATCTTGCTTTACTTATGAAAGCTTAAATTTATTGAATACTTATGCATGTACTTAAAACTTAAAATTTCAAGATCGTTAAAATGTTCATTTTTGCAATTCTAAAATAGATAAGCGGCAAATCTTATCCTTCTAGCATCTACAGTAATATAGGCTTATTATTTGTCTATTTGCTGAGTGATGTTTTTCAATAAAGCACTAAAGCGTGTTACTCCCATTTAGAACGCTCAACAGCTCATAACAGTTTAAATAATAAAAATATTCCTTATACTGTCAGTAAAGATGCTGTCCTCTAGGTGATACTAACAGTTGTACTTGGAAACACAGCACCCGTCAGACTGCAAATTAACTATTTATGGAAGAGAATGTGGTAAAAAAGTACAGCGTAATAACCTTAATTATTGTGCTACTTGGCGCACTTATATGGTTTGCCAACTTTTATTCACTGCCTACACCAGAAATTGATCACGCTTTACCTAACACACAGATTACCGATGAAATAATACTGAAGCAGGTAAAGACCACCCCCGACAAAACACAGACACAAACAAAAACAAAAACCGCGATAGCGGAAGATTCAGCTAAAAATAGTTATTGCAAAGACCAAACACGTTACATCGCGAAATTTGAGCGTGACAAAATAGGTTATTTAAGTGCGCTTGCTGTCGCTTGGAAACTACAAGGGCAAAATCCACAAACTATAATTAATGCACTTGAAACCACAGTATCAAAAGACGCCGCACAGCGCTTTAAGCGCGACTTAAAACTGGTCTCATCGTTTAACGAAAGTAATCAGAGTAAAAGCCAACAATACCTCAATGAGTTAACTTTTAATGATTACGCAAAAAATAAACACCGTTTACATTTTTTAAAATGGCGTCAGCACGCAATTAAAAACGACTTTATAGAAAGCTATCGCGAACAAGCAGAACGTTACCCTGATATTGCAGCCGATATACTGCAACAAGCATTTTTACAAGCAATTAATATTGATAACCCCAAACCTGATTTTGATCAATTGCTGTTACTTTACGATAGTTACTACTCACTTAACCCTGTTCCAAACAAGCTGATTACGTCACCTCAGCTATCTTATTTGCTAAGCGGGTTAACGCCCGATGTTGCCAATAAAGTGCTATCTCGTTTATTGCTGATTGAACAATTAGACAGTGAAGAAACAAAGTCCATTGTGCTAGCGCGTATTGGCGGTATTAATAAGCAGTTCGCCCAAATAATCAAAGGTGCAACAGTTAGCGCAAAACCAATTATTGAAAGTGATGAATTAAAAAGCCGTATCGCAAATATTACCGAAAAAGAAAAACTGAGTCTTCGTGAACAAAATGTTTGTCAGCTTTACGATGTCGCCGAAATCGACAGCCAAATAAACGTTACTTATGTGGATGCATCGACCCTTGATTACGACCACCCGAGTTGCGACCGTTTGCTGTCAGAACAAGCTAAAGAGATTGGCATGCTGGCGTTATTTTCTGAATTATCTGCTCAGTTTTTAGCGGCGGGTATCGACCTTAGTAATCTAAATAATGCTGAGCAGGTAAAACGAGCAGATCTTACTTTGATCCATGAATACCTTGCTAAAAAACCTGAGTTTGAGCGTGAACTTGCGTATTTATTAATTTACTCAAGGCCGATGCATAGTCAACGTGTCGCAATCATTGATGCGCTAGTCACGCAAGGGCTTTATCCGAAAGATGCCAATGCCGTTGCAGTAATTCAGCGCCTTAGCAGCGAAGATGCACTGCGTATGCTTGATCGCATGGGCAATATCGATAAGCCAAATCAACGCGGTGAAAGTGTGGTGTATAACCTGATGTTTATCAATCCAAGTCTAACCGTCGAATTAATAAATCGTGGTTACGCGCAGCAACACAGCGAACGCCATCCAGATCCGCTACTGAAAATGTTACATTTTTTAAAAGAAAACCGAGCATCAGATCAATGGATTAGCGTTGTCGATGCGCTTATTAACAACGGTGCAAAACTAAAAGCGCGCCACCTAGACGAAATGTACCGCATTAAGCTGACCATACCGGAAATTTACCAAAAGTTAATAGAGTTACACCCCGAATTGGCCGCTGAAAAAGCAAGTTCACTCAAAGTAATACAATGTCAGGGCGTAAGCGACGCACACTAAGCGTCATTATCGTGTTTTTTTGTCATCGAAAGGTGATTTTGATGCATTATATTTAGTCGTGAGCCAACTAAACTGGCAACTAATATTGTCAGGTATAACTGCCCTACCACTGCTTCAAAATACACAAACACCCTAGAAATTGGAATATTAGGAGCAATATCGCCAAAACCTAGCGTGGTTAACGTAACAAACGAGAAATAAATAAACTCTGGAAATAACACGAACCACTTGATGGTCGAGGGTACGTTATTAAAAGCTGGCATAAAGTTAATATGAATAAGGCTATAAATAATCGCCCAAATAATACCCATCATAAAGTAGAGGCAAATTGCGCCAAGAATTTTGTTACCGTCTACAACGCCTGAAAACAGCACCTGCTTTGCCGTTTTAATTGCGGTAAAGGTAAAGAAAACAAGCATTAAGCCCAATGTGACATTATCGCCCATCACACTATCAATAAACAAAGTCAGCCAAGAAAATGCGATAATTACAAACGGAAACAAAATCTTATATTTAAATACCTGATTGCTTGAATCTACGCCCCACACCGAAATCAACAAGGTGAACATGGTGCACGATTGCATCATATGTTGCATTTTACTGCTAAAAAATTGGTGACATAGCGCTGTACCAAACAATAGCAGAGTTAAGGCGATGGTTAGATAAAGAAAGTTATCTCGTTGGCTCATACTAATTCCTTTGAGCGTTGATACAATAAACGGTATATGCGCGCGTTGTTTAACTAGGATTTTGTTGCAAAATTAAAGTCACTGGCGACACGAATATAAGGCATCGCAATATTATATGTTTGCACTAACTGCTGAGCGCGTTTTTTAGCCGCGGCATATGTCTCAAAATCAAAGTTAATTGCGTAATAAAAACCCGCCATTTTAACAACCTTACAATCAAGCTGTTGCGCCACTCTTAATGCGTTTTTACGTTCAGCATATTTACCAAACTGTAAAACAAACCCACTTAAATTTTGACTTGGTTGTGGTGGCTCAAAGGTGAACACATCGTGCGAACGAGTGCTGGTTTGATGTACTCCGGCAGTTTGCTTGCTGTGCTCGCTAATAAGGAACATTTCCGCTTGAGGCACACCTTGCTTAAGGGCCATTAGCGCGTATTCATGGGCTTTGTTTTTATCTTGCGCTAGATATTCACCATTAAAGTGTAACGACGCCAAGTTATGCGCTGCAAAACCATTGCCTTGTTTGGCAGCACTTTGGTAATAACCAATACTTGCTTGTGGCTCAGTTTTAAAAATCAGTGTGGCATAAATAAATTGCGCTTTATCATATCCTGCATCAGCAGATTCTTTGATAAGTGCTAAACCCCGTGCTTGCTCTTTAGAAACGCCTTCGCCTTTCAAATAAAGCGCGCCTAATTCTAATTTGGCTTTATTATCGCCCTGTTTAACAGCCGCACTTAACCACTCAGCTGCTTTATCCGGTTGATAAACAACACTCGTCTCATTGCTATAGCGACTCGCCAATTTACGCTGCGCATTAACCGAGCCATTACGCGCTGCTTTTAAATAATAATCAAACGCCTGGCGTTTACGCTTTTCAACATCAACGCCAACAACTTTTCCAAGTTCAAACGTAAGGGCTAAATTAAACGTTGCCTCGGCGTGACCTTGTTCATCGGCAAGGGTTAAGTATTCGAATGCTTTTTGTTTATTTTTAACAACCCCGTGTCCTTTAGCGTACAAGGTTGCCAAGATAAAATTTGCTTCTGCGTTGTCATCTTCTGCCAATTCAGCGCATTTATAGCGCGCATTGATATAATCCGCATCGTTAAACGCACTAGTGCATTCATTATCAAATTGTGGCGTGTACTGGGCTTTAACAGCCATAAATGGCGTTAAAAGTAACAAGCAAAACAGGAAATGTATTTTCATAATGCAAAAACAAAAAAGCTCGGCAATAACCGAGCTTTTATAAGTTAGATGTATTCTACTTCTGTGATTTCGTACTCAACCGCACCATTTGGGGTTTTGATTGTTACTGCATCATCAATTTCTTTACCGATTAGACCACGGGCAATTGGTGAGTTAAATGAAATCAGATTATTTTTAATGTCTGCCTCATCATCACCTACGATGCGGTACGTTGTTTCTTCGTCGGTATCAACATTAACGATAGTAACGGTTGCACCGAAAATCACTTTGCCGTTATTTTGCATTTTAGTAACGTCAATGATTTGAACCGTTGATAGTTTTGCTTCAATCTCTTGAATACGGCCTTCACAAAAACCTTGCTCCTCACGCGCTGCGTGGTATTCAGCATTTTCTTTTAAGTCACCGTGTTCACGCGCTTCTGCAATATCAGCGACAATTTTAGGACGGCGTACCGTTTTTAATTCATTTAACTCGTCACGCAGTAATTGTTCACCACGTACTGTCATTGGTGTTTGTTGCATTATTCTTCCTAGAACTCTTTCACAATAAAAGCCCGGATTAACCGGGCTTTTTGTCATTTCTACTTTAATTGCCTTAGTCTATATCAAAAAATATAGACGGGGCAATTAATTTACACGCTTGTGTAACTCTTGTACCGACGATACCGTTGAACGGTCATCCGCAGAGTTTGCTTTACAGTTAGCAAACGCAGCGTTAAGCGTTGTTGTGTAGTTTACTTTACCTTGCAGTGCACCACGACGAAGAACTTTCGAATCTTCAATCGCTTGACGACCTTCAGTGGTGTTTACAATGTAGCTGTACTCGCCATTCTTGATACGGTCAAGAATATGAGGACGACCTTCGTAAACCTTGTTTACACGACGTGATTCAATGCCAGCTTCTTCAAGTGCTTTTGCTGTGCCGCCAGTTGCGTCAAGTTCAAAGCCTAAATCACGCATGGTACGCGCAAGTTCAACAATACGCTTTTTATCGCTGTTACGAACAGAAAGTAGCGCACGACCACCACGTGGCATTACGTTACCCGCACCAAGCTGTGCTTTAGCAAATGCGTCAGCGAACGTATCACCCACACCCATAACTTCACCTGTTGAGCGCATTTCAGGACCACGCATTGGGTCAACGCCAGGGAATTTAGCGAACGGAAGTACCACTTCTTTTACACTGTAGTAAGGAGGAATGATTTCTTTCGTTACGCCTTGGCTTGCAAGAGACTGACCCGCCATACAACGTGCAGCTACTTTAGCAAGTGCAACACCCGTTGCTTTAGACACGAAAGGAACAGTACGTGCAGCACGCGGGTTAACTTCGATTAAGTATACTTCACCATCTTTCACTGCGAACTGCGTATTCATTAAACCAACAACGCCAAGCTCTAATGCCATACGTGTTACTTGGTCACGCATGCGGTCTTGGATTTCAGGGCTTAATGAGTAAGCTGGTAGTGAACAAGCTGAGTCACCTGAGTGAACACCTGCTTGCTCGATGTGCTCCATGATACCACCGATGATCACTTGTTCACCGTCACAGATTGCATCTACGTCGATTTCAATTGCGTCATCTAGGAAACGGTCAAGTAGAACTGGCGCTTCGTTTGAAGCTTGCACCGCTTCAGTCATGTAACGGCGTAAGTCGTCTTCGTCGTATACGATTTCCATCGCACGACCACCCAGTACATATGAAGGACGTACAACCAGTGGGAAACCGATTTCAGCAGATTTAGCTACCGCTTCTTCTAATGAAGTCACTGTCGCGTTTTCAGGTTGAAGAAGATCTAAACGCTCAACCATTTGTTGGAAGCGCTCACGGTCTTCTGCACGGTCGATTGCATCTGGCGAAGTACCAATGATTGGCACACCGTTCGCTTCAAGTTCACGCGCAAGCTTAAGTGGTGTTTGACCACCGTACTGCACGATTACGCCTTTTGGCTTTTCAACACGTACGATTTCTAATACGTCTTCTAGCGTGATTGGCTCGAAGAATAAACGGTCTGATGTGTCGTAGTCGGTAGAAACTGTCTCTGGGTTACAGTTAACCATAATCGTTTCATAACCGTCTTCACGCATTGCAAGGGCTGCGTGTACACAACAGTAATCGAATTCAATACCTTGACCGATACGGTTGGGGCCACCGCCGATAACCATAATTTTGTCTTTGTCAGACGGGTTCGCTTCACACTCTTCATCATACGATGAATACATGTATGCTGTGTCTGAGCTAAATTCTGCCGCACAAGTATCTACGCGCTTGTATACTGGTAGTACTTCTAGCGTGTGGCGCTTTTTACGTACTTCAGCTTCGCTAACACCAAGTAGTTCAGCAATACGTGCATCCGCAAAACCTTTGCGCTTTAAGCGACGTAAGAAGTCTTTGTTAAGGCCAGCCATGCCGCCTTCAACGATTTTTGCTTCATCTTTGATGATGTCTTCGATTTGTACTAAGTACCAGCGGTCAATCTTAGTCAGCTCAAACACATCTTCAACGCTCATACCGTGACGCATTGCATCTGCAACATACCAAATACGCTCGGCACCTGGTTCACGTAATTCGCGAACGATTTTTTCATTCGCGTTAGGATCGTCTAGCGCTACAACTGGGTTGAAACCCGTTGCGCCTACTTCTAGGCCGCGAAGAGCTTTGTGTAGTGATTCTTGTTGGTTACGGCCAATTGCCATTACTTCACCAACAGACTTCATCTGTGTTGTTAGACGGTCGTTAGAACCTGCAAATTTTTCGAAGTTGAAACGCGGGATCTTAGTAACAACATAGTCGATTGACGGCTCGAACGATGCAGGTGTTTCGCCACCCGTAATGTCGTTTTGAAGCTCGTCAAGCGTGTAACCTACAGCTAATTTTGCAGCGATTTTCGCAATTGGGAAACCTGTTGCTTTTGATGCAAGTGCCGATGAACGCGATACACGAGGGTTCATTTCGATGATAACCATACGGCCATCAGCAGGGTTAACACCAAACTGTACGTTTGAACCACCTGTTTCAACACCGATTTCACGAAGAACCGCCATCGATGCGTTACGCATTAGCTGGTATTCTTTATCAGTGAGCGTTTGTGCTGGCGCTACCGTGATTGAGTCACCTGTGTGAACACCCATAGGGTCGAAGTTCTCGATTGAACATACGATGATACAGTTGTCGTTTTTGTCACGAACAACTTCCATCTCGTACTCTTTCCAACCTAGTAAGCTTTCATCGATTAAAAGTTCGCTTGTAGGTGAAAGGTCAAGACCACGAGTACAGATTTCTTCGAACTCTTCCATGTTGTAAGCAACACCACCACCAGTACCACCCATAGTGAAAGAAGGACGAATAATACATGGGAAGCCGATACGCGTTAACGTGTCACGTGCTTCATCCATTGTGTGTGCGATTTCTGCACGAGGACACTCAAGGCCAATCGCCTTCATTGCCGCATCAAAACGCTCACGGTTTTCTGCTTTGTCGATAGCATCGGCTGTTGCACCGATTAGCTCAACGCCGTGCTTAGCAAGTACGCCGTGCTTGTCTAAATCGAGTGCACAGTTAAGCGCAGTTTGGCCACCCATTGTAGGCAGTACTGCATCTGGCTTTTCTTTTTCGATGATGCGCTCAACCACTTCCCAGTGAATTGGCTCGATGTAAGTTGCATCTGCCATTTCTGGGTCAGTCATGATAGTAGCAGGGTTAGAGTTTACTAAGATTACGCGGTAACCTTCTTCTCTTAGTGCTTTACACGCCTGTGCGCCTGAATAATCGAATTCACATGCCTGACCGATAACAATCGGGCCTGCACCTAAAATTAAAATACTTTTTATGTCATTACGTTTTGGCATTTTAGTCTCAGTCCTAATTATTTACGTTCTTGCATTAAGTCGATGAAATGGTCAAATAACGGTGCCGCATCGTGAGGACCTGGGCTTGCTTCAGGGTGACCTTGGAAGCTAAACGCTGGCTTATCAGTGCGGTGAATACCTTGTAATGTGCCGTCGAATAATGAAACGTGCGTTGCACGTAAATTTTCAGGAAGTGTCTCTTGATCCGCTGCGAAACCGTGGTTTTGCGCAGTGATCATAACCACATCGCGGTCTAGGTCTTTAACCGGGTGGTTACCACCATGGTGACCAAATTTCATTTTTACTGTCTGAGCACCTGACGCAAGAGCAAGTAACTGGTGACCTAAACAAATACCAAAGATTGGCGTGTCTGTTTCAAGGAAAGTTTTAATTGCTTCAATTGCATAAGTACACGGCGCTGGGTCACCTGGGCCATTTGATAAGAAGATGCCATCTGGGTTAAGTGCAAGTACATCAGCTGCAGGGGTTTGTGCTGGTACTACCGTTAATTTACAACCGCGGTCAACGAGCATACGTAAAATATTACGTTTTACACCGAAGTCATATGCCACAACGTGGAATTTTGCATCTTCATCGCTTAGAGTTTTAAACCCTTCGCCTAACGTCCAACTTGTTTCGTTCCAAGTGTACTGTTCTTTTGTACACACTACTTTAGCAAGGTCCATACCTTTAAGGCCTGGGAATGCTTTCGCCGCTTCAAGCGCTTTCGCTTCATCAACATCACCTGCGATGATACAGCCGTTTTGTGCGCCTTTGTCACGTAAAATACGAGTTAACTTACGCGTATCAATATCAGCAATACCTAGGATGTTGCGTGATTTAAGATACTCATCTAATGATTGCTCATTACGGAAGTTGCTTGCAAGCAGCGGAAGGTCGCGAATAACTAGGCCTTTAGCCCAAATTTTTGAAGCTTCTTCATCTTCGCTGTTGGTACCTGTGTTACCGATATGCGGGTAAGTTAAAGTAACAATTTGTTCAGCGTAAGATGGATCAGTTAAAATTTCTTGATATCCAGTCATTGAAGTATTAAAAACTACTTCACCAACTGAGATACCCTCAGCACCAATGGCAGTACCGCGAAATACCGTGCCGTCTTCAAGGACTAACAGAGCGGATTTAGACAAGTTGACCTCCTAACAGTAAAAAACGGGCAAAATTTGCGTAAAATTCAACCCGTTCAATCGACCTAACGCCCTAGAGAAAGCGCTAGATTATAAAATTTTGGCAAATTCCAAGTATTTTAGATGAAATCTGAATAAAGGTCTAATAAAAAATCAGAAAAAATTAAAAATAACGTGTTTAACAGAAAATTTACTTTAACCTGCCAAAAATTTCAGTTATCTACCTAAAACCAAGCACATCTTGCATGGTATAAAGTCCAACTGGTTTATTATGTAACCAAGCCGCAGCCCTTACAGCGCCTTTAGCAAAGGTCATTCGAGAGCTTGCTTTGTGAGTAAGTTCGAGTCTTTCGCCGTCAGCCGCAAAATAAGCCGTATGTTCACCAACTATATCGCCGCCACGCATCACAGAATAGCCAATTTCTTTTTGACTTTTCGCCTGCTCATCTTTTGAGCGGTCAAAAACAGCAACTTCATCGTGTTGCCAGCCTTTTGCCTCAGCAATGGCTTCACCAATCATTAATGCCGTGCCAGACGGCGCATCAATTTTATGTTTGTGGTGTAGTTCGAAGATTTCGATATCAATATCGTCTGCCAACGTTTTTGCCGCAGTTTCAACCAGGTTCTCAAGTAAATTGATTCCTACTGAATAATTGCGAGAAAAAACAATAGGGATTGATTTTGCAGCAGATTCAAGCTCCGTCATATCATCCGCGGTTAAACCAGTCGTGCCAATCACCATTGGAATGTTATGTGCCACCGCGTAGGCTAAGTGTTTTTTCATGCCTACAGGTAGTGTGAAATCAATAATTACGTCAGTGTCAGCGTTTACACTCATTTCATCACTAAAGGTAACTGTGCTGTCGCCTTGGTTAATAAAATGCTTAACGGCTTGTCCAAGTAATTCATTGTTAGCGCGCACTGCTGCACATACTAATTCTGTTGACTCATTGTTGATGCTTGCTTCACAAAGTGCGCGGCCCATTCGGCCATTCGCCCCAAACACTGCGATGTTTGTCATAACTCTCTCTATTTTTGTTCGGTTAAATGCGTTAAACCTGACGCTTTCATAATTTCGGATAAAGTTTGTTTGATATTATCCATTAAAGAAAGCCGACCTTAGCATTTTTTAGCGGTTAATTTTATTCCTTTGCCAATGATAACAAGTTCAATTTGACAAAACATCTAGACATCTATACATTCGTACATCCATTTCTATTCACTCTATTTTTTTACCAATATCGCTTAAAACTTGCGCTCACGCACAAAACATGGAACAAATAGAACTGAATAAGAAGAAGAAATTTCAGTTATTGCCGGTTGTTAGCAATAACTTACAAAGTTTCCGTTTGAGGTTTTTATGGATACGCACATTAACAAAACCGCAGCAAAACTCTCGTTGCTGCCGTTACTTACATTTGTCGGCCTATTTTTAGGGGCGGGTTTATATTTGCAGTCGCAAGGCGTTGATTATGCGTTTTATCAATTGCCAGCGCCCGTAGCGATTTTACCTGCAATTTTACTGGCATTTTTACTAAATAAAAAAACCATTAACGAATCGGTAGACACCTTTATAAAGGGTGCGGGCCACAACAATATCATCACTATGTGTTTGATTTATCTGCTTGCTGGTGCGTTTTCAACGGTCGCAGGCGCGACTGGTGGTGTTGATGCTGTGGTAAACGCAGGCCTTGATTTAGTACCTCCTGCGTTTTTATTGCCAGGCTTATTTTTAATCTCAGCAGTGGTATCAACGGCAATGGGTACATCAATGGGTACCATAGGCGCAATTGGCCCTATTGCCTATGCACTCTCAGTCAAAACGGGACTTGATCCTGCGCTTGTTGCCGGTACCGTGGTGTCAGGTGCAATGTTTGGCGACAACTTATCAATTATTTCAGACACCACGATTGCCGCTACGCGCACGCAAGGCTGTGAAATGAAAGATAAATTCCGCGAAAATTTAAAAATAGCGTTACCTGCGGCAGCGTTAACGGTATTGCTGTTAGCATTTTTAACGCCTGAACCTGAAATCATTGATGTGAAGGATTACGACTTATTATTAGTATTACCTTATGCATTTATTTTGGTACTTGCGGTCGCTGGCTTGAATGTGTTTGTCGTGCTGTTTAGTGGCATTGTGTTTGCCGGATTAATGGGCTTTACTGGTGACTATCAAGGTGGTCAATTTGTTAAAGACATTTACGAAGGCTTTAAAGGCATGCAAGAAATTTTCTTGTTGTCGATGTTTATTGGCGGCCTGTCTGAGTTTATTCGTGTAAATGGTGGCCTTGATTACATCGCCCACAAAATTCAAAAAGGCACTGCTGTGATTGCTAAATGGAATCGTAAAGTAGCCGACCAGTTTGGTATTGCTGCGTTAGTACTTACTTCTAATTTATGTATTGCAAACAACACAGTATCAATTATAGTCGCAGGCCCAATTGCGAAAAAGCTTGCTGAAGACGGCAATATTCCGGCTAAACGCTCAGCAAGTTTGCTCGATATTTTCGCCTGTGTAATGCAAGGCAGTTTGCCATACGGTGCACAAGCACTATTACTTGGCGCAACTTTCCATATTACGCCTTGGGATGTTGCAACTAGCTCTTACTATTGCTTTATTTTAGCCTTTGTTGCGCTGGCAATAATTGCTTTATACAAGCGCAACGAAGCCTAGTTTCGCTTTTACAATTTCCGTGTTTGGCGCTCAAATGAGCGCCTTTTTTCTTTAAGAATCTATGTTAAACTCAAAGAGCACTAAAGGTAATGTGCTTATTTAAAAGGATTTAACTAATGCGATTATTCGTTATTTTTTCATTTATCACTTTTCTGGTTAGCTGTTCATCTGCATCTTTCAAGATGTCAACAAATGCTAACGAAGCCATTTTGTCATCTATTTCACGAAGTGCTGCAACAAATCATGTTCTTGATTTAAGTTATCAAAAGCTTCACCAATATAACTTTGTTGCGTTGGGTATGATTGAATCAATAGGCTGTAGCACTGATTACAATAATTTTTTACCTTCTGATTCACAAATGCGAGAACAATTAGCAATTGAAACTGCGCAAAATGGCGGGAATGCTATGATTTTCAACCATTGCCGTTCAGCAACAAGTTATGGTGATTGTAAAAAAGCAAAAGTTTGCAAAGCTGAAAGTTTTCGTGTTGAGCTATAAATCGCTCGCAACATGCATCTCTAATACTTGCAAATTTGAAAGGAATTACCCAGCAACTTTCTTTATCTAATCGTTGAACATAATTTTTACGTCTTTTTAGTATTTCTCATCCTTGATAAATACAAATAAGCCTTGCAATCAGTTCTTATGGTATAACATAATAAATAAGATACAATATAACATTACAAGGACAAAAAATGATACGTAAAGCGCTTGCAAGTGCTATTTTGGTTTCCCTACTGAGCGCCTGCGGTTCAGACAAGCACACCGTAATTGACAATACTCCGGTTGTAGATCAACCTTCTGAGCCTCATCCAGAACTTGAATTACCTGCGGGTCGCTTAGCGATTAACTCTCTCGATTCAAATCAAGTTAGTATTTATGATTTAACCGGCAATCAAATCATTGATACATTTTCTGTTACTAACACCGTATCTGCACTTTATGCCAGCCCTAATGGTCGCTACGCGGTAGCGATTCAGCGTAACGATAATCTAGTTGAATTTATTGATGGCGGTATTTATTTAGAAGAACACGGCGATCATCATGATCTGCATGAAGATGCCCCATCTGCTAACTCATTTGAATTACTCGACGTAAAACCAACCCACTATGTGCCTGTTGGCGAGCAAGCTCTGGTATTTTTTGACGGTGATAAAGACGCATCTGCAGATGCCGGGTTTGCAATTATTTCTGACGAAAGTATTGCTGAAAGCCGCATTGTTGCTGAACACCATTATGAGACCTATCAACACGGTACAGGCCAAATTCGTGACGGCTTCGTACTTGCCACTATTCGTGATGTAAACAGTGAAACATCGTTACCTGAAACAATCGGTTTATTTGAAGTACATAACGATCACTTCCATCAAGAACAAACATTTGAAGATACTTGCCCTGCACTTCATGGCAGTTTCCAAACTGAAGACTACATCGCGTTTGCCTGTAGTGATGGTGTGGTGAAAATTAAACAAGAGGGTGAGCTATTTACGTCTAGCAAAATCGCCAATCCAGCAGACTTACCAGCTGGCGTTCGTATTGGTTCGTTTATAGGCAGCAAAGAAAACAACACGATTATCGGTTTATCTCGCGGAGGCGTGTTTGCTGTTGATTTAACAACAGATGAGATTAGCCCATTCCAATGGCAAGCTGAAGGTATTACCAGCTACCTAGCTTACGGTGTTAGCGGTGATGAAGAATCAATCATTGTATTAGATGAAGCTGGCTATATTAACGTGTATAACCAAGAATCGCAGTGGCAAAGTGTCGCTCGTTTCGCCGCGATTACTGAACTAGATGCAGAAAAAAGCGCTAAGCTTATTGCGAATAAAGCAAATAATCACGTTTACCTAGCGTACGGCAATACCGTATATCAAATTGATATTGAGCAGCAAACAGTCGCTGAAATTACAACGTTTGAAGATGGCATTGGCAACCTAACTTGGTTAGGTGCGTTTGAAGAAGAAGAACACGAACACGACCACTAATAAGCGCACATTTTATCTTTAAGTAAAAATACGCTTATCGGTTTAACGCTTTCACTTTGGTTTCCCATTAAAGTGATCTTAATGCCGGCAAGGCTACATTGCCGGCATTTTTTTATCTTTCTTAAATGCGATTTGGTTTAAAGCAGCTGTCTCTACTTGAACCTTGCTGTTTTTATATTTACGCTGCGGCGAACAAATACGAAGCCAAGTAACACTATTAACCAGCGATAAAATGTGCCACCACTACTTTTGCTCGTTTCCTCTACATTCGGGGTAGTTGAGTTAGCGCTAAAATTTGCGGTTAGTTCAATAGTTGAACCTTTAACAACACCGCAATCAATGTAGCTTTCAACGGCATAGTAATAAAAGTTATTTGTATTAAATTGCCCAGTTGCGATATCTTGATAACCATCGTTGTTGAAGTCACCCACAGATACTGCAGTTAGCCCATCTTCGCCTTGACCGATTTCAATTGCGCTACTATAGCTTCCGTTGACATTATATATAATGCGTAAACTGTAAGGGCCATAATGTGCTGTGACAATATCCATGTCGCCATCATCATCTACGTCAGCAAATCCGACGCCGTAAGGAGCATTACTCTGATCAACAATCATTCTTGAAAAACGATCAGATGAGCGATATACAGAGATGTTGCCCGTATCAATTTCGGCAGAAGCAATCACTAAACCATGCTCACTATCAAGGTAGCTATCCAATGTAACAGCTGCTGTATTTGCGATACTCTGAGACTTTACGTAACCATCAGGTGATTTTTCATAAATTGCTACTTCTTGATTTTGAATTGAGTTAACAAGCTGAAATAAATCACCCGACCTATCAGCTGAAAAACTCGAGATGATTAGTTCAGTAGAACCATCTTGATTCAAGTCTGTTGCACTAATTGCATAAGGGATTACATTTGGGATTTTAATAATGGCTGATTCAGCTAATTGGCCCGTACCATCGTTTCTATACACACGCACTTGTTTAGCGCCGTACTCTGCTACAAATAAATCGGAAAATCCATCTTGATCCATATCATGAGTAGCCATTGCCGAAGGATAATTTAATGAAGAAATCAAACCTCTAGAGCTAAAGGTGCCATTCCCTTGATTAAGGTATTTTATAATTTGTCCTCGAAAAAGACTGATGCCTAATAAATCACTTACACCATCGTTATCTAAATCAACTTTTGCAAGGGTTTTAGCGCCTCCACCTGCCCTACCAATTGATAATTGATCATTACTTGTTTTGATACCTTGTCCAAAGTCACATTGCTGGCCACTCCAGTGAGAAAAGTTACCATCTGAGTTCGCACTTGGTGAAAGCATCACATTATTATTCTCAGTACTTATCGTACATGTGTCAGTGCAAGTTTCATCACCATATTTAACACTACCATTACCAGTGACACCCAAAGTGATTTGATTCGCAAATACGCTAAACGGCAAACTAATTAATATTGCACAGAGTTTTTTTTTCATTTTATTCTCCTAGAAGTCAGACTTTACGCACAATGCCTTAGCTAAGTGTTCGGTTGCAATTAAGAAGTTATCTCGATACTATTTTAAAGTTATTTTATTTATTTTCATAAGGTTATAATGAGAACGTTTTACATAGCAGATTTCAAAGTTGAACCTGAAAAGAATAAGGTAAGTTTACCCAAGGCCGAGTTTCGTTTAGAACCCCGTGTAATGTCGATTTTATGTTACTTAGTCAAACATCAAGGTGAGGTATTAAGTAAAGAACAAATTTTGGCGGCACTTTGGCCAAACCAATCACTTGAGCCAGAACTCGTTACTAAGGCCGTTTTCGAAATTAGAAAGATACTAAATGACAACCCTAAAACCCCTCGTGTAATCGAAACCATCCCCCGCAAAGGCTACATATTTATAGGCAAAATAAACATAAAAGAACGTAAGCTCAGCACTGCTAACATCTCTTTGGTTGGTGTTTTTGCATGTATAGTTGCCGCATTTCTTTACACCAATAATACGCAAAGAAATGGTATAGATTTATCTAACGTACCGACTAAAAAAATAATACGACATAGTGTAGATGGGGAAATCACTTCGATAAGCGTAAATAACAATAATCATCTGTTGTTTACTCACAAAGAAAACTCTAGCTCATCGCTTTATTTACATAACAATACAACGCTTAAAAACACCAAGCTTGAAACACCGCTGACTGAAATAAAAGATATATTTTCAACGAAAGGGTCAGATTATATTCTTAATTGCAATGACGCTTGCTCTATATTCAAACGCGAGAAAGACAACTACACGCCTATTTTAAAGATTAATGAAAGAATCATTAAAGTAAGCGTTTCTCCAAACGAAAAGTGGTTAGCATTACAAATCACTAAGCACCATAGACACAATATAGCGTTAGTCTCGATTGAAGAAAAAGACGCCAAAATCTTCTATCTGCCTCATAATGGTAGTGAACAACACCCAGTGTTTGCCAACGACAACAGCCTATATTACATTTCTCAAACTTCAGACAGAAAAACTTACTTAGCAAACTACAATCTAGACACTCGCCAAACGACAACTAAGCCATTACCCATTGATAGAGTGAGCGGTTTATCTTTTTATACTGATTCAAAGTACGTTATAACAGGACGTTACAATGGGCAGTATGCATTATGGCTCTTAACTATAGACCCACTCTCCTTATCAGTTATAGCTAACATTGACCCACAGCAAAAAGTGATTGGCATAGCGGTTGATCACAAAACTAAAACTATCCATTATGCCATACAAAATAGGCCCATCACCATTCAAAGTAAAGGTGCACTATCAACTAAAATTGAGCACCCTAGCATCAACCTCGATGGTAAATATCTTAGTGAAAATAACGCTTTTATTTTTAATTCGAATCGCTCTGGAAGCTACGAAATTTGGTTAGAATCGCAAGATCAGCTATCAAAATTAACAAACATAAATGCAAGCTACATTCATTCGATAAAAGTGGATAACTCACAAAGTCTAATTGCCCTTAGTTACACAAAAAACAAAACTAAGCACATCGCGGTATATTCTTTATTACGCAATACGATAATTTTCGATGTCACAACCGAAAACGATAGCTATTTACTCAATTTTGACCACACTTCAACTAATTTATATATAAGTGAAAGGGCAGCCGAAAATTATGATTTGCTTAGCTTAAATATCGAAAATCATACTGTCTCTAAAGTTGCCCTTGATGCCGGTATTGCAACAATGAGTGATGCTAATGGTATCTACTATTATTCTTTCAGTAATCAAGCTTTGCAATATCAAACAAACCTTGGCGCAACCGATACCCTTTATGACTTTGAGAACAAAGCTCTTCAAATCAGAGCAAGCAGCATCAAATTAACAAAAGAGGGCTTTTTTTATTTGAGTAAAATTAATAAGCAGCAAGTAATCAGCTTTTACAACTTCAATTCAAAAACAACGAAACCATTATTTATGATGAAACCTAATCAATTTGTAACTGATTTTGGATTTATCAACTCCCTGCCATATATCATTTTTGATGAAGATGCAGATGTAACAAGCCAGATAATTAGTTTAGAACTAGTTAACTAGCCTAATTTAAAGTTGGTTTAAAATACTTTTCACAAAAGGCGATTTTGCTTTGCCGTAGTCATCTTGAATGGTATTGCCTTCAGCTAGTACCGCTTTCTTTTTTGCTTCATAGGCAACTCTATCTTCTGGATTTTCGAGCATATGTTGTTTGTAAGCGACTTGCTTTAAATGCTCTTTGCTATTGTGTTCAATAACATGTAAATGCACATTAAACACTTCGCCATTATATTTAACGCCTATGTCTTTACGCGGGCGTGTTGCTGGAAAAGGTTTATTACTATGTTGATCTACAAAGCCAAACTGCTTGATGTATTCGACTGCTGATTCCAATTCACCTGGTTGATATAAAATAGAAATATCAATGATGCCCTTGCCGGCAACATAAAATGATGACGAGCCAAAATGTAAAAAAGTAAATCGAGGATCAGCAAGGCGTTGCATAATATGCCTTGCGACGGTTAAGAATTCTTCTCGCCAAGGATTAAAACTAGCTGGTACTAATTTATAACTACAAAATTCAATCATTGAAAGGTCTTAAAAACAATTTTGTTTAATATAACGTTTTGTTAGTTAGCGATAAATAGTTTCTCGTTAGATGAGGTTTAATTGTTACAGATCAATAAATGTTATTGAGAACAATTATCAATTAACTTAAAATAAATATCAATCTGATACAGTGTATTTATCTAAAATAATGCCAATTCAGTTAGTACAGTTATGTTGCAAAACACCTTATGTGCTAACAATTCGCGATTTCGGTGAAGAGGTTTAACTGTACCTGTATTTACACACCTCCCTGGTTTTTAGTAACGATGGGCTGTAATTCAGCCTTATTCCACTAAGTTAACAAACCAAAGGGCACGCACGTGCCCTTTTATTTTTCAAATACATGGGCTGTTGCACAAATTAACAATCTCAATTAATTAAGTTGTGGTTAATGAGCTGTTGACGAAATTTACGCGGCGTACACCCTTTAAACGCCAGAAAACGGCGATTAAAGTTAGACACATTATTAAAACCGCACTGGTCGCTGATCACCGAAATTGGTGATGAACTGGTCACCAACAGCTTGCACGCTTTACCAATGCGTAAGCGATTAATAAACTCAGTGAGCGTGCATTCGGTGCGCTGTTTAAAATAGCGATGGAAGTGGTTGGTTGACATATGCGCCAATTCTGCAAGTTGGTCGGCGTATAAATTATCTGTGTAGTGCTGATATATAAACTCAATCACTTGGTTAAGTTTACCGTTATCTTGTTCCATCTGTTTGCCAAATGCGAACATAGGGGTAGATAAAGTAACTTGCTCGATGTCGTGCTGCATTTTATCTAACAAATCGAGTAATAAGAACAAACGCTGAGTTGCACCCGCGTTATCCATATTCTCAAATAATGTTTTTGCTTCAATTGCGCATTCTTTTGAATACTTAATGCCTTTTAGCGAACGCGCTAACATTGGCAGTAAGCCTTGCAACTCTTTATGGTCACGCGCTAACTTATCGAGCCATTTTACGGGAATTTGCGCCACATACACGATTTGCTCAGAGCCATCTTGGTTTGCTTCAGATTGCCATGTGTGCGGTAAATTAGGCCCGACAAAAACCAAATCTAGCTCACCATATTCCTCAATATGATCGCCAATATGGCGCATACCTTTACTGTTTAATGTTAGGCAAATTTCATATTCAGGATGATAATGCCAGCTAAAAGGCAAATAAGGCATCAGGTATTTGTGATACCGCCATGACGCATCGGTAGGCGTTATCACCTTTTCACAAAATGCACGCATAATTTAATAACTAACTTAATTCATTTACGACAAACCATTTCAACAGAATCGCGCATAACAAAAGATACTATTCTATCAAGTAACGATACTTTTCAATTTTATCTTTACGGTGTATCTCTGACTATTCGCTAAAAGTCGAACAAGTATGTACCTATAAAATTTACGTGTTACTTAATAAAGTGGTTTAAAATAACCGAAATGTTGTGACACCTGCTTCAGCTCGTGTTTTGTTCGGTGTTAGTAGTTTCAATATGTACATTAAAAAACTCCCAAAACTCACGACATTTCAGCGGTGATTGGTGCACTCAATTAACGCTCTATCAAAAGTCAAAATCACGCCTGAAATGATCGAAAACTGCTGTTAGCTTGATTGAAAAGTATTATTAATAAATAGAAAAATACCGCTATCTAATTCTTTATCTTGGCACACTAGATAACGTTTACAGTCTACTCGGTATTTCCCCCTAAGAAATCACCTTACAGGACATGTAAGCGCGAGGCTGTGGCAATCCCCTTGTTTTTGTCTGCCCGTAAAAAATTAATTTTTGTCGCAGCCTCACCCATACGCTCTCGGCGAACGAAAAATACTAATAAACGAATAAAACCAATAATAAACAGGAAATAATCATGAAAGCCTATCCCGTCGTGCTCTTAGTCTTAATCACTTTTTTTGTGATTTCATTTGTTTCAAACCTACTCGGCCCTATTTTTCCCGCACTGATTGAAAGCTATCAAATTGGTCTGATGTTAGCTGGATTTTTCCCCTTTGCCTTTTTTGCCGCATACGGCTTAATGTCAATCCCAGCGGGACTAATCGCACAAAAAAAAGGGGAAAAATTTGTTATTTTACTAGCGTTTGCGCTGGCAGCACTCGGCGCCATATTATTTGTATTACTGCCTAATTTTGCTATGGCAATGTTTGCACTGTTCACCATTGGCAGTGCGATGGCACTACTCCAAGTAGCGATTAATCCGCTGCTTCGACGCGCCGGTGGTGAGCAAAACTTTGCCGCTTATTCTGTATCGGCTCAGTTATTATTTGGTGCAGCAGCGGCATTATCACCATTAGTGTACAGCACTTTGGTTAGCCACATTGAAAATGGTACACCAACTGGGCAACTACTGGCGACCTTCACTGAACCAAATAAAGCGTGGCTAATTATGTATGCGCTATTTGCGGTTATTAGCTTAGTGATGTTGGCCGTTACTTTTATTACTCCAATCGCGCGCGAGCCTCAGCAACAACAGAACACCAACCTTGCCGATTCGTTAGCACTTTTCAAAGACAAAACCGTATTACTGTTTTTTATTGCAATTGCCTGTTATGTCGGTTTAGAGCAAGGCATTGCGAACTCGATTTCGGTCTTTTTAGAGACTTACCACGGACTTGATCCCAACACCCAAGGCACTGAAGTGGTCAGTCAGTTTTGGTTATTTTTAACCATTGGCTGTGTATTAGGTTTAGTGCTGTTAAAAGTACTCGACGCCAAATTAGTGTTAAAACTGTTTTCTCTGGGTGCTGCAGCGTCACTTGCTTGCGCTATTTTTGGCAGCAAGCAAGTTGCGCTTGTGGCGTTTCCAGCAGCAGGGTTCTTTTTATCAATTATGTGGTCTGTACTGTTTTCACTTGCGCTAAATTCGGTTGCAAACGGGCACAGTGCGGTGTCTGGTATTTTATGTACTGGCATTATTGGTGGTGCGTTGGCATCGCCAATTATTGGCTTTATCGCAGAGCTTTCAGGCGATTTACGTGTTGCACTGTTAGTGTTGTTTATTCCACTGGGCTTTATTTTTAGCGTTAGCATTTGGGCTAAACCGCTGATTAAAAATCACACCATTCAATTCAATAAAAAACGTATCGCAGTAGATTAAGAGAGCAGTAATGACTAATTGCAATACCCCGTTTATTACCTGTGTTGACTTAGGTGGCACTAAACTTGCCATCGCAAACATTGCAAATGGCGAAATTATCAAATCGCATACCGTGCCAATTGATGCGAGCTTAAGTAAAGACGACTTTAACGCGTTTTTATTTAACAATTTAACTCCCTTTGTAACAAAGGCGTGCCGTGGCATTTGCATTGGTGTGCCAGGCTTAGTCGAGAGTGGTACTGGCTTTGTCATTGAGGTGCTCAACATTAAACACTGGCAAAATGTGGCGCTTAAAACGCTGCTTGAAGCGCGTTTTACTCGGCCTGTTTTAGTGCATAACGATGCTAATTGTTTTACCTATGGCATTTATAAAAGCAAAGACTATCAAGGTTATGAAAATTTAGTTGGCGTCACCTTAGGCACAGGCCTTGGCGCGGGCTTAATCTTAAATGGCCGCCTTTATACCGGCAAACAATCTGCCGCTGGCGAGTTTGGTAGTTTCCCCTATTTAGACGGCATTATCGAAGACTATTGCTCAAGCCAGTTCTTTAAAAAACAAGGTTTAGATGGCGCAGCCACTTATCAGCAAGCACAAGCAGGTGATAACAGCGCTCTGGCGGTGTTTGCCGAACTAGGTAAGCATTTAGGCCACGCACTAGTGCAAGTAGTGCAAGCGTTTAACCCTGAAAAAGTGGTATTTGGCGGTGCAATTGCTAAAAGTGCCCCACTGTTTATTGATGTATTACAGCAAACATTACTTAAGCAACTGCCGCAAAGCATTTATAACGCACTGCAAATTCATTACACCCAAGATACAAATACCGCGCTGTTTGGCGCTTATCAGCTTTTTTTAGACGAGGTAGCAACAGGTGAATAAGTTATTAGTCCTTTATGCTTTATGTTTAGTAACACCGAAGTTTGTCAGTGCCAATCAACACACCATTGATACGCTTGCCAACGAGCTTGATGTTAACTATCGCTTAATTAGTGCCAGCCCTAAAAGTTGCCCAGGCGATGAAAAAAAGTGTTACTTATCTGAGTTGACTCTGACCAACCCAAGTGACCTCAAAGACACCAACTTTGCCATATTTTTTAGCCAACTAATGCCGATTTATGCTGTTGAATCAACGCACTTTGATATTAGCCATATCAACGGCGACGTTCACAAAATCTCCGCAAAAAAACACTTTAAAGGTTTTACTAAAAATACCCCAGAGGTGATCCGTTTTTACAGCAAAGATTCGCAAATTACCCGTTCCGAATTTATGCCAAACTACATTATTAGCGATAGAACTGCGAGCGATAAGGTAACTGCACGCACCATTAAAAGCACCCATACTCGCATTGATCCTGAAACCGGCCTTGAGCGCCAGCCCTACCTTGCGCCATTTACGTCACTTGCGCAGTTACGCGTAAGCAAACAAGATCAAACGCCGTGGATGTCGCCACAATATCTCTATCAAACGCAGTTAAAACCGAGCCTTAACACGGCGCCAGTGAGTTTAATCCCGAAACCAAGTCGCCTTGACATTAACTCAACCGATAATCTTGTAACCCTCAGCAAAGGGCTAAACCTGCCACCTGAGCTTGCCAACAATAACGCGCTGTCTGCGGCGTTAACGCGCCTTGAACTGTTCGGTATAGGCCATTCCAAAACAGGCATTCCAACACAACTTAACATTGATAATACACTCGCCAATGAGGCCTATCAGTTAACCCTAGCGCCCAATGCTATTACCATCACAGCGAGCAGCAACACCGGTGCATTTTACGCACTAATGTCGATTGCGGGCTTAGTCAGCCTTGATAATTTAAGCGTGCCAAGCCTTACCATAATTGATGAGCCGCATTTTGAGTTTAGAGGTTTGCATATTGATGTGGCGCGAAATTTCCGTAGCAAACAGTTTATCTTAGATACCTTGTCACAAATGGCGGCCTACAAACTCAATAAATTGCACCTCCATTTGGCCGACGATGAAGGTTGGCGCTTAGCCATTAACGACTTGCCAGAGCTTACCGAGATCGGCGCATTTCGCTGTTTTGACTTAACTGAAAGCGAATGTTTATTGCCACAATTAGGCGCAGGTATCGACAAATCGAGTCCAATTAACGGCTTTTATAGTAAAGCAGACTACCAAGAGATTTTAAAATTTGCCGCACTTAACCATATTGAAGTCATTCCATCGCTGGATATGCCCGGGCACTCACGCGCTGCGGTAAAAGCCATGGATGCGCGTTACAAAAAATACATGCAAGCGGGCGAGCAACAAAAAGCCGAGCAGTACTGGTTAAGTGAAGCAAATGACACCACCCAATACTCATCAATTCAGCATTATAACGACAACACTCTCAATGTATGTTTGCCAAGCACTTATACTTTTATTGAAAAAGTGATTGATGAACTTATCGCGATGCACCACGAAGTTGGTGTAGAGCTTGCCACTTATCACATTGGTGCAGACGAAACGGCTGGTGCGTGGCTTAATAGCTCGGCATGTAACGCCCTTAAAGCCAGCACACCTGAGCTAACCTCATTTAACGGTTACTTTATTGAAAAAGTATCGCAGTTAGTTGCCAGCAAAGGGATAAAAGTAGCGGCTTGGAATGATGGTTTAGGTGATACTAATCCACAGAATATGCCATCAAACGTACAATCGAACGGCTGGTCGATGATCACCGAGGACGGCTACAAAGAAGTACACCAGCAAGCCAATTTAGGCTGGGATATGGTACTTTCTACACCCGAAGTTACCTACTTTGATTTCCCTTACCAAAGCCACCCTGAAGAGCGCGGCAACCATTGGGCGGCACGTGCCATTGACGGTTATAAAGTGTTTGGTTTTATGCCTGAAAACTTACCTGCTCACGCAGAAATTTGGCAAACCAAAGAACATCTCGCATATCGCGCTGATGATAACCAAGAGCGTCTAAACCAAGGTATTCAATTTAAAGGCTTGCAAGGCCATTTATGGAGCGAAATGTTACGTTCAGATAACCAAGCCGAATACATGCTTTATCCGCGCTTATTAGCGCTGGCTGAACGCGCTTGGCACAAAGCCGACTGGCAACTTAACTACACTGAAAAAGGGCGTATCTATGATAAACAAAGCGGTGTGTTTACAACACAAAAACAAGCCGAGCGAGATACTGATTGGCAGCGCTTCGCCGCGTTGGTTGGCTTAAAAGAAATTGCAAAGCTAGAAAAACAAGGGGTATTTTATCGCGTACCAACCGTTGCAGCAGCGGTTAACAACGGCAAGCTAGATGCATTTACGCCTTACCCTGGCTTTGCAATCGAGGTGCAAGATAACCAAGGCACTTGGCATGCAATTGACCGTATCAAAGATGTAAACGATGCTCGTTATATTCGTGCGCGCAGTGAAACACGCGTTGGCAGAAGTCTTTCGCTATAATAGACGATGTGCGCCGCTTTACGTTTACGCTAGCCTAAAGCGGCGCAAATAATATATACCGATTTGCTACAAAGGCGTAACTTTTGGTTATTTATAACAAAAGTATTAGCTAACCTAATATCATGATTTAAATGATAAAATAATACTTTTAAACAGCTTTACACACCTTTTCTGGGGATAACCCTCTAATGATTATGGATGAAGGTATTAGTTTCCAAATAGACCAGCGACACTATTTAAATAGCAAACAACCATTTCATGATAAAAAGCTTATTTGTTTTTTGCATGTTAACCCAACTCAAAGGTGGTAATACCATAAATTTTATTGCTGGCGGTAGCGGGCATTGTTTTTTGATACATGCGCATTGTGGCAAACACCACATCCATACGTTCCGATTCAGCTAAAGAGATAGCCTGAGGGTTGTTTTCGGGAACATCTAAAATAATCTGTTCGCCTTGAATATCCATCTGCAACGCCTGAAAAAGCGATAATGCAATATCTGGCGAATCCGCAAAAAGCGGCCCTACTTTATAACCTTGCTGACACTTGCGCCTGACGGCATAGCCCTTAATTTCACCGTTTTGTAAAAAACATACAGACTTACCCTGAGGTTGTGATAACCACGCAGCTAGAAATTGCTCACGGGCAGCACCAAAACATGGCTTATCGTAAGCTAAAATATCGGGAATATACTCTTTTGTAACATCAATGACCTGTGCCGAAAGTGCTGTCGCATTGGCTAATTTTTGAAAGCGTTTATTCTGATAATAAGGCACGTAACCGATGCGCTTGTATATCTCGACATTTTCCAGCACACCATCAATGCCAACATTTCGGTCGCCGCAATATGCTAAGCGGTGTTTGGTCAGAGTTAAACCATAACCTTTACCTCGATGCTCAGGCGCAACAATATACAAGCCACAAAACGCATACGTGTGATCATAAGTGACCGCACTGCCAACTGCGACAATTTCACCGTTTAACTCGCCAACAAAAAAGCCATTGGGATCTGCCAAATAAAACAGCTCAGCATCGTTTAAGCCTGGGTTCCAACCTTCTCTTGCAGCCCAATCAATGGCGATTTTTAGCTCATCAGCCAACATAGGACGAATTGTAAATTCTGACATGGGTTCAACTTTTAAGATAAGTAAAGCATTTCGTTAAAGTAACAGAAGTTATTGTCGATAAGATAGCGATCACTTTTAACCAAGGAATGTTATGAGTATTTCCAGCATTAATAAAATACCCTTTGCCATTCACCCAACACGCTCTGTTGTCGCTGCAAATGAGCAAGATAATGACGAATCGAGTAACGAAAAAGACGGAACAACCGTGTCAATCTCACCTGAAAGTTGGCAAAAACTAAAAGAAAGTGAAGAGGAGAAAGAAGCAAAGTTAAACGCCTTACCCAAACATATTAAAGATATGATCAAGGCAATTGAGCGCATAAAAGAGCAAATCGAAATGGCTGAAGAAATGCTAGCAAAAGCCAAAGAAGCTGATTATTCCGATGAAAAAGTAAAAAAAGCAGTCATTGACAGCCAGCAGAGTTTTTTAAACTCTTTAGAAATTGCGCGCTTCGATGCAATTCAAGCACTGCAAGATGCGATGAAAGAGGCAGGTATTGAAGACGTGAGTATCATTACAGACTTAATGTCTTAAAACGATAAACCGTGTATACCTGGCTAATAAAGTGGCGCAATTATTAAAAATTGCGCCTTAATGCGTTATTCACTCAAACTTACTCGATAACCATAATCAGCGTGTTATGTATTAAACACTTACGCATACGGATTTTCTGATTATAGACAGCGTATTTTTTAAAAGGCTAACGTTTCTTCCTCTTGCTTAAACATGTTTAAAAACATTTAAGTGAAAAAATAAGTGATTCGGTTAAATGCCTTTTAAACCTCCAACCCTATTGCCACATCAAATGACGAATGCAGTTAACGTATTTTGAGTGCCGAGAGGGTCTTAACGGGCAGGTAGCCAATAAATCACTTAACGCAGCTTCATTATCCGCGTTTGTTTTAAGCTCCAGTAAGACATAATCACCCAAAGCTGCAGCACGCGTTAAATTTGCCTGCTGACGATACCGTTGATCGTATGATTCAATGTTACTATCAAACGTTGCTCGAATAGACTCATCACCTGAAATATAATACTCCCGACGGTAGCGGCAGATAATCATTGGAGAATGTTCTGTATCCCATAAATACTGAGCATTTACTGGCAAAGATTGGTAAGCGTTTTTAAGTGCGTAAAGCCATGAAAAGTCGGGGTTTTCGAACTGTAATGCGGTATCAAACGTGACCTTAAACCCTTTGCCACCTTGGCGATGCTTAAATTCAAGTTTGGCCTGATGAGCATGATGCAGCTCACCATACCAGCGAATGCGTACTTTTTTACGCGTACTAATACCACTTAAATTTTCTTCAAAGCGCGCTAAAAACGGCGTATCTAGGTACAAACTATTAATATCTCGTGGTGTAAAATGTTCACGAAACATCATCGAGTGCGCCATTAACCATATATACACTTCTTGTAATCGATTTAAAGGAACTGGCACTTTAACCTCAAACCGATATTCTCTTTGCTGTAGGTTCATTTTGGTTTATCCGATTTCATTACTGTGTTGTATAAGTTTTTCACATCAAGCGCTTCAGTGCGCACAGCTAGCCCATTCACATATAATTGACTGCCCAATTCCGCTGTATTCTTGCCACTGCAGTTGGGATCAGAACATAAGTAATCACTAACTCGCATTATCGCAGGGCCAAAAATCCGCTTTTTCGAATAACTCATTAACGCTTTATGTTGAATGTTAGACGCACGCACTCCGTCAGCTTCAATTAAGGAGCTGTCTTTGGCAACCAAGCCAAAATTTACATCGTCAAATTCAGTGTCACTGACAAACAATTGACTGCGCTCACCCGCTGAAATGGCTTTGTCACGCACATTATTAAACTTGGCATGTTTTACCGTAAGCGTTGAGCCACTTACATCTAAGCCATCGCCACCAGAGCGAAAACCAATATTGGTAAATTGACTGGTATCAAGCACACCAGTGCAAAAATCGCAATCAAATGCATCAGACAACGCGTTTTTGATGGTTAAGTCGAATATATCCACCTTTGCATTAATAATGTTTAAGCCATCTTCAGATTGATTATCAGTAATTTGCACCGAGCGCATATTCACCTTGCCTTTAACAAAATAAATAGCGCCTCGTGGCTGCCACAAGCCGAGTTTTGGGCTACTGGCATAACTTATTTGCAGATGTTCAACTTGGTTAATGGTATTTACGTCATTTGAGAAAACACTTAAGCCTGACCACTTTGAAGTATCCGCTTGGCGCGTCATAACAACGGGTTGATGCTGTGTTCCTTGACTATGAAGTGCGCCAAACACCATCAAACCTGCATACCGGCTAAATTTAAGCGTGGTTCCTTTAGGGATCACCACTTGTGTATTCGGCGGCGTCACTAAATATTCATTAATAAGCCACTGGCCCGGCTTAAATACCCATTTATTTTCGGTTTGCGTAATAAACGCTTGATAATGAGATGCGTTGAACGGTGTGATGCCACCGCGAGGAATAAATGCCAATGGGGGCGTGTCTTTTTGAAAATAAAAACTGTCTGTGCCTTTATCTTCAAGTCCCGCACGTACCTTGATTGCATGTAAACGCTCTGGCAAAGTAACCGCTAATGTTTCGCCTGCGGCAATAGTAACGGGTAACTCATCATTAATTTGCTCAAGTGGCGAAATTTCTTGGCGTTTTGTAACACCTTCAATGCTTTTAATCGTCAGTGGAGCTCCTTGATTATTCACCACCGACCACACAAGTTTACCATTTTCATTTTTTAATCGACTTAATAGATCCCATGGCGCTAGCGCGCTAAACCCATCCATTTGCTTATGCAGCTCTTCGCTCACTTGCACAATACTCTCACACTCATCAGTTTGGTAATTAGCAGCCCAACAGTTAGCTTGTTGCTTCATTACCTGATAGTTAAATGGCGTAGTGAGTGGACTATCACTGTGCAGCGATTTGATAAATTGTTTGTCGTAATCAGCCAGTGCTGGAATAAGCGTAGTATCAAGGCTCGCAATTAAACGCTGTTTAGCTGTCAAATAATGTTGCTTGATATTAGCGTCTGCAAGCATTGCCTTACTTAGTGCGAATTGATGACTTGGCGGTTTCATTAACCAAATATGCGCAGCCGGCGTTATCGCTACATCGCTTTGGATCGGTTCGAGTTTGGCGATATGCGGGTTGTAATACCAACGCCAGTTATTCCATGTCAGCGCATGCCATGCTCCCCATAAATCAACCATCGCAAGATATTGCCCCATGCGCTGCGCATCAAATACATCGCTTGCCGGGCGTTTGCCTGTTAAAAAATCATCTAACAGTGACAATGCAATTTGCCGTTGATTAGCAAGCGCTTGATTTGCCAAAATGGTTTTACGCTGCAAAACTCTCGGCTTCAGCGTACGAATAACTTTGCCGTTTTCATCTGTTGTTTGCGACACTAAATCAAGTCGTGTAATCAAGCCTTCCGTGCGGTTATTAACCGCCAACAAATCTTGACTAAAGGATTGTTCAAACAACATAACACCCCAATCTGCACCATTAACAATTAAGCGCACAGGAATATTTTTCGGCGAAACAATGTCAAAGTTGCTGAGCGCTAAACTTTTGGCAAACAGGTTCGGTCCCTGGTTTACGCGCACACTTGGCGCAACTAAGGCGAACTTACGCGATTCAAACAAAGCTTGTTTTTTCTTAAGTTCAACTTTTAGGGACCAGCGTATTTGTTTATTCACGTGATCTAACATATCACCTTGCAAGCGCACTTTTGCAGTATGGCGCTCCTTACCATATACAATGGAGGCTGGCACTTGGCTACGCAGTTCTGGGATCATGCCACGCTCAAATGCAGTGCGTCTGTCATTTTCAAGCTTGAGCCAATCCTGATACTTAATATCGACCTTGATGAGTGGTAAATCGGTGTTGGCTGATAAGTAACTTTGCGGAGCCTGCACTACACTGCGCATTAATTGCAACGCTTTGTCTTTGCCTGAAACATGCTCAGCAACAAATCCTTTATCAACTAAGTATCGTTTGACTGCACCTGCAGATGGCATTAGCAAAATTGCTAACACCAACAGGCCACCTAATAATTTTATGCGGTCACCTTTCGTTGGTGATTGAGTCGGAGTATCTAATCGCATGGCTAAACCCCCGCAATATTATGTTGCTCCAGCAGCGAAATATTGATACCAGAAAACGCGTTTGACAGTGCCCTCATACACAGGTCAATTTGGCTTTCATCGCTTACTGAAATAAAGAAGTTGGCGTCGAAACGATTATCTGCAATATCGATACGGCGTAATTCAATTCTATCGGCATGTTCACTCAACAAACTTTTAAGTTGCGAGACCAGTTGCGTATCTTTTAGACTTTGATCACTAATAAAATTAAGCGACAAGAACAAACCGTTTTCTTGTTTGGTTTTATCGTCGCGTTTTTTAACCCAACCAATTAAGAACAGAGTGACAAAACACGCAACTACCGCTGCCAGCGTTTGTCCGGCACCAAGCGCAACTGCCACACCAATATTCAAAAAGAGGTAAAGCAGTTCTTCGGGTTCTTTTATAGGTGTTCTAAAGCGTACTATCGATAACGCCCCCACCAAACCAAGAGCCAGCGCGAGTGATGCTTTGACTACTGTGATAATTAAAATCACGCTTAACATTAAAAGTGGAAACAAACGCGAGAAATCTTGGCGATTGCAAAACGCGCTCGCATATTTGCGAAAGTGCACACCTATAATGCTGGCCATTACAAATCCAATCAACAGATTGAGCACAAGGGCTGCAAGTTGCACACTTGCGTATGGGAAGAACATGTTGCGTATATCTTTTGGTAGAAACGCGATTAACATTGGGTCAACTGATTCCATAACGGCTCCTATTATATTGCTAACGTAAGTCATCGCGCAGTTAGCAGTGATAACAGTGTATCTACCCAACTGCGCTATTAATGACTCAGGCACAAAGCAATCCATAACTCGCAACCTTTCCTAGCACGCTATTAAAAACCACCAAAAAAGGTTAATTAAACAAATAGTTATAATTTCGACATTAATACTGTTCCGCGCGAGCTATTCAATAACCGGCACCGCAGCTAAATAAAAATGCGTTGCAATTTGCGAATTTCCCGCCGAATTTTGCAAAAGCAAGTAGTCGATAAACAACAATGGTTAACGCTTGCTACGCTGCAAATGCTCAGTCCGCTAGTTATTTTGAGAGAATTACACGCGATAATTCATAGCGTTAGAAAATTAAATCGCCACATCATTAACGCCTGAAGACGTTCGTGTAACTGCCATTGGATTTATTTTTGCAAACATTAATCTATTCCAATCTGGCTAAGGCAACGTTATGAAAAACGAGGCAAGATATTCATACGCGCTATTGCACCTCGCAATTATGCTTAGCTGCACTTTACTAGGTGCGTGTAAATATGAAGCGGTTGAGCAAAGTGCCGCACAAGTAAATGACGCAAACACTTCGCAACCAGCTGCAGCTGTTTTTCAGCTGCCACTATGCGATGGCGAATGCACATGTGATGAGATGAGCATTGCATTCAATGATACTGGGTCGCAACTTGCTGGGGATTTTCCTGCTGGCAATTTTGCTAACTGCAATAACCAATCGGGTTTCTTGCAAGATTGCGATATAGGTGCGGATGCTACGCAAAACCAAGACCTAGACGGCCATGCTGGGTTTAGTTTTACCAAGCTCGATAACGCTGGCAATAGAATTAATGATATGAATGAAACTGCATCATGTGTACTTGATAATGTAACCGGCCTTATTTGGGAAGTGAAAACCTTTGCTGGCTCTGGCGGCCTACAAGATGCAAATCATACCTACACTTGGCGCGATGATAATTTCGGCGCATTTTCAACCATTAACGGCGGTGACTGTGATCGTGATTGCGATAGCCAACGCTATTTAAAACGACTAAATCAACAGGCTTTGTGCGGTTACAATGATTGGCGTTTACCGAGCAAAATCGAGTTACAGGAAATCGTTAACTACCACACCAATACACCAGCAATTGATAGTAATTTTTTCCCACATACCAAAACCGCATTTTATTGGAGCAACACCCTTGATGTTGATGATGAGGGCAGCGTTTGGGCGGTCGATTTTAATGTGGGCCGTGTGGCTGGTGGCGTTAGTTCTACAACGCGCCATATTCGTGCGGTTCGTGGTGTTGACCGCATTCTTCAACAACTTCAACCGCCAACAAATGAAGAACAAGAAATTGAAAGCCGTCGTCGCTACGCACCACAACAAAGGTGTAATGCAATTGAAGCGAATACCGCACCTACTATACGTTACAAACAAGATCAAAACGGTAATGTACTCGATACCCTAACCGGACTAATTTGGCAAAAATGCGTTGTTGGCTTAAGTGGTGACAACTGTGAACAAGGCGAAGCAGAAAAACTAGATTGGCAACAAGCATTTGAATACGCTAATACACTAAATGATAACACGCCAAATACGCAGCCATGGCGCTTGCCGAGTATCAAAGAACTGCAACAAAATATCGAGCTTGCCTGCGAGGAGCCCCCACTAAACCCGTTTGCGTTTAAAAACATTCCATTCGGTGAAGTGTGGAGTGCTACACCAAACCCACGTAATGATGACGCCAGTTATCACTACCAGTATCAAAATAGTATTGTCTTTTACAGCTCCCGACAAACAAAACACCACGTTCACCTGGTTCGCAGCTGTCAAAGCACTTTCTAAGGAGATAACTCATGAAAACAGTAATTTTAACCAGCTTAATACTTTGGCTTGTCAGTGCGCATGCATCTGAAAAGCAAAACGTGAACTTCTACGACTATTCAATTGGCGTAAGTTATCAATATTTAACCGCTAGTGATTATCAAGCTACTGTTGATAGTGTCGCAATCGATGGCAGTAATGCGCATGCAATCGGGTTGTATTACAAAGGTGAACCACATCGCTATTTGCAGTTTGCTACCGGAATTGATTACATGTACATGGAAGATACGTCACCATTTGCGCAAACTGTAAAAAACGAATTTACCGGCCAGGTCAGTAGTAAAGAGTCATCAATTACGGGGTTTGCAATGTATGCTGAAGCTGGGTTTAAATTCGCACCGCAAACTGTTGAGCGTATGTCATTTGGCTTACTCGCTGGTTATCGCTACAACAATATTGAACGCGCCGTATTTAACTGTGATAGCTGCGAACGCCAAACATTAGATGACTTTGAAAGCTCACTTTATGCTAAAGCGTTTTTTGAGTATCAGCTAACACAAAATGTGCATATTCAGCTCAATTATTCAAACTTTTTTGCTGACAAGGGCTTTGATAACGCCATTGGCTTACATATTAGTTTTATTGGGCTATAACTGTGAGTTCTTATGAGGTGGAAACGCAAATAAAGCGATGTAATGAGCATCGCTTTGCTATTTTATGAAATGATTACTGGCAGTCACTTACAAACTTCCACGGATCACCCGCTGTCGGCACATTATTTTGCGACCACCATTTGGCCTCGTATATTTTGCCTTGATAAGTCACTTGCATACCGCCCGTGTAAACCTCTGACGCAAGCCATGCATTTGGACAAGAAACCCCTTGTTCAAAGCTCACAGAAATAGTGTGATTACTACTGATAGCATTAAAAGTATAAGCATTTGCTGCGGTAACTGTTACCCCATCAACTGTAATGTTTCCCACGCGATAACCACTATCTGCAACAAAATTAAGTGTGAAGTCAGTGTTACCTTTTGCACTTAGCTCGCCATTTGCATTAGGCAGTGGTGAAATACTACCGCCACTACCCACCACTGACGCAGTTACCGTGTAATAAACCGGAATATCGATTGTCGCGTCACTAAAGTTACCATTAACAAATGAAAAATTTGCTGCACTTAGTGTTGTGACATCGGTATTTTTAAGCACTAGCCGTTTTTGATCGCCTTGCGACGCTGCTGCATCTAGTGTAATAACCGTATCCGCACCTTCTTGTGTTAACACTAGCATCGAAAAACTGTAATTAAACAGTGGCATACTAATCACTGTTTTTGCTGCATCAAAACTATTAACCGACAAGGTCATGTTCCAGCCCCAGTTTTGGCTATTAAGTGGAACAATAAAGCCTAAACGGTCATACCCACCGGTTACATTATCAAACATATCTGGCGATAAATCGGCGATGGTTAAACCCACTAACTCAACCGAGCTATAAATGCCACCATCTGCTGCTTGCACACCAACCACCAGCGCATTATCCGTTTCGTACGCTTTTAAATGTTTAAAACCAATCCCTGCGGTGCCCCGAATTTTATCTAAGCGTGGATTAAAATTATTAACCGTTTGCGAACCCGACCAGGCAATTTCATAAATTTTTGATTCTGCAATCACGGCACTTGGATTTGCGCTAATTTCGGCTGCGCTCACCCCTTCAATCACCACACGTTGATTAGCAAAGCTAAGCTCTGCACCAGCAGCAACATCAGCTATCTGTAAATTTGCCAGTGGCTCTGCCGCTGTCCAGTCTCGTAGCACAATAAAATCTTCTGCAAGGGTGAAACCGCGCACCGTAGTGATAGCGCTGTCATTTTGATGTAACGCAAGCGTATCCACTCCGCCACCTAATATCACAAGATCATTACCCCAGCCTGCGGATAATGTTTCTGCGTAGCTTGAGCCTTCAATTACATCGTCAAAAGGCGTATCGAAAATGGTATTATAACCGCCAAATTTATGTACATATTTAGTGATACAAGTACCTAATTCGTCACACGTAATTTCATCCTTTGTTAATAAACGTGCTGTGCCCCACGCGCCGCGTAAATGTGCTGCGGCTAGCAACCCCGACATAGTCGCTTGCACTTGCACTGGATTGCCATTGTCATCAACACCCGGCCAGCTTTTTGTAAGTGCTTCTGCCCATGTCATATTGGCGTCACTTAACAATTGAGTCATTACACCGTAATTAAAATGCATGGCATCGCGAATAACCAATTCTTGTTTTTCTGGCTTTATTAAATCGGCAAATGAGTTAACACCGTTTTTGCCAACAAACGTGCCCTGCCAGTTATTAACATCCGTTGCTAAGATTTTATTGCCACCAGAGCCGACGATCTCGACTAACGCTTCAGTTTCGCAGCCAATCCATGTTGAATCATCGACAAAGACATAAAAACTGTCGTATTCAACACCGTCTACTGTAACCACTTTTGGGCTGTAATACCCTGCATCGATTAATACTGCTTCACCTAACTGATAACCAACAAAGCCCCACGCATTCATTGAGTTGTATTGCATGCTCTTAAACATTTCTGGATCGTTAGGGGTTTGCGCGTTGTAAAAATGATCGACCCCCAGTTTAGTGAAAAACTCATTGATGGTAGTTGGCTCGGGGATCATGCTACCAGTAGAGCAATCACGTACCATACGACCGGGTGCACTTACCCGCGCATAGTTATAAACAGGATTATTGAGGTTTTCGAGATAAAAATCAGCGAGATTTGGGTTTATACCCGATTCAAAGTTTCGTAATGAATCTAAAAAGTCTTGAATACCAGTACCTGCATTGACATTACAGCTAATTAATACAGCCAGTGCGCAAGTAGTCATTTTAGCGTGACGCATTAGGGTGTCCTTCTTAAAATTGTTTACAAATTACTAATTTTGCAAAAGTTAATTTAAGTATGCTTAAACAATCGCATTGTCTTGGTTAAACCAGAACTGCGCTAAATCTAATGGTCTAACATAATCCACACTAACGCCTGCTTAAAATTTAGTCAATACAATTTACTTATTAATTTAACTTTTTATTTACATTTTAAAATAGTGATAATTGTGAGATAAAGATAAGGCAAACTGGGCAGCTTGCCTTAGGGGAACACGAGCCACTAATCTAAACAACATAATTAGGCCCATCTGTGTTAGACGGATAAACGTTGCTGATGTGGTATTTGTAATACTTTTTTATTCAACAACTTGGAATATAGCGGTTTGAGGTACATTAGCCTCAAACCTTTCATTTAAAAGCGAATGCTGGCGCCAACAAAGTAACGGGTACCGAACTCATCCACACTGTGAACAATATTGCCCGCCTTAGGTTGACGCAGTACCAATGCTTCGTTGAGCAAATTCACCGCTTCAAATGACATATCTACATTTTCTGTAACGTGCCATATAACCGATGCATCTAACTGATCATACGCATCATTTAAGCTGTCTAAGCTACTACCATTATACTGACGTACCCAGTCATCACGGTAGTTATAAGCTAAACGTACACTAAACATTTCGTTTTCGAAGTAACCTGATAAGTTAAATGAGTTTTTAGACACTTCTTCAATTGGTACTTCTTCACCGGCTGAGTTGGTACGTGCACTGTCGGTGTAAGTGTAATTAAACTGGGCACCAAAACCGTTACCAAAGTCGTGTTGGTATTGTAATTCAATACCTTGCACATCCGCGGTACCTACATTTCGAGAACGTGTCACTAAACATTCAGGACCACACCCAGCATAGTTTTCTTTTACTGTGGTTTGCTCAATGTAATCACTAATATTCTTTATAAAGAAAGTCGCACCTACAATCGATGACGGATTAAAATAGTACTCTAAGCCCATATCGTATTGATCTGATTTGTATGGATTTAATTCAGGACTGCCCACATTAGCTGTTTGAAAACTTTCAGAGATAATGTCAGCTACTTTCATGTCGTCATAGTCAGGGCGCGAAACCGTCGAGCCTGCTGCAACACGGAAAATAAGGTCGTCTGACAGGTCCATTGCCACATTCACACTTGGCAGGTAATTGGTATAAGACTTTTCAACTTCACCCGCTACGCCGTTAATTTCGCCCACTGAAAGAATATCGGTATCGACGATACGCAAGCCTACGTTACCGCGAAAGCCTTCACCTGAAAAATTAGCTTTTACATAGGCCGCGGTAATGTCTTCTTCTATTGAAAAAGCGTCACGTACAGAAATGCTAGTTGGCTTGTTAGCCTCGGCATAGCTCCAAATATCGCGACTCGCTACTGGAAACGACGACATACTTCCCGCACGCCCTTCTGCTGAGTGCAGGCCAGATACAAAACCGCCATTAAAATCAGCTAACGAAAGACCATCAGCCATTGCCGCTGCTAGGTCAAGGTCTTGGTAATTACCTTGTGATGAAAACGTTTGTTGTTGATATTTTAACCCCGCTTGAATTGATGTTACTAACTCGCTTTCAAGCAAAAAAGTGAAATCAGCTTGTGCGTAATCAATTTCATTTTCACGAATGTAATTGATGTAAGTAAACTCTTGAAATAAATCAAAGTTACTGTGTGATTCAAGATAAGCTGGATTAGTTGGGATGAGTTCCAGAGGTCCAGCGACATCAAAACTAAAACTTGAATTTTCGGTGTTCGTGATATCCCCCCACCACGTACTCGACTGCAACGTTTCACCTTTGGCATCCGATTTACCAATTACAAAATCAGCAGACCACGTATCCGCCTCATATTCAACGGTAAAGTTAAGCGCGTCTGTTTGCATATCAGGTTTACGTAATACCGCGTTGTTAAACAATGGCGCAAGTCCAGCACCTGATGCAAGCGATGTGGCTTGAGTAACAATGCCATTTGCATTTTCAACAACCGAATCACCTTGCATTTGGCCAAAACCAACAATGGCAAACATCGCTGAATTGACGTGATCGTTCTTCAATTCAAATAAATTGTAATTTAAGTTAAACGATAAGTTATCGCTTGGCGCGTATTGCAATGTCAGTTGAGAGCTTGCTCGCTCGCGATCTTCATCGAATAAAATAGATGACATAGCGCCATAAGAGCTACGCTCTACGCCATTAGAATCAGTAAACGTGGCGTTTCCAGCGGGGCCAAAATTCGACAAGGTTTCGCGGTATACCTTTGACTCTTCATTGGAATACGCGAGTAACACACCAAACGTTTCGCTGTCATTCTTCCAACTGCCTAACGCTGAATACGCTGGCGACCAGTCTTCAGCATTGTTGTGATACATGCCTTCAACCGACGCAAATACAGTCCCAGCATCCATATCGAGCGGTTTACGGGTTTTAAGATTAACCGTGCCGCCCATCGCGCCTTCATTAATATTAGATTCAACGGATTTATACACATCCATGCCAGCAATCTGCTCCGACGCTAACATTTCAAAGTTAAAGCTACGGTTCATACCGCCCAAGTCAAACCAACCAACGCTTGCCACATTTTGACCGTTTAATAGCACCATACTATGCTCAGGTGCCGTACCACGAATGGTTACTCCGTTTACTTCACCAAATGTTCTAACAACGGTCACACCAGGGATACGCTGTAGTGCATCACCAATGTTTTTATCGGGAAACTTACCTATATCTTCAGCTGAAATTGAGTCCACAACAGCGTTGGCAAAGCGCTTTGTATTGAGTGCTTTGGTTAAACTTCTACGAATGCCACGCACTTCAATGGTCTCAATGTTGTCATTTTCGGCCAGTTGTTTACTCTCTTCTGCTGACAAATTAAATGTCATGGCACAAAGCGCTGCACTAATACACAATGACAGGCGTGTTGCTTTTAGTGTTACCGCAACAGGTTGGTTAGTCTTCATCTTGTTGTCCTTATTATTATTTATAAGTTTTCAAATATTATGTGGCACCACTGCTGCTAACCAACTGAAAAATAGTTACATTACCAGTTAACTCGCTCCGTCAAAGCACTGCCTTCTCCCCAGACGCACGCAATTGCCACTTTAGTTTATTTATATTAGTAAATTATTTTGATTAATTATTTATTAAATCATTTTGACTAATTGTCAAGCAATTCTCATTCTTTTTGCCTAATTTCTATAAAAGTGACGCAATGTATTTTGCGGCACAAACACGACTTGAGTATGCACAAATGTAAGTCGCCAATTCTGCATAGTCCGTTAGTTCGTAATCTGAGCGCATAGCAATCACCACTACTTGCTTGCCAAAGCGTTTTAGCGCGCGTTGTACTAATCGTTTTTGCTCTGCTACATCAAAGCTTTCTCCGGGTAACGGATAATCTTCGGTAACAATTACAAACGGTGTTGAAATTGTCTCATCACAACCTTCAAGCAACGTTAAAAACTCATCAAAAGGTAATAAGTTAACTTTACTTGTGCGCTGTTGTAGGCCCTGAATAATGGTATCTTTTGCAGATCGGGGATCGTTTGGCCCAATACCGCGACTATTTACTAAGCTGTCATATTTTTTCGGATGCGCGGCAAAGGTGAGAGTAAACTCACGACCAGTAAGTGGCCAATTCCCCACCTCATTGCGCAACACCGAAACGCTACTACTAACCGCCGTTTCAATTAACGCTTCAATATCGTCTGCAGTTAAGTGCTCCGGCGTTTTTGCAACATTGAGCTTGTCGTATTTAAACGACAACACATGGTGTAACCTGTCGTTTATCACGGCTTCATCAAGTTGCCCTGATTCAACTGCGTGGATCACCCCATTTAACGTAGCAAGTTGTAGCGCTTTATAATCAGTTGCACTGTTTTCATAGTGCTCTTCGCTTAGCATCACTAAATGCGCACCTGCTTTTAACGCTAAAATTGCGGCTTCAGCAGGTTGGTAGTTTTTACGCATTGCCCACATATTCATACTGTCGGTTATGATCAGTCCATTAAAGCCCATTTGTTGCTGTAGCAAGTTGGTTAAGATTTTTGATGACAATGTTGCAGGGTAAGTATCGTCAAGCTGTGGGAAGCAAATATGACTTGTCATAATCAGCGATACACCGGCATCAATTGCCGCTTGAAACGGTAACAAATCACCCTGTTGCAGTTCGCTCAACGTTTTGTCGACGGTTGGCAAACATTGATGGGAATCACTATGCGTGTCGCCATGACCTGGAAAGTGTTTTGCCGTTGCCAAATTGCCACCGCGTTTAATACCCCTAACTGCTGCTGCAACATGCGTTGCGACTTGCTTAGGCGTTTCTCCAAATGAACGCAAACCAATAATCGGGTTGTTGGGATTGGTGTTAACGTCAGAGCAAGGCGATAGCAGTGTGTTGTAACCGATTTCATGCATTTGCTCAGCAAATACCTGATACATTTGCTCAGTTAGATCTTGTTTATTAGCTTTGCCAAGAGCCAAATTTCCCGGCCCTAAATCGGTGTGCTTGGCTAAAATACCCCACGAGCCTTCTTGGTCAACACACAGCAATAACGAGGCATCGCACGCACGTAACTGGGCTTGGTGTTGCAGTTCGTCAGCTAATGTTTTCGCATCTTTAGGTGTGGCAGCGTTATCATCGGTAATATAAAAACCACCCACATGATGTGATTTCACCAACTGTTTCGCATAATCAATATCGGGCCCAGCAAATGCCAATACAAAGAGCTGCCCAACTTTTTCAGCTAACGTCATAGTGCTAATTAACTGAGTTACTTTACTGTTATTATTCATGATTTCTCCAAATTTAGGCCGCAAGAGACCGCTTTTATGAATTAACATAAAAGTAAAAACATTGGTTAAGTGAAACTTTTGCTATTTGGCTTTGTGCTAAAATGCGCGCAAAAGCCAAAACACGCTAAGCAACCTTAGACGTAGTAACGTCGAGTGCTGTTTTTGCGCCCGTGATTAAACTGACTAAGTCTTCTTTCGTGACATCTGAAACAGATACATCAGCGACAGATTGCCCTTGATATAGCACTACTGCCCTATCGCAGGTATCAATCACATGCTGCATATTGTGACTGATCAGAAGCACTGCTACCCCTTGCGAGCTAATCACATTAATTAATTCATTTACCTGAGCACTTTGCTCAACACCTAGGGCCGCGGTCGGTTCATCCATAATGACAATGTCCGCGCCCCAATTGACCGCTCTAGCAATAGCAACCGCTTGCCGTTGACCACCTGAGAGTGATTGAATTTGCGCCTGAAAGCTTGGAATACGACTGTTTAAGCGATTAATCGCTTTTTTGGCGCGCTTTTCCATGGCTTTTTTATCAAGCCAACCAAGCGCACGTAACAGAGGGTTTTTATGCTTTATTTCACGGTTCAAAAATAGGTTATCGGCAATGTTAAACTCTGGCACCATGGCAAGATCTTGAAACACCGTTTCAATACCCGCATCACGCGCTTGCTCTGGGTTGGTTATGTGTACGGTTTTATCATTTACCAAAATACTGCCGCTGTCGGGCGCGTGAATGCCTGAAATACAGCGCACCAATGTTGATTTACCTGCACCGTTATCACCAAGCAAACCAACTACTTCACCTTTGTTGATTTTAAAGCTGACATTTTTAAGCGCAGTTACCGCGCCAAAGCTCTTTTGAATGTCTTTTAATTCCAGTGCAACTTGATCTAATGCTGTTCTAACCATTTTTAATCTCCTTAACACCTATCGCCACGGCAACAATTAGAATTAGGCCTCGCGCTATCATTTGTTCATTGGTCGAAAAGCCGGACAAAATCAAACCGTTATTAATTAAGCCCATTAACCATGAGCCAAGCACCGCGCCAATAATACAAGCGCGCCCGCCAAATAAACTCGTACCACCAATGGCAACTGCAGCAATCACGGTAAGTAAATCTGCCTCGCCTAATGTATAGCGCGCGCCATGTAAACGGCCCGCATATAAAAGCCCTGCAAGCGCAGCTGCCATAGATGAAATGACTAAGGCATAAATACGAATGCGCGTTACCTTAATCCCCATAGCAAGCGCCGCTTTAGGGCTGCCGCCAACCGCCAAAAGGTGTCTGCCAAAGGCCAGTTTGGTTAATGCAACATAGCCGATAGCTGCAATAATAACCGTCCATATTAATAACGATGGAATGCCAAATAGTTCGCCAGCGCCAAAAAATCCGGTGAAGCTACTATTAATAATGGGTACCGATTCTAAATTGGTAAACTGACGCGCGAGCCCAGTGATAACACCCATTGTGCCAAGCGTGATTAATAAAGACGAAACCTGTAATCGCTCAATTAAAAAGCCGTTCACTAAACCGACAAACAAGCCGACGCACAGTGCACCAAGTACCGCCAATGGTATACCGGTATACTGCAACAAAACCGCACCGACTAAAGCTGATAATGCAACCACGGCGCCAATAGATAAATCGATATGACCCACAGCAAGCGCAAATGTTAAGCCAACAGCCATCACGGTAATAGGCGCTGTTTGACGAATAATATTCATAAAATTAGTCAAACTAAAAAATGCGGTGTCATGCAGTACAACGGCAAAAAGCAATAACACAGCGACGAAAATATAGTAAATAAATAGTTCGCGCTTAAAGGCGTATTTAGCGACAAATTCGGCAATGCGCGATTTTGTCTCTATGGTAGTTAAGTCACTGGCACTCATTATTTTTCCTTATTGTTTTAGTGCAAGGTCAAGCATTTTAGGCAATGGCGCTTTAAATGCTTGTTGCCAAATATCAGCAATATTGTCTTTCGTAACAGCGTCATATGGCACCAAAGTAAAGTGCGGTGCAGGTAGGTCTAATGTTGCTAATGCACCTAACTTAGCCATCGTTGCGCCAATAACATAAGGCCTATCGGATATGGTTGCGAGCATGTTGCGCTGCATCGCCATATCGAGCAAATTATTAACGCCAAGGTCGTGTGTTACTACTTTAATATCGCGATTACCAAATGAACGCAGTGCCTCAATAACACCTTCAGCTGCGGCATCCCAAGATACATAAATCACATCCAGATCAGGATGTTGCAAAATCATTGCCGCGGCGATTGCACTTGTTTCATGCTCTTTAACAAAGCCTTTTTCGACAACAATTTTATGACCCGCTAAGCTTGCAACTTGTTTACGAAATGCGCTATCGCGATTATTGGTAATAAAGTACTTTGCATCGTGAAAAATCATGCCTATTTTGGCGTTCTCTCCAAATGCCTGTTGAATACTTGTTGCTGCAGCTTTGCCCATTCCGAACATATCGTCGGTTACAATGCCAACATACTCTTTGCCATGGCGAAAGCCTGGTATTGGGTTGCTTAACAGTACTAACTCTGCACCTGCATTGATGGCTTTTTGATAACTTTGCTTAGTGCTTGTGCCATCAACACTGAGTGATAACAAAATGTTAGGTTTTAACGCGGTGATATTTTCAAGGTCAGCAACTTGCTTGGCCGGATCAAACTGTGCATCAGTACTGGCAACCACTTTAATGCCAAGCGCTTCAAAAGTATCGCTCGCACCGCGAGATACTGCGCTTATCCAAGGGCTTGCACCATGCCAAGCCATAGCTGCTGTAAGCGATTTTTGTTTAATCTTTTGGGCTTGTTCTTTGCTTATCGTAATTGATTTTGCTTGTTTTGCCTGTTGCCAATCGATATTTTGTTCATCGGCGAGAGTGGGCATGGCGAAAGAGATGAGTAATCCCGCGGTTATTGGGATTAGTTTTTGTAATTTCCTAATATTTCGCCAAATTGGCTGTCCTTGCTCTTTCATTTTTGAATTCTTTTTATACAATGGATTGTATTATATTTATGCAAATGGTTAATTATGTCAAATGTTTTGACTAATTAATTCTGGCGAAAAATACCAGTTAATAATTGCACATCCATCATTACTCAATATATCATCGTTTAAACTTCTGAATTTTGGGATAAAAGCAGGACATTTCTTTTGAAAGGATCAAACGCAAAGCAAAATAAAGCGCTTAATTTACGCTTAGCCCTGTCCCAAATTGTTGCTTTGGGTCCAATCTCCCGCGTTGAGATCGCTCGAAATACTAATCTGACCAAACAAACAATTACCAATATGGTTGAAACCTTATTGGAGCATGATCTGGTGTCTGAAGTTGGCATAAAAAAAGCCGAAGGTGCCGGTAAACCCTCAAAAATGCTCTGTTTTAATGAGAAAGCGGCGTATTCGATTGCCATTCGCATTATGGAAAATGAGTTGTTTGTGGGTATGTTTAAACTCAATGGTGACTGCATCAATAGCTTAACTACGCTATTTTCACCTAATGAACTGGTGAGTAAAGCCACTTATTTAGTTAACACCTTAGTTAATATTGAAAATATCGACAGTAGCAAGGTACTTGCTGTAGGTCTTGCCATGCAAGATAGTAATAACTTTGCCTTAGATGCGCACAAAGTAGCAAAAGAAACCCAAATCGCCCTTGCCGAAAGCCTAAATTTGCCCGTTGCGTTAGAAAGTACTGCATCGGCGTGTGCCGCATACCAAATGTTGTTTGGTGAAGCTCAAACGCTGCAAAGTTTTGTTTATGTACATATAGGCAATCGAGTTGAATCATCTGTTGTTTATAACCGCGACATACTGCTTGGCCAAAACGGCCTAACCGGTGCGCTAGGCGATATATTTGTTACTCCCGAAACGGATAACGATACTGGCGAACTTGGCCGTTTAAATGACTTTTCATCGCTTAATTCGCTAAAAGCGGCGCTCAATATTGATAATCAAAAGCACGATGATTTTTTGGCGAGTTTAACTGCCGATAATAAGCTTCTTGAAAGTTGGGTTAATCGCGCCGAAGAGCCAATGCGCATCGCTATTCATACAATAGAGTCTATTTTTAATAGCCAAACGATTATTTTAGGCGGCGATATTAATGAATGGTTACTCGATACCTTAATCAAGCGGCTTCGCCCTTACATTCCAAGCATTGCACAATATGGCGAGCGTCAAGTTATCCGCTTAATAAAAACCCCAGAAGTTAGCCAAATAACGCAAAAAGGTATCGCAACGTTACCTCTTTATGCAGCATTAGGCTTTGAGAACCATCATATTCTTTACTGCCCAACCGCTCTTCAAGCAACGCCTTTGCAGGCACTTATTTACGCATTAGACGCATAAAAAAACACTTGCTGGTTGAAGGCAAGTGCTTTTATGGTTGAGATACTGTAACTGTAAAATTATAAATGTTATTTATGACGAATTAAGTATGTCGCTAATGCTGCAACTGAGCCGATAACTACCGCACTCGCCATACCTGCACCCACTAATGTGCCAATGGTTGCGCCTAATGCAAAAATTGCGATACCACCCTCTACAAGGTGTGAAACGTCAAAATCGAATGTTGTGTTATCTGCTGTTGTCATGGTCTTAATCCTGTTGTGTTGATGGGTTTAGTATAGGCAGATATGTGAACTGTAAATTGGCTTTGTGCTTAGCGGTAAATTTAAGTGATATTTGGTAAAAGCAGAGGATAAAGCGTTGTATAAGGTTAAAAATAAAAAAAGGCGCTAATTTATTCATTAACGCCTTTTCACTCAAACACCAAAGCGTGTTAAGTTTTTAATTGTCCAAGTTGTTTGTGTTTCTCTTCAACTAAATGTGTTAGTTGTTGCGCCGCTTGTTCAACAGTATCGGCCAACTGCGACAGTTCGGCTGCAGCATCAGAAATACCGGTCATGTTAGCACTTAAATCTTCGGTTACTGCACTTTGCTCTTCCGCTGCTGTCGCGATTTGCGTTACCTCATTTGAAATAAGGGCAAGCTCATCCACCATTTCACCCATTTGCGACGCGGCTTTAGCACAGTGCGCCATCGCATCGCTGGCTTGCGATACTGATTTTTCGATAATTGATTCTGATGTGCCAACCTCACTTTGTAAGTTATCGATCAATTGGCTAATCTCGTTGGTTGATTCTTGTGTTTTTGATGCGAGTGAGCGAACTTCATCTGCAACAACCGCAAAGCCACGCCCCTGTTCACCGGCACGCGCTGCCTCAATTGCCGCATTTAGCGCCAGTAAGTTGGTTTGCTCAGCAATCGAGCGGATCACATCAAGAATATGCGTAATATCATTACTGCGCTGAGCCACCGCAACAATTGATTCTTTTGCGCTGCTCACGTATTCAGTCATGGTTTCAACCGAGTGAGATGCCGCAACAATACCTTGTTCGCTCTCTTTTACCTTTAAATTGGTATTGTTTGTGGTCATCGCAGCACTTTCTGATGAGCGGGCGACTTCGCTTGCGGTCGCACTCAATTCATTAATCGCGGTAACAACACTGTCTATTTCCATATGTTGCATATTTACTTTGGCTTTTATTTCCTGCGCAGCCTGTGATGTGTTCGCTGATTGACTAAACGAGTCATCCGCCAACTCTTTTAAGCCATCAACCATAGTTCGCAGTTTTTGCGTAAACATATTAAAGCCAGCCGCCAGCGAAATTAGTTCTTCGTGTTGCGTAACCGTTAAGTTCACGGTTAAATCACCTTCACTGCTCGCTAGGTTTTCAATGCGTTGTTTTATATCGGTAATTGGCTGGATAATAGTGCGTAAAATGACGATTGAAATCGCAATTGCAATTACCGATACCAAAATACCAATAAGCATCATGGTGCGGCCCACAGACGCGGTTGCTTCAGCCTGGCTTTCCGCTAGTGCTACCGCATTGGCAAGTGCGACGTTTTTAGGTAATTCTAAAATTAAGCTCCAAGTAGTATTAGCCGCTTTAATATTGATTGGCATAGAAAAAACCAAATTCTCACCAATCTCAATATTATCTTGGCGCTTGCGTATAGCCATAATGTTTGTTGCATCGCCATTGGTAAGGGATTCGCTTAACGGGCGCGCCAGCTTTTTATAATGACTTGAGCCCACAACTAAACCAATATCACTTAAAATAGTCACTTTGGCTTGCCCATTGTAAAGGCTTTGCGAAATGCTCTCGGTAAGCGACTGGAATTTAGGTAAATTAATATCACTGCCTACCAAACCAATAAATTTGTTATTACTAATGATTGGCACAGTCAGTGAGGTCATCAATTCCGATTTGCCGGGTTCAATTTCATAAAGATACGGCTCCATGATGCACGGCTTTCGCGAATCCATCGCACACAAGTACCACTCACTTTCTCGAAAACCGAATTCATTTTTTGCATGTAAATATTTTTCGGCAGCATCTTCAACTTGGTGTTGCAGTAAACTGCCGTCGTTTTCGCGCGTAATGTATATTTCAAGTGTCCCTGCACCTGGCACTGAGTGCGTAAATCCGGTGGTGAATTCACTGTCACGTTGGTCATAGCCATTCGCTTCAAATTGCGCATAAATTGACGAAATATCGGGGTTTTTGGCAAGGGCGCCACGTGTCATTTGATAGACGCTATCACGTGATAACGGTGAATTTTCAGCGGTGTTTGCTAAGCCACCCGACAAAGTTAATGGAATTTTGTATTCTGTGTTGATGTAGCCCGCAATCTCCGTGGCATAAAATTGCGTTTTAGCCATTAATTTATCGTTTATTTCAGCAAGCAATACGTCCTGTACTTTAGCGCTTTGCGTATCATTATTAGTGTTTAATTGAGACCAACTGATAGCAACCAAAGTAATAACCAGCAAAGCCAAGGTTATTGAGATAAACGCTATTAGTTTTGTTTTAATTGAGAGGTGATGCATAGATGTAGCGACTCTTTGTTTTTATACTCAGTTAAATATAGTCAAAATACGAGAAAATATGATGACAATAGTCAATTGTTGTTATGTTTTTCTTTAAACTACCATAACTTAGCCTGCAATAGGGTTAAAGTTGCAGTTTTTAACTTCAACAAACCAAGGGGCCTCAAAACGCGCGGTATTATTTGGCTCTGGCGGCAGATCAAGAGATATTCCCATTGGCGCAGCCAAATGCTTTATGATTAATGCTTTTTCTCGCCGATCTTCAACCTGTAAAAACCGCTCTTCGAGTGAATTTCGCATGTCTTCACTCAACTCATTATTATTAATAAAAAGAAAGTAGGCATTTACCCATTCCAATAGCGCATTTAACGCAGGGTTCGGAAATGCTTCAGCCTGTTGATAGGTTGGTAAGTATAATCGCTGATAATTCGTTAACTCTTTTTGAATGACAAAGGTAAAAAGTAAATATGTACCAGCCCTAACATTACCTGCTCGTTTGTTTATAGATTGATAATATTCTAAAGCGACTCTAAACCGCTGTTCAGCCTCTTTTATTTTCCCTTCATCAAGTGCGATTAGACCTTGGTTGTTACTTATCACCGCCATCATATTGGTATTTTTTGTCGCTTTTGCTAAACGAGCAGAATATTCAAATAATGATTTTGCCCGTGGCAAATCATTTGCTTGGCGCGCGAGTAAAGCGAGGCTGTTATTTAAGATTAAGCGCAGTCGGTCATTTTTTGCATTTTCATAGGAGCATTTAAAGCTTATTTCAGCATCGCGTAAGTAGTTGTTTCTTCTAAGCCAAATACCTAAGGCACTGGTTACTGTTGTAACATGATCAGCAAAGCCGTTAGTATTTTTATACTTAAAAATAGCTTCGACAGATGAAATCAAGTTCTCGAGCTTTCCTAGCGGCAAAGACGCTCTCATTTGTAACAAATGCCATTCGATTTTTTGCTTTTCAGTTAGCTTGTCACTGTGTGCTATTTGTTGAAGAATGCGATAGCTTTCTGACGGTTTTACAGTTAAATAGTCCTCAGCCTCTTTTAATCGCTCATCAATTGAATCAGCAAATAAAAAAGGTGAACAAAATAAAAACAGCAAACAGACTATGCGCAATCGAAGACTCCAAACAGTATTGCGAAAATTACATCAACCTATTTAGGTATAACACATAGCATCAATAAACCTTATAACTCTGGCAAATTATTTTCATAAGGTTTACCAGTAAACTCTGCCATATTTTTACACACGTTTACCGCTAAACCTCGTTCTTTGGGGTTTGCCACCGCAACATAAGTGCCATCGTTTAAAACCATGTAAACACGGTACCTCTGAGTTGCAGCTTGAGCAGTCATAGCTCTAAAACCCTTTATTTCTGTGAGATGATAAACACGGTTAAAAACGGTGTATAGGTTGCTCGCCTTAAGCTGAATTGTTTGTGAGCTTAAATTTATACGACAAACATAGCCGCCAAAAACACCAATCCAGCCCAGCCAACAAAAAAAGCCTGATACCCAAATTGGTAAAGACCTAGTTGAGTCAGAACCTAAAACACTTAAGATACCAACGAGTAATAAAAGCAAACTCAGCAGTTTTAATAATAGCTTAGCAATACCGGTGACACGATACACCGCCTCGTCATGTGATAGCTTTTTAAAATACATCAAAGCACCCCGTATTTAATCAAACCCGCGAGCACGGTAAAAAAGAAAAACGGCAGTGACAACCTAATGATTGATTTACGATCCCATATTTCAATATACACATCGCTTTTATTACTGAGTGTTTCAGTTTGGTCAAGTGGCGTAATATCAGCAGTCTGCCTATTGTCAAAGCTAAGCGGGGTTTTGTTAGGCCAATTTGAGATGTTTTCTGTTACCGGAAACTTATAGTGCGAAGACAAAAACGCCAACAAAGCGTAGGCATCTTGATAGTCATCAAACACATAGTTTTGCTCTGCAATGGTTATTTGATACGGTCCTTTGGTTCCAAGGCTGGTTAATTCGCATGTCAGCGCACTAAAAGGTGCTATCGCACTTCGTTTTTGAAAAAAATGCCAAAGTGATGTTGATAAATAAACTTGTTGCGTGGCGCTATCAAACTCCAATAATCGTTTTCGACCAAATAGCAACAATGAAATGCCACAAAAGAAAATAGCCGAAATGATAAAAGCGAGTCCGCTTGTTTGATGCAATGCAATTGCCATCACCACACTCGCAATACCGGGCACAAGTGCAACCAATGCAAACAATTTGGAGGTCATTTGACGTCTTGATGGCAAGCTAGCATTGCCATTTGCCGTTATTTTTAGCACGCGTCTAACCAATTTGGGCAGAGTTTGATAATCCATTATTTCAACCATTACAATTGAGACTGTAGACCCTAGTCACAAAGATAAACAGAGCCAAGCTTAATACCGAAAAAGATTACCACAAACATCGCTTTAACTGAAAAAAGGTTACTAAGCGCATTAAACTACCCGACAAAAACATACGTTAAATTCTTAACTAACGCGGTAATAACTAAAAATGGCAGCGAAAAACGTACAATGTTATGCCGACATCAAGTCACTTAACCTGAACTCGGGTTAAAAAGTTAACTAAACATTTGAAATATATGAGCTATGTTGTTTCATACCTTCTAGCTTGATAGTTTTTCTTGGTACAAGGCAAATTTGTGCGTCAATAGCGAGCCTATTGCAAACAAATTTAACGCAGTAATAAGTAAAAGTAGCTGCTAGAAAGTAATTTATTATCTCGAGAACAGGTTACTTAACCACTCACTAAACAAGCGAGCGGGAAGCGTCGCCAACGCGCTTTTATTAGGAATGTAATAACAAAGATCAGATGCAACAGGCAAAGTAGTTAGCTCACACAATTCTCCGCGTGCCACATAACTTTTGGCTAATGTTTGTGAGCAAAACACGTACCCGCCATGAGCTATGGCCTGTTGCAAAGCAAAAAGCTCTTGATCGTACTGGGTTAAGGCTAAGGTTTGCGTTACCCCATTTTGCTTGCACCATTCATTTAATGGCACAGGCGGTAAATCGGGATTTTTCCATTTACAGGTATAAATATGACTTAACGAGGCTAAGTTGTTTTGCTCGCCTGCCGATTTTGCGCGATACACATTAAATACATCGCACTGCAAAATATCTTGGCTATTCACAACGCGTTTATCGCCTAAACGAATAGCCACAGCATATTGATTATGCTCAACGTTCTCTCCCGTTGAAATCGCAACCTCAATATCACCGTGCTTTGCGTTGAACTCCGCGAGCGACGGTAACAACACAGAGGCCGCAAATGACGATGTGGTATTTACATTAACCAGCTTACCAATATGGGTGATTTCATCTAACGCCTGTGCAATTGTTTGAAAACCTGAATTGGTGGCCTGTGCTAAACGTTTTCCTAATTCGGTTAATTCTATTTTTCGCGTTTTACGCACAAATAATTGGGTATTTAAACGCGCTTCTAACTTACTTACATGATGCGAAATTGCGGTTGGCGTTAATGCAAGCTCACTCGCCGCGAGTTTAAAACTGCCATGACGTGCTGCCGCATCAAATGCTTTTAACGCTTGTAACGATACTTGCAAAGCCTAATCCTACTCTTTCTATAAATAAGTTTTACTCATCTATAAATGATATCAAATCGTTTGTCCAAAGCCACCTAGAAACGCATTATTCAACGCACACTTTTACTAAAGGAAACATCATGACCACAATACTACACATTGATTCAAGCGTTAGAGCGATAGATAACGATAATCCATCACACAACTCACTGTCTAAAAACATTGCTAAAACATTTTTAGACAGCTGGCCAGAGCAAAACACAATAGATGAATATATTTACCGTGATGTAGGTGTAAATCCGCCTCACTTTATTTCGCAAAATTGGATTGGCGCCGTGTTTACGCCAAGTGAAAAAAGAACTGCAGCGCAACATCAACAATTACAACTATCAGATACCCTAATTGATGAACTAACGCGCGCCGATATCATTTTAATGTCAACGCCGATGTACAATTACGGCATGCCAGCGCAGTTAAAAGCATGGTTCGACCAAATCATTCGCATCAATAAAACCTTTGATTTTGATTTAGCCCGTGGCGACCAACCACTTAGGCCTTTACTCAGAGGAAAAACCTTAGTGCTGATCACCTCGTGTGGCGAGTTTGGTTTTGGTAAAGGCGAGGTAAACGAAGCGCACTCACATCTCACACCACATATTCAAACCTTATCAAAATATTTAGGGGTACAAGTGATGTTTGAAATTGCCTCTGAGTATCAAGAATTCAATGATAAAAGGCACCAAGATTCCGTTACCAAAGCGCATCACGATGCAGCCGAGCTGGCAAAGACTTTAAGCGCGCAACAACAGGAAATACAGCGTGCCAGCGCAGTTTAATCAAAGTCACATAAGGGCAATAATTTCGCTCGCAGAGAAAAACGTGGCACAAGCTGGTTTACCTTTTTCAGCCATGATCCTTGATGAAAAAGGTGAAATATTAAGTACTGGTGTGAATCAAGAATCACAATGTTACGACTGCACTGCTCACGCGGAAATTCAAGCCATTCGAGCCGCAACGAAAAAATGTTGCCGCTTGAGTCTTGAGGGCAGCACATTAATTGCCTCGGGTGAACCATGCGCCCTTTGTTACATGGCGATATATGTGGCGAAAATATCGCATATCGTAATTTTAACCGATCGCCATCAAGCAAGCGCCTATGGGTTTAACTATCTCGCGAGTTACGACAACATCAATGCACAATTACTCGATAATTTTTCCATAACCTACTTGCAAAACAGTAATGCAATACGCCCATTCGAGCAATATCGAAAGACACTAAATCAAGGTTAAAAAAGGCGCATTAAGCGCCTTTTTTAAGTTATGTTTGTGAGTACGCTTTATCCTTGGCAAGTAAGCCATACATCGCTGAGTCTGAAATTACCCCATTAATTTCCCAACGCTGTCTTAACAAACCTTCTTGCACAAAGCCTAAACGCGTTAATGCTTTTGCTGATGCATTGTTGTCAGGGTCAATTTCAGCTTCAATTCTCCTTAAATTCAACTTATTGAAAGCATAATCAATCAGCGCATTTGCAGCTTCTGCTACTATGCCTTTTCCCCAAAAGTCACGACTTATACCGAAACCTATTTCTGCACGTTTAGATTCGTTGTCGATACTAAATAGCATGACCTTACCAATCAATGTGTTACTGTCTTTCAAAAAAACACCTAACGTTAATGAACTGCGTTCATTCATTGCTTGTGTGCTACTCGCTATAAATTCATGTGCCTGAGACACCTCTCGCCAAGCTTCGGTGTTCCAGTACTTCATAACAATCGGGTCGGAAAAAATAGTAAATAGTGAGTTGGCATCGTCATCTGACAATGCTTTCAATATTAAGCGTTCGGTTTCAATTTTAATCTTGTTCAATAGCATTACATCCTTTCTAATTTCCATAAAGTTAAGGGGAAAACAACCACGTTCTAGGCTAAAACCAACGACAACCCAGTTAGCCAAATTAATTGCGCACCATAAGATAATCGCTGATGAATGCCTGGGTTTGTTTGCTGATTAATTGCACGCGTCATAGTCAACAAAAATACAACGGCTGCGACGACCATAATCCAAGAAAACACCTTAAAATGCTGTGAAATGACATCACTGGTTGGGCTAAGTGCCACCAATACTGGCGCCACAAATAACGACAACAACATTACAATGCCTGCAACTGTGTGTGTTTTGCAGTTAAAAGAAGGATTTTCAGTAAAAGGGTCAGCATCCATCGGGAAATAACCCGCAACCCAAGTTGCGAGGCCATGTGCAATAACACACCAGCCTGCACCGGTGACTAGCAAAGATACATTTGGTAATTGGATTAAATACCAGCCAAAAAAGCAAAAAAGTAAACCCAATGGGTAATTATTGATACGGGGAGACAATTTTTCTGTTGGACAACCCGCAGCACCAAGCTCACTGCAGAACTGCTTAGCATGGTTATAACCCGCATAATATCGCCCAGCAATAAACACACCTAACACAATCCAGACCGTTGCAATAAGCCCAGAATAAACTGCCACTTTTTCAAACATAAACCACCTTCCTGTGTTATTTCAGTTCCATTTATTTACACTTTCTAATGTCGTTTTTAAAAAGCGTTATTTGCTATGCGTATTTTGCCAAACCATTGGCACAAAACGAATTCCATTTACACTCATTTGAGAGCCTGTTACCACAAAACCTTGAGACTCATAAAAAGAAACCGCATTTAACGATGCTTTTAAACTTACTTCGTCTGCGTGTGACGTTGCCATTAGCCGTGCAAGTAATGCTTTACCTATGCCAAATGCCTGATACTGGTTATCGACAAACAAGTGCGTTATATAGTTGCCCTCTCGCATTGCAGCAAAACCAATGAGTTTATTGTTAATCGACGCTTTAAAGCTTTGATACTCGCTGCCATCGAGCACAGTATTAATGTCTGATTGAATGCTAGCAACATACGCGTTTTGCCCGTTGGATTCCAAATACGGCAAAATCGATTGTTGTGATACATCAAGCACCAATGCCGACAGACTACTGGCATCACTCTGTGTTGCTGTTTCAAATGTTATTTTCTTAAACACGAACCATCTCTTTTTTGTTTAACCGATAAAACAATAATTACTCAAGTAGCTGCTTGATACTTTTGACTACAAGGTCAGCATCGGCGATATGAAGGTGATGCTTGTTTGACTTTGAATACACGATTGCGCTTTGACTCGAAAGCCTCAAAAAGTCGTGTTCAGCGCCTGCGTAAAGAGTATCCATTTTTAGCGCAATATCATCTGGTACAAAAGGCGGATCGTAGCGTTCACCCGATGCCTTAGCGCGTAACACGATAATCGGTTTATTGGCAAAACCGCCTGACTTAACCAGCGATTGATAGCTTGCGATATGGTCAACATTTTCCGGCACTTTTTTATACATTGGATCACGCACACTTTGCTCAAATTGATAGTAACGGGCTAAGTTTTCATCGTCTGTTTTAAAATTTTTCGGCCAGCGTGTTGCCATTGTATAAAAGTAACCAAATGGCGGAGGGTCGATAAACACCGCGCCTTTCACCTTGTCTGCATACTGATTATTAAAGGCTGTGATAATGTAAGAAGCGTACGAGCCACCAGCAAAATAGTATGGTGATTTAACATTGGCATTGTGCAGCAGCGCGTTAAGGCGTGTTGCCATATCAGTAACAGTAAACGGTACTGGGCCTTTTTCACTTTTACCTAACCCTGCTCGGTCGTATAAACAAATACTAAAATCGCTGTGTAAGCGTTTTACATTTTCGAGCCAAACACCATCGGAGCCTGAACGACCAAAACCTTGTTCAATAATGAGTGTCGGTTTATCGTTTTCATAACAGGTCAAATACAGCTTAAATCCACCAACATCAAATAATCCTGATTTTGTTGGTTCCAGCTCTTGCGCAATTGTCGTAACACTCATCGCAAGTGCACATAACCCAGCAACAATCTTCATGTAAGTTCCCTAAATAACATGTTTTAGTATATTTTTATTAGAGCGTGTTGACCTTTGCTGTCTATTTCTGCAGCAGTTTGTTTGGCATTTAGACGAGGCAGAGCGATTGCTGTGTAGTTAGTTTACATAAATGAGCGATAACACAGTATAAACGCCAAACAAGCGCTGCCTAATAGGTTCAACCCAAAGCGTTTTGTTCTTTGTTGTCGCTTTTTGACTTAGCCCGCTAGGCCTACAAAGCAACGCCGCGATCAAAACACTTTGGATTTGAACAGAATTTAGACCACAAAGATCAACACGCTCTAGGCTCACGTGAGCACTACTTATTTCTAATCCAACCAATACTTAATATGTAACGATTACCTTTAATTACTTTAGAAACTCGATGTTCACATGCATCGGGGCGGAAAACTTTAATACGCTCACTGTCGTAAATCGGTGATGCACATATAAATTCACCACCTTGTTGTGCTTTTTTAAGCACGATATTCAATCGATAATGTTTGCCCGACGCAACTTTATCGGTATGCGCGGGTATTTCACTGCCCGTTGGGAATTTCAATAGATAAACATCAAATTTAATTGGCCACACTGCCCCACATAACAGCATTTTATCGTAGCCACTATTTTGCCGCCCACGTTGCCAACGAAAAAGCTTTGTCGTGAGCGGCATTTAACAACTAACCTTGCTTTTAGCTAAGGACGATGTTGCCTCTAACGCCTGCTGATTTAATTCACTAAGGCACACACTAAACTCAGTGCACGCCAAACTTTGTCCGTTCAAGCGTAAAAAATCTGGTTGCGTACTTACAGCTCGAAAAGCAAACTTCTGCAATACGCGCTCTGACGCGGGGTTATTATTGAGTACCTGTGCACGCAGTGTTTTTAAATTAAATTGCTGCGCAGCAACCTTTATTAGCTGCGCTACACATAAACTGGCAATACCTTGCGATGTCATGTTTTTTGCAACGCGATAGCCGATGTACGCTGTGCCACCTGTTACATCTTTTAAATTAGCGCGCGCCACAATGACATCGTTTTGTATTAATACAGCAGAATAGCCGTGCTTAGCGCGCATTGTTGCTTCAAGCGCAGCAATATGTTTTGAAACGCCAACATTGGAATAAAAATCGGCATCTCTTGGTGCAATAAATGATTCAAACCACGCTTTATTTTCTAGTTCAAAGTCGAGTAACTGCTTACAATGACTGCTATTAAGGGTTTCCAATTTCATAAATTACCTTACTGCCGTTCATTTGCTGATCTATTGCGCTTGGTTATGGCAATACTCGCAACAGCAAAACAATTGTTTTTTTGAAAGATGACTTTTACTCAACTAATTAATTGCTGCTTTCGATGGTTAAATACTTGTTTTTACCGAATGAAATGTAATACCAAGCGAAAAACATTGCTTCAATAATATTGTTAGCAAATGGGTTTTTAACAGTGATTTTTGTGCCACTTAATTCACTCACTTTCACCTCTGCACTGCTACACCAATCGATTTTTGCTTGAATAACTTGGGTATTCGCAGGCAGCGACACGGTTTGAGTTTTACCTCGTTTAATCACAGCAACTTGTTTACCATCGGCAAATAGTTTGTAATCTCGCGCCATATCTTGGAACTGTTTAGGTCGGAAAACTTCAATATCCATATTTATCCTTGTGTTACTAAAAATTGCAGTTAACTAGCAAAAAGGTCAAAAAAATTAACTAACCACCTATTTTTGCTAATCTTTTTAGAACTTTATCAATAAAAAACCGTATTTACTATCGATTCACCAAGGTTACGTTATGCGCTTAAAAAGAGGCTTCAAGCGCTATTAGGTTTAAAGTAACGATTATCGAGTACGTTTTTGCTGAATATACTGATTTACCTCAGCAACGGGCGCTAGCCAAAAACCGTTTTTAGGATCTTTTAAATATACGATTAACTGCTCTAATGCCTTGCTATCGATAGTGTAAAGCGCTCTATCACCAACTTCGTGACCGGCAAGTACTATCCACGCATCATCAAATTTAGCCCGCTCGATAATCGCCTTTATTTCTTCAAATGATTTATTATCGATATCAAACGCGCGGATTTGTGCAGCATCATAATAATGCGGGTCATTTGCTGTTTCATCATTCCATGTTCTGCCATATTCAAATGACTTAGCGATCAGCGGCACATAGCTTTGTACTGATTCACCACGACCGACAAATTTATGACCACACGGATAGGCATAACCCACTGGAGCCACACCTGTAATTTGCTCAATTTGCTGTTGCGCCGTTTCAATATCTTTTTCGATAAATGGCAAATCAACTTGTTCTAGCCCTTTGTTCTTTTCCCGTAACCAGCGAAAATTGCCCGTACATAAATGGCTAGCACTGTGATTAGCAATTTCGTGCCCTGCTTTAGCGGCGGCTTGCCACTTAGCTTCTTTGCCTTTCATTTGCACTGGCATCAAGTAAAACGTGCCCTTAACGTTATGTTTATCTAAGATTGGCAGCCCAACATCAGCTTGGGAGCGGCGCGCATCGTCAAAGCTCAAACTAACCGCATGCTGCGCGTTATTGGGGTAAAAATCACCAGCAACAGAAGCGAAACTCGATAACGTTAAACAAATTGCAAAGGAAGAAATAAGTCGCATAAAACACACTATAAAAAGAATAAGTTAAACACAAACTAACCAGCCATTTTAGTAAATACAAGTGAAAAAAATTTGTATAAACTGAGTTTTAAACACCATATTTTAATGCCCTTAAACACCGTCAAAACAATCTTTTAGCCTTTCCCCTTCACGTTTACTGTAGATAACAGAAAATCAGTGGTAAACCGTGCATATTTTTGTATGAAATTTTTAAAAATCGCCTATAGTGTAAAAAATTTTTTTGGATAAATTTATGTGTCGTTTTATTGCGTATAAAGGTGAAGAAGTCACTTTAAACGATATTGTTATTTCGCCAACGAATTCGCTTATTGAACAAAGTAAAGACGCGAAAAAGCGTAAAAAGCCGCTCAATGGCGATGGATTTGGCTTAAGTTGGTACCCCACTCACAGCGATCCTTTTCCTGCGCGATTTGTCAGCATTGAGCCTGCGTGGAGCAATCAAAACTTGCAACAAATTGCGAGCAAAGTGCGCAGCCAGTGCTTTTTTGCCCATGTTCGTGACGCATCTGTTGGTATGCCTGTCTCGCAAGCAAATTGCCACCCATTCAATTATCAAAAATACACCTTTATGCATAATGGCCGCCTCGACCAATTCGCAAAATTTAGGCGCAATTTACTTAATCAATTATCAAATCGCGCGTTTGATTTAGTGAAAGGAAACACCGATTCTGAGTGCATTTTTGCCCTCTTTCTCGACACCATTGAATTTGCTGATAATTTGTCGACAGATGATCTAACTCAGGCGCTATATCGTGTCATTGAGAAAATTATTCAAATAAGACGCGAAGCAGATGCAAACACCAATGCATTTATTAACTTAGCAGTGAGTGATGGCACCTCTATGGTCGCCACGCGTTTTGCAACCGACCGCGAAAGCCAACCCGCTTCATTGTTTTATGGTCAAGGTAAATTGGCAATTGCAGCAGGCAAAGACTTTAGTTTAAACGGAAATTCAGCGCAAAATACGGTAATCATTAGCTCAGAGCCTTTAACGAGTGAACCGCTTACAAGTGATAAAAGCGATTGGATTAAAGTAGCACGTAATCACGCGGTGATTGTTGATGCACGCAATCAGGTTGTCACCCAAGCAGTCCCAATCGATTATCAAACATAGTTAAGTAACTACTGAGATAGCTGTAGTCACTTATAGCTATCTCGTGAGTTTATTGATATCTGAGTCAAAAAGTAGCGATAAGCACATTCGTCCCTGAATTTTATCTCACATCATCCATGATGCGCTCTTGTTCATTTTTGTTACACGACAAAAACAAACCAAAAAACGTGCCCCTAAATCAAACTAATCTTCAAACATCATTTAAATGTGAACATAAACGCTATGAAGCGGCATCCATGCCTTAGCATAGCTTGCTCCACCGCTTCGCTCCCTGTTTCGCATTATTCATTTTAATGATGCTTTCAGGTTTGATTAAAGGGGTGACAAAAGACCGACAAAAATATATGGAATATTTTTGAACAGCAGAGCTGGCCCGAAGGGTGAAAGGCAGGAAGCCTAGAATCATCTATGCTTCGCAGCTTGAAGAAGTGAGGTCAGGGATGACCGATGGAACTAAGCTTCAAGGACGAATCATTAACACCGCTAGCACTTTAAAAAAATGATATAAAAACATCGTGTGTCAAAGATCAAAATGTAAGGCCTACTCCGATCGCCATTCTTCAATGTCGCAATTGAGCGAGTAACGGACGTTTAGATTTTTTAAACCCTTACTTTTCAGCCTCTGAATCTAAACCTTTCCCCCATATTCAAGAAAATGCGCAAATTGCGCACTTTTATCTTTCTCAAAAAATTAACCACATGTATTTTTAATAATACTGGCAACTAGTTATCAACTTTGTTAAAACTA
>NZ_LKBD01000030.1 GCF_001399975.1 Pseudoalteromonas sp. P1-9
TAAAACATAGAAAAGTCATTTCACCTCTTATCCATCATTCAGATAGAGGTATTCAATATTGCTCACATGAATACCAACGCATACACGAAGAATATGACATAACGTGCTCAATGACAGATGGGTATGACTGCTGCGAAAATGGTGAAACAATCCATTGATATCTATAATCAAAGAAGGCCACACACGGCTTTAAAATACAAAACGCCCGATGAAATACATCGAGCGTTTTATTAAAAAAAGTGTCAACCCATGCTAGGACGGGTCATGATTAAATGATGCGATCTTTATTCCAGCGACGCTCTTTTGCTAAACGCTGTTTACGTGCTTCACATGGGTCGTCGCAGTCACATACTTTATCTATGCCCATTGCACCTAAGCCACCACAGCTACTCGCCATTGATTTCTTTTGTACAATTACACCCACAGCCATTGCTAGTGCAATAATAACGAGTAATCCAAAAGTAAGAAAAAATATAGACATAGTTGGCCCCTTAAAAAAGTGTCGCAATTATACGCGCTCAAGACAAAAAATGTAATATTGAATTGGCTAATACTTGACCCAAAGCAAGCCAAAATTCAAAACAGTCTCACTCTCAAATATGCAAATCGAGCAACTCAAAACACCTAGTTGCTCCGTAAAGCAAATAAATAACTTACAGGTACGGCTTAAACGCGTTGCTGGCGTAAGTTTCCAAACCTTTTGGCGTTTTACTAATGAGGTAAACGGCCAAGTTATGTTGCTCTGCATATTGTTTCGCTTGCTCAGTGCCCATTACTGTTAGCGCGGTAGCTAAACCATCCGCTGTCATTGCTGACGCATGAAGCACTGTTACCGACACTAAGTCCTGACGCACCGGCTTGCCCGTTTCAGGATGTATAAGATGAGAGTAATGTACGCCGTCAACATCGTAGAATATACGATAGTCACCTGAAGTCGCCATCGCGATATCATTTACACGAATTAACTTATGAAATTCGCGTGTACCAGGTTCACTATCGGGTTGTTCAATCGCCAGCACCCAAGGCACATTGTTTGGCTTGTGACCTGAAGTACGAATTTCACCACCTATTTCAACCATATAATTAGTTAACGACAGTGAATCTAAATACTCGGCTACTTTATCAATGCCAAAGCCTTTAGCGGTAGCTGAGAAACTAATCTCTAGTCCTTCTACTGTTTTCATCAGGCCTTGTTCTGATAGCTTAAGTTTATCAACACCAATATGTTGCTTTATTTCAGCAATCACCTCATCACTTGGAATCGTTTCAGGACGATTATCTGGCCCAAAACCCCATAAATCGATTAAAGGTCCCATAGTCACATCAAGCGTCTTTGTGCTTAAGCCTAAACGAATTGACTCAGCGGTAACGCGGCGGAAATCTTCAGAAATAGGAAAGTTTTGATACGCAGCTAAACGGTTAAACTGATTGATTTCAGAATCAGGAATATACGTAGACATGGATTGGTTTACGTCTTTCAACAGGCTTGTTACATCACTGAATAAGCTCAGCTCCTGCACTCTTTGTTCTGGCACAAATACCTTAATTGTGAAAGTGGTGCCCATAGTCTTGCCTTGCAACAACACCTCTTGCATCTTGGTTTCTTTAGCCGCCTGTTCACAGCCAACCAAGGTCAGTAGAATCAGAAAAAAAGCAAAATAGTATATTCGTTTCATAAACTTATTATCTTGTAATAAAAAAGGCTCCTAAATCATTATAGTCGATTTAGGAGCCTGAATTGTATCGTAAAAATTTATCTTTTTACCTGTGAATTAACCACCGAAGTCATCAAGTAGGATGTTTTCATCTTCAACACCCAAGTCTTTCAGCATGTTAATTACTGCCGCGTTCATCATCGGCGGACCACACATGTAGTATTCACAATCTTCCGGTGCTTCATGATCACGTAGATAGTTTTCATAAAGAACGTTATGGATAAAGCCTGTGTAACCTTCCCAGTTATCTTCTGGTTGTGGATCTGATAATGCACAATGCCATACGAAGTTATCATTCTCAGCCTGTAGGCCGTCAAAATCTTCAACATAGAACATTTCACGCTTAGAACGCGCACCGTACCAGAAGCTCATCTTACGGTCAGAGTTAAGACGCTTAAGCTGGTCGAAAATGTGTGAACGCATTGGTGCCATACCTGCACCACCACCTACGAATACCATTTCTGCGTCAGTGTCTTTCGCGAAGAACTCACCGAACGGACCAGAAATAGTCACCTTGTCACCTGCTTTAAGTGACCAAATGTAAGATGACATCTTACCGCAAGGTAAGCTTAAATCACGCGGTGGTGGCGTAGCAATACGCACGTTAAGCATGATAATGCCTTCTTCTTCTGGGTAGTTAGCCATTGAATATGCACGGATAGTCTCTTCATCAACTTTTGACTCAAGAGCAAAGAAGCCAAAGTGCTCCCAGTCACCACGATATTCTTCAGGAACATCGAAATCAGCATATTTTACATGGTGAGCTGGTGCTTCAATCTGGATGTAACCACCTGCACGGAAAGGTACAGATTCGCCATCAGGAATTGCAAGCTTAAGCTCTTTGATGAATGTCGCTTTGTTATCATTTGAGATAACAGTACATTCCCACTTTTTAACACCAAAAATTGACTCTTCAAGTTCAATTTCCATATCGCCTTTAACAGCAACCTGACACGCTAAACGACAACCTTCACGTGCTTCACCTTTAGTAATATGGTCAAGCTCAGTTGGCAGAATGTCACCACCACCTGAATGAACGTCTACGCGACACTGACCACATGAGCCACCGCCACCACATGCAGATGATACGAAGATACCTGCATCGGCTAATGCGCCTAATAGTTTTGAACCTGGCTGTGTGATAATCGCTTTTTCAGGATCACCATTAACACCAATCGTTACGTTACCGCTAGGTACTAGTTTTGATTTAGCCGCGATGATAATCAGGACTAAGATCACAACAATAGCGATAAACATGCTTACGCCTAATACAACTGTTTCCATCGTATAGTTTCCTCGCTACCTTAAAGTGAAATACCAGAGAATGACATAAAGCCAAGACCCATAAGACCTACAGTAATAAAGGTAATACCTAAACCACGAAGACCATCAGGAATATCAGCATACTTCATCTTCTCACGAATACCCGCTAGCGCAACAATCGCAAGCGCCCAACCAACACCAGAACCAATACCAAATACAACTGATTCAGTGAAGTTATAGTTACGCTCAACCATGAATGCTACTGCACCAAAAATCGCACAGTTTACGGTGATAAGTGGTAAGAAGATACCCAGCGCGTTGTATAGCGGTGGGAAGAACTTATCAAGTGCCATTTCAAGGATTTGCACAAGTGCTGCGATAACACCGATGAATGTTAGGAACTTAAGGAAGCTTAAGTCAGCTTCAGGGTAACCTAACCACTCAAGTGCACCAGGTGCAAGCAAGTTGTGGTAAACCAAGTTGTTTACTGGTACTGCAACACCTAGTACGAAGATTACAGCAACACCAAGACCTAAAGAGGTAGTAACTTTCTTTGATACCGCTAAGAATGTACACATACCTAGGAAGAAAGAAAGCGCTAAGTTTTCAATGAAAACCGCTTTGATAAATAGATTAATATAATGTTCCATCTCTTACCTCTTATGCTTTCTCTACTTGGTCTTTCTTATAAGTACGAAGTACCCAAATGAATAAACCAATGATGAAGAAAGAACTTGGTGGAAGAATTAGAAGACCCATTGGCTGATAGAAACCACCTTCAGAAACTAATGGTAAGATTTCAACATCAAACAGCGTACCTTTACCAAATAGTTCACGAATGAAACCAACTGTTAGTAGTACTACTGAGTAACCAAGACCATTACCAATACCGTCTAAGAAAGACATCATTGGTGGCGATTTCATTGCATATGCTTCCGCGCGGCCCATTACAATACAGTTAGTAATGATTAGACCAACGAATACCGAAAGCTCTTTCGCTGTTGCGTAAACAAACGCTTGTAGCGTTTGGTCAACAACGATTACTAACGATGCAATAATCGTCATCTGTACGATAATACGTACACTTGATGGAATGTGGTTACGGATCATCGAGATGAATAAGCTCGAGAAAGCCGTTACTAATGTCAATGCGATTGACATGATAAGCGCATTTTTAAGGCTTGAAGTTACTGCTAGTGCAGAACAAATGCCCAGTACTTGAAGTGCAATTGGGTTGTTCGCAAAAACAGGACCAAATAAGACTTCTTTCATTTCTTTTGAATTAGCCATTAGTTCAATGCTCCTTCACGTACTTTCGCTAGGAATGGGCCAAACGCTTTTTCGCTTGTCCAGAACTTAAATGTGTTATCAACACCTACAGACGTAAGCGTTGCACCCGATAAACCATCCACTTTATGCACATTGTTACCCGCTGTACCTTTTACGATATCAACTGGTAATTGTTTATCTTCCCAAGTCGCAGTCCACTTAGGGTTTTGGATTTCACCACCTAGACCCGGCGTTTCATTGTGCTTGTAGAAGTTAATCGCTTTAACTGTTTTAGTGTCAGTATCTAACGCTAAGAAACCGTACATAATACCCCAAAGGCCGTAACCTTGAACTGGTAGAATGATTGTTTCTACTTTACCGCTGTCATTTTTTGCAAAATAAACTGGCGACTCAGTTGTCATGCGCTGAACACCTGCTTTGTCATCTTGCTTGTCTAGTTTGATGCTGCGTTTAGCATCGAACTTAGTCATTTCAAAATCAAAGCTGTTTGGATCAGTGTCAACGAACTCACCTGTTTTCATATCAACAACGCGAGCTTCAATGTTTGCATTGAATGTTTCAGACACATTTTTAACGTCAGCAAAACCAGCTGCAGCTAGAATGTTACGCTGAACGTCTTGTGTTTTATTTGCTTGCTGTAGCGGACGAAGCTGCACAGCGGCAAGCGATACAACTACCGCGCACACTAAACATAAGCCAACTACAACACCAAGTGTTTTGCCGATAGATTCGTTATTACTAGCCACGAGCCAATCTCCTCTTGATGTTCGACTGAACTACAAAGTGGTCGAATAACGGTGCAAACAAGTTAGCAAATAGAATTGCTAGCATCATACCTTCTGGGTATGCAGGGTTTACAACACGGATTAAAACAACCATTACACCAATAAGAATACCGTACGCCCACTTACCTTTATCTGTGAAAGATGCAGAAACTGGGTCGGTCGCCATGAAGAACATACCAAATGCGAAGCCACCTAGCACTAGGTGCCAATGCCAAGGCATAGCGAACATGTTATTGGTTTCAGAGCCGATACCATTTAATAGGAATGACATTGCAACCATACCTGCAAACACACCTAGTACGATGCGCCATGAAGCGATACGGAAGTAAATTAGTGCTAAACCACCAATCATCAGTGCTAGTGTCGACGTTTCACCTACAGAACCTTGAACGAAACCGTAGAATGCATTCCACCATAGCTCCATGTTGCTATAGTCAACGCTACCAACAACCGCTTGGCCGAGCATAGTCGCACCAGAGAAACCATCTACCGCTGTCCACACAGTATCACCAGAGATTTGTGCAGGGTATGCGAAGAATAGGAATGCACGACCAGCAAGTGCTGGGTTTAAGAAGTTACGGCCTGTACCACCAAATACTTCTTTCGCCATTACTACACCAAAGGTAATACCTAGTGCTACCTGCCAAAGCGGAATTGTCGCAGGCAAGATAAGAGCGAATAGTACCGATGTTACGAAGAAACCTTCGTTAACTTCGTGCTTACGAATCGATGCAAAGAGTACTTCCCAGAAACCACCTACAGCAAACACAGTTGCGTAAATTGGTAGGAAGAAACAAGCACCGTAGAACATTTTAACGCCCCAGCCCGATGTTGCAGTTAATTCACCGCCAAACATTTGGAATAACGCAACCTGCCATGAATCACCTAAAGCGAAACCATTAGCAAGCGCGATTGACGCTTGATGACCAATGTTAAACATACCGAAAAACATAGCTGGGAATGTCGCCATCCACACTAAGATCATAATACGTTTAAGGTCGATATTATCACGTACGTGAGAGCCGGTTTTAGTTACATGACCTGGCGTGTAGAAAATAGTCGCAGCTGCTTCATACAGCGCATACCATTTTTCGTGTTTACCACCTGGTTCAAAATGCGGCTCGATATCTTCAAGAAACTTCTTTAAGCCCATGGGATTAACCTTCCTTCTCAATAGTAGTCAGGCGTTCACGAAGGATTGGACCGTACTCGTATTTACCTGGACAAACGAAGGTACATAGCGCTAAATCTTCTTCATCTAGCTCAAGTGCACCTAGCGAAATCGCACCATCTAAATCACCTGCGATTAAATCACGCAGTAATAAAGTAGGAAGGATATCTAAAGGCATAATGCGCTCGTAGTTACCGATTGGCACCATAGAACGGCTTGAGCCACCTGTTGAGGTCGTCATTTTGAATAAACGACTAGGCGCTAAATGCGATAGGAAAGTACGTGTTACTGAGAATTTCTTCGCACCTGGAGCAATCCAGCCGAATAATTCTTTTTCACGACCTTCTAATAATGCTGTGATCTGAGTGTGGTAACGACCTAAGAAAGCATGAGGGCCACTTGCCGTAGTACCCGAAAGTACAGAACCAGAAATCACACGGTTTTCGCCATCTTCTAACTCACCAGCAACGATGTCATCCGTAGATGCGCCTAGTTGAGTTTTGATTAAGCGTGGGTTTTTAACAGTAGGACCTGCTAACGCCACAACGCGATCAGTGAAGATTTCACCTGTTAGGAATAGTTTACCGAATGCAATCACATCCTGGTAACCTAAGTGCCATACTTGCTTTTCAGCAGAAACAGCGTCTAAGTGGTGAATGTGAGTACCTACTAAACCTGCTGGGTGCTTACCACCGAACTCATGTACTTCTACTTGAGCTACAGATGAAGAAGGAACAGTTGCACCAGGCGCCTTACATACAAACACTTTACCGTCAGTTAGGCGAGAAACAACCGCAAGGCCTGCTTCAAACGCTTCAGCTTGTTCAGCAATAACAATTGCTGGGTCTGCTGCTAATGGGTTAGTGTCAATTGCAGTAACAAAGATCGAGCTTGGCGTTGAATCCAAAGCTGGAACTTTACTGAATGGACGGGTACGAAGCGCCGGCCATTGACCTGATTCAACCAGTACTTCTTGCACTTTTGCACGGTCAAGGCTCGCTAGCTCACCCGCCGAAAAAGACGCAAACGTTTCTTGCTCACTGCCGTTAACTTCAATAACAACAGATTGCAATACACGCTTAGCACCGCGATTGACTTCTTTAACAACACCAGAGGCTGGTGCAGTATACTTAACGCCAGGATTCTTTTTGTCGACAAAAAGAACTTGGCCTTTCTTGACTTGGTCATCCACACGAACATGCATGGTAGGACGCATACCAATAAATTCTTCACCTAGCACAGCGACTCGTTTAACGGCAGAACCGTCATGAATCACCTGCGAAGGTGCGCCTTCAATTGGCAAGTCCAGACCTTTTTTTATGTTGATCATACGCACTTGCATTACATTAATGAAAAGAAACTGAAAAATCTAACCATGTACCACCAAACATTCACGAAAGTGCAAATATTAGGCGATACAATCGAATCTATACATATTCCCCGAATTTTAACATTAATTCGGATGACTATGCGAGTCTAAATTGAAATTTATGCTTACAAATTAAAGCCTAAAATTTGTACTTTACAAGTTACTAAACGCTCTAATCTACTGGGTCGATCACCATTTTAATTAAATCAATTAGCCAAAAGTGTAATGTGAGAAATTTTCAGGGGAAGAAGATTGGTGGAATTAAGAATTAAGAGTTCAGAATATCGGCGCACTACAACACCCACCTTCTGAACTCTAAAAAGAGACTCTGAGTTTTACACTAACTCGATATCTGCAACTGGGTTTACGTCAGCGTCGTAATCTACGCTGTCGATACCAAAACCAAATAGTTTTAAAAATTCATTATGGTAGCTCACGTAATCCGTAAGTTCGTCAATTGAATCGCTATCTACAGTATCCCAAATAGTTTGTACGCGAGCTTGAACGTCATCTTCCAACTCTTTGTAGTTTTGGAATAAATGGCCGCCTTCGTCAAATCGTGGGTTGTCACCGTAAAGGTTTTCACGGAATAAACCATTGATCTGCTCAATTGTACCTTCGTAAGTGCCATCTTCTTTCATCACTTTGAATAGACCAGAAATGTAAAGTGGCATAATTGGAATTGCAGAGCTCGCTTGCGTTACAACAGCATTTAGTGAAGAAACATACGCTTCACCATTTAGGTTCGCTGTTTTCTCTTTAATTGCTGCGGCTGCACGATCTAAGTCTTCTTTTGCTTTACCGATTGTCGCATGGCCATAAATTGGCCACGTTAATTCTTTACCAATGTAGGTGTAAGCTGTTGTTTTAAAACCATCAGCAAGTACATCAGCCTGTTGTAGCGCATCAAGCCACATTTCCCAGTCTTCACCGCCCATAACTTTTACAGTATTAGCGATTTCTTCTTCACTTGCTGCATCAACAGTTACTTCATCGATAACACGCTTAGACGTGTTTAAGTTTTTAGTTGTTACAGAGTTACCAATTGGCTTAAGTACTGATGAATAGGTTTCACCTGTATTTGGATCGGTACGACGTGGTGAAGCAAGGCTGTAAATAACTAAATCAACTTTACCTAGCTCTTCTTTAATGGTTGCAACTGTTTTTTCTTTTAATTCGTTAGAAAATGCATCGCCATTAATGTTTTTTGACCAAAGGCCAGCGGCTTCAGCTTCTGCTTGGAATGCCGCTGTGTTGTACCAGCCTGCAGAACCTGTACGCTTTTCCGTACCTTCTTTTTCAAAAAACACACCTAATGTTTTTGCGCCTGCGCCAAATGCTGCTGTAATACGTGATGCAAGACCGTAGCCAGTAGATGCACCAATTACTAATACGTTGTTAGGTCCAGTTTCTAATTGGCCTTGAGACTTCACATATTCAATTTGCTCTTTCACATGAGCTGCACAGCCAACTGGGTGCGCGTTTGTACAAATAAAACCACGAATTTTAGGCTTGATAACCATAAGTTAATTCCACTTTTACCTAATAAAATCTTTTAAAATTGTTGCTAGTTTAAAGCAAAGCACTGATAAACAGGTCTGATCAGCAAATAATTTTCATAAAAAAGGGGCTTACGCCCCCTATCATCTTATCGTGTTATCGATTCGAATAATATTCCATTTCTGAAATCTGATGATACGCCTTAACTTGCTGTAAAAACTCTGAGTAAGAACGCCATACTTTTGCTACGGCTTCGTCATTGCGCGCTTGTTCACTAATTACTTCCATTGTGGCCGCCTTTAATGCCTGCATAACTTCTGGCGAGAATTTACGCAGCTTCACATTGTGCTTGTTTTTAAGCTGATCAAGCGCAGTATTATTGCGAGCCGTATACTCATCTAACATATCTTGGTTTGCAGTGCGCATCGCTGAAGTCACAATGGCCTGCAAATCACTCGGTAAAGATGCATATGCCTCTTTATTAATTAGAAACTCTAAATTCGCGCCTGGTTCATGCCAGCCAGAATAATAGTAAAACTCTGCCGCTTTATTTAAACCAAAGGCCAAATCGTTATACGGACCAACCCACTCGGTAGCATCAATTGCACCGGTTTGCAGTGCAGTGAAAATTTCACCACCAGTAAGCGATAATGGCACGCCGCCGAGTTTTTCAAGCACTTCACCACCTAAACCCGGAATACGCATCTTTAAGCCTTTTAAATCCTCTACGCTATTCACTTCTTTTTTAAACCAGCCCGCCATTTGTACGCCGGTATTGCCACCGGCCGCAGGAATTAAGTTATAAGGTTCATAGAGCTCTTTCCATAGTTCCATACCACCGCCATGGTGAAGCCAACCGTTAACTTCTTGTGCATTCATGCCAAACGGTATTGCGGTAAAGAACTGCGCCGCAGGAATTTTACCTTTCCAATAATAAGCTGCGCTGTGGCCCATTTCAGCGGTACCGCTCGATACGGTATCAAATACCTCGAATCCAGGGACTAATTCGCCTGCGCCATACACTTTAATTTTTAAGCGGCCATTACTCATTGCCTCCACGTTTTGTGCAAAACGCTCAGGCGCTGTGCCGAGCCCTGGGTAATTTTTTGGCCAGCTGGTCACTAGCTTCCATTTAAAGCTTTGTTGCTGTTCGACCGTATTTGTTGTTGCATTACTGGTTTGTTGTTCTTGACCACAACCACTTAAGCCAACCGCCAAGGCAATTGAAGTGATTAGTGCACTTAGTTTTTTCATGCTTCCTCCGTGCGTTCCATTGCAATGATTTTATGCATAAAGTTGGCTAGGCAACCACGTTACTAAACTTGGGAAAGCCGCCATTAACGCCAATAAAATCAATTGAATAATAATAAAAGGTATCACGCCTTTGTAAATTTGCGAGGTTAACACCGATTTTGGTGCAACACCGCGTAAATAAAACAGTGCAAAGCCAAAAGGCGGGGTTAAAAATGAGGTTTGTAAATTCACCGCTATCATAATGCCAAGCCAAATAGGATCTGCCCCCATCATTAATAAAATCGGTGCCACAATTGGCACCACAACAAAGGTGATTTCAATAAAATCTAAAATAAAGCCAAGTAAAAACATCACTAGCATCACAACAAGCATGGCACCAAATAAGCCACCGGGTAATGCTGCAAACATTTCAGCAATCAGTTCTTCGCCACCAAACCCTCTAAAAACCAGTGAAAACAGAGATGCGCCAATTAAAATCATAAACACCATAGCGGTGACTTTAGTGGTGCTTTGCATTACTGCATTTAGATTTTTTAAATTAAACTGTTTTTGCCAAATAGCTAAAATAATGGCACCAAATGCACCAACACCGGCGGCTTCTGTTGGTGTAGCAATACCAAATAAAATAGAACCTAGTACAATAAAAATCAGCATCAGTGGCGGCACTAAAGCGACAAATAGCGACACTTGCTTGCGCTTTTTAATATGCTCAATATCTTCATCCAATAATGCAGGAACTTGTTCTGGCTTAAATACCGCAACAAACACTGAGTACAAGATATAAAGGCCTACCAAAATGATGCCAGGGATCACCGCACCTGCAAATAAATCGCCCACACTGACATTCTCTGGCGAGAAAATTCCCATATTAAGTTGTGCTTGCTGATAGCTACTAGATAACACGTCACCCAGTAATACCAATGCGATTGAAGGCGGAATGATCTGCCCAAGCGTGCCCGTTGCGGTAATAATGCCACAGCTATATTGTTCGCTATACCCGCGCTTTAACATGGTTGGCAATGCCAATAGACCCATAGTTACAACGGTTGCACCCACAATACCGGTACTTGCGGCAAGCAACATGCCCACTAATGTAACCGCGATGCCCATGCCCGCTTTGCGTTTACCCATAACTACTGCCATGGCGTCTAGTAAGTTTTCAGCAACTTTCGATTTTTCCAGCATTACGCCCATAAAAACAAATAACGGCACGGCAATTAAGGTGCTATTAGTGACTATGCCAAATAAACGATTTGGCAACGCATGCAAAAACGCCCCGTCAAAAATACCAAACAGACTACCAATACCAGCAAAAATAAGTGCTGTTCCCGCCAGGGAAAATGCCACAGGGAAACCCATTAAAAGTACTACGCAAATACATATAAAGAGTAAAATTGCCATGTATTCCATTACGCTTCTCCTTTATTGAAAAGCGTATTTAAGCTCTTACAAATTTCACTTAGGCTTTGTATCAGTAATAAAATACACATCAACGGGATCAAGCTTTTTAATAGGTAAACAAATGGTAGGCCGCCTGCTTCTTGCGATTGCTCTTTAATTTGCCAAGACACGGCAACATAATCGAAACTTACAAACAGAATAAAAATGGCAACAGGCCACAATAGCACTAAGTGACCTACTAAATTAACAAAGGCTTTTTTTGCTTTTGAGAAGCGACGATAAAACACATCAACACGCACATGCTCATCGTGTTTTAACGCGTAGCTACAACCCAACATAAATAAATAAGCATGAAGATAAAGCACGCTTTCTTGCATGGCTATCCAACCAAGACTAAAGCCATAGCGCAATAGCACGATTAAAAACATAATCAGCACCATCGCAAAACTAAACCATGCCACCGTTTGCCCTATTCGCTCTATAAAAGCATCAAGAAGGTTAGCGATTTTAATTAAATGTGATGAAGAGGAATTAGAGTTGACTGCACTCATTGTTAATTATTGTTATTATTTTAAAAGGAAAAATGTAACACCTAATTAACAAAGAGAAAAGTCCAACCTGTTGCACATCAAAGGCTGGACATTAGAAAATTGAGGTATATTTGTTACTTACTGATCAAATTTAGAACCACCTAAGCACTTAGGCGAATTAGGAATATCAGCATTTTTCCACTGCGTTTTGGTATAAGTATGAATCGCTAACGCATGAATATGATTCGCTAGTTCATCAGCAAGGACTTCGTTGATCATACGATGACACTGTAGTAAACGCTTACCTTCAAAATCGTTACTAACAACAATCACTTTGAAATGTGATTCTGTGCCACGACTGTGCATATGGCTTTCATTAATCACTTCTAAATGTTCACAAGAAAACGCATTTTTTAGCTTTGATTCTATCTGCTCTAACATCGACATAATTAATTCTCATTAAAAATTTTCGCCTATTATATGCCACAAACAGTGCGAAACGTCAGATTTATTCGACCATCATTAACACGCTTTTGTACCGGTAATGAATGTTGATAATCGCGCTGACTATCTCCTGTCATCAACAAACAACTGCCATTACTAAGAATTAGATCCGTCACTTGCTTTGAGGTGTTTTCGCGTATTTTAAACTTGCGTGAGCTACCTAGGGAAATCGACGCTATGGTTGGGGAAAACCCCAATTCAGGCTCGTCATCCGCATGCCAACCCATTTTATCTTCGCCATCGCGATACCAGTTAAGCAACGCTGCATTAAACTGTGTGCCAAACCAATTATTAAGGCTATTTTTTAAATTAAGTACGCTGGCATGCCAGGGCTCAGGCAAAAACAGTTGATTAGAATAGCGGTAGCCAGTTCCCGCATCGCCCATATAAATTTGCTTTCGCGGAATAGTATGCTCTTTGTTAAAAATGGTCAGCGTTGGTTGCTGCCACTCTAAAGCCAGTAATTGTTGATACAAGGAACGCGCTTTTTGCTCTGCAATAAAGTGTTCAAAATAATAAAAGTCTGGCGCGACACATTGCGCCTTATTTATTCGCTCAATGCTGTTAGAAACATTCCAAGCCATGATAAACTACTGCACCTTTAAAAATAAATTCACAACACCGTTATGTCGCAAACATCTTCAGACTCACAGCTAAATGAAATTGCTCAATTAGGTGAGAACACATTTACCCTATCACGCTTTCCGCTCAAACAAAAAAACGCGAGCTTACAAGCATGGGATGCGGCTGATGAGTATTTAGTAAATTATATAGAACAGCAGCAGTTAGTAGAAAACAGCAGCAAAGTACTGATCATTAACGACGGTTTTGGCGCACTGGCCTGTGCATTTAATCATTCATTCATCTACCATCTGAATGATTCGTTTGTGGCAGAACAGGCTGCGCATTACAACCTTGAGCAAAATCAGCTCACTAGTGAAAACACGGTGTTTTTAAAAAGCTTAGATGCTCTACCAAACGATCTTGACCTAGTACTTATAAAAGTACCGAAAAACGCGGGTTACTTAACTTTTTTACTTAGCCAATTGAGTAAAGTTTTACGCCAAGACATCCCGATTATTGCTGCAGGTAAAGCAAAAGACATCCACTCATCTACCATTCAGTTATTTGAACGTTTTTCAGGGCCAACAACAACATCACTCGCAGTTAAAAAAGCCCGTTTAATTTTAAGTAAACAACACAACAAGCCACAAGAAAGCAAGTTTCCAATCACTTGGCCTCTTGAAAAAACGCAATTTACCATCACAAATCACGCCAACGTGTTTAGTCGTGACTCATTAGATATTGGTGCACGCTTTTTTATCAATTACTTACCACAAGGAAATAAAAAACAGCGCATCATCGATTTAGGCTGTGGCAATGGTGTCATTGGTTTAACCACTCTTGAACGCTGCCCCAACGCACTTGTTACCTTTGTTGATGAGTCAGCAATGGCTGTTGCATCAGCTAAACACAATGTCGCAGCAAATCTGCCAGAACAGTTAGAAAACTGCACTTTTTTACACAATGACTGTCTCACAGGTGTAGAAAGTAATAGTGCCGATTTAATTTTATGCAACCCGCCATTTCACCAACAACAAGCCGTTACGGACCATATTGCATGGCAAATGTTTGTTGATAGTTTCCGCTGTTTACGTGACGGTGGCGAATTGCGTATTGTTGGCAACCGCCATTTAAATTACCATGAAAAGCTAAAACGCCTATTTGGTGGCTACAAACTATTAGGCTCAAATAAGAAATTTGTCGTTTTAAGCGCTAAAAAGAGAGCATTATAATTATGAATGCAAAATATAAAGTTACCGTTTTGGCCCTCACTTTGGGCTTTCTTGCTGGATGCAGCACACCGTCACAGAGATTTATATTCAGTCCTAACTATACACAAACACACCAAAAAATGGTGCAGCAAGATGTGAGTTTATCAGTCAACGACCGCCGTGCGAGCTTTACCACAGTTACCATTAAAAATAGCGATGGTAACCAAACGCTTGCCGATAAATACCTTGCAGAGTCAATTACGCCAGCAATTGAACAAGCATTAGCCCAAGTGGGTGCAAACAATAGCGGTATGGGTAAAGCGCTCGATGTTAATATTCAGCGATTAGATACCACGATTAAACAGCAATTACACAAACACACCACAATTACCAATACAGAGCTTGAAGTTGTGATTGAAACCACTGAGCACCGTTTTGCTAAGCGTTATAAAGGCAATAAGCAAAGTGAAGCGCCACTTAGCTTTGATAAAGCAAAAGTAGAACAGCAAGTTAATCGCTTAATTGAAGAAATGATCACACGTATTGTGACAGACCCTGAATTTGTTAACGCGGTTAATCGCTAGGAGTTACATATTATGAAGTATTTAATCTCATTACTCGTACTATTAATGAGCTTTTCAAGCGCTGCTAATCTGATTAAAAAAGGCGAGTTTGTGCAAAAAGATAACGCCTTCCCTTTGGTTAAATTCACCACCACTATGGGTGATATCACCGTTGAATTAGATCGTCGTAAAGCGCCTATTACGGTAAATAACTTTTTAGGTTACGTAGTTGATGGTGGCTACGAAGATACCGTTTTTCACCGCGTTGAACACGATGCAGAGCAAGAGCGTGACTTTGTAATTCAAGGTGGCGGTTACGATAAAGATTACGACGGTGCATACATGGGGCCTGCAATTCCAAATGAAAGTGGCAATGGTTTAAAAAACGATATGTACACTATCGCAATGGCCTATCAAGACCGTAAACCACATTCAGCCACACGTCAGTTCTTTTTCAATATGAACGACAATAACCATTTAAACCCTGGTCGTGAATGGGGCTTTGCTGTATTTGGCTATGTTACCGAAGGCTCAGAAACACTCGATAAAATAATGCGTGTTGAAACAGGCTGCCACGACAAACTGGGTTGGTGCTTTGTACCAAAGAAACCTGTCGTGATTTTAAAAGCACAAGTGCTTGATCCTATACAGTAAACATAACGCTCAATAATATGAATAATAGGTAAAGTAAAACAACTATGGTTACTGTTTCAGAGTATCTTGGCTATTTTAAAGATCGCCGCTTAATCAATGTATTTGCATTTGGCGTCGCGAGCGGTTTTCCCTGGATACTGATTGGTTCAGTAATGTCAGCGTGGCTGAAAGACGAAGGTTTATCACGTTCAATGATAGGCCTTTTTGGTATCGTCTTTGTGTGCTACAGCATTAATTTCTTATGGTCGCCTTTAGTTGATCGTGTAAAGTTACCCCTACTTCACAAGTTACTGGGGCAACGTCGCAGTTGGATTTTACTAAGCCAAGTGTTTATCTTGCTGGCAACCTTATGGCTAAGCCAAGTTGATATTCAAAACCAATTGCAAACCGTAGCACTGTGTTGTTTTGTTATCGCGCTTGCTGGTGCTACCCAAGATATCGCAATCGATGCCTTTCGTATTGATACTCTAAACGAGCACGAGACTCATAAAACAACGGCCGCCGCGACGATGGCAACGTCAGGTTGGTGGACAGGCTATGCGTTATTGGGCGCTGTGCCTTTTTACATGGCTGATCTACCCGACTGGCAATGGACACACGTTTACTTTGTGTTGGCACTAATAATGTTAGCCCTAATGCTAGGTGTGTTTTTTGCGAAAGAGCCCGATTCCAATCGCGAATATATTCATAAAGCGCTTGAGGCAGAGTTTATTCAAACTGACGCATCATTTTTAAAACGCATTGGCGCTTGGCTTTGGGTGACAATTGCCGAACCATTTAGAGCGTTTTTTAATCGTAACGGTGTAAAAACGGCACTCGCGCTGTTGGCCTTTATATTTCTGTTTAAAATTGGTGAAGCTTTTTTAGGAAGAATGTCGATTGTCTTTTACAAAGAAATTGGCTTTAGTAACTCACAAATTGCCACCTACTCTAAACTTGGTACCGGCTTAATTACCATTGTATTTGCCTTTCTCGGCAGCTTATTTAATTCACGCTACGGTATTGTAAAAGGCTTATTTATTAGCGGCATTGCTATGGCGGCTTCTAACTTAATGTTTTCGCTTATTGCTATGGTGGGACCAAAAGAGAGTCTATACGCTATGGCCATTTTGGTCGATGGCTTTACTCAAGCATGGTCGTTAGTCGCTATGGTGGCATTTATCTCAATGTTATGTGACCGTGCATTTAGTGCAACACATTATGCGTTACTTGCATCGTTAGGAAATTTGGGAAGAACATTTTTATCAGGGTCGTCAGGGTATTTAATTGACTACTTAAATGGGAATTGGGCGCTGTTTTTCTTACTTACAGCACTAATGGTAATACCGTCTTTAATTTTCTTATTTTTAATTAGGAAGCGCCTAATGGCATTGGAAGCAAGCTTTCATAGCAAGCAGTAGTGCATCCATGCATCATTAAATTACTTAAAATAAAGTGAATGTTTATTCACTTTTTAATAGCGTTAAGCCTTCAATTGGATCTATTTCAAGCGCTTGGCAGTAACGAATAAATTCAACAACATCTAAACGACGTTCTTGGTTTTCAATTTTACCAACAAATGAATGCGGTGTTCCAAGAACCTGTGCAAGGCTGCGCATAGTGTGGCCTTTCTCTTGGCGTTTTACTTTAAGCCATTGTGTTAAACGCGAATTTTCTTCCGACGCAACTGTTTTCCCCATCATAATTACTTCTCCTATTGATGATTGGAAATGCTCTATTCTATCAACCCACTTAAACCACACTGAGAATATTGGTAAGAATACACAATACCTAGCATAAAATTTTAGTTAGCACATTCTACCTACTTTGAGTAAATGCCCTACAAATTTTGCGGTTAATCTACAAATTATAGCGACCAAATGCAGGAATTAGATTGATCCAGTATAAGTAATTATTAAAAGTGCATAAAAATTTAGTACTAATATTTTCGTCTATCGGTCAAAGTGACTAGCTAAAATATAGTCAATATTTTCAATTGTGGCAGACTTCCGCGTTTTGCTATAACCTAATAAAACAATAAATAAGTATTCATCTTTATGATTAGATTGTTTTTTTTACTACCAGTTTTACTGTGCTTTGCGTGGTTTTACTTTCTTAAGGTAAACAACATCCCGTTAAAACAAGGGAAGAAAGGCTTTTTTTATATTCTCGGTGTTAGCTGCGTTATCTTGGCGTTTTTTACCCTGATGCTACACCTGACGAAAACAAACTAGCATAAAAAAAGAGCATCAATTGATGCTCTTTTCATTTTTAACTTAAGCTAGCTTGCCAGTTTGTGCTCTACAATCTCGGCATCTTGATATTGCATCGGCTTTTTTCTAAGAGCCAATAAGCACGGTGTGAGTACTAAGGTGAGCACTGTTGCAAAGGCAAGGCCTCCGGCCACAGCTGTTGCTAATTGCACCCACCATTGCGTTGACGGCGCACCAAACGCTATTTCTCGGTTAAATAAGTCGATATTAATTTGCAGTACCATAGGCATTAAGCCCAGTATCGTGGTAACGGTTGTTAGCAGCACAGGTCTTAGGCGCTGAGCACCAGTTCGCAAAATCGCCTCGTGTTGGTCCATACCTTGTCTGCGCAGAACATTATAGGTATCAATCAATACAATATTATTGTTAACCACTATTCCTGCTAATGAAATAACACCGATGCCCGACATCACAATGCCAAATGGCTGTTGCAAGATAATCAAGCCTAAGAATACACCCACCGTTGAAAACAGCACTGCACTTAAGATCAGCATTGCTTGATAGAAACTATTAAATTGAGTAACTAAGATAATGCCCATCACAAAAAGTGCCACTAAAAAGGCTTTTTCTAAGAACACCATAGATTCATCTTGCTCTTCATTTTCACCACGCACTTTTAGTTTCACGCGAGGGTCTAGCCCTTGCGCTTCAAGTTGCGCTTGCAAGCGCGGTAATGCCTTACCTAGTTGTTGACCTACTCTAACATCAGCATTCACCGTAACTACTCTGTGGCTATCAACTCGATTGATGGTATCCACTTTTTGTACCGCTTTACGCTCAATAAAGTGAGTAATTGGCACTTGACCGTGCTGAGTTTTTACTCGCAGCGTTTCTAATCGGCCTAAATCACGTTTATCTGCTGGAAAACGGACACGAATATCAATTTCATCATCGACATCATCAGGGCGATATTCACCTAGTTTCAAACCGTTAGTTACCATTTGCACGTTAGCGCCAAGCATGGTTGCATCTGCTCCAAAACGCGCGGCATCTGCTCGGTTTAGTTTGAGCTGCCATTCAATACCTGGTTTTGAGGCTGAATCGTCCACATTCACAAAAGCGCCGTCGTTTTCTATCGCATTACGAATGCGGCGCGCCTCTTCATTTAATACATCTGGGAACTTAGAACTGAGTTCAATTGATAAATCTTTGCCGCCGCCGGGACCATTTTCATCTTTGCGGATTTCAATTTCTACACCAGCCATATCTGAAGTATTGCCAAGCACTTCTTCAATAATTTGATCTGCCGGACGGCGTTTATCCCAGTCTTTTAAGTTCATACGCAGTGATCCGACGATATCTTTGCCACCGGAGCGAGAATACAGAGTTTTTATGCCCTCAACCGTTAAAATACGCGCTTCAATATCTTTCATGATTTGGTCTTTTTCATAAATCGACAAATCACCGTAACTGCGCACCTTTAAGTTAATGCCATTCGGCTCTACATCAGGAAAGAACTCAACGCCAAGCCCTGACATGCCGTAACTAATAAACACTAAAAAAGAAAAACCAATCGCGGCAAATAAACTCAGTAATGGACGCTTAATCGCACGGTCAAGTAAGCGAACATAACGCCCTGTTGCGCCTTTTAATTGTGTTAGGTTACCTTCTTCCGCTACCAATAGGTTTTGCTTTTGTTCTTCTGTCAGCGGGCGAACTTTACCAATTAAACTACCAATTGTTGGCACAAATACCAGCGCCATTACTAGTGACGCAGAGAGTGTGGCAATTAAGGTTATCGGTAAATACTTCATAAATTCACCCATCATACCCGGCCAGAAAATCAGCGGTGCAAATGCCGCTAACGTAGTAGCTGTTGATGCAATAATTGGCCATGCCATGCGCTTAGCAGCAACCGCATAAGCTTTTTTACGCGGCATGCCTTCACTCATCATACGGTCGGCAAATTCACTCACAACAATGGCGCCATCTACCAACATACCTACCGCCATAATCAAGGCAAACAGCACAACAATGTTGACCGTTAAACCAAATATCGCAATCACTAAAATACCTGTGAGGAAAGAGCCTGGAATGGCCACTCCCACTAAAAACGCGGAGCGCGTGCCTAAAATCGCGATAATCACAATAACAACTAAAAGCACGGCAGAAAGCACATTATTTTGTAAGTCAGACAGCATGTCTTTTACGTCTTTACTCATATCACCGGTGTAAGTTACTTTGATATGATTTGGCCAAATTGCTTTGCTTTCTTCCACTTTGGCTTTGACTTGATCAACCGTATCAATAATGTTTTCACCAGCACGCTTTTTTACTTCGAGCGATACCGCTTGTTGGCCATTAATACGTGCAATCGAATTTGGATCTTTATAAGAGCGTCTAATTTGCGCAACATCCATAAAGCGTACAACTTTATCACCCGATACTTTTACCGGTTGTTCCATAACATCTTGAATAGTTTCAAAAACAGATGGAATTTTTACCGCAAAACGGCCCTTACCCGTATCCAGTGTGCCCGCAGCCACTAAGCGGTTATTATTGGTGAGTAAGCTATAGATATCATTTTGGTCAAGACCATACGACTCCATTAAAAGTGGGTCGACAACAATCTCAACCATGTCTTCGCGCTCGCCGCCGATTTCGACCTCTAATACACTTGAGATTGATTCCAACTCATCTTTTAAATTACGTGCGAGCGTTAATAAGCCGCGTTCAGGAATATCGCCCGAAAGCGTTAAGGTAATTGTTGGTTGCTGATCTTCCATCAATACTTCGTGTACTTCTGGCTCTTCGGTTTCCGAGGGCAGTTTAGCTTTTGCAAGCGACACCTTGTCGCGCACATCAGCAAGCGCTTCTTTTGGATCAGAGCCTGCGAAAAACTCAAGCGTAACGGATGCGTGACCTTCACTGGCAACCGCCGTCATTTCCTTTACCCCTTCGATAGCCCGCAGTTCTATTTCCATAGGGCGAACTAACAAACGCTCTGCATCTTCTGGCGAAATGCCATCATGTACTATCGATACATAGATAAATGGAATAGTGACATCAGGATTCGCTTCTTTTGGAATATTTTGGTAGGTCACCCAGCCCGAAATAATCAATAAAATGAATATTGATAAAACGGTACGAGTGCGACTGAGTGAAGCATCAATTAATGTGCGCATTATGCTGCCCTCTATACTCTTGCTCATTCGCAAACACAGGTTCAACCGTATCGCCAATTCGCACAAAACCTTGACCTAGGGTAATCACATTTGCGCTTTCGCCAAGTCCAGCCATCCACACGCCTGAGGCTTCTGACTTCACAACATCAATCGGCGAAAACACCACGCGGTTATTGTTATCAACCGTTTTAACACCAATGTTGCCGTCTTCATCGAGTGCCATAAATGCTGGGCTTAAATGAATCGCGTTTACTTCATCATAAGTAATATCAAGCTGGGTAGAAAAACCTGCACGGTATCTAATATTTGGGTTATCAAATGCCGCTTCAATTTTAAATGTGTTAGTGCCCTCATCAGCAACGGAAGCGATGTAACGAATTTTTCCACTATAGGTTTTATTGTTAATAAATAAACCCGTTACGCTTTGCCCTACACTTAATCCCATCACTTCTTTTTGCGTTACATCGGCGCGTACCACAAGTGGGTTTAAATCAGCCAATTCTAAAATTGGGTCACCACGCCCCAAGTAATCACCTAGTTCAACAAGGCGCTGATTAATTACACCAGAAAATGGGGCTTTAATTTCTGTTCGTTTAAGCGATAGTTCAAGATTTGCAAGGCTCGCCTTTGCCTGCTCTAAACTTGCCTTTGCACGCGCTAACGCAGATTGATCATTAAGTCCTTTTTGCTTTAGCTTGAGTGCTCCTTGGTACTCTACTTCGCTTTGTTCAAGTAATGCTTTTGCAGCGGTAATTTGTGAATCTAAATCGGACTTATCGAGTTTAAGAATAACCGTACCTTGCTCAACAAACTGACCCTCTTTAACAAGAATCTCAATTACTTCACCTTCTTGACGAGCGGCAACACTGGCAACCTTATTTGGTTCGGTGCGACCATAAAGCTGCAATGAACGGTTAATTGGCTTGGCCTGCAAGGTTTCAACTTTAACTTTAGCAATACGCTGCTGGGATTCAGAGGTGCTTTGCTCATTGGCATTTGAGCCACCTGACATCATCCATAAGATAATAAAAACAGTAATAAAAATAGCGATGATATAAGGCTTTTCGTTTAGCTGAGTGCGTAGCTTGTTAAATAGGTGCATTCCTGTCTCCGGAACTGATGTGGCAGATATTTCCTTATTTGATGATAATACTTCTCAACAATATATGTAAGTTAAAAAATGTAACACTCTGCACTCGAGCGTGTTGTTATTCGTGGTCTAAATTCTGGTCAAATCCAACGCTTTTTGATAGCGGCGTTGCTTTGCAAGCCTAGTGGGCTAAGTCAAGAAGCAACAACAAAAAACCATCAAATTCAGGCACAAAAAATGCCACATAAAGTGGCATTTTAAATTTTACTATTTGTGTATTTAGTTAAACACTAAATGATGCGCCACAACCACAGGTTGTTGTTGCATTTGGGTTGTTTACGAAGAAACGTGAACCCTCTAGACCTTCGGTATAGTCTACTTCACCATCAACTAGGTACTGAAGACTCATTGGGTCAACTACTAGAGTTACACCGCTTTTCTCGATTTCTAAATCGCCCGGATTGGTTTTCTCATCAAATGTAAAACCATATTGGAAACCTGAACACCCACCGCCCGTTACGTAAACACGTAATTTTAATGCTGGGTTTTCTTCTTCCTCGATAAGCTGCTTTACTTTGTTTGCAGCATTTTCGCTAAATTTAATTGGTAGTTGATCAGACATACTTCGACCCATTTATATGAATGGCCGAATTATCTAATACCTGACCAATTTAATCAAGTTTAGCGCTATTCCCTTTGGTGATATTAAAGTAACGAAGTATCTAACGCATTTATTGCTTTAGATCATTACTCGCTATACAAATTAACTTATTTTTTATTGCTATTATGCTGTTATAATTACGTCATAATTAACCCTCTGAATTACCGATAACAATCGCATGACATTTAGCCAAAAAGTAACCGATAATTTGGCGGCCTTACGAAGGGTCGTTGCTCGTCCAAAATCGAGTATTCAATTAGCGTTACTGGGTGTGCTAGCGGGCTTAGTTGCCGCCATGTTGATTATTATGTTTCGCTTAGTGGTATTAATTGGCCAAAGCGGCTTTGTCAGCGAATACGATAACTTCACTCAACTTCCTGAAACTGAGAGATTAATACTACCTATTCTCGCCGCAGTATTTATTGCTACTTTCGCTTACCTAACAGGCTTTAAGCATTATCGCCTAGGTATTCCCTACGTTATTCACCGCATTAAACAAAACTATGGCCAAATGCCTATTTGGAATGCCGTTAACCAATTTGTTGGCGGCGCAATTGCACTTATCAGCGGCTTTTCAGTGGGACGAGAAGGCCCATCGGTACACATGGGGGCAGCAGGTGCCAGTGTTATAGCCAGTTATTTGCATTTGCCTTTCAATGCCATGCGTACATTAACGGGATGCGGGGTAGCTGCAGGTATTTCAGCATCATTTAACACTCCGCTTGCAGCGGTTATTTTTGTAATGGAAGTGGTATTAAGAGAGTATAAAGTGCATATTTTCGTACCGGTTATTCTGGCATCGGTAACTGGTGCGATTACTACTCAATTTGTTTTTGGCTCCGATTCAGAGCTAGCGCTAATTCAAGTGGTATCGATTCCACCTTGGCATTATCCCTATTTAGTTGTCTGTGGCATTGTACTCGGTGCGGTTGCGTACGGCTTTAACAAAAACCTGATGTTAATAATTCGCACCTTTAAATCGGTAAATATGTTCCCTCGCCTTATTTTGGCAGGCATTATTACTGGTGCAATTGGTTACTTAGTACCGCAAGCCATGGGGTCAGGTATGAGCGCCATAGATATTGCAGTAAGCTCCCCTGAACAGGTTCAGTTACTGACCACCATTTTAATCGCTAAATTATTAGCAACCTTATTTGCCTTAGGCTTAGGTATTCCTGGCGGCATTATTGGCCCAGTTATTGGACTAGGCGTTATTTTAGGCTCACTAATGAGCTACTTTGCTGCGTTTATTAGCCCTGAAGTAAACATTACAGGCACTTACGCAGTACTTGGTATGGCAGGTTTGCTTGCAGCAACGCTCAATGCGCCACTCGCAGCACTGATGACAGTCATGGAACTCACTGCTAGCCACAGCATTATTGTGCCAGCTATGTTAGTAATTGTGTCTGCGTATTTAACCGCACTCCAAGGCTTTGGCAACCGTTCCATTTTCTTACAACAACTGGACTTTCAAGGGCTTAAATATCAGGTCTCTCCTGCCGTAGAAGCACTGCAAAAAGTTGGGGTTATTGAAGAAATGAGCGACAAATTCAACTTACTTTACAGCGATGATAAATCGCTTATCGCTGAGTCTCTTGATGCAGCGGACGCACAAACCCCGCTAATTGTTTTTGATGATGAAAACGGCTACCGCCTTGCTGAATACGACTTAAACCTTACCGCTGAAGAAAGCGTGTCAATCCGCTATATCGAAATGCAAGGTGTCACCAGCCAAGCAACCCTTGGTGATGCATTTGAGATTTTACGCGACAATCGTTCAGGGGTTATTTACGTATATGATCAACTCAAAGACAATGATATTTTAGGCATTATCCGCTGGGATGACATTCGCCAAATTTTAATGATCCGCAACGCATTGCTTTAGGATATAACAATAATGAACACCCTATTACTGATAAAAGCACTTCACATCTTTTTTATGGTTGCTTGGTTTGCAGGCATTTTTTACTTACCCCGTTTATTTGTTTATCACGCGCTTACCGAAGAGCGCAGCAACAGTGCCATGCTAAAAATCATGGAACGTCGATTACTTTTCTTTGTTACGCCATTTGCTATTTTAACGGGCGTTTTTGGCATCACTTTAATTGTAATGTATGGCCGAGAGTGGTTCCGCGCGAGCATGTGGCTGCATTACAAATTGGTGCTGGTCATTTTGCTTTATATTTACCACGGCTACTGCTTCAAATTACTGGCCGACTTCAAACACGATAGAAACCAACGAAGCGATAAGTTTTACCGTATATTCAATGAATTACCTGTTTTAGTACTGCTTGCGATTGTTATCTTAGCGGTAATGAAGCCAAGTTTATAAAAAATCTGCTATATTAGCGCCCGAAAATAACTGTTCAGGATCTTTATCATGTCAAACTTTGTTGGCCAGCATGTTCTGTCTGTAAATGAGTTAAACCGCGATGCGATTGAAACCATTTTTAATGTTGCAAAGAAAATGGAGCCGTATGCAAAGAAACAAAAACGCACCAAAGTACTTGAAGGTGCTATTCTTGCAAACTTATTTTTCGAACCAAGCACCCGTACCCGTGTAAGCTTTGGTACTGCGTTTAACTTGCTTGGCGGCCTTGTTCGTGAAACTACCGGCATGCAAACTTCAGCGCTTGCTAAAGGTGAATCTCTGTATGATACCGCTCGAGTAATTTCATCATACGCAGATGCGGTTGCCATGCGTCACCCAGAAGCACACTCGGTTGCGGAATTTGCTAATGGCTCAACGGTACCAGTACTTAATGGTGGTGATGGTCCAAACGAGCACCCAACACAAGCGCTACTTGACCTGCTAACAATTGATAAAGAACTTGCGCGCTTTGACCGCAATATTGACGGCATGCATATTGCCCTTGTCGGCGATTTAAAATACGGCCGTACAGTGCATTCACTATCAAAGCTGCTGTGCCATTATAAAGACGTAAAATTTTCACTTGTCGCGCCAGATGGCTTGCAAATGCCTGATTACATTGTTGATACCGTAACTAATGCAGGTCATCAAGTTGAAATCGTCAACCAAATGGAAGGCAACCTTGCAGCCGATATCGTGTATCAAACACGCATTCAAGAAGAACGCTTCCCATCGCAAGAAGAAGCGAATAAGTACCGTGGTGGCTTCCGTATTAGCCAAGCGATTTACGATGCACACTGCAAACCAAACTCTGTACTAATGCACCCATTACCGCGCGACAGTCGCGGTGATGCAAATGAGCTTGATAACGACTTAAACAGTAACGATAACCTAGCGATTTTCCGCCAAGTACAAAATGGTGTACTGGTGCGTATGGCGCTATTTGCATTAACGCTAGGTGTTGACGGTCTCGTCGACAAATATGAAACCGAAGTGCCATGGTTCAGCCGTAAACAAAATACCTAATCTTATTTGGAACAAATTATGACAATTAGCCAAGACTTATTTGATAGAGCTCAGGCGTCTATCCCTGGTGGTGTAAACTCACCGGTTCGTGCATTTAACGGTGTCGGTGGCACACCGCGCTTTATTACTAAAGCCGAAGGCGCATTTACTTATGACGCCGACAACAACAAGTACATTGACTATGTTGGCTCTTGGGGCCCAATGATTTTAGGCCACAACCACAGTGCCATTAAACAGGCAGTGCTTGACGCTGTTGAAAACGGTTTAAGCTACGGCGCACCAACAGAAACTGAAATCCTAATGGCCGAGAAAGTAAAAGCACTTGTGCCATCAATCGAAAAAGTGCGCATGGTAAGCTCAGGTACTGAAGCGACCATGAGTGCAATTCGTCTGGCGCGCGGTTTTACAGGCAAAGATAAAATCTTAAAGTTTGAAGGCTGTTACCACGGTCACGCTGATTCACTGCTGGTAAAAGCGGGTTCTGGCGCACTGACTATGGGCGTGCCAAATTCACCGGGTATTCCTGAAGACTTTGCGAAGCACACACTGACTGTATCGTTTAACAAACTCGATGAAGTTAAAGAAATCTTCGCTAAATTTGGTGATGATATTGCGTGTATTATCGTAGAGCCTGTGGCGGGTAATATGAATTGTATCCCACCAGTTGCTGGCTTCTTAGAAGGTCTACGAGCAGTGTGTGACGAATACAAATCAGTACTGATTTTCGATGAAGTAATGACTGGCTTCCGCGTTGCAAAAGGCGGTGCGCAGGCGTATTACAATATCACACCAGATCTAACCTGTTTAGGTAAGGTAATCGGCGGCGGTATGCCAGTAGGTGCATTTGGTGGTAAAACTGAAATCATGGATTACATCGCACCAGTAGGCCCGGTTTATCAAGCAGGTACGCTTTCAGGTAACCCAATTGCCATGGCGGCAGGCTTAAAAGCCCTTGAGTTACTGGATGTTGACGGTCTTCATGACGAGCTTGAAGCGAAAAGCAAACGCATTTGTGAAGGCTTTAAAGCTGCTGCGGAAAAAGCAGGCATTGAACTTACCACAAACTACGCCGGCGGCATGTATGGTTTCTTCTTCACATCTGAAGAAACAGTAACTACTTACCAGCAAGCAACAGAATGTGATTTAGAGCGCTTTAAAAAGTTCTTCCACTTAATGCTTGATGAAGGCGTTTATCTTGCGCCAAGTGCATTTGAGGCTGGCTTTGTTTCAACGGCACACGGTGATGCTGAAATTGAAGCAACTATCGCTGCTGCAGAGCGCGCTTTCGTTAAGCTTTAAGCAAATAAAGTAGATTTAATTTATAAAACCACGCACTAGCGTGGTTTTTTTTGAACGAAAAAAGGCAAAAACTCGTTCTTCTTATAAACTTGTACCACTGTGTCACTTAACAGGATCAGAGTTTATGTCTCAACCCAATGCCTTTATTCTTCCCGCCGTTACCTTAATGGCAAAGCTAAATTACTCTAAAAAGATCATTGTAGTAGTATGCGTGTTACTAATTCCCTTGGCGATCAGCTTAATTTTTTTAAACGTACAGCTTAACCATCAAATTACACAGCACCAACGGGAACTCTCAGGACTAAAAAATTACAAACCTTTGCTACAGGCGGTTGTCGAGAATAACTTAAATAAAGTTGCAGCCAATGACTTTAATGTTTCAGCTAATAATGCGTTAGAGTCTCTCAATAAAATATCGATAAAAAGCCAATTGGCAACCGATAACGATTTAGCGAGCAATTATTTAAATCGCGCCATAGTAGATGATTTCCCGCTGCTCGTTGCTAATTTTTATGCAGTAAAAGAAGCCACAGACACAGTAATAAATAGTGGCAGTTTTACACCTGATACTTTTATCCAGTTATCTAACCAAAATAAAGCGTTACCGAGTTCAGTCAATAATCTTGAAAACAAATTGATGGTCGCGATGACACATCACAAACCAACAGAAACTGCGCTACAAAGCGTCGTGCTCGATACCAAAAGCGCCCTGCTAAACTATCAAAGAACCATTAAACAGCAAGTGCTCGACCCCGATTCTATCAATTTATCACGCTCGCAGTTTTCTCAGCTAAATAATAAAACAATCGAAAGTTTAGAACGCTTTACAGACACCTTGCTGCCACACCTAACTAAAAAAGTACGCCAACAAATGGCAAACGCTCAGTTTATTCGTAACAGCGTGCTAATTGCATCGATTCTGTTTACGGTAATCGCGCTTTACTTGGTGACAGGTTTTTATTTTGCAGTTATACGCACACTATCGCGTTTATCTAACACCGTAAATGAAGCCGCCAACGGCTCACTAAATATCAAAGTAAACCTTGAAAGTGACGACGAATTAGCCGCTATCGGCCATCAAATTAATTTTATGCTAAAGCAGTTTGCAGAGCTTGTAGAACAATCTCAACACGCCGCACTTGAACTTAATCAAGCAACCTCTCTGCTTGCAGATGCAAGTGACGCAAGTCGCCAAGATGCGATACAACAAGAACAAAAAATTGCTGAAATTTCGAGTCAATTAAGTGAAATGAGCAGCTCAGCACAAGCGGTTGAGCAACAAGCCACCGATGCGCAAACCTTAGCAAAAGAAGCCAGTACACATGTACAGCAAGGCAGTCAGAATACGCTTAATTTAAGCCAACATATGGCAGAACTACAGCTTGACTTTAAACAGAGCCAAGCTGCGCTTAATAAGCTTGCAGAAGACACACAAAACATTAGCAATGTTAGCGTCGCCATTAGTGAAATTGCAGACCAAACTAACTTACTTGCACTCAATGCCGCTATCGAAGCTGCTCGTGCAGGAGAACAAGGTAGAGGGTTTGCTGTGGTAGCTGATGAAGTACGAACACTGGCAGCACGCACTCAACAACAAACGCAAGAAATTCACACCATTGTCAGCACTCTACAGGTGGCTGCAAAAGATACTCAACATAAGATGCAAAACAGTGTAGATAAAATGGAGCAAGGCGTTGAACAAGCCAACCAAACACGGGATATTTTGGCTAACGCCGAACACGATATGCAATCAATTGACCGCTCTGGTGCTGCAATTATGGAGCAAGCCAGTTTACAGACCAGTAGCACATTAAATGTTGTTGCGCACAGCGATGAAATTAGCCAGCTTGCACAACACAGTTTAAGCTCTGCGCAAAGCACCGCTTCTGAAGCGAATCATATTCTGCAAATCGCCAACAAGCTGAAACAATCTCTTGGCCAGTTTAAGCTTTAAGCTTGTTGTTCAAACATCACGATACGCGCTAGTAACAGCGCGGTCGTGAATTAAATAACTCTGCTGGTATTGGCAATTTAAGCACAGTGCCGCATCCTGGCGGAGCTTGTCTGCCCGTTTCTGTATTAACAAATGCCCATTTAATGGACGGTGGTCTAGGTGTCGCGATTGACTCAGGATTAAGCTGACGCAAGTAGCGAATGTAAAGCTCTAAAGCACCAACGCTACCAGTTAACTTAGTCGGTTTATTATCATCACGACCAACCCAAGTAACGGTTACCGTATTTTGGTCAAAACCGGCAAACCAGCTATCACGCAAGTTGTTGGTTGAGCCCGTTTTACCTGCTAACTGAATGGTTGGGAAGTGTAATTTTAAGCGTTTCGCGGTGCCTTCACGTGTTACCTTTTGCATTGCATATTTAGTCATGTAACTAGTCGCAGGAGAAAAGCGCGTTTCAGGCGTACTGTTATGCTGATAAATAAGTTCGCCCACAGCATTGGTAATTGCCGCTACTGACGTTAACTTACGATAATCGCCATCAAACGCAATAGTTGAGTACATTTGCGCAACATCAATCGGTGCAAGCTCTTGCGCACCTAACAGTAGTGACGGGTACTGGTTAATTGACTCATCAACCCCTAATCGCTTAATTGACTCAGTTACAGCAGGTAAACCTAAATCTAGCCCAACCGCCACAGCTGGCATATTGATACTTTTACTAAAGGCTTGGTAAAGCGGCATTTTACCGCGGAATTTTTGGTCGAAATTAGACGGTGACCAAGTGTGTCCGGCTTCATCGCTAATTTCCATTGGCTCGTCATCAACTAAGCTACCTAAGGTGTATTTACCCGATTCAAATGCCGTCATGTAAATGGCTGGCTTAACCAATGAACCGATATTACGTTTGGTATCGAGCGCTCGGTTAAAACCATTAAAATCGCTATCGCGTGCACCTACCAAGGCAGACACTCCGCCGTATTTTACATTAACCGACAACATTGCCGCCTCAAGTTTAGAAGTCGATTTTAAACGCTCTAAATATGGCAACCCAGTTTCAAACGACTTTTCCATCGCCGCTTGTTTTTGTAAATCGAAATAAGTAAATACGCGTACACCTGCGTCAATTTTATCTTTTGAATTTAAAATTGTTTTCAGCTCGCGGCGCACTAAGTCCATATAGCCCGGGTGCTGATTAATATCAAAGCGCGATAGTGGTTCTATTTTGATATCGCGTGCTAACGCCAGTTTATAGCTCTTAGTCGAAATTAACCCATTCTCAACCATTAAGCGCAGCACCAAATCACGTCTTTCCATCGTGCGCTCTTTAAAACGTCTTGGATTATAAAAACTAGGCCCTTTAACCATCGCCACTAATAGCGCCACTTGGTCGTATTCAATTTCATTCAGCGGTTTACCAAAATAAAACTCACTGGCTAAACCAAAGCCGTGTACACCTTGCGAACGCGACTGACCTAAATACACTTCGTTTAAGTACGCTTCTAAAATTTCGTCTTTGCTGTATCTAAAATCTAAAATCAGCGCAATTAATGCTTCATTGATTTTACGTGTTAGGGTGCGATCTCGGGTTAAATAAAAGTTTTTCGCTAACTGCTGAGTTAAAGTACTGCCCCCTTGCACTGTGCGACCTGCGCGAATATTTGCAACCAAGGCACGTACAATAGACCAAACTGATACCCCATGGTGCTCGTAAAAATTGCGGTCTTCTACCAATAGCAAGGTATCTTGTACTACTTGCGGAATATGACTAAGTGGCACAAACTCGCGGTCTTGCTTGCTTTCGTTGGCAAGGCGCGCCAGCTGCAATGGTTCTAAGCGCGCCATTGATAAATTTGCCCCTTGTTCATCTTTAATTGCAGCAAGCTTTTTCGGGCCAAAGACTAAATCGAACCCAACTTGTTGTTCTGCCCCATCATAAAATTCAAAAGCACGGCGATAAATACGAATAGTATTGCCTTTAATAACGTACTGACCGGTATTATTGATGCGATTAACTTCAGAATAATTAAGGCGTTGGAGTTCCCACACCACTTCATCTTTTGATAAGTATTGGCCGGGATAGAAGGTCATTGCGCGGGCATAAATTTGCGCTGGTAACTGCCACTTGTTACCCTCAAATTTATGGCTAATTTTGCTATCTAAGTAGATTAAATAAAGTGCTAGTGCAACCAACAAACCAGCACCTAGCTTTAACGCAAGCATTGAAAAGCGTTTTAATTTGCTCGGTTTGGTTTTAGCTTGAGTGGCTTTTTTAGCGCGCGGCTTACGCGTTGTAGTTGTCTTTTTCGTTGCCGCTTTTGGCGTTTTCTTTTTATCTGTCATTGCACTTAGAATTGAGAAAAATCCTGTTTATCATACCGATTTTTGTATCGCATTTCATTGCCAATACCTATTAAAACCCCCATTATAATTGCCTGATGTTGTTGTTTGTATTTTAAATCAGCACGGCTGAGTATTGTTCTCATAAAAAAGCATCAAATCGCAACGTCATATTTTCACTAAATCTAATAATTTTAAGACCAGAAGGTTCGCTATGAAATACGCAAAATTAGGAAGTTCAAACATTGATGTTTCACGTATTTGTTTAGGCACCATGACCTGGGGTGTACAAAACAATCAACTTGATGCCAATCAACAAATTGAGTTAGCCGCCGAGCTCGGTATCAACTTTATGGATACAGCCGAAATGTACGCTGTACCACCAACACCCGAAACCTACGGTAAAACAGAAGAAATTATTGGTAACTACTTTGCCAAAAATAAACGAAAGCGTGATGACTGGGTAGTTGCAACAAAGATAGCAGGCAATGGCCTGCCTTGGATCAGAAATGCTTCAGACATCACAGGGCAAGCGGTTATCAATGCAGTTGATGCGTCGTTAAAGCGCCTACAAATCGACACCATTGATGTGTACCAGCTACATTGGCCTAACCGCACCTCTCCGCATTTTGCAAAACATAGACCAAACCAAATTAGTTTTACAAATGTTGATACTAAAGCGCATAAAGCGCAAATGTTAGATATTTTACAAGGGCTAGATCACTGTATTAAAGCAGGTAAAATTCGTCACTATGGCCTCTCTGATGATACGACCTGGGGCATTCATACGTTTATTGAGTTAGCCAAAGCACATAACTTACCTCGCCCGGTGTCTATTCAAAATGAATTCAATTTACTGCACGCTAAAGATTGGCCTTATCTAATCGAGCACTGTGTACATGAAAAAATTGCCTATTTACCTTGGTCGCCGTTAGCAACTGGAATGCTAAGTGGAAAATACCTAAACGATGCTAGACCACAAGGTAGTCGCTGGACATTAATACAGCGCAATGGGTTATTTAGAAATACCGAAATCGCACAGCAGGCGGTTGCTGAATATTGTCAGCTTGCTGCGAAATTAGGGATTACACCAAGCCAACTTGCACTGGCATGGTGCGATAAAGTAGATGGCGTAACTTCGACCATTATTGGTGCAACTACGCAACAACAACTAGCCGAAAACATTGCCGCATTTGAACTTAACCTACCAGATGACTTTATGGCGCAAGTAGATGCTATTTGGCGTAAATACCCACTACCGTATTAGCGCGGGCAGTTAACATACTAACGCTTAAATAATGTGTGTACTAACTGCTTTAAGTTAATCGGCATAATAACAAATAAGGCAACACCCGATGAAAAGTGCGGGTTTGCCTTACAATAAAATGCAATCTCTCGTTTTTCGCTGTTAAAAAATGCCTTTAAATCATCGTCACTGTAAGCACTACTGCGCCCTGTTTCCACTAAACAACGGGTATTTGTAAGTGAACTAACAATGCCAGCCTTGTTAAATGCGTCAAACAAATCGCGTTTATGATTCAAAAACTGCGGGCTAGGGTACGTGATTGCAACGCGCTTACTAATAGCGCGATACATTGCAGGGCTTAACATGGTGTCGGCGTAGTAAATATCTTGCCAAGGGTGCATTAACCAATACTTAAACGCTTGTTGAATAGAAAACGATAAAGTATGACCACCTTGTCGAAATTCAGGATAAAAGCCAGCGGATGCTCTTAACAGTACTTTTTTGTTTGCACGTTCAAACGTAAGTAAACAATAACCAACAATGTTTCCATCAGCAAAATAAAGCCTTAAAACACGTTTAAACGCCGCATTACAATTGAAGTATTTTTCAAAATATTCGTCACTGGAAATGCCATTAAAACAGGCAGTAAAAATATCTTTGAGCGCTGAAATATGTGATGTATCTAACCAATTATTTGGCCAACTAAAATCTTGTGTCTGCTGAATTGTACCCACATAACCACCCTAAATAGAGCTATAACTCTAAACAGAATATCAGAGCCTGTTTATCTAAATCCATAATAAACTAAACAAATCTGATGATTCTCGCGTACAATCACTATCAATTGAAATCGTGAATTGTACTTATGTCAAAATATAGCAATCAAACACTATTAGGTTACCTTGGTCTTATTCCATTTTTATTATTAGTAGGTGCTCACTTTCTTTTTGAGCATGTTTTATTAAGCCAAGCATTTATGTTTTATAGCATTAGTATTATGAGTTTCGTTGCCGGTACGTTATGGCGCGAGTCAAACAGTAATAAGCTAAATTGGCTAATTGTATTACCAACAATTCCAACGCTAGCGCTCGCACTATTTGATACAAAACTGGCCCTACTCTACCTCGGCGCCTGCTATGTTTTTGTCTTGGCAGTGCAAAAACGTACCGAAACATGGGGTAAATTAAACCCAGATTATCAACGCATGCGTGAGCGTATTACGGGTGTAGTGTTGGTTTGTCATTTATTTTTTGCCGCACAACTGCACCATGGTGTGGTGCAGTAAAAAACAGTGTGATTACATTCTGCTTTTTACTTTATTAGTTGCCTTAGCATTGGCCGGATCGTCTGGCCAAAAATGCTTAGGGTAACGTCCTTTCATTTCTTTTTGTACTTCACGGTAACTTGACGCCCAAAACCCTGCTAAATCTTGCGTGATCTGGAGCGGTCGCATTGCCGGTGACAGTAATTCAATGGCTAACGATAGCTGACCATTCGCAAGCTTAGGTGTGGTTGCAACGCCATACATTTCTTGCATTTTTACCGAGAGCTTTGCAGGCCCATCAACTTGGTAATGAATTTTTAGTTTTGAACCAGTGGGCACAACTAATCGCTCGGGCAATAGTTCATCTAATAAAGTTTGCTGTTGCCAATCAAGCAATCCTTTAAGTGGCGCTATTAAGTCCAACTTTTTAAGCGCCGCTAAACTATTTACTTCATTTAAATAAGGCGAAAGCCACGTGTCAAGATGATCAAATAGGTGTTGTTTTGATAACTGCGGAAACCCATTTGGTAAAAATTGATGGGCTAACGTTAAACGCACTATGTATTGCTCAACGTCAAACGTTAGGTTTAACAGCTGCCACCCTTTTCTTGCGATAATATGACACCAAGCAGCAGCTTTTTCATCACCATTAAGCGCTTTATTGCTCGGTTTACGTGACAGTATCAGCTGCCCTAAACAATATTGTGTTTCGGCAATAAAACGCCCAGCGCTCTCATCAAACTGTGCAACGTCTTTATTTTCAAATAAGTACGGCAACGCCCTTTCAACTTGTGCTAAGTCACACTTACACGCATTAAATACGTGCTGCCCTGTCGCACCGCCCATATCACCAATACACAATAGGTCATCATAAATTGGAAAGTCATCATAAAGCGTTGCGCCTGCACCATTAGCTAAACGTAATCCGTTACCGCGTTTTTGCGCAATGCGGTCGGGAAAAGCCAACGCCATTACAATCGATAAATATTCAAGAGGTAAATGATTAACTGCCGTTAATTTTAAGCGTTTAAGCCACAGGCGTAGTTCTTTATCAAAGTTTGGCTGCGGTGATTTAAGCTGAAAATTAAGCCCAGTTGCAAGGTCATTACTGCGATTTACCTGACTGGTGAAAAGCGCAACCAGATACACCGCCAAATGATAAATACCGGTATAATCAGCTTCAAGCTGCTTAGCTTTTATTAACATATGAGCAAAACGTAGCTCTGTACCATAACTCAACATTTGTTGACCTAATGAGGTAATCTTGCCATCAGCAGTGATAGCTTCAAGCATCAATAACAGGCTGTTTGCCGCATCAATCTGTTTGGGTGATGGCTGATCCAGTAACACCAAATCGTCAATTGACGTTCCCCAATTAGCGCACTCTAAAACAAGCTGACTAATATCGCTGCGCAATATTTCAGGTATGGCATGGCATGCTCGTCGCTCGAAATGTTCTTTACTGCCTAAGCGATACACCACACCCGCTTCGATGCGCCCTGCACGACCCGCGCGTTGAATCGCCGATGACTTAGCCTCATTAACAGTAAGTAATTGGCTAATACCATTTTTAACATTGTATTGGGTTATTTTCTCTTTACCTGAATCAACAACAATGCGAATTCCATCAATGGTTAAGCTGGTTTCTGCCACATTGGTGGTGAGTACTATTTTCCGTTGCCCTTCGGAGCATGGCTTAAGCGCCGCTTGCTGTGTTTTTTTGTCTTGCTTGCCAAACAGTGCGTAAATTGCAGTATCTTGCGCGATGCTTCCTGTGTTTTTGGCTGCGATAAGCTCAGACTCTACCGCTTTTATTTCTTTTACGCCGGGTAAAAACACCAGTGCGCTGCCGCTTTGTTCTGCCATTGCTTGAATGGTTAACGGCGCAATTTGCGCGAGCCAATCAGCTTCATTTTTAACTGCAGTGTAATGTTCAGCGATAGGAAATTGACGCCCTTCACTTTGTACCAGCGGCGCATCGAAGTGACAACTTAAACGCTCCCCATCAAGCGTTGCCGACATAATCAATAATTTAAGATCATCACGATAAGCCATTTGCGCTTCAAATGAGAGTGCAAGTGCTGTTTCAGCTTGAATTGAACGCTCGTGAAATTCATCAAAAATCACCAAATCTACGCCGTCTAATTCAGGGTCATCTTGCAGCATACGTGTCAGCATGCCTTCAGTTACAATTTCTAAACGGGTGTGTTGGCTGGTAAAATTTTCACCACGAATGCGCAAACCGATTGTGTGCCCTAGCGGCTCATCTAAACAGTCGGCCAGAAAGCTTGCGATATTGCGTGCAGCAAGCCTACGTGGCTCTAACATAATAATACGTTTGAAGTGATTATCTTTAATTAATTGCAGTGGCAACCAAGTTGATTTACCCGCCCCTGGTGGCGCTTGCAGCACCACGCGCTCATGTTGCGATAATCTAGAAACCAGAGTTTGATAAACACTTTCAATCGGCAGCAAAACAACTTTCCATTCATTTTTTGCTGAATTTTAACTGTTTTGCGTTAACTTCGCAGTAATTGGAATACAAATCGCTACAAATAATGCGCTCGCGATTAAACATGCTGTTAACCCATATTGCTGAAACAATAATCCAGACAACACAGTGCCAAATAAACGCCCACAGGCATTTGCCATGTAATAAAGGCCAACATCCATCGAGGCACCTTCATCGCGGGCGTAATGCACAATCAAAAATGAGTGAATGGCAGAGTTAATAGCAAAAATTACGGCAAATAAAATTAGTCCAAGTATCGCCACATTAACCAGTGATAGGCCATAAGAAATCGCCACCAGCATAACCACCAAAACAACCAACAATGCAAGCGCACTGAACACCGCTGACTGCGCATTGGCCTGTTTATTAAAAGCCTTAAATACTTTTGGTGTAGTTGATTGAAAAACCCCGTAAATAATCACCCAAGACGCCATCATAGTACCTACAGCTGTACTCGACCATCCCGCTTGCATGGTTAAAAACACAGGCAAAGCAACTACAAACCACACATCGCGGCTGGCAAATAAAAAGCAACGCGCAAACGAGAGTAGGTTTACTTTTTTACTTGATGAAAATACTTGGCTAAATTTAGGCTTAAATGATTTGGCCTCTAAACTTTGCTTTAACTGAGAGGCAACCAATAAAGTAATTAATCCAAGTCCGGCAGCCAGTAAATACAAACTGTTTTGATAGCCAAATAGCGCCAGTAAAAAACCACCTAAAAAGAAACCACAACCTTTTAGTGTATTTTTCGACCCTGTAAGCAGTGCCACCCATTTAAACAGAGTGCTACTTTCATCGCTTGGCACAAGCTGTTTAATAGCTGTTTTGGCACTCATTTTATTGAGATCTTTGGCGATGCCTGATGCTGCTTGCAATATCATTACATAAACAACACTTAGCCACTGAGTTTGCGCCAGTAAAATAAGCGCGCTAATTTGCAGCAGCAAGCCACTAAACAAAGTGACTTTTAAACCAAAACGGGCGCCCAACCAGCCACCAAACAAGTTAGTAACAATGCCAAAAAATTCGTAAAACAAAAATAGCATTGCCACTTCAATTGGCGAATAACCGAGTGTATGAAAATACAGCACCACTAGCATACGCAGTGCGCCGTCAGTTAAGGTAAACCCCCAGTAAGCTAGGGTAATTTGTATGTAGTCTTTAATTCCCTGACTGACTGTGTTTGATGCTGCTAACATAATTTAAAACTACATGAAGTGATAAACAAAGCCTAAACCAAGGCGTTGAAATACTTTGGTTTAGGGCGAAAAGGTAAGTTAAGACGCGGCAATCATATTAACAATGTCATTCATACGTGAGACATAGTTAATTTCGTTATCGTACCAAGCTAATACTTTCACTAAATGCTTGTCGATTACTTGAGTCGACAAGCCATCAACAATGGCACTGTGCGTATCGCCCACAAAATCAACCGAAACCAACGGGCGCATTTCAATATCTAAAATACCCTTTAATTCACCTGATTTAGCACGTTCAAAAGCATTGTTAATCTCTTCAATACTGGTTGGTTTTTCAGTTTCAATTACTAAGTCTACCAAAGAGCCACTTAACAGCGGTACGCGCACGGCTAAGCCATCAAGTTTGCCTTTCAGCTCAGGGAAAATCGTCATAATTGCTGTTGTAGACCCCGAGCTTGTTGGAATTAACGATTCACCACAGGCGCGCGCTCGACGTAAGTCTTTATGGGCTTTATCAACAATCGTTTGGGTATTGGTAATATCATGAATGGTGGTCATTGAACCACGTTTTATGCCGACTGTTTCTTTTAATACCTTTACAACAGGTGCAAGGCAGTTAGTTGTGCACGACGCTGCCGTGACCACTTTATGTTTATCTGCTTGGTATAAATCATGATTTACGCCATAGACTAAATTAATCGCGCCTTCGTCTTTTACTGGGCAAGAAACAAGAACTCGCGCTAACCCTTTATCTAACAAAGGTTGAAATAGCTCCGATTTACGGTAAAGCCCCGAACAGTCAATTAATAAGTCAATGTTATCAACTGGCAACTCAGTTAATTTTGACTCGTGCAATAAGCTAATTTTCTGCTCAGCGACATATAAATGGCTGTCATCTGCATGAATTTCTTTATCTTTAAAGCGTCCTTGAACTGAGTCAAACGCTAGCAAATGGGCTATCGCCTCGTTTGTTGCAGCGGGATCATTAATATAAACTAACTGATGGTTTCCCTCAGCCAACACAATACGTGCTAATAATTTACCCATACGACCGAAGCCATTAATCGCAATTTTCATAATAAACAGCCTAACAATTTGAAGGTTTGAAAGAAGTTAAATCACGTTGCACTTGGCAATCGTTATTTAGTGTGTCGAGTGTTAATTTCAATATCGCTAACAGCGGCTGGCTGAGCGATTCATTTAATTGATAAAAACGCCATGTACCGCGGGTAACTGACTGCACAAGCCCAGACTTTTTTAAATAACTTAAATGGCGACTAACCGTACCTTGTGGCATATCTAAAACGGCAACAAGATCACAGACACAGACCTCTTTATGCTCTAAAATAAGAGCCATAATTCGAAGGCGAGTCTGCTCACTGAGTGCTTTGTGAAATTGTGCTGCAACCATAAATTCGCTTAAACATATATATGCATAAGCAAATATTAAAAGATGACAGATAAAAATCAAGAAAATAAACGGCTATTTTTTGGCTTAGACTTTAGTGAAGAAGATAAATATAAAATATTCAATTGGTTAACATCAAAAATTGAAAGTAAACGAAAGCCTATATTAAAAAGTAATTTGCACTTAACCTTAGCGTTTTTACCGAATGTGCCAATTAGAACACAAGAAGCTTTAATTGAATTTGCACGCTGTTTATCGGTTTCACCATTTAGTTTGCGCTTTGAAGAGACAAGCTTTTGGCAAAATAGTGGAATTTTTTATTTAAAACCAACAAGCCAGCCCAGTTCATTAACACAGCTTGCCAATACATTACGCGATGAAGGTGAAAAACTGCAACTTTACACTAACCCGTTTGCCTATCACCCGCACGTTACGCTAATACGAAACTGCAAACAGCCCCCTCAAATAATACAAAAAATCACGCCGTTTGACGTGACCTATAGTGAATTTAAACTCTTTCACTCGACGCGCATTAATAACCAGTTACGCTATATACCAATCGAAACATTTCCGCTAAAAGCCGACTAAGATAATTGGCGTTTAAAATCTTTAATCACGTTATTTAAGCTATTAATAATTTTTACATGATTATAAGCAAGCTCTTCAAACTTCATTAACGTGTCATCAGTTACTTCAGTTAATTTACTTTCTTCGTCGTTGGTGAGTTCTAGTTGGCTAAAAATTTCAAAAAACTTAAGTGATTGATGACTTTGAATTTGCTGAGTTTGTTCAGTAAAAAGTCCCATTTTTTGCTGTAAATCATCTAATTCAAACGCAATTTTTTTAAAATAAAGCTGTTTTACATACTCTTGATTAAGCATATTAACTTGATGATTTGCACATTCAATATAGGCCGCTACTACATCTAAAATTTGCCCTTTTCGTACTTCGTCTTCAGGCATATTTTTAATTAAAATACAGATATAACTGTCTTTGAAAAAATATCGACGCCCAGCATTAATAATACGTTCGTCTTTTTGCATTACTAATTTAAAAAGATCTTCTTCCATACCACATGCACGTGCATAAGGACTATCCCAGTAACTTATCTGACTATTTTCACTATACGCAACCGATGCCGTGAGCTCTAAACTTTGTAAGTACGAAAAAATATGAACTAAAAACTCGTTGTAGTTAGTGCAAGATAGGCAACCTTGAATCGCTCTTGCCGTATTACCCCACATAAAGGAATCTGACATCGCAGAAAATACTGCTGTGTTTGCCTGTTGCTCAGCCTCTTTTAGGGCATCAAACTCTTGCCGGTTAGCCAGCGCTTTTTTAATTTTGATTAATAATAAAGGGGGGATAAATGAGCGTTTATCAATCCAATCTGCGGCACCTGCATTGAATGCATTCATTTTGGTATCCAGTTCTTCGGAGGCGCTTAAGAAAATGATGATTGGGTTATTGCCTTGTTTTTTAACATGATGAATTAGCTCAACGCCATCGCCATCTGGAAAGTAATAATCCAATACAATGACACTAAATTGAGACTTATCGCACAAGGCTTTCGCTTGCTCCAAATTATACGCTTGCGACACTAAATATTCATCGGTCAAGCTTGAGGCAACAAGATCATTTAAACAAATATCGTCTTCCGCAATTAGTAAGTCTATTTTCATAGTTTAAACACGTTAATAGCACCAGTACTAAGCATAGAAGAATATTACAAATAAAAAAGCCCAATGCCATTAGGCATCGGGCTTTCGATTATTTATAACTTAAATCAAACCAGCTACTTAGATATTACCTCGCACGGTAACAAACTCAGGGTACGCATCTACACCACAATCGTGCTGGTCCATACCGTTGATTTCTTCTTCTTCGCCAACACGAATACCCATGGTTTTTTTAAGTACCGCCCAAACAATAAAGGAGCTCACAAATACAAAGGCAAAGATTACTACTGCGCCAATTAACTGATTTACAAATGTCGCATCACTATTTGATAACGGCACTAACATAAGACCTAAGAAGCCGCATACACCGTGAACTGAAATCGCACCCACTGGGTCATCAATTTTAGCTTTGTCTAATGCCACAATGCTAAACACAACGAGGCTACCACCTAACGCGCCACCCAGTACCGCAAGTAGCGGGCTTGGTGATGCAGGTTCTGCGGTAATAACAACAAGACCTGCAAGTGCCCCATTTAATACCATAGTTAAATCAGCTTTACGCCATAACACTTTACAAAGTAATAGTGCTGAAATTGCACCTGCTGCCGCTGCCGCATTCGTGTTAAGTAAGATTTGACTCACTGCGGTGGCATTTTCTTTATCTGATAGCAGCAATTGCGAACCACCGTTAAAACCAAACCACCCCATCCAAAGAATAAATGTACCTAGTGTTGCAAGCGGCAAATTAGAGCCTGGAATTGGGTAGATTTCACCATTTTTACCGTACTTCCCTTTACGTGCACCTAGTAATAGTACGCCAGCAAGCGCAGCTGCTGCACCGGCCATATGTACAATACCTGAACCTGCAAAATCAACAAAACCCATCTCAGATAAGAAACCACCGCCCCAAGTCCAGTAGCCTTCTAGTGGATATATAAAACCAGTTAACACCACACAAAAAACAAGGAAAGACCATAACTTCATGCGCTCAGCAACTGCACCTGAAACAATCGACATTGCCGTTGCAACAAACACAACTTGGAAGAAAAAATCTGATTGCAATGCATGATCAGCATCTGCCGCTTCAGTACCAATCAGCATACCTAGTGACGGTAAAAAACCACCCTCGGCATTATCAACATACATAATGTTGTAACCAACAATCAGATAAACCGTACATGCAATCGCGTAAAGCGCGACGTTTTTAGTTAAAATTTCTGTGGTATTTTTAGAGCGTACTAGGCCCGCTTCTAACATTGCGAAACCTGCAGCCATCCACATTACTAAGATGCCAGACATTAAAAAGTAAAACGTGTCGAGCGCAAATTTTAATTCAACTACTGTGTTTTCCATGACATTCCCCTTAAATTGCCGCTTCGTCTAACTCGCCCGTACGAATACGAACAATTTGCTCTAGGTCATAGACAAAAATTTTACCGTCACCGATTTTGCCGGTTTGCGCCACATTGGTAATTGCCTCAACCACGCGGTCAACATTATCGCTTTGCGTTGCAATTTCGACTTTAATTTTTGGAATAAAATCAACTTGGTACTCTGCACCTCGATATAGCTCAGTGTGCCCGCGTTGACGTCCAAAACCTTTTACATCGACTACTGTCATGCCTTCAATGCCAAGATCTGACATCGCTTCTCTAACATCATCAAGCTTAAATGGCTTAATAATGGCGCTGATCATTTTCATAACGTGTACCTGTTGTTGTTTTTTATTTGTACTTACTAAATCCAACCTTTATGCCAATAATATTTTTTTATCTAATTCATAAAGTTATGTAATTTACAATGTGTTACAACAAAGTTAACGCACCACAAAGGTGCAGCAATAGTGGGTTTGAGAACGTTTTGGTGCAAAAAATGAAACAGCAAAAACTTGCTTTGGTGACCGTTTTTGACACAATATGCTATGTCTGAGTTAGCTGTTATGCTGAGCCGTACTAACTCAATGGAATAAAAAACAATAACAAAGGATATATAAGCAAATGGCTTATTGGGTTATCCAAGCTTTAATTGCTCTCATATTATTATTTGGCGGACTGTCAAATATAGACACTGACAAGGAAATGCATGGCCTTGCAAACGTGTTTGCGTATGCGGGCATACGCACTTTAAGCTTCTTTCTTATTACTCACTTTTTGATTCGCGCCCCTATTAATTTCTTACGCAACAAAGAAGCGGGGTTTATAAAAGTATTCATCTGTGGCTTGGTCTTTGTTGCTGTCGGCTCATTTATAGGCAAGAGTATCCGAGATATAAGCAGAGATATGTTTGTGCCTATTGCTAACGAAATTACCTATTATCGAGCAAACCCCGATAAAGATCCGCTTAATCAAGTTAAACCAGATAGCGAAGTTGAAAAAAACACAGACACTCAAGGTGAAACATCAACTAATGCGACAGCAAAATCTGAATTTAAAAAAGGTTTTAAACAAGGGTTTGACAAAGCACATATAAAAGCGCGAGAGGAACTTGAGAAAATTCATAATGGAGATCAAGAAGCGATTGATCGTGCCTCTTCGAAACGATTAAAGTCTCAATTCGGTGCATTTCTTTTTTGGTTGTTTTGCTATCTACCGTTATCAGCATTAAAACGTCGCTTCCAAGTTAAAACACAACTTAAGCAAAGTCAGATCGCATTATTAATGAGTCAGCTTAATCCGCATTTTTTGTTTAATTCATTAAACAGTATTCGCGGTATGATTTTCGAAGATAAACAGCTTGCTAAAGAGTTGATTGATAAACTAAATGAACTTTTTCGCTACAACTTAACAGCCAATAAGCACCCCACGGTAAAATTAAAAGAAGAATTACGCATTTGTGAATTCTATCTTGATATTGAGCATATTCGCCTTGAAGAGCGTTTGTTAATTGAAATGCATGTAGATGAAACCTGCTTAAATATTAAAGTCCCTACTATGGGCATTCTTACATTAATTGAAAACTCAATTAAACATGGCATTGCGCCAAGGCAAGATCAAAGCCTGCTGATTGTTGATATTGCTAAACAAAAGAATCAACTCGTGGTAACAGTAAGTAATCCAATTTATACAGGCACCTATAAAGTCGAAAGCACAGGTACAGGGCAAGAAAACTTAATTAAACGCTTGCAGCTAATGTATAACGAAAATGCCTCGTTAAACGCTGAGTTTAAAGACGATAAATATATCGCATGTTTAACATTGCCAATTTAAAAAGGTCAAAATCCGGTTATGAATTTCAGTTACATTCGAAATACCAGTCCTAATTATTGGCGATACCAAGGGCCGATCTTATTTATTTCATTCTTAGTCAGTTACCTGGGAATTTGGGGTGTTTTTCACGAACCTGATGCTGAAACAATGCCAATCATTCAACTTGGTTGGTATGGCGCACTGGTACTCACCACTTACCAGCTAATAATGATTTTTGCAGCATTTCATATCGTGCTGCGCGGCGTTTATAAACACTATAAAAGCTACGCTAAAACTAAGTGGAAACTGTTTTTACTGCTATTAGCGAGTTCAACCATCACCTCAATGGTGATTATTGGTTTAGATTTTTTACCTATACTACTGGCGCTCACCCCGTACTCCATTGAGGAGTACGTAAACAGCATTATGCATTTAGATAATTTAGGTGAATCACTCTTAGCCTATGTTATTTATAATATTGTGTTTAATTTAGTGTGGGCCTACTGTTACGTGCTCGCAGCTAGCATTTCAAATTATAAACAGCTCGCACTATTACTTAAAAAGCAAAAACTACAAATTTTAACCAACCGTGTTAACCCTGAGTTTTTATTCGATACCATGGAGGCTATTAAACATCAAATTGATATTGATGAAGAAAAAGCAGCGGATCTTGTAACCAAAGCATCAGACCTTTTTCGCTACAACTTGATGTCGAGTAAAACAGCCGACGCAAAGCTCAGTGATGAACTGACCAGTTTAACCAATTACCTAGAATTACTTGAAGAACAAAAACGTGCGCCAAGTAGCTACAGCTTAAAGCTTCATGATGCTGAGATATCACCTAATATCCCAAGTATGTCGCTTATTTTTATCTGTTCGTTTTTACTCAATACTGCGCGTAAACGCGACGGCGAGCTGACGATAGCAAGCTTTATAAAACACCAAAAATATCGTATTGAGATTGCCCATCAAAGCCACGGTAAATTCTTTTTAGATACAGAGCATTTTGATAATGTGAAAAGCCGTTTAGAACACCAATATAGTAACGATGCTAGCATCGTTTTAGTTAAAAGCGGTAAGCGCAGAAAAGTCGTGATTGAGCTGCCAATTGACTGGCAACAACAGCTAGAAAAAACAGCTTAACCATTCATCTCACTTTTTTGCCGTTTATCATTTTAATTGGCGAGATATTTTTAAAATCGATAGACTCAGAATAGTCTGTCAGAAAAGAGACTTTCTTTTTATATGTTTGAAAAAAATGCGGAAGCACCATTAAACCCACACTTCTTGTTTAATAGCATGAATGCTATCCGCTATATGATTTTCGAGAATCAAGATTTAGCGAGCGACTTGCTTGGCAAACTTGCCGAGTTAATTCGCTATCAACTAAACGACGGTGTAGGTAATACCAGCGTTAGCGACGACTTAACTCAATTAGCACACTTGCTTGATTTAGAAGCGCTACGCCTAGAAGAACGAATTACGATAACAAAACAGTTCACTAAGCTTTCAAACCCATATCCACTAGCATGCTCTTTACTACTGCCTGTAGTTGAGTATGTATTTATCAAAAAAGATATTTACAGCGTTAGCCACAATGAACTACTCGTAAGCACTAATGAAACTGGCGGTGCACTTACTTTTACACTTAAATTAACGCAAACACCAAAAATAAAGTCAGGTGACTTGCCATTAAACGAGCTTATTGCGAAGCTCGGCCTTGGTAATGTTTGCAATGCAACACAAACCTGTGATGCGACCACTTACACGATGGAGTTAACTTTTAACAATGAGTATTAGAATAATAATTGTTGATGACGAACGTCTTGCTCGCAGTGAATTAAAGCGCCTACTATCAAAACATAGCCAAATTGAAATTGTCGATGAGGCTAAAAATGCCGAAGAAGCGAGTGAAAAAATCGCTGAACATAAGCCGGATGCAATCTTCCTAGATATTCATATGCCTGGCGCAACCGGTTTAGAGCTTGCAGAATCACTCGGTGATGATGTGAATATTATCTTCTGTACTGCTTACGACCAGTTTGCCGTAGAAGCGTTCTCACTAAATGCGATGGACTATCTTGTAAAACCAGTAAATCCTGCTCGATTAGCCGAAAGCATTGAGAAGTTAGAAAAGCGCCTCGAGCAAAGTGCTTCTGAAAGTGGCCTACCTGATGACCACAAACTTATGGTGAAGTACGGCGAAACCATGCGCATTATTGAACTAAAAGAAATTATTCGTTTTGAGTCAATAGGTAATCATGCAGCAATTTATACACCGCACGGTAAAGCGTACTTACACAGCTCGCTCAACAAGATCGAAGCAAAATTAGACGAAAGACATTATTTCCGTGCCAGTCGTTCAGACATTATTCGCCTAGATGCAATTGAAAGTATGGAACAGGCAATTAGCTATGGCTTAACAGCGACGCTAAGTAATGGTCAAACGGTTGAAATCTCGCGCAGACAAGCAACGAAATTAAGACAGCTACTTGAATTTACGCAGCTGTAAAAGCTTTCAGCTTTCAGCTTTCAGCTTTCAGCTTTCAGCAAAATTAAAAGCTAAGAGTGTCGATTCAGCACTCTTAGCTTTACGCTTAAAACGTTTCTTTATTGGTGAATAACCACCTGATTTCGGCCACCACCTTTCGCATCATAAAGTGCCACATCGGCGCGATTAATAAGCTCAGACAGTTCTTCATCTTGCTGTAATTGAGCAACACCTGCACTGATAGACAAACTAATAAACTGCCCCGCCGCTTCAACCTGCATATTTGTTAATGAAAAACGCAATTCGTCAAGTTTTTCAAATGCTGCATCCTGATCTTCACCACTAAACAACACGGCAAATTCTTCCCCACCAAGACGTGCCATCAGCGCATCACCAAATTGCTCTGTTAACTTATTTGATAAAAAGCTCAACACTTCATCACCAGCTTGGTGTCCATAAGTATCGTTTATTTGCTTGAAGTGATCGATATCAATTACAGCAATACTTAATAACGATTGTTCAGTGATGATTTTCTCTGACGCTTTATAGAAATAACGACGATTATAAAGCCCTGTAAGGTAGTCTTTGTTCGCTGAATCTTTAATGGTCTCTATCAGATTGAGCTGCTCCATGGTCATCATTACACGACAATGGAACTCTTCTGGTGCGAACGGTTTTGTTAAAAAATCATTTGCGCCATGCTTAATAAACTTGGCTGATAAACTTTGACTACCAGAACCTGAAATACCAATAATACCTAAACTATCACGGCCTCGTTTTGAACGAATGCTTTTTACTAATTCAAAACCATCTTTCTTCGGCATTGCATAGTCTGTGAGTAGTAACTTAATACTCTCATCAGCTAATAGCTTTTGATACGCTTGATCACCATCTTCAGCCTCTTCAACATGGTACAATAATCGCTCTAAGTTTTGTCGCATCATAGTACGACTCGTTTGCGAATCATCGGCAACCAATACTTTAGTTCCTTGATTGCCTAATAACTGTGCCAACTGCTTTACAGCATAAATATAAGAATCACGGTTTTCTTTTAATACGTAATCCACCACGCCCATTTCAAGCATTTGCTGACGCTTAAACTCATCAATACTGCCAGTTAAAACAAGCGTTGGAATACCACAACGCAAGGTCAGCGTTGCTACTTCACCATTGCTCGCATCAGGTAAATTTAAATCCACCAGCGCTAAGGTATACTTGTTATTTTTCATGAGCCCAGCCGACTCTCTCAGCGATGCGGCAAAATCAACGGGAACAGATAAATACTGCGCGACTAGATGGCGCAATACTTGTTGCACCATTTTGCTATCTTCAACGATCAGAATTCGTTGCATTGTTACACTCCAACTAAGCTTTTCTTACCTGCACGCAGGCTTATTATTGTGGTCCTGTTATACCACATAACCATTAAAAAAAGGGAAACAAACGTTCCCCTTTTTAAATAACCAACCCTATTTACTCGTAACCGCGAGGGCCTTTGTGTTTTATGATGGCAATATATCCATGCCAGCTTGCATAGCTAAGCAGCGGCATTATTACAATAAACCCTGTTGCGCCAGTTAAAAAACCTAATGCCACCAAAGCAACAATACAAAACGCCCAAACAATCATTGCACCGATATTTTCTTTTACTGCATGTATCGACGACACCACAGCTGTCATAATATCGACTCGGCGTTCCATCATTATTTGCGGTGTAAACGCTGAAATAGCAAATACACTGCCGAGCATAACTGCACCAATTAACGACCCTAAGGTTAAAAAGGCCGAGAGCTCGTCAAATGTAGGGTTAACACTATTTGGATACAAAGCATGTACTAGAGCTGCTAAACGCATCCAAATAATCATAATCACCATTAACAGCACCGCAAAACCCCACTCGCCAACTGGGTTTCGAAACATTGACCTTAAACTATGGCTTAGTGTTGGTTTGTGCTGTTTTTCCAGTTCCCACGCAATATCGTATAAGCCAACAGCAAAAGCCGGCCCAATTAGGGCAAATGCCACGGTGGCGGGTAAAATTACAAGATGGGTACCTGATTGATAGACAAAATATAAAATCGCGACAGGAATAATACTAAACACAACACCATAAAATAGGCTCAAAATTGGCGCACTCGCCATATCTTTAAAACCAAGGGCAAGCCAATGCAGAGGGGCAAATAGTCCAACCTTATTGCACTCTAAACATCTGGCAAAAGTCGCATGCTTATCTGCTACTGGAGTTTGAGGCATAACTTTCTCCTTAATTGAATCAGTTAGCGGTGACAATATCGCTCATAGTTACTGTACGTATCGATACAAACAATGGGTTTGTTTTTTTGCTTTAACTATTTAGTGGCGTTTTAAATACAAAGCTTATTGCGCTGTAAAAACGGCTTATAAGTAAAAAGTCAAAGTGCATCATTGTTTTATATCCGTCATTAATCAGTATAGGGTAGATTTAGTAATTCAACGAAAAAATGCCTATATTGGTCTCACTCTCTTTGACCGCACAAGCAAAAATTAAGTAGTCTGCTTGCTAACTAAATCCACATGTTTAACAACAGGGCCAACATGAAAAAGCTTATTCAGTTAGTTGTTTTTTCAGCGCTTGTGATAGCCTATCAATCACAAGCCACTGATAGAAAAATAACAATCGACAGTAAACAAACCTCTAATCACCAAGTAAAAATCTTAGGTAACAAGGTTAAGTACAGTGCAACAATTGGCACGCAACCGGTGTGGGATGAGCAAGGTAACGCGATTGCCAGTTTGCATTACACGTATTATCAAAAGTCAGGTGTGAAAGACTATGGCAAACGCCCATTACTGATTTCGTTTAATGGTGGACCAGGTTCAGCTTCGGTTTGGATGCACCTTGCTTACACAGGCCCGAAAATCTTAAATATTGATGACGAAGGCTACCCAGTTCAACCTTATGGCGTTAAAAGTAACCCTTACTCTGTGCTTGATGTCGCTGATATAGTCTACGTTAACCCAGTAAACACAGGTTACTCGCGTGTTCTTGAAAATGACAAAGGTGAACTGCCAAGTAAAGATAAACAAAAAGAGTTATTTTTTGGTGTTAATGCCGATATTAAATACCTAGCGGATTGGATTAATACCTTTGTAACACGCAACAATCGCTGGTTATCACCAAAGTTTCTAATTGGTGAAAGTTACGGTACAACACGTGTTTCTGGTCTTGCGCTTGAATTGCAAAATCGCCAATGGATGTACCTAAATGGCGTAATATTAGTATCACCTACTGAAATTGGCATTAAACGCGAAGGCCCAGTTGAAGCCGCTAATCGTATTCCTTACTTTGCCGCAACGGCTTGGTATCACAACAAGTTAAATGCGAAATATCAAAACATGCCACTAACAACGTTTTTAGCCGAAGTTGAAGACTTTACAATCAATAAAGCAATTCCTGCAATTAGCAAAGGTGGTTTTATTAATATTGATGAAAAACAACAAATTGCGGCAACTATCGCTAAATACACGGCACTGAGCGAAACCTTTGTACTACGCAATAATCTTGATATTCCTAATGCCGCGTTTTGGAAAGAATTACTGCGCGAAGACGGTTTTACTGTGGGTCGTTTAGATTCACGTTATAAAGGCATCGATAAGCGTGATGCAGGTAGTCGCCCTGATTATTGGGCTGAATTAACCTCATGGTTGCACTCATTCACACCGGCAATTAATTACTACCTACAACAAGAGCTCGGCTATAAAACAGATCTAAAATACAACATGTTTGGCTCAGTTCACCCGTGGGATCGCAGCGATAATAAAACCGGCGAGAATTTGCGCTTAGCAATGGCGCAAAACCCATATTTAAATGTAATGGTGCAATCGGGTTATTTTGATGGCGCAACAAATTACTTTGATGCCAAGTACACAATGTGGCAACTTGACCCAAGTGGTAAAATGCGTGAACGCTTGAGCTTTAAAGGCTACGAAAGCGGGCACATGATGTACCTTCGTCGCGCTGATTTAGAAACATCAAACCAAGATGTACGCGAGTTTATTTTAAACTCCCTGCCATCAGGTCCAGCTAAGTACTAATCACATTAAAAAGCAGCAGTTCTTGCTGCTTTTTAACTTTGCAAAAAAGCTTTTAACAACTATATACTTAGCAAAACAATTAATTTTGCTAAGTATATGAGCTATCGCATTCAATTCGCCCAATTAAGTAACAATGTCACCACCGAACAGGCGAAAACAATCTTAACAACAAAATTAAAACTGTCTGATGCAAAAGCTACACAGTTTCTTGCGGGCAAGCTCATTTTTAGTCCTATCTCGCAAGACAAAGCAATAAAACAGCAAAAAACATTCTCTGCGCTCGGCATTAAAGTCAAAATAGTCAATGCAAACAAAGCGCAAACACAAGAACCTGAGCACGATGTCGACCAGCGCATTTTGGCTGCCCTTGACTATATAACCACATCAATTATTCGCCTTGAAGAAAAAGTCGATGACTTAGCTCGGCTGCAACAAGAACAAAATGGTGAAATCGACTTAGAGCTTGAAAACAATAATTGGGGCGAAGAGCTTGAGTTTGATGAAACCGTTGAATCAAGTAACAAACCAAAAAATATCAATTGGCTGTTCTTTGCTTTAATTGCCATTTTACTGTCTTTACTCGGTGTAATTGTCGCATTTCCTAATCTACTGCCCTTTTAATATTTAAATATTGCTATGGAACGTCAAAATATTCGCAAGTTAATGCGAGAACGTCGCGCTCAACTTTCAGAAATTGAACAACGTGAAGCCGCGAAAAAAATTAACGTGAACATTTTTCAACACTTTAAAAACGCCAGTATACGCCGAGTTGGGATCTACTTATCAAACGACAGCGAAATTGATACCTCATTGATAATTGAGGAATTATGGCGTAAAAACATCAAAGTTTACCTACCTGTACTACACCCCTTTTGCCACGGTTACTTACTCTTTCAAAGGTATGAGAAAAATTCACCCATGACGCCAAATCGCTATGGTATCTTGGAACCCAAGTTAAATTGTAGTCAGGTTTGTTTGGTTGAAGACTTAGATGTGCTCTGCACACCACTTGTCGCTTTTGACCAACAAGGTAACCGCCTTGGTATGGGTGGCGGCTATTATGATCGTACGCTCGCTAAATATTATCGCGAACAACGTACCAAGCCCGAAATAATCGGCCTTGCCCATGATTGCCAACACATTGACCAATTACCGATTGAAAGTTGGGATGTACCACTGAAAACCATAGTAACGCCAAAAAAGTGTTATTTATGGTAAGCATGTAAGGTGCAACTAGGTATAATACTTACAACTCTAAAATCCGTTCAAACATTAGGCCTTTACCTATGACTCAAGATGAAATGAAAAAAGCAGCTGCATGGGCAGCACTGGAATACGTTGAAAAAGACAGCATCGTTGGTGTTGGCACAGGTTCAACGGTTAACCACTTTATTGATGCACTTGCGAGCATTAAAGATGACATTCGCGGTGCAGTTTCAAGTTCAGAAGCCTCAACTGAAAAGTTAAAAGCACTCGGTATTGAGATTTTTGAATTGAACGATGTAGATAGTTTAAGTGTGTATGTTGATGGCGCAGATGAAATCAACTCACTTAACGAAATGATCAAAGGTGGCGGTGCCGCGTTAACACGTGAAAAAATCGTAGCAGCAGTTGCTAAACAGTTTGTTTGTATTGTTGATGAAACAAAGCTTGTTGATGTACTTGGTAACTTCCCATTACCGGTTGAAGTCATTCCAATGGCACGCAGCTATGTTGCACGAGAATTAGTACACCTTGGTGGTGACCCTGTTTATCGCGAAGGCGTTATCACAGATAACGGCAATGTCATTTTAGACGTGCACAATATGCATATCGACAACGCCAAACAAACTGAACAAAAAATAAATCAAATTGTTGGTGTAGTAACCAATGGTTTATTTGCCGAGCGCGGCGCAAACACAGTGATTGTAGGTACACCACAAGGACCTAAAACGCTGAAGTAATATTTAGGAAAGGTTATGAGCAAGGTATCGTTAGCAAAAGACAAAATTAAAATTTTACTGCTTGAAGGCGTGCACCAAAGTGCCGTTGAAACACTTAAGCGTAATGGTTACACCAATATTGATTATGTTAAAACGTCCTTGCCTGAGCCTGAACTGATCGAGCGTTTACGCGATGCACATTTCGTTGGTATTCGCTCACGTACTCACTTAACTGAAGCTGTACTTGAACAAGCAGATAAACTGGTTGCGATTGGCTGTTTTTGCATTGGTACCAATCAAGTGTCACTGGATGCAGCACAGAAATTTGGCATTCCAGTATTCAATGCACCGTTCTCAAATACACGTTCAGTAGCTGAATTAGTACTCGGTGAAATTTTACTGCTATTACGCGGTATTCCTGAGAAGAACGCCAAAGCACATCGCGGTGAATGGCAAAAATCAGCTGCAGGTTCATTTGAAGCACGTGGTAAAACTTTAGGTATTATCGGTTACGGCCACATTGGTACACAGCTAAGCATTATGGCTGAAAACATCGGCATGAAAGTACAGTTCTTCGATATTGAAGATAAGCTGGTACTTGGTAATGCGACGCAAGTACAAAATTTAACGCAGTTATTGCAAACATCCGATGTAATCAGCTTACACGTACCAGAAACGGCGCAAACCAAAAACCTAATTGGTGCTGCAGAACTAGAAGTTATGAAACAGGGCGCCATTTTAATCAACGCGTCACGCGGTACGGTAGTGGATATTGATGCGCTTGCCAGCAGCTTGCAAGAAAAGAAAATCGCCGGTGCAGCTATTGACGTATTCCCGGTAGAGCCAAAAGGTAACGACGAAGAGTTTGTTTCACCACTGCGCGAATTTGACAACGTGATTCTAACGCCACACATTGGTGGTTCAACCCAAGAAGCACAAGAAAATATTGGTGTTGAAGTAGCAGGTAAACTCGCTAAGTACTCAGACAACGGTTCAACGGTATCGGCTGTTAACTTCCCTGAAGTATCGTTGCCAGAGCTGGCTAATCGCAGCCGCCTATTGCACATTCACCACAACCAACCAGGTGTACTAACGCAAATTAACCAAGCGTTTACCCAACACGGTATTAATATCGCAGCGCAATACCTGCAAACAAACGAAACCATTGGTTATGTGGTAATTGATGTAGAAACAGATCATTCAGAAGTGGCATTAAAAGAGCTACGTGCCATCGACGGTACAATTCGCGCACGTATTCTTCACTAATAGCCGCGTCAAAACAGCATAAAAAAAGCAGCGTTACGCTGCTTTTTTTATATCTATAAATACACACATCAAAGTGAATTAAAACAGTGCTTCTAACGCTTGTGCTAGCGAACTCACACCTATCACTTCCATGCCTTCAATTTGCTCTTTAGGTTTATTGGCGATAGGTACAATAGCGCGTTTAAAGCCATGCTTTGCCGCTTCTTTTAATCGCTCAACACCACTTGGAACTGGACGAATTTCACCGCCTAAGCCAACCTCACCAAATACCACTAATTCGCGTGCCAGTGAGGCATTTTTAAAGCTTGAAACAAGCGCAGTGATAAGGGCTAAATCGGCGCTAGTTTCAGTAACTTTTACACCACCCACCACATTAACAAATACATCTTGATCAGATACTTGTAAGCCACCATGGCGGTGCAATACTGCTAGTAACATCGCCAAGCGGTTCTGTTCAAGGCCAACCGTAACGCGCCTTGGGTTACCTAACTGCGAATAATCTACCAATGCTTGCACTTCAACCAACAGTGGTCGCGTGCCTTCCCAAATTACCATTACCAGTGAGCCTGGTGTTTGCTCGTCTGAACGATTTAAGAAAATAGCCGATGGGTTACTAACTTCTTTTAAACCCTGCCCTGTCATGGCAAATACGCCTAATTCATTTACCGCACCAAAACGGTTTTTGTTGCCACGCAGCGTTCTAAAGCGGCTATCGCTGCTACCTTCAAGTAAAATAGAACAGTCAATGCAATGCTCTAGCACTTTCGGACCGGCCAAAGATCCATCTTTAGTAACATGGCCAACCATAATAATCGCCACTTGGTTTTGCTTAGCAAAACGCGTCAAATAAGCAGCGCCTTCTCGTACTTGCGATACGCTGCCCGGCGCCGACTGAATATCGGCCATATGCATTACCTGAATTGAGTCAATAACCATGATTTGCGGCTTTTCTCTAAGCGCTAATTGGCAAATAGTTTCAACATTGGTTTCAGCCAGGGTTTTCAGTTTATCGGTGGGTAAGCCAAGGCGCTTCGCTCGCATTGCCACCTGCTGCAGCGATTCTTCACCGGTAACGTACAAGGTATTCATGTTTTGTGCGAGCAAACACATGGTTTGCAGTAGCAAGGTACTTTTACCGGCACCAGGAGAACCGCCAATCAAAATTGCACTACCCGGCACCACACCGCCACCCAGTACGCGGTCAAATTCAGCAAAACCTGTTGTAAAACGTGGCAATTGTTCAAGATTAACCTCATCTAAGGTTTGCACCTTAGCTTCAATCGCGCCTGCATAACCGGCTGTTGCGCCACCACTTCTTGGCGTTTGCTTAATAGATGGCACACGAAATTCAGTCACTGTATTCCACGCTTTACATTCACCACATTGACCTTGCCAACGGGCGAATTCTGCGCCACACTCACTGCAAACAAATGCAGTTTTATTTTTAGCCATAAAAACCGACTCTTATAAATTTGTACGCAATATGCACCTAACACTCGTTAAATCAATGTTTCTTGCTAGGATACTGGTATAGTAATTGCTTCAGTTAATAAATCACGCTTCACCGCTAAATGCGACAAGCTAAAATCAAAATTGTTTGATATCTTAACCTATTCAAGCAAGTAGAATAATAAAAATTAAGGAACAATCCGTTTTTATGACTGAAGATGTATTGATAAAGTATCAATCGCTTATTGAAGATCTCAAGCGCGACTTGGGACGCCCTAATTTTGATGCGATTTTTACTAAAAAAACCAAAACATTAAGCAGTTCAGAGCGGTTCCTTATAAAAATGGAAATGAACCGTCTACTTCAGCCAATCAATCGCTTTATTGATTTACGCGGCCAAGTAACCGGTGATGTGCGCGCCTACAGCTATAACGGTAAGCAGCACTTTATGGATGAAATTGCCATCAATGTATTTGAGGCAGGAATTCGCCGCTATAAACGTTACACCCTTGCCGTTTATGAAGCGGTAATGAACACCGAAAACAATCACAAAGTAATGCAGCGCAAAGCGCAAGAGCGTGGCGAGCTTGCCCCTCAACCGGTTGGCAGTAGCGAGCAAAAAGAAGAAAAGTCCGGCGTCAATTGGGTATCTTTTGCCTCATACGAGTCGCGTTCAGAAGAACGCATGAATTACTCAATTAAAGTAAAGCTGTTTTTACCCTCTGGCAGCGAAATTGAAGCATCTACGTCAGATATTTCCGTTAGCGGTTGTAAAGTAAAACTCTATTCGCGCTACCAAGTACGTAAAGGCGAAACCATTCGCATGCGCCTAATGGGTTTAGAGCAAGACTTTGAGTTAGGGCTTAAAAACGGTTTGGAATACGAAGTGGTTGCCGTAGAGTCGGTCAATGCAGAATTAAATCATGTACGCATGAAACGCACCTTCAGCGATGACAATAAAACCATAGATGACTTTTTAAAAAGCTTTATTCACGGCAATAAGCGCCGTTATAAAGTGAATCTAGATAACACCCTTGATGCCGTTGTTGTAAAAGGTTATGAGCAATATTACTTGCCGCGTGTTGCATCATTGTTTGTATTTTTAAGCGTAAAAGATGCGCGCGTTATTCCGAATATAGTGCTGTCTAACGAAAATAATTTAAATGTTGCACGCTATTTTAATGATGAAAATCGCAACTCAGTACTGCCACAAATATTAAACTCAGCCCGCATTAACCAATTAAAAAACACGCCGGGTGATGTTAAGCAAATCAATTTATACTGCTTCACACATACTAATAACGGTAAAATTTTCTATTATTCAGCAAGCGAGAGCGAGCTAAATAACACGCCGAATTTACGTAATTTATTTTGGGGCTTTGCCAGCCAAAAACCAAGCTTTAGGGTGTTCAATGTACAGTTAATGCCCTGCTCAAGCGAAGACAGTTACATTCCGTTATCACTACCAGATAGTGCCAGCAGCGAAGTTGCTAAACTCAATAAACCACCTTCTCCACGTGTACAAGGCATTGTAAAAGACACCAAGTATTTATTGTTGTTAACTGATATCACCAGTGCATCATCAAGTGATACGTTAAAGAAAATTACTTTTGATAAAAGCCATGTTAATCACTTAAAACAATATGGTCATCAAAAGCTGCGCAGCTACCCAGATGTTGAGTTTGTAGCACTTGATTATATTAACTTGCGCAACGAAACACGTTATTTATACAAAACGCCTATTCAATTAGAACAAGAAGAAAAAGGCGAGCTAACAGGTCACACGTTGGATTTCTCGGTGAATGGTTTGCAGCTTGAACTTGCCGCCCCTACCGATTATGAAAAAGGCGATTTACTGCTAGTCGCACTGCCTGAATTACAAAAGCTAACTAAAAAATACCAGCTAAGTAAATTAGCCTATGAAGTAATGGCGGTTAGTAAAACCAAAACGGTCGTGAATTTACGCACCTATAAACCAACTACCGATATGGAGCACCAAGGCTCACGCTTTTTTAATCAGTTAATTGAAAACAATAAATCAAAGCTTGTTGCTTCAGAAGAGTCACCCAAAACGCCGGGGCTTTCGACCGCTCTGCGTAATATGGTGACGAAAAATGTTTGCCAGTTTCCGTTTTATTTGCACAAGCGCGGCTCTCAAATCAAAGTTGGCGCCATTGCGAAAGGCCTTTATCCCAGCAGCTGTCACTTATTGCTAAGCCATATGGCCAGCTTAACTAAGAACTTTGAGTTTAAGCATTTAATTAAGCATAACGCGTTTGATAATTTAATTAGCGCACCGCTTAAAGATATGGCGCGTCATGATGCGCCGTTGCAATTTGATTTATTTGTTCGCTTACTGCCAAAAGAGCGCGATCCCGATAAAGCATTGGTTACTGAATTACTTGACTGCAAACAAGTTAATAACCGCAAAACCTTTGTTGCGGCGAGTGTCAGAGAAGATCTGTTCTTTGCCTTTCGTTTATATATTTCGCGTACTGGGCGACCAGATACCGATTATATTGCCAAGGAGTTAGGTTATATCAGCCAATATGCGCAGCACAAAGCAAAAGATTTAGAAGAAGAGTTGTGGTCGGTTATTGGTGTAGGTGATGCACTTGATATCACACAGGAAGTGTTAACCCGTTATGCCATTGCGCCAGACGTGCAAAGTAACCTTAATAAACGCAAAGTGCTGTGGTCTAAAACAGCGCAATACCAATTAAGCAATTTATTTGAGTAATTAGGGTCTGTTGATCTTTGCTGTTCTATTTTTGTTCTGTTTGAGCGTGCTTTTATCGCGGCGCTCGATGTGTGGCCTAGTAATCTAAGC
>NZ_LKBD01000031.1 GCF_001399975.1 Pseudoalteromonas sp. P1-9
ATAATCTTTTTGAGTTCTCTTGGATATAGGTTTCATAACATTCTCCAAATTTAAGTTGGAAAAGTGTCAACCGTATTTAGGACTGGTCACTCAATTGATAAAGAAGCGCTGTGACAACACAGCGCTTTTTTATTATCTTACAATTATGATTTAACTAGGTTAATAATTGCTTCAATCGCGTTATCTAGGTCAATAAGCTCTTTTTCACCTGTAATACGATTTTTGTATTCGATTTGGTTGTTATCTAGATTACGCTCACCGATCACTAACGTATGCGGTACGCCAACTAATTCCATATCGTTAAACATTACGCCTGGGCGTTCTTTACGATCATCAAATAATACATCAATACCAGCAGCTTGAAGATCTGCGTATAACTTGTCGGCAATCTCTGGAATACGATGCGACTTGTGCATATTCATTGGTACGATTGCCAGCTCAAACGGAGCAAGGGCAGTCGGCCATTTAATACCGTATTGGTCGTGGTTTTGTTCAATTGCCGCTGCAACGATGCGCGAAACACCAATACCATAACAACCCATAGTCATAATTTGGTTTTTACCACTTTCAGCAAGTACGCCTGCTTTCATTGCCTCTGAGTACTTTGTGCCAAGTTGGAAAATATGACCAACTTCAATACCACGTTTTATGTTTAATACGCCTTTACCACACGGGCTAGGGTCGCCTTCCACAACATTACGAATATCTTCAACCGTGTAGTCTGTAACGTCACGGTCAAAGTTAATACCACTGTAGTGAACGCCATCTTCGTTTGCACCCGCAACAAAGTCTGCCATTACAGCCGCTGAACGGTCTACAATAATTGGCATGTCTAAACCAACTGGGCCTAGTGAACCTGGTTTTGCACCCGTTGCCTTAACAATGTCTTCTTCTGTTGCAAATTCAAGTGGTGAATCAACTAAAGTTAGCTTTTCAGCTTTAAGCTCATTAAGTTCATGGTCGCCACGTACAACGAGTGCAACTAAACCGCGCTCTTCGTTCTCATTTGGCGCGCCGTAAGCAATTAATGTCTTAACGCCGCGGTGTGGTTTAACACCGTGTTGCTGTTTTAGATCTTCAATTGTTTTTGCACTAGGCGTGTCGAAACGGTTTAACTCTTTTGATGGCGCAGGGCGTTCAATAATAGGTGCTACCGCTTCTGCTTTTTCAATATTTGCTGCGTAGTCTGACTCTGAGCTAAATGCGATGGCATCTTCACCAGATTCTGCAAGTACGTGGAATTCATGAGAAACTGAGCCACCGATTGAACCAGTATCTGCAATAACAGGACGGTAATCTAAGCCTAAACGCTCAAAAACATTACAGTATGCTTGGTGCATTTTCTTATACGTTTCATTTAAGCACTCTTCACTTAAATGGAAAGAATAGGCATCTTTCATGGTGAATTCGCGCGCGCGCATCACACCAAAACGTGGACGAACTTCGTCACGTACTTTAGTCTGGATTTGATAAAGATTTACCGGCAGTTGTTTGTAACTGCTAATCTCTTTACGAACAAATTCAGTAATCACTTCTTCGTGTGTAGGACCTAACGCAAAAGGGCGGTTGTGACGGTCATTAATACGCAGTAATTCTGGGCCAAATTGCTCCCAACGACCAGACTCTTGCCAAAGGTCGGCTGGCTGGATAATGGGCATTAACATTTCTATCGCACCGGCTTTGTTCATTTCTTCACGAACAATGTTTTCTACTTTACGTAGTACTTTTAAACCACTTGGTAACCAAGTGTATAAACCCGATGCTAGTTTGCGGATCATTCCCGCGCGTAACATAAGCTGATGGCTGATAATTTCAGCATCAGATGGCGTTTCTTTTAACGTCGCTAAAATATATTGACTAGTACGCATTTGCTTTCCGAAATGTTAAATCTGATTTTTATAAGGTAAGGCGCTAAGTTTATCAGTGTATGTAAAAATTCAAAAGCCTTACTATGCTGGCTTTTCGCTATTTTTGCTAATTTCTAATACGGTAACGTTGCTTTCAATCACTTGCCATTTAATATTTAAATCAAACAAGCTCATGCCGTATTCTTGTAACCCGACTTTCGTTTTTTTATAAGCTGGTCGCGGGTCTTGTTTTAATACTTTTTCAATAAAGCTTTGTAGCTCCGGGTAAAGCGTTTGGTTTTGTTCGCAAAACGCATTGGCTTTATCTGCAAACTCAACAACTAATGGCGTTTCTGGGCGTGTATCTGCAAACCCTGCAGTCGCATTTGGTAGGCTATCGGAATAGGGTAAATAGGGCTTAATATCAAGAATAGGAGTACCATCTAGTAAGTCTATGCCTGACAGCTCAAGCCAAAGTTGGCCATTTTCATAGTGCACACCTTCGAGTTTTACCGCGCTCATACCAATGCCATTTGGTCTAAAGGTGGCGCGGGTTGCAAACACTCCTTTTTTATCGTTGCCGCCTAAACGAGGTGGGCGAACTAATGGCGACCAGCCTTTATCGGCCGTTTCATGAAAACGAAAAATAAGCCAAACATGGCTAAAGTCTTCAATACCACGAACAAACTCTTCACGGTTAAACTCACCAACAAATTTGCACTTGGCTTTTGCTTCTGGAATAAGGCGAGGCTGGCGAGGTATCGCAAATTTTTGTTTATAGGGAGATTCGATAAAGGCAATTGGACTTAATTGGTAGTCATTCATAACACTAACAAACTTAAATAGGCACTGTAAAAGTGCCTATTTTGCCATAAAACGTGTTGAATAAAATTATTCTTCTTTCATTTCTTGTTCGAACACTTTTTCCGCTTGCAGTGACATGTCTTTCATCTTCTGCGCGTATTTTTGAATACGCTTTTCATTTGCGGTTTTTGCTTCAAAGGCAGGAACCGGTACAGGGTAACCAGCTTGATCCGTAGCGACAAAATTGATGATGCAATTATTCGATTCTACCATCTGCCCTGATTTAGGATCGCCACAGCGAACAGCGATAAATATTTGCATACTGGTTTTACCGGTATTAGCTATTTTGGCTTCAACTTCAACAAGTTGCCCAACAAGAATAGGGCGATGGAATTTTATTGCCGCAACAGATACGGTAACACAGTAATGACCACTCCACAGCGCTGCACAAGCATAACCCGCTTGGTCAATCCACTTCATAACAATGCCACCGTGTACTTTACCGCCAAAGTTAACGTCGGTAGGTTCTGCCAAAAATCTAAATGTAACGCTGTCTTTATCCATAATTACTTGATAATCAGTGTGTTGTTTATTGAGTATTAGCGATAACTAAGGTTTTAACAAGTAATAAAAAAGGCATGCTCACGTGGGAGAGCATGCCTTTGACAAATACAATTGGAAATTACATATTCGGGTAATTTGGTCCGCCAGAACCTTCAGGTGTGACCCAAGTAATGTTCTGGCTCGGATCTTTAATATCGCAGGTTTTACAGTGGATGCAGTTTTGCGAATTAATAACGAACGTCGGTTGACCTTCAACTTCGTTAATTTCATACACGCCTGCTGGGCAATAGCGCTGTGCAGGCTCATTGTATTCAGATAAGTTTTTACCAAGCGGTATTGTGTTATCCGCCAGTTTTAAGTGACATGGCTGATCTTCTTCATGGTTAGTACTTGATAAAAACACCGAACTTAGTTTATCAAAACTGAGTGTGCCATCAGGTTTTGCATAGTTAATTTCTGAATGACGACTAGCTGGCTCAAGGCAAGCATGATCAGGTGTGTCATCTTTAAAGTTAAACGGTAAACCGCCATTAAATAAGTTTTGGTCAATGGTGTTATACATGCCGCCTAAAAACTTACCTAGTTTATGCATTGCTGGGCCGAAGTTTTTACTGCTGTTTAATTCTTGATAAAGCCACGAATTCTCAAAACGCGATGCAAAGTCATCAAGCTCTGTATTAGCTTTATTATCCTGTATTGCAGTAAAGATACTTTCAGCGGCTAGCATGCCTGACTTCATTGCTGTGTGATTACCTTTTATCTTGGCAAAATTAAGCGTACCTGCGTTACAGCCAACTAACACACCACCTGGAAAAGTCATTTTAGGTAATGAGTTCAAACCACCTTTTGCGATGGCGCGTGCACCATAGGCAATGCGTTTGCCGTGTTTCAATGTATCTGCAAACACAGTGTGGTGTTTCATGCGCTGAAATTCATCAAATGGCGAAAGGTATGGATTGCTGAAGTTTAAATCAATGATTAAACCAACTACCACTTGATTGTCATCGCCATGATACATATAAGAGCCACCGCCGGTATCTTTATCAAGTGGCCATCCTGCACCATGCACGACAAGCCCGGGCTTATGGTGTTCGCTCGGGATTTCCCAGATCTCTTTAAACCCTAAACCATAATGTTGTGGTGATTTACCTTGATCTAGTTTAAAGGTACTGATGAGCTCTTTACCCAAATGACCGCGGCAACCTTCTGCAAAAATAGTGTATTTAGCGCGAAGTTCCATACCTGGCATAAAGCCATCTTTTTCTTCGCCAGATTCACTTACGCCCATATCACCTGTGATTATGCCTTTTACCGCATCATCTTCAATAATCAGTGAATGTGCACTAAACCCTGGAAAGATTTCTACACCTAGGTTTTCTGCTTGTTGTGCAAGGAAACGACATACATTACCCATGGAAACGATGTAGTTGTCGTCATTATGGAAGGTTTTTGGCGTGGCAAAAGCAGGTAGCTTTTTCGCGCTACGTTCATCATTAAACCAATAAATGTCGTCTTGACTCACTTTGGTATTAAGTGGGGCGCCAAGTTCTTGCCAATTTGGTAGTAATTCATTAAGTGCACGTGGTTCAAATACGGCACCCGATAAGATATGAGCTCCGACCTCTGAACCTTTTTCAACAACACAAATCATTAATTCTTGTTCGTTTTCTTGTGCTAGTTGTGCCAGTTTTATAGCGCTTGATAAGCCTGCAGGCCCAGCGCCTACAATAACTACATCAAACTCCATGGTTTCACGTTGTACCATGATATTGCCCCTGTTGAATTAAGCTGGTCTTTGTTAACCAAATAACCTGTTATTGGCTTTAGCATATTTTAGGTTGACGTTTACGTCAACAGGAAGTAGCCTTAAAACCAAATAACGGTTAAATAAGTTTACCTAGGTTTACGTACGCGTAAACATTAAAGGAGAGGTTATGAAAATCCTAGTTCCGGTCAAACGAGTGATCGACTATAACGTAAAAGCGCGCGTAAAAGCCGACAATAGTGATGTTGATCTTAATAGTGTAAAAATGGCCCTTAACCCATTTTGTGAAATCGCGGTGGAAGAAGCTATCCGCATTAAAGAAGCAGGTAAAGCAAGTGAAGTTGTCGTTGTATCGATAGGCGATAAGGCTTGCCAAGAACAGCTTCGTACGGCACTTGCACTTGGTGCAGACAAAGCAATCCAAATTGACACAAACGAACGTTTAGAGTCGCTGCATGTTGCTAAGCTCCTTGCCAAAGTTGTAGAGCAAGAAAATCCAGAGTTAGTGATTTTAGGTAAGCAGGCGATTGACTCTGATAACAACCAAACAGGTCAAATGCTTGCTGCACTTACTGGGCGTGCTCAAGCTACCTTTGCCTCAGAAGTAGTGGTTGATGGCGATAAGCTTAATGTAACGCGCGAAGTCGATGGTGGTTTACAAACAATCGCTGTTAACTTACCTGCAGTTGTGACGACGGATCTTCGCTTGAATGAACCTCGTTATGCAACGCTTCCTAATATTATGAAGGCTAAGCGCAAGCCGCTTGATGTATTAACCGCAGCGGATCTCGGTGTTGATGTTACGCCGCGTATTACAACCTTAAAAGTAGAAGAGCCAAGCAAGCGTGAAGCAGGCGAAATTGTCGCAGACGTAGCAACGCTAGTTGAAAAACTAAAAAATGAAGCGAAGGTGATCTAATGTCAGTACTTATTATTGCAGAGCACGAACATGGCGTGCTTAAAAACGACACAGCTAAAGTAGTTTCGGCAACGCAAAAGCTTGGTAAGTCAGTTACTGTTTTAGTTGCAGGCTTTAACGTAGCCGCAGTAGCAGAAGCCGCGAGCAAAATTGACGGTGTTTCAAATGTCATTGTTGCCGATAATGCAGCATTAGAGCATCAACTTGCGGAGAACATGGCTGATCTTGTTGTCGATTTAGCTGGCGATTATTCACATATATTCGCAGCTGCAACCACAACAGGCAAAAACTTTATGCCGCGAGTGGCTGCACTTTTAGACAAAGTGCAAATTTCTGACATTATCGAAGTGATTGATGAAAATACATTTAAGCGTCCAATTTATGCGGGTAATGCAATCGCGACTGTACAAAGTAGTGAAGATAAACACATTGTCACGGTACGCTCGAGTGCGTTTGATGTAGCAGGTGATCAGGCTCCAGTAGCTGTTTCATCATTTGATGCAGTTAAAGAGAACGCGCTAAGCAGTTTTGTTTCACAACAAGAAACTGAAAGTGAACGCCCAGAACTTACTGCGGCAGATGTCATCATCTCAGGTGGTCGCGGTATGCAAAATGGCGAAAACTTTGCATTGTTAAATGGTATTGCAGATAAACTTGGTGCAGCGATTGGTGCATCGCGTGCTGCTGTTGATGCGGGCTTTGTACCAAACGACATGCAAGTAGGGCAGACAGGTAAAATTGTTGCGCCGCAACTCTATATCGCGGTTGGTATCAGCGGTGCAATTCAGCACCTTGCCGGTATGAAAGACTCTAAAGTGATTGTTGCAATCAACAAAGATCCCGACGCGCCAATCTTCCAAGTTGCCGATTACGGTTTAGTTGCTGATTTATTTGATGTACTTCCAGAACTAGAAGCATCTTTGTAACAATACAATCTTATTCCAATTGTAAAAGCCTTGCTTCTTTAGCAAGGCTTTTTTTGTCGCGCTTCTTAGTGTAACTCTCTAAATCGAGGCTGGTTCGCCACAAAATAATATACGTGTAAAAAGTTGTGTGAGCACATTATTGATTATCATGTGCTTTATAAGCCAGTTGATGTAGTAGATCACTAGGCCAAAATTACATAAACAAAAACCGGCATAAGCCGGTTTTTCATTAAGTGTACTTAATTTAACGGAAAGCGTTTAGTAAGTAGCTGAACCTTTTGTGCGCGGGAAGGCGATAACGTCACGTACGTTACCCATACCTGTTACGTAAGCTACAAGGCGTTCAAAACCTAGGCCGAAACCTGAGTGCGGAACAGTACCGTACTTACGTAAATCGCGATACCAAGAGTAATCCTCTTTGTCTAAGCCCATTTCTTCTAAACGTGCATCAAGTACGTCTAAACGTTCTTCACGCTGTGAGCCGCCAATGATTTCACCGATACCTGGTGCAACAACGTCCATTGCTGCAACTGTTTTGCCGTCTTCGTTTTGACGCATGTAGAACGCTTTAATGTCTTTCGGGTAGTTTTTAATAACTACTGGTGCATTAAAGTGCTCTTCTGCAAGATAGCGCTCGTGCTCTGATTGTAAATCCACACCCCATTCAACTGGGAATTCGAATTTCTTGCCACAGCTTCTAAGAATTTCAACAGCGTCTGTGTAGTCAACTTGTGCGAAATCTTTTTCAACAAAGTCTTCTAAACGTGAAATAGCGGTTTTCTCAACTCGTTGTGCAAAGAATTCCATATCATCACGACGCTCTTCAAGTACTGCTTTAAATACGTATTTCAGCATGTCTTCTGCAAGTGCAGCAATATCGTTAAGATCTGCAAATGCAACTTCAGGCTCAACCATCCAGAATTCAGCTAAGTGACGAGACGTATTTGAGTTTTCAGCACGGAATGTTGGGCCAAAAGTGTAGATTTTTGACATTGCTGAACAGTAAGTTTCGCCGTTTAGCTGGCCAGATACTGTTAAGAATGCTTCTTTACCGAAGAAGTCTTCGCTGTAATCTACATCGCCTTTATCAGTGCGCGGTAAGTTTTGCATATCGAGAGTTGATACACGGAACATTTCACCCGCACCTTCACAGTCACTAGCTGTGATAATAGGTGTAGAAATCCAAACGTAACCACGCTCGTGGTAAAAACGGTGAATTGCTTGTGATAAGCAGTTACGAACACGCGTCACTGCACCGATAATATTAGTGCGAGGACGTAAATGTGCGTGTTCACGTAAATATTCAATACTGTGACGCTTTGCAGCCATAGGGTACGTATCTGGGTTTTCTACCCAACCTACTACTTCTACCGATTCAGCTTGAATCTCAAATGATTGGCCTTGGCCTTGTGATTCTACGATTGTACCAACAACCGTTACTGAACAGCCTGCGGTAAGCTTGGTCACTTCTTCATAATTATTGAGTGAATTCGGTACCACAGCTTGAATAGGATCGAAACAACTACCGTCATGAACGGCTAAAAAAGAGATTCCTGCTTTTGAATCGCGACGTGTACGGATCCAACCTTTAATAGTAACGGTTGCACCTACTTCTACACGGCCTTTCAAAAGGTCTGTGATAGCTATATGGCTCATTTTCACTCCAATGATTAAAATGCCTAAATAAATTCTTGTTGTTCTTACTTAGCATGCGCTAAGAAAGTTTGTTATCTTACCTGTGAAAGAAAAATAAAAAAACAGCAAATTTCCCGATAATGTGTAATATGCTTAAAAATAGTGAAATTTCATTGAATAACTGACGCGTATGATAAAAGAAAGGCGCAGCAAATCACCTATGAGGCAAAACGTATTACATGCGTTATCAATTATCGCGTGGTTTTTCTTTTTACTCGCGCTGATTATGTTTCACTACGCAAGGCCAGAGCTTGAATATGGCATTATCCGGTATTTTGGTTTATCGCATCGTGATCATTGGTTGATGACGCCACGTAACTTGCTGATTCTTTTTTTAATCTTAACTGGTATCATATCGAGTATTTCAATCATCATGCGTCAGCGTTACAACCGCCGCAGTGGTGATAGTATCGCGGTTAACCAAATCAGTTTGTTAGTTATTTGTATTATTTGTTTATTGGTAATTTTGTTTAGATGAAACAAGTGTTTATTTTAAGGGGTCTGCCGGGCTCAGGGAAAAGTCATTACGCTCAGAGTTTGTGTGATGAAATGGTAAATGGCGATGAAGGCCAATTTGTAATTTGTTCAACCGACGATTTTTTTATCAGCGATGGTCAATATCGTTTTGATAAAGCCAAGCTAAGTGAATACCATAATCTTAATTTAGCGCGTTTTATTCGTGCGTTAAGCCAGGAAATTCCATTGGTGATTTTGGATAACACCAACATTAAAAAGTGGGAATTTATTGCGTATGCTGAAGCAGCGCACGCGCTTGGTTATCAAGTAAAAGAAGTCGTGGTGGGTGAAATTAAAGATAAGGCGATGCAGCACCTTTATTATCAGCGCAACATTCATAAAGTACCGCTAAAAACCATCAACAAAATGGCTTACCTATTTGAATGGTAAGCCATTAGGCCCTAAATCCTACAAAATCGATTTAATCGCATTACACATTTTGATGATTGACGCATCTTGCATGATATAAGGCGGCATCATATAAATCAGTTTGCCAAACGGCCTTAACCACACGCCGTGTTCAATTAGCTGTTTTTGCACTTTGGCAACGTCAACCGCTTGCTTCATTTCGACAACACCAATTGCCCCGAGAATACGAACATTTGCTACAGAATCAAAGCTTTCAAGCGGCTGTAAGTGTGTTCTAAAACAATGTTCAATGCGTGCAATATTACTTTGCCAGTCAGTTTTAAGCAGTAATTCAATGCTTTTATTGGCAACGGCACAGGCAAGGGGGTTTGCCATAAATGTAGGCCCATGCATCATCACACCTGCATCGCCTTCACTAATACCAATTGCAACTTTATCGGTTGTTAAGGTTGCCGATAGCGTCATATAACCACCGGTCATGGCTTTACCAATACACATAATATCAGGCTCAATATTGGCATATTCAACGGCAAACATTTTTCCTGTACGACCAAAGCCCGTAGCGATTTCATCACAAATTAACAGTATGTCGTACTCATCACATAATTCGCGTACCGCTTTTAAATAGTCGCTGTGATAAAAGTTCATGCCGCCAGCATTTTGTACAATCGGCTCTAAAATGAAGGCGGCGATATCCATGTGATGCTTGTCAAAGTACTGCGCTAATACATCGCGCTCTGAGCGGTCGAATGCTTCACCAAATTTACTTTTTGGTGCGGGAACAAAATAGTGCTCTGGTAAAAAACCTTTGTACAACGAATGCATGCTATTAATTGGATCACATACACTCATCGCCGCAAATGTATCGCCGTGATAACCTTTACTTAGCGCCATAAGTTTGTTTTTACGCATATTACCTTTACTGCGCCAATATTGCATTGCCATTTTAATGGCAACTTCTACCGCAACAGAGCCTGAATCGGCTAAAAAGATACGAGTGAGCGATTGTGGTGTAATGTCGAGTAGTTTCTTGCCAAGGTCAACGGCAGGTTGGTGGGTTAAACCGCCAAACATCACATGACTCATTTTATCAACTTGTTGCTTTATTGCGTTGTTAAGTTCAAGGTTATTGTAGCCATGCAAAACGCTCCACCAAGAGGCCATTCCATCAATTAATTTTTCACCCGTTTCTAAATGAATATGCACACCATCAGCATGTGTAACTGGGTACACCGGCAGGGGATTTATCATAGACGTGTAGGGGTGCCATAAATGATTTTTATCAAAATCCAAATCAATTGTTTCTTTAATGTTCAAATGTAAACCTCTAAAGGTTGCGTTTGGTTGACAATAAGGTGTTGCTGCGTAGACTAGCGAAATTAAGTTCGAGAAACAAATAAAAACGAGAATTCCATGGAGCAAGCTCAGGTGCGTAATAACTGGACACTTAGTGAAATAAAGGCATTGTTTAATATGCCGTTTAACGATTTACTGTTTCAAGCTGCCAGTGTTCATCGTCAACACTTTAATCCAAACAAAGTACAAATTTCTACGCTGTTATCTATCAAAACGGGCGCATGTCCTGAAGATTGTAAATACTGTCCTCAATCAGGCCACTATAAAACGGATCTAGAACGCGAGCGTTTGATGGAAGTTGAGAAAGTGGTCGAACAAGCGCGTATTGCTAAAAATAAGGGGGCTACACGTTTTTGTATGGGGGCTGCTTGGTCTGATCCGAAAGATCGCGATATGCCGTACATTGCGAAAATGGTAAAAGAGGTTAAAGAACTGGGCCTTGAAACCTGTATGACGCTGGGCATGCTTGATAACGATAAAGCACATGCACTGCGTGATGCGGGACTTGATTATTACAACCATAACTTAGATACCTCACCTGAATATTACCAACAAATCATCACAACAAGAACCTACCAAGATAGACTTGATACCCTTGCTCACGTGCGTGACGCGGGTATGAAAGTATGCTCGGGTGGCATTGTTGGTATGGGCGAACAAGCGAAAGACCGTTATGGTTTATTAATGCAGCTGGCAAATTTACCAAAGCAGCCAGAAAGTGTGCCAATTAACATGCTAGTAAAAGTTAAAGGCACGCCACTTGAAGATGTGGATGATTTAGACCATTTTGAGTTTATTCGTACGATTGCGGTTGCGCGCATTATGATGCCAAAAAGTTACGTTCGCTTAAGTGCAGGGCGCACGGCGATGAATGAACAGATGCAATCAATGTGTTTTTTCGCTGGCGCTAACTCAATTTTTTATGGTGATAAGTTGCTAACTACGGATAATCCAGAAGCAGACAGCGATATGATGCTGATTAAAAAGCTCGGTATGTCGCCTGAAAGCGCTGAGGATTATTCCGATGAGGCATATCAAGCGTCGTTAGAATCAGCAATTGCTGATAAAGAAACATCTGAACTATTTTATCCAGCATAAATGGCGTTCGAATATATAAACAAGACGCTTGCTGAGCGACAACAAGCGTCTTTATACCGCCAGCGCATTGCATTTGAGCGTGTTGGTCCTCGTTTTTTGCTTAGAAATAATAAACAGTATTTAAATTTCGCATCAAACGACTACCTTGGTTTGGGTGAAGAGCAAATTACGGGTTTAGAAAATACATTAGGTGCGAGTAGTTCATCGTTAGTCACAGGCTATCAAAATGCGCATATTGCACTTGAGAATTACCTCATATCTAAGCTCAACTATCAAGCGTGTTTATTGTTTAATTCAGGCTTTAGCGCTAACGCAAGTGTGCTTAAAAGTTTAATGAATGAAGCCAATAGTGAAATCTTTCAAGATAAACTAAATCATGCCAGCTTAATTGACGGCGGACTCGCAGCAAACGCAACGAATACTCGCTTTAATCATAACGATTTAAAACATTTAACGCGTCGTTTAGAAAAATCTAAAGCGCAGCATAAGTTGATTGTGAGTGAAGGGGTATTTTCAATGGATGGTGATAGCGCACCAGTTGCTGAACTTGCGCACATAGCTAAACAACACAATGCCTGGTTAATGATTGATGATGCTCATGGTTTTGGTGTAATGGGTAATCATGGTTTAGGCAGCTGTGACGAGGTTAAACCAGAAATACTGATTATCACTTTTGGCAAAGCCTGCGCAAGCAGCGGGGCAGCTGTGTTATGTAGCCAAAATGTGGCCGACTATTTATTGCAATTTAACCGCGATTATACTTATTCAACAGCAATGTCGCCTTGGCTTGCATCGGCCACGCTTTCGCGATTAAAACGGCTATACAGTGCCGATGAAAAACGCGCACGCCTTAAAGACAATATTGCGTATTTTAAAACCCTTGCAAGCAATCATAACCTCTCACTCATGCCGTCAAATAGCGCCATACAACCGCTGGTGCTCGGCGATAGTGAAAGCTGTTTAGCGCTGAGTGAGCATTTAAAATCAAATGGTATTTGGCTTACGGCAATTAGACCACCAACGGTCCCTCATAATACAGCACGGCTAAGAATAACGCTTACCGCTGCACACCAAGCAGCAGATATTGAACAGTTGATAAATCATCTTGTTGAAGGGTTAAAGTTGTTATGATGTTGTCTGCGTTAACCAATAAGCAAGCCACTGCGTCTCATTTTTCTAGAGCGGCAGAGCGCTATCAAAGTCATGCCCATGTGCAAAAGCAAGCAGCCGACATACTGTTAAAATCATTGGGTGCAAGGTATAAGGTCGCGCTAGATTTAGGCTGTGGCCCCTTTGTTAATTCGTTTGAACTGAAAAAACGCTGCGATTATCTTGTAAGCATGGATTTAAGTGAAAGCATGTTGCAACAAGCTGTTACACCTAGCATCTGCGCTGATATGGATACCTTGCCGTTTCAGGCCGACTGTTTTGACCTGATATTTAGTAATTTTGCAATGCAATGGAGTAGTGATTTAGCGGCACTTTTAACCCACTTTTACCGTGTTTTAAAACCAGGTGGTCGCGCACACTTTAGCATTGTAGCCGATGGCACGTTACAGGAAATTAAACAGGCTTTCTCAGTGCTCGACAATGAGCCTCACATAAATCGCTTTGTAACACAAAACGATATCGCCAATGCAGTAGCGCATACGCGGTTTAAATTAATCAGTAGTAGCTTTTGTCATCATAAAATATTTTACGATAGCCCTAAGCTTGCCTTACACTCTATTAAAGAAATTGGTGCAAATCATAAAGTTAATAGTAGCGAGCAGCGCAGTGGATTGATGGGTAAACGTAAATACCGTGCATTGTTAGCTAATTATCCAAAAGAGCAGGGGCAATTTCCGGTAAGTTACCAAGTTGCTTATATAGTGATAGAGAAATGAATCAAGTTTTTATAACTGGCACAGATACAGAAGTAGGTAAAACCTATGTATCGAGCCTTTTAATTAAATATGTTAAACAACATAAACGAGCCGTTACTGGTTTTAAGCCGATTGCCGCAGGGGCTGAGCAGGCGTTTGGTGAGCTCGTCAATGAAGACGCGTTAACACTGCTGGAGTCTAGCAATGTAGCTCTGCCGTACAAATTGATTAATCCGTTTTGCTTCGAACCACCCATTGCGCCACATATTGCAGCAAAAAAAGCCGGTGTAGAGATAAGTAAAACTGCACTATCAGACCATTTAGATGTGTTTAAGCACCAAGAGCTTGATCATTTAATAATAGAAGGTGCAGGCGGTTGGGCATTGCCAATTAATGATAGTGACTTACTGTCAGATTGGGTTGCCGAACAAAATTTACCGGTGATTTTAGTCGTTGGTCTAAAATTAGGCTGTTTAAATCATGCATTATTGACTTTAAGTCATATAAAACAAAGCGGCGTGAAATGTGTTGGTTGGATTGCCAATTATGTTGACGATGGCATGTTAGAACAAGACGAAAATCTGCAAACCCTAAAAGCACGTTTAGATTGCCCATTATTGGCCATTGCGCCTAACTGTAAAAACGACAAACCCAAGCTTCAAGTGTATCAAGCTCTTAACACTGCACTTAATTTAGTTAATTGAAACGAGAGCGTGTTGTCGCTTTTTAACTTAGCCCACTAGATCTACAAAGCGACGCCGCGATTAACATAGTTTGGATTTGAACAGAATTTAGACCAAAAAGATCAACACGCGCTAAGTAACTTTATGTAAATTTCATGGTGTGTTTAGTTTTAAATAATATGTGTGTCATTTTGTAAATTTATCTTGAAACGTAATCAAAAGACACTATATAAAACGGTAGAAAACACATTTTGAGGTAACAATGAAAAGAGTTGTATTGTTTTTAATTACAAACCTAGCGGTGATGCTGGTGTTAGGTATTGTGCTGTCGGTCATTATGTCAGTACTAGGCATAGAACACCGAAGCTTAGGTGGCATTTTATTAATTGCCACGTTGTTTGGTTTTGGTGGCTCGTTTATTTCGCTGTTTATGTCGAAATGGATGGCGAAAAAATCAACCGGTGCTCATGTTATCGAGCAACCGCGTTCTGACGTAGAAAAGTGGTTAGTTGAGCGTGTTGCAGAGCAAGCTAAAAAAGCGAATATTGCAATGCCAGAGGTAGCTATTTACGACAGTCCTGAAATGAATGCGTTTGCAACAGGTCCAAGTAAAAATAATTCACTGGTTGCAGTAAGTACTGGTTTGTTACACAACATGAGTCAAGACGAAGCAGAAGCCGTTCTCGCCCATGAAGTATCACATATTGCCAATGGCGACATGGTTACACTTACGCTTATTCAAGGCGTTGTAAACACGTTTGTAATTGCCATCTCAAAGGTACTTGCAGGTATTGTCGACAACTTCTTAAATAGCGATGAAGAAGAGTCGGGTGGTTCTTGGACATACTTTATCTTTGATATGATCTTCCAAGTATTATTCGGTATTTTAGCAAGCTTTGTAGTGGCGTATTTTAGCCGTCAACGAGAGTTTGCTGCTGACAAAGGCGCTGCAGACCTTGTTGGTGCAAACAAAATGCGTGCGGCACTTGAGCGCCTTAAAGTTAATCATCCGTCACAACTTGAAGGGTCGATGATGGCATTTGGTATTGCATCTGGTAAAGGTTTAATGGACTTAATGAGTTCACACCCTCCGCTTGATGCGCGTATTAATGCATTAAAATAAGCACTGATTTAATACCTAAGAAAAAGGCGCCATTAGGCGCCTTTTTGTTGTTCTCGTTTTAGTTGATTAGGTAATAAGGTTTCAACGATTTCTTTTGCTGGAATGGTATATCGCGTACCGTCAAACATTACCGAAGCATTTTCGTCAATGCCAGTAATGCCTGTGAGCGTCCAGCCTTCACCACGCTTTTCACAATACACAGTTGTCGTTGGTGGTATCACTTTAAATTCAGGCATTGGTTTTTCTAACTAGTGAAACAATTGACTTAATTTACCTTAGAGAATAGAGAATTCACAGTTTTTAATTGAGAAAACGAAGGGATTATTGGATAATTCGCAACTCGCAATCCCACATCGCGAAAACAATTTTTAACATTCACAATGCGCTTGTTAATAATCTAAAAGTGCAATTAATGTGAATTGAGTGCCTAACTATGAGGAGTGACTATGACTGTTGGCATTATTATGGGTTCAAAATCAGATTGGCCTACCATGCAACACGCTGCAGATATGCTTGATAAATTCGGTGTTGAATATGAAACAAAGGTTGTTTCTGCGCACCGTACGCCACAGTTATTAGCCGATTATGCCAGCACAGCAGCTGAGCGCGGTATTAAAGTAATTATTGCAGGTGCAGGCGGTGCAGCACACTTACCGGGCATGGCAGCTGCATTTACCAGCTTACCGGTACTGGGCGTTCCGGTTAAATCTAAAGCACTTAATGGTGTTGATTCACTTCTATCAATTTGCCAAATGCCAAAAGGTGTAGCGGTAGGTACGCTTGCGATTGGTGATCCGGGCGCTGCAAACGCTGGATTATTAGCGGCGCAAATTCTGGGTTGTCAGCAGCCTGAATTGCTAGCGAAAATCGACGAATTTAGAAAAAACCAAACTGACACTGTGTTAGCACATCCAAACCCAGCAGAATAATATGAATATTTTAGTTCTCGGCGCAGGCCAACTTGCCCGTATGATGAGTTTGGCAGGTGCGCCTCTTGATATAAATATCAAAGCCTATGATGTTGGATCTAAGCACGTTGTTCACCCGCTAACGCTTGCCGTGTATGAGCAAGACTTAGTTGCTGCAATCGCAGAATGTGAAGCGATCACCGCAGAGTTTGAACATATTCCTGATGATGTATTAGCGTTATGTTGTCAAAGTGGCAAATTTTACCCAGGTAAAGATGCCATTAAGGCTGGCGGCGATCGTAGCATCGAAAAAGCGCTATTAGATCAAGCGAATGTACCTTGTGCGCCGTATTTACTTATTACCGAGCGTGAACACTTAGACCGTGCCATTATAGATTTAGGACTGCCACTTGTGATCAAAACCTGTCAAGCAGGCTACGATGGTAAAGGGCAGTGGCGTATTAAAGCAGATTCTAATGTAGATCACATTTGGTCAGAAATGGCTGAGTTTATTGCTGCAGGTAGTGAAGATTTCCCACACACCATTATTGCTGAAAAAATGATTCCGTTTAAGCGTGAAATTTCAGTGATTGGTGCACGCGATAAGCAAGGCAATACTGCGGTTTATCCTGTGACTGAAAACGAACATACCAACGGTGTACTTACGTTATCAGTTGCCACTGATATTGATGATCAAATTCAAAGCCAGGCGTTAGCAGCATTTAATAAACTATCAGCAGCGATGGATTATGTTGGTGTACTGGCAATTGAGTTCTTCGATGTTGATGGCCAATTAATGGTGAATGAAATTGCACCTCGCGTTCATAACTCAGGCCATTGGACACAGCAAGGCACACTGTGTAGCCAGTTTGAGAACCACTTACGTGCAGTAGCTGGGTTGCCATTAGGTGATACCGCTATGATTGGGCCAAGTGCGATGATCAATGTGCTTGGTGAGCCGAGCATTCCTGCTGATGTGTTATCCGTTGCTGGAGTAACCAGTCATTGGTACGGCAAAGCAGTTCGCGCAGGTCGTAAAATGGGACATATTAATGTCGTAGCGAGCAGTAATGTTGAGCTAGGTAAAAAACTTGCAGTGCTTGCGAACTATTTACCAGAAGATGCTTATCCAGGCGTCGCAGCACGTGCAGTTGAATTGTCTAAATAAGCTGTTTAGTTAACTACACAGCATGTGCATTAAAAAAACGGTTGTACGCGTTAGTGTGTATAACCGTTTTTTATGCGTTTAATTATACCTAAAAGATAAAACCATTTAATTTAATTCTGATTGAATATCGATTTCAACATAAAATGGTACTGCGTTGTTGGTAATGTATTTACCTTGCAATAACCGTTCGTGTCCTTCTAAGTATTGCTCATGGTGACTTTGTTTATTGTTTATCATGGTTTGCCAAAAACTTCCGATATCAAGCAAAATAATTGACTCGTTTCCATCACAATAAAAGTGTTGATAGCGTGACCAGTTTTCAAGTTCATCTTGTTTAAGCCATTTAGCTAAACTTGTTTTATCAGGTCCGCGATAAATACGTAATCTAAACTTGCTCATAACAGGCTATTCAAATTGGATATAGTTAAAGGGTAGTCAATGACTGATGGAATTGAGAAATTAAAATAAATTAATTGAATAAATTTTGAACTAAATAATGAGTCGCACGGTCTATTACTTTGAAACGAGAAATTACTTTTTCGTTTCGACCTAAATTGCTAGCGCAGAGTATTCGGCCAACACCTTGTTGGCCTTTTTTTGTTACAAATGTAATCGCTAAAATCACATAATAAAACGTTAAGCGCAGTTTTATTATTGCCAATTGTTTGGTTAAATTAGTGTAATTTTAATTACAAAAAAAACACACAATGTATAATAAATCTATTATTGCTCTTGCTGTAACTGCGTGTATTAGTTTGTCAGGTTGTAAAACGACTGAACAATCTACTATCGCAGCTGCTAACGAATTTTCACCAGTAGTTGAAACAACGACTCACCAAGGCCCAGAAACCATTACGTTAAAACAAGCTATGGCGCATCCAGATTGGTTAGGTCGTCAACCTGAGCGTGCATTTTGGTCGTTTGATTCTAAGTCGGTAAATTATGCGCGCAAACAAGCGGGTAACGAATTACGCGATACCTACACTCGTACGTTGGACCAGCAAGGCAATGGTGATTTAGTATCGCTTGATAAATTGCACACACTCGGTGCGAAACAATTAACCTTTAGTCAAGATAACAAGTGGGTAGCATATACGTTTAAAGGCAATATTTTTACTGTTGAGCAAGCAACAGGTAAATTAAAGCAACTTACTCTAAGCGATGATAATGCATCGCAGCTTTTGTTTTTAACTAGCGGCGAACTTGCATATCGAGTTAACAATAATTTTTATAAAATTAATGTAGAAACGGGCCTACGCTCACAAATAGCAGCACTTAAAGTTGCGGATAAGCCAGAAGGCGTAAAAGAGCCAACAAGTTATATTGCTAAAGAGCAACATAAACTCATTGACTACGTAGCACTAACTCACAAGAACAAACAAGATAAACACGCCTACAACGAGTCATTAAAAACGCAAAACGAAAGCGTTATGAACGATACATATTACCTTGGTAAAGGTAATCGTATTGTCAGTGCAGTAGTATCACCAGCAGGCGACAAACTCATTACAGTTGTTACTAAAAGTTCACCATGGCGTGATGATGGCGATATTATGCCAAACTACATTGGTCAAAACGGTGAAATTGTTGCTGAAAAAGTAAGACGTCGTGTTGCCGATACCAAGCCGTCTGGCTCAGAGTTGGTAATGATTGACCTCACTGAAAATACCCAAACAAGCCTACCATTCGATACATTACCAGGGTTTGATGAAGACGTATTAGCAAGTGTAAAAGCCGAAAACGCAAAAGCACAAGGTGAAACATACAAATCAGAAAAAGCACCTCGTCATATTAATTTAATGATGGACTGGGGTTGGTCACAAAATGCAATTCAATGGAATAGCGATGGTTCACAAGTGGCAGTGATGCTTGAAGCGTTTGATAATAAAGACCGCTGGATTGCAACTGTAGACTTTGCAAGCAATAAACTGGTTTCGCAACATCGCTTACATGATAAAGCCTGGGTTAACTATACGTACAATAATTTTGGTTGGTTAAATCAACAACCAGATACGCTATATTATTTGTCTGAGGAATCTGGTTACAGCCATATTTATACAAAAGCGCTTAAGGGTAAAGCAAAGCAGCTAACAAGCGGTCAGTTTGTGGTATCAGAACTAACACAAGCTCGTAATAGCCAGTCAATTTTTTATAAAGCAAACAAAAAACACCCTGGCATTTATGAAATCTACAAGCTAGATCTGACAACGGGTGAGAGCGTTGCCCAAACCGATTTAAACGGTATGACCGATTACCAGCTTAGCCCGGATGAATCAAAACTATTGTTAACACACTCAAAATTAGCATTACCACCAGAGTTGTACGTAACTAATGTTGATGGCGATACGGTAACGCGTTTAACCAATACTGTATCGGATAAGTTCCTAAATACTCAACTTGTAGCGCCAAAAATTGTAGCCGTTCCGTCAAGCCATACTAAGCAGCCTATTTATGCAAAAGTGTATTATCCACGTGATTACAAAGAAGGTGAAACAGGTAAAGCACGCAAAGCGGTTATCTTTAACCACGGTGCTGGTTATTTACAAAATTCACATTTAGGTTGGTCAGGTTATTTCCGCGAATTTATGTTCCACTCATTCCTCGCAGAGCAAGGTTATGTGGTGATGGACATGGATTACCGTGCATCTAAAGGCTATGGTCGCGATTGGCGTACCGCAATTTACCGCCATATGGGTAAGCCTGAAATTGAAGATTTAGCCGATGGTGTAAAATGGATGACTGAAAACGCTAATGTTAACGACCAGCGCGTTGGTACATATGGTGGCTCTTACGGTGGTTTTATGACCTTTATGGCATTGTTAACCCGCCCAGAATTATTCCAAGCGGGTGCCGCGCTTCGTCCTGTATCGGACTGGGCATATTACAATAATCCGTATACATCGAATATTTTGAACCACCCAGATGTAGATCCAATTGCCTATAAGCGCAGCTCACCGATTTATTTCGCTGAAGGGTTAGAAAAACCATTGTTAATTAATGCGCCAATGATTGACGACAATGTATTTTTCCAAGACGTAGTGCGCTTAGTACAGCGTTTTATCGAACTTGAAAAAGAAAATTACGAAACGGCAATTTACCCGGTTGAGCCACATGGCTTTAAACAGCCTTCTTCGTGGTTAGATGAGTACCGTCGTATTTATAAGTTGTTTGAGCAAAAGTTATAATTTAAAAAGGCCGCATAGCGGCCTTTTTATTGGGTGATATTTTCGCGTAGTGCATGACGATTTAATTTCGCATAAACAAAAATACCGGATATTGCACCAATCAAGTGTGCTTCGGTAGCCACCCGTGCATTAATTAGTTGCCCTAATTCAGCACTTGGTCCAGCATATTGCTCCCATGCAATTTTTAACCAAACACCAATAAACAAAAGATAACCCGTTTTCATACCTTTTTGGCAGTCAATTAACGCGCCAACAATGATTAAACCATGTAAAACACCACTTAACCCATTGTAAAGTGTATTTTCTGGATAAAAAATATAAAGCCCACCGCCGGTGTAGAGCGCCAGTAAAAAAAGTGCTAATGCGTATTTTTTCACATCATAATATTCACCGTGTAACGCCCAGATGAGCGCAACGCCTGCTAAGTTTAACATTAAATGGTAGCTATTTGAGTGACTAAAATGAGCAGTAATAAGTCGCCAGTATTCACCATGAGAAAATAAGCTTCGGTTATATTCAAATAATTCACTGAGCGGCGTTGCAAAAATAATTATCGCAGCAAAAATGAGAACAAGCGGGGCAGTGATATAACGTTTATCGGTTGGAAGATTTAACATTCGCTATCTGTGTTAATCAATATCAAATGTCTGTAAGATTATCACAAATAATAGATTTGCTTAATTATGAAAACATTAAAACAGACTCTCTCACAAATACTTATCGCATCGAGCTTATTCTCACTCAATGTTAGCGCGACAATCGTTGGTGAGCCAGAAGCAAATACTGGCTTTACTAAAAAGCAACAAGTTGTTGCTGATAAGTTTATGGTTGCGGCTGCTAACCCGTATGCGGTAAAAGCAGGTCACGCAATTTTAGCTAAAGGTGGCAGCGCCGTTGATGCCGCAATTGCAGTTCAATTAGTACTCACATTAGTAGAACCTCAATCGTCTGGTATTGGCGGTGGGTTGTTTCTGATGCATTACGATAAAGCCAATAGTCATTTAACCAGCTTTGATGGACGTGAAACTGCGCCAGCGAATGCGAGTGAATCTTTGTTTTTAGATGAAAATGGCAAACCAATTCGCTGGATTAATGCGGTAGTAGGTGGACGTTCAGTGGGAGTGCCTGGCGCGCTAGCTGCGCTAGAAAAAGCGCATAGACGTTATGGTAAATTACCATGGCATACATTATTTACTGACGTAATAAAACTGGCGCAAGAAGGCTTTGTGGTATCACCGCGACTTGAAAAACTGGTCAGTCTGCAGATAAACCCTGGAGTTGCTTTAATTGACGACACCAAAGATTACTTTATGCCAAATGGCACCGCGCTCAAAGCTGGCACAGTTAAAACTAATATAAAGCTTGCGAACTTATATAAAGCGATTGCTAAAAATGGCATCGACGCGTTTTATCAAGGCGAAAATGCAAAGCAACTTGTTGAAACCGTAACAAACTCATCGATTGCGCCAGGTAAAATCAGCCTTCAAGACCTAGCCAATTATAAAAGTGTTGAACGAAAGCCCGTATGTGCACCGTATAGAACATATAAAGTGTGCTCTATGGCGCCGCCAAGCTCAGGTGGCATTACTGTACTGCAAATTATGGCATTACTTGAAAACAATAAAGCACCACTTAATACATCGTGGGAACTTGAATCAATTCATGCGTTTACTCAGGCATCACGTCTAGCGTTTGCAGATCGTGATCACTATATTGCCGATCCTGACTTTATTGACGTGCCAGTAGCGCAAATGTTGGATAAAAACTATCTACAAGAGCGTAGTAAACTAATTAGTGAAAAAGACATGGGTAGGGCATTGCCGGGCGAATTTTCGCAAGATTGGTCTGTCGCGCAGGTTAATTACGAGCAACCATCAACCTCACATGTGTCAATTGTTGATAGCGCGGGTAATGCGGTTTCAATGACAACATCAATTGAAATGGGTTTTGGCTCAGGTTTAATGGTGAACGGTTACCTGCTTAATAACCAACTTACAGATTTTACCTTTAATCCTAAAATTGACGGTAAACCTGTGGCTAATCGTGTCGAGCCAAATAAGCGTCCACGCTCTTCTATGTCGCCTGTTATGGTGTTTAATCATGACGGTAGTTTAAAAATGGTGATTGGTTCGCCGGGTGGTTCACGCATTATTAACTATGTAGCCAAAGCAATTGTTGGCGTGCTTGATTTTGGTTTAACGCCGCAACAAGCGATTGCGCTTGCCAATATTACTAACCGTAACCGTGTGACGACACTTGAAAAAGGAAGTGATGTAACACGTTATAAAGCAGCGCTTGAAGCACGCGGTCACAAAGTCGTTATTCGCGATTTAAATTCGGGCATTCACGCGGTAATGATTGAGGGTAATAAACTTATCGGTGCAGCGGATCCGCGCCGCGAAGGTATTGCACTCGGACAATAACCTGAGGCAAAGTAAATAGATTGATAGCAATACGTTTAAACTTGGTTAATTTAAGGCAATAATCATTGCTTTAACGTGTTGCTACTTAGATAATGTTTTCAATTATTCGTTATTTATCTTATAGTTTTGCATTTTTAAACTTTAGTCTAATAATTAAAGCTATTACAACACACCACCAAGAATACAATGACAGAACACACACATAAAAATTACTTGTACATCCCTTATGCTGGGCCGACGCTAATTGAAACACCGCTATTAAATAAAGGCAGTGCTTTTAGCCAGCGCGAACGCGAACAGTTTAACTTAGCGGGTTTATTGCCGCCAATTTTTGAATCAATCGAAGAACAAGTTGAGCGTTGTTATCAGCAGTACAAAAGCTTCACCAACAACTTAAATAAGCACATTTATTTACGTGCCATTCACGATACCAACGAGACCTTGTTCTTCCGCTTGGTACGTGATCACTTAGAAGAAATGATGCCAATTATTTATACCCCAACGGTAGGTGAAGCGTGTGAGCGTTTTTCTGATATTTATCGTAAACACCGCGGTTTATTTATTTCGTATGAAGACCGCCATAGTATCGACGATATTTTACGTAACGCCACCAAAGGTAAAGTAAAAGTAATCGTAGTTACTGACGGTGAGCGTATTCTTGGTTTAGGTGACCAAGGTATTGGCGGTATGGGTATTCCTATTGGTAAATTATCACTTTATACCGCTGTAGGTGGCATTAGCCCAGCGTATACATTACCGGTAATGCTTGATGTGGGTACCAATAACCAAGCGCTACTGGATGATCCTATGTATATGGGGCGTCGTCATAAGCGTATTTCGCAAGAACAATACGACGAGTTTTTAGAGCTATTTATTAACGCAGTTAAACGCCGTTGGCCAAATGTTATGTTGCAGTTTGAAGACTTTGCACAGCCAAACGCAATGCCGTTATTACAACGTTACCGCGACCGCATTTGTAGCTTTAACGATGATATTCAAGGCACGGCTTCGGTTACCGTAGGTTCATTATTAGCGGCGTGTCGTGTTAAAGGTGAAGCGCTATCGTCACAAAAAGTGGTATTTGTTGGCGCTGGTTCTGCAGGCTGCGGTATAGCTGAGCAAATTATTGCGCAAATGGTAAGTGAAGGTATTAGTGAAGCGCAGGCACGTTCGCAAATCTTCATGGTTGATCGTTTTGGTTTATTAACTGAAGGTATGGGCGATTTACGCGACTTCCAACAAGTATTAACACAGAAAAAAGACGCCATTAGCGATTGGAATTACAGCGGCGATTGTGCATCCTTGCTTGATGTAATGAACTGCGCAAAACCAAACATTTTAATTGGTGTATCGGGTCAACCAGGGCTATTTACTGAGCAGGTAATTAAGGCAATGCACCAAGGTAGTCAGCAGCCGATTATTTTCCCACTAAGTAACCCAATCAAACAAGTTGAAGCGATGCCTGAAGACGTGATTGCGTGGACCAACGGTGAGGCAATTGTGGCAACGGGTAGCCCATTTGAACCAGTTACCTTTAATGGCAAAGAGCACATTATTCCACAATGTAACAATAGCTATATTTTCCCAGGCATTGGCCTAGGTGTAGTTGCAGTGGGTGCCAAGCGTATTACCGACGAAATGCTGATGATTGCGAGTGAAACCCTGGCCGCCGAATCGCCAAGAGCAAATACAGGTGAAGGTAGCTTGTTGCCGCCGCTAACAAAAGTTGAATCGCTTTCTAAGAAGATTGCGTTTAACGTTGCGAAAAAAGCCATTGAACAAGGCGTGGCGCTTGAGATTTCAGACGAAAAATTAGCAAGTCTAATTGAAAAGAACTACTGGTTACCTGAATACCGTGATTATAAGCGCGTAAGCATTTAAGTTTATCGTGTGATAATAAAAAGCCCTGCAAATATGCAGGGCTTTTTAGTTTAAAAATGATATTTTACTAGCAAATTGACATTGTTTTCGTCAACACCACGTATACCAAATTTATCAAGCCAATAAACGTATTCGATACCTAGGTATAATTTTGAATCGATATTTAAATGTGGGGCAACATCATATTTTAACTGCGACGTGAAATTCATCTGTGCGTCACTGTTGTCTCTGCTTGTTGCATAATCAATAAAACCATCATAATAAAGCGGACCAATTGGTAAACCCCATGTAACGGTTGTTTGGTAATTATTATCACCATGCTCATTGTTACGGTAATATAGGTTTACATTGAAGAAATCAAAGTAGGGCACATCAAACCCAGCACCTACGCCGTATAAGTAGTTTGTTAAGCTTGAACCAAAACCATCATGGGATGAAAATGTGCCATACTCAATTGTAGTGGCAACGTAAAGCGCTTTAACGGGATTGTTTTCAAAGTCGGTGATTTTAAAGCGTGGCGAAAATTCGCCGTAGGTTTCTTTATCACCATTATCAGATTCCAAACGGTCAACAAAAGTAAAGCTGTCTCCCCAGCTTGTAACCGCAAAGTGCTCTAATGTTACGATTTGTTTTTTGTTGTCGCCCACTTCGTAGTTATTACCGTTTAAGTAACTCACACTAAAGTCAGAGAAATGTGTTTTTGCAGAAACCGTTGTTGTAAGACAAAGCGCTGCGAGTGATACAAGGTGTGTTGTTATTTTCACAAAAGCCTCAGGTAGGGTTTTATTATAAATTTAATAGAATTTTAGCAGATTGTAGGAATGTTTCAGATAACTATCATTGATTTAGCGGCTAACAGGTTAAACAATAACCCTTTGTGATATGGCAACATGCCGTTTGATGACGTTTATATTGATGATTTATCGGTACGTTACTACAGGTAGACAATAAAAAAGGGCGTGTTAATACGCCCTTTTTGCTGGTATTTTCTCGGGTATTAGAAATAAACGCGTAGGCCTAACTGTACGTTGCGACCTGGTAATGGTGCGATATCTTTAATAAACGATGTATGGCTGAAAGCAAGTTCGTCTGTAATATTTTGCACTTTTGCAAATACAAACGAATCTGTGTTTAACACATCAAGATTATACTTCGCAGATACATCAAATAATGTGTAGCTGTCGGTGTGAGTTTCGTGTGCGCCTAACTTGTCTTGCTCAAAGTAATGCGTAGCAGCAAAGTTTACTTGCAATGCATGCCAGTCATACTCAGCCTCAAAACCTAATTTATTTTGCGGGAAACGCGGTAAATATTCCGATGAGTCTTTAACATCGTTACGAATATGATCACCAATTAATTTTACTAGCAGTTGATCATTTACTTGGTAGTGAACATCAAACTCAATACCGTATAAATCAACATCTGCATATTGATATTGAAAAACACGCGTCGCTTCATCTTCGTCGTGACCATGCGATAAATACTCATCCATAGAAAGCATTTCGTCATGGTGCGCATCAATTACTAGGCCTGTATCTTGCTGGAAATAAAAGTTATCAATCTGATTATAAAAAGCGTTTATAGTATAGCCAAAATTACCATTGAACTTACGTAGTGTAAGATCGATATTATTTGATGTTTCGCTTTCAACGTTTTCTGGCTCAAAGTGAATTTCGCCGTCTTCAATTTCATAGCCTAAACCAAGGTCATAGGTGCTCGTTGCAATATGCAGACCGTTTGATAATAGCTCAGCTGCACTTGGTGCTCGCTCTGAATGACCGAGAGAAAGTGCTACTGAATGACCTTCTTGGAAATTCCAGATAGTTCCTGCAGATAAGCTTACGCTGTCGAATTCACCAACATATGCGTATTCTTCACCGTGATGTTCCTCTTCATCATGCGCTTCATGATCGTGTTCGTCATGACCCAGGTGAATTTCTGGAGCATCGATTTCTGTATTTTCAAAACGACCACCCAATTCAACGCGAAAATCGCCGAACGTTTTCTCTTCTAAAACGAAAAGTGCATGCTGTGTCGTATCGCTGTGTGGCGTAAATGCTTCTGCACCATCAGCGCCGTAATCCGAATCATAATAGTGGTAACCTACAATACCGTGCCAACCTAACAGGTTATGTTCAGCAGTTGCGCGCAATTCTTTCGATTCATTGGTGAATACTGTGCCTTCCATGCCTTCTTCAATCTCGGCGTGGCGGTAATCGGTATAACCAAGTTTCACATCAAAACGCTCAATCATAGAATCATGTAGACTATAAGTGAAACGCGCTTGATAACGGTCTTGAGTTAACCGTGCAAATACATCGCCATGTTCTTCGTGCTCGTCTTCCTGTTCATGGTTTTCTTCTTCGTGTTCATGTCCATGATCATGGTCGTGATGTGCATGAGAGTGACCCGGAATACCGTAATCTGATTCAAGTTTGCCATAGGAAACACCTACAACTAGGTGTTCGTTCACATAACTTGTGCCTAAATTAAATGCAGTTGTATCAATAAAACTGTTTTCAACTGAGTTTAAAACTTCTTCATCATGCTCATCTGCGTGTTCTTCGCCTTCATGTTCTTCTTCGTGCTCTTCATGATGCGCTTCAAACTTTGGCACTTCGGTGTCTTCAGTTTTACGTTTTAAGCCATCTAGGTGGAAGTTAAAGCCGTTATCACCACCATTTAATACAAATGCAGTTGTATTGCCTTCGTTAACGGTATCGTGTTTGTATTCAACGGCACCTTCTAACGATTCATAGTTAGTTGTCGGAATGCGGCCATCAACAACGTTAACAACACCACCAATTGCACCCGAACCATACAGTAATGTAGCAGGACCACGAAGTACTTCAATTTGCTCTGCGCTTAGTGTTTCGTTGGTGTTCGCATGATCCGGACCTACACGTGATGCGTCACTGCTTTCTAAACCATTTTGCATTACGCGTACACGTGGGCCATCTAATCCACGAATTACCGGAGATGACGAAACAGGACCAAAATATGTTTGGCTAACGCCCGGCAGTTTATTGAGGGTTTCACCGAGTGTATTAGATGATTTGTCTTTGAGTTCGTCTCCCGCAAGCACTGTTACCGGAGAAGCCATCTCAAGGTTACTTTTGTGGAGTGCCGAAGCGTATACAGTGATCGCTTCAATTGATGATTTTTCTAGTACAAAGTTGATTGTTTGCGCTTCGTTCTTAACGCTAATACGTTTATCTAAAAAACCATCTTTACTGAAATGTAACTGGCTATCAGCATCCAGTTCAATTTGATATTGACCTGCATTGTCGGTTGTAACGGTTTTTTCTTTACCGTGAACATGCACTGCAACACCAACGATTGGCTGGCCTGAATTATCAGTTAATTGTCCTGAAATCTGTGCTGCGTGTGAGCTAAGAGGGAATACTACGCTTAGCACTGCTAAGCTAATGAGAGATTTTTTCATAACGAATACTTCAGTAAGATTAAAACAAATACGTGTTATGTGATACTGTAACATCATCGCACGCACAAATAAATAAATTGTTATATCATTACATATATTAATTATTTCTAATTACGAAACGATGACGGTAATTCACAGAAAGGGCAGTAAATAGGATTAAAACTTTGGAATGTCTATTTCGATATCTTCAACTGGTGTTGCGCAACACAATAAAATCTCACCTTTACGAACAAATGCCAACGGTTCCTTTTGGTAGTCGACTTTGCCACTGACTAGCTTACAGCGGCAGGCACCACAAAACCCTTCACGGCAGTGAAATTGTGTTTGGATTTTATTTTTTTCTAAGAAGGTGAGTAGATTTGGCTGATCAGAGTCGAATTCAAGACTCTGATCAGTATTTACAACAGTAACTTTGCTCATCAAAGATCAAAGTCACCAAAGTCAGAAGCATTTACTTCTGAATCAATTTGACCGACAAGGTAAGAACTAATTTCAGCTTCTTGTGGTGCTACCTGTACGTTATCTGAAACTAACCACGCGTTGATCCAAGGAATTGGGTTTGAGCTGGTTTCAAATACAGTTGGTAAACCAACAGCTGCCATACGTACATTTGTGATGTATTCAACATATTGGCAAAGAATGTCTTTGTTTAAGCCAATCATTGAGCCGTCTTTGAATAAGTATTCTGCCCATTCTTTTTCTTGCTCTGCTGCCTTGGTGAACATCGCAATCGATTCTTCGCGGCATTGCGCTGCAACAATCGCCATTTCAGGATCGTCATCACCTTCTTGCATAATGTTTAGAATGTGCTGTGTACCTGATAAGTGAAGGGCTTCATCACGTGCGATAAGCTTGATGATTTTCGCATTACCTTCCATCAATTCACGCTCTGCAAACGCAAACGAACAAGCAAAACTAACATAGAAGCGGATTGCTTCTAAAATGTTTACTGACATGATGCAAAGGTACAGTTTCTTTTTAAGATCGAATAAGTTGATCTTTACTTCTTCACCGTTAATTTGGTGTTTGCCTTCACCGTATTCGTTGTAAATCGTCGTTAAGCTGATTAGTTCATCGTAGTAACGCGTAACTTCTTCTGCGCGCTCTGCAATTTTTTCATTGGTAACAATGTCGTCAAAAATCAGTTCTGGCTGTTTTGTTACGTTGCGAATAATGTGGGTGTACGAACGGCTGTGAATTGTCTCACTGAACGCCCACGTTTCAATCCAAGTTTCAAGTTCTGGAATTGATACGATAGGGAGTAACGCAACATTTGGTGAACGACCTTGTACACTATCAAGTAATGTTTGGTATTTTAAGTTGCTCAAGAAAATGTGCTTTTCGTGTTCTGGTAAACCTTCGAAGTCGATGCGGTCTTTGCTTACGTCAACTTCTTCTGGACGCCAGAAGAACGAAAGTTGCTTTTCAATTAGCTTTTCAAAAATAGGGTGCTTTTGTTGATCATAGCGCGAAACATTAACAGTTTGTCCAAAGAACATAGGTTCTTTTAGTTGGTCATTATGCTCGCGACTAAATGTTGAATACGACATATTATTATTAACTCTAGAGAAAACAAACTAGCGGGCAAAGAGTGTATACTTTGCCCGCTGGGATTTAGATTTTACACGCGCCGCCTGCACAGCCGTCATCTTCAGGCTCTGGCTTAAGCTCGTCCTGTGAATCCGATGCACCATCACGGGTGTTGTGGTAGTAAAGTGTTTTAACACCAAGTTTGTATGCAGTCAGTAAATCCTTAAGCAATAGCTTCATTGGAACTTTACCGCCTTCAAACTTATTTGGATCATAATTCGTGTTAGCAGAAATGGTTTGGTCGATAAACTTCTGCATAATACCCACTAATTGCAAGTAACCATCGTTGCTTGGAATATCCCAAAGTAACTCGTATGCATCTTGTAAACGTTCGTACTCTGGAACAACTTGCTTTAAGATACCGTCTTTACTCGCTTTAACACTGATGTGTCCACGCGGTGGCTCAATACCATTGGTTGCGTTAGAGATTTGCGATGACGTTTCTGATGGCATTAGCGCAGATAACGTTGAGTTACGCATACCGTGTTTAACAATGCTGTCGCGTAGGCTATCCCAATCAAGGTGCAATTGCTCATTACATACCGCATCAAGATCTTTCTTGTAGGTATCAATTGGCATAATGCCTTTTGCATACGTTGTTTCGTTAAACTTAGGACATGCGCCTTTTTCTTTAGCAAGTTCATTTGACGCTTTCATTAAGTAATATTGAATTGCTTCAAATGTACGGTGAGTTAACGCGTTTGCTGATCCGTCTGAATATTTAACACCGTTTTTCGCAAGGTAATAAGCGTAGTTAATTACACCAATACCTAACGTACGACGACCCATAGTTGCGTTATATGCAGCCGGTACAGGGTAATCTTGATAATCGAGTAAGTTATCTAGTGCACGTACAGCAAGTTCTGCTAATTCGTCTAATTCATCAAGTGATTTAATCGCACCTAGGTTGAACGCAGAAAGCGTACACAGCGCAATTTCACCTTCTTCGTCCATTACGTGTTTTAATGGCTTAGTAGGAAGCGCAATTTCTAGACACAGGTTAGACTGACGAATTGGTGCTACTTTTGAATCAAACGGGCTATGAGTATTTGTGTGGTCTACGTTTTGTAGGTAAATACGACCTGTGCTCGCACGCTCTTGGGCAAACATAGAGAATAATTCAATCGCTTTAATACGTTTTTTACGAATTGATTCATCTTGTTCGTATTGTACGTATAAGCGCTCGAACTCATCTTGATCTTCAAAGAACGCATCGTAAAGACCAGGCACATCTGACGGGCTAAACAGCGTGATGTAATCGTCTTTAATTAAGCGCGAATACATTACTTTGTTAAATTGAACGCCGTAATCTAAGTGACGAACACGGTTGTCATCAACACCACGGTTGTTTTTAAGCACCAGTAGATTTTCAACTTCTAAGTGCCATAACGGATAGAATAGTGTTGCTGCGCCACCACGCACACCGCCTTGTGAACAGCTTTTAACTGCCGTTTGGAAGTGCTTGTAGAACGGAATACAGCCAGTGTGAAATGCTTCACCGCTGCGAATTGGGCTACCTAGTGCGCGAATTCGGCCTGCGTTAATACCAATACCAGCACGTTGGCTTACGTATTTTACAATCGACGATGACGTTGCATTAATTGAATCTAGGCTATCGTCACATTCAATCAGTACGCATGAACTGAATTGACGCGTAGGCGTACGAACACCCGCCATAATTGGCGTTGGTAACGAGATCTTAAACGTCGATGTTGCATCATAAAAACGTTTTACATAGTCTAAACGCGTGTCTTTCGGATATTTTGAGAATAGACATGCTGCCACTAAAATATAAAGGAACTGCGCGCTTTCATAAATCTCACCGGTAACACGGTTTTGCACAAGGTATTTACCTTCTAACTGCTTAACGGCAGCATAGCTGAAGGTAAGATCACGAGAATGATCAATATACGCGTCAAGCTCTTCAATTTCCTGCAGGCTATAGTCAGCAAGTAGATGTGGATCATACTTGTTCATTTCAACCATCTTAACCATATGATCATACAGTTTAGGTGGCTCAAATTTACCATAGGCTTTCTTACGCAAATGGAAAATTGCCAAACGCGCAGCAAGATACTGATAATCCGGTGTTTCTTTCGAAATTAGATCAGCTGCAGCTTTGATAATGGTTTCGTGAATATCTTCTGTACGGATACCGTCGTAAAACTGAATATGTGATTTTAGTTCTACTTGCGATACAGATACGTTATTTAGGCCTTCTGCTGCCCATGCAATAACGCGGTGAATTTTGTCTAGGTCAAGCGGTTCCTTGCGACCGTCACGTTTACTGACTGAAAGCTCTTGGTTCATAGTTATGCCTGCAATTTCCTTCAAACGAGCAAAAAATTTTTATTATGTCGAAATATTAAACTGGACTTTTGTCCTATTATTTAAGCGCACGGCTCAGGCGAAATTACCACTAGTGCTCGTTTTTCGCTTAGCTACTAGATATGGTGTCGCCATCACAGATGATCACAAGATAGAGGGGTATGCGTCTTTTTTCAAGGCCTAGAAAAGCGAGATAATTTGTGATCAATTTTTTACTAACTAGTCTGTTAGCATCCACTAACTTGTTAAGTAAAGTGTGTTTAGTCTATGTGAAAAAACAACGAAAAAAATACGATAAAAAAAAATATTTAAAATTTATTTGTTGCAAATTCACAAGGTATTGTTTTTGGGTCCGAGATTAAATTAACCACTATATCTAGTGGTTAATTTTTATCATAGCAACTAGATATATGGTTAAGCAGTGAGCAGGCGTTGGTAAAACTTAAGTCAGATTGCCAGCTTGAAACAGGGTTGCCATTTAAATATCCCCAAAGCGCCGAAGCTGTTTTCATCCCCGCAGATTTGCCAGCAATGATATCGCGCTCATCGTCACCGATATAAATGCAACATTTAGGGTCAACCTTCATTAATTCACAGCTGTAAAGCAATGGTTCAGGGTAGGGCTTGGCGCGTTCAAGTGTGTCACCCGATACAATATTTTTGCAGTTTGCAAATTGTGTTATTTGCGCAACAAGGGGATTAGTTAAGTGCTTTGGTTTATTTGTCACAATCGACCAAGGAACTGCGTGCTCATCTAAAAACGTAATTAGTGGCACAATACCTTGGTAAAAACTGCTTTTACACCATAAATTGTTTGCGTAAAAAGTAAGAAACGCTTCTTTTAAATGTGTTTGTTCGTCGTTTGAGAAATGTTGCCATTCATCACCAAAACCAAGTTTGAGTAATGCAAGCGTACCGTTAGAGGCCTGCGTACGATATGTTTCTGCACTTACCGTCGGTTTATTATGTTTGGCCAACACAAAGTTAAGCGCAGCACCTAAATCATCCGCACTGTCGATTAAGGTGCCATCTAAATCAAACAATACTGCTTGATACATTTTATGCTAACTTTTCGAAATGGATCATATAGTTAACTGATACATCATTAGTTAGACTATAAGTTTGACCAAGTGGATTGTAACTTAACCCCTTCATAATGCGCGCTTTAAGGCCGTATTTTTCAGCCCAATTAATCAAAGTCGCAGGCTTGATGAATTTGTCGTGGTCGTGCGTGCCTTTTGGCACAATCTTAAGTAAGTGCTCGGCACCGACAATGGCAAATAAATACCCTTTAAGTGTTTTATTAAGCGTTGACATAAATACATGACCACCAGGCTTCACCAATGTTGCCAATGATGCGATTACCGATTCAGGATCCGGTACATGCTCAAGCATTTCCATACACGTAACAACATCAAATTGCTGAGGGTTTTGCTCGGCAAACGCTTCAGCGGTCACTTTTTCATAGTTAAGGGAAACACCCACTTCTAATGCATGTAATTTAGCAACATTTAAGGGCTCTTCACCCATATCAATACCCGTCACTTGCGCGCTTAGCTTAGCCATACTTTCAGCTAAAATACCGCCACCGCAGCCAACATCTAATACATTTTTTGAGAAAATGCCTTGGCTATATAAGTTAATAAAGTCTAAACGAAGCGGGTTTATTTCGTGTAGCGGTTTAAATTCGCCATTAAGATCCCACCAACGGTCGGCCATGGCTTCAAATTTTGCAATTTCACTTGCATCTACATTTTGTTGAACGGTCATAAAAAGCATCCAGAGTGATTTGAGGGCATTATAAAGGGATTTTTTATAAAAAGACTACCGCTTACAACCTGTAAATAATGATTTTTTGTGTTAGCATGCTTTGGTTATAAAAATAATAACTGAATTAATACACGATTGAAGGAAGAGAAATCGGATGACAGATCTCGCCAATGAAATCCTTCCAATCAATATTGAAGATGAATTAAAAAATTCATACCTCGATTATGCCATGAGCGTAATTGTAGGACGTGCGCTTCCTGATGTACGAGATGGTTTAAAACCAGTTCATCGCCGCGTACTTTTCGCAATGAATGAACTCAATAATGATTGGAACAAACCTTATAAAAAGTCTGCACGTGTTGTAGGTGACGTAATCGGTAAATATCACCCACACGGTGATAGCGCAGTTTACGATACGATTGTACGTATGGCTCAGCCGTTCTCACTTCGTTACATGTTAGTTGATGGTCAAGGCAACTTCGGTTCGGTAGACGGCGACAGCGCTGCTGCGATGCGTTATACCGAAGTACGTATGGCAAAGATCGCGCACCAGTTATTAGCGGACCTTGAAAAAGAGACGGTTGACTACGTAGACAACTACGACGGCACCGAGAAAATACCTGCCGTTTTACCAACGCGTGTTCCTGCATTACTTGTTAACGGTTCATCAGGTATCGCGGTTGGTATGGCAACCAACATTCCGCCACACAATTTATCTGAGGTAATTAACGGCTGTTTAGCGGTTATTGAAAATCCAGAAATTCAAATTGAAGAGCTGATCGATTATATCCCAGGTCCTGATTTCCCAACAGCGGGTATCATCAGCGGCAAAAAAGGTATCGAGCAAGCGTATAAAACTGGCCGTGGTAAAGTTTATATCCGCGCCAAAGCAGAAGTTGAAGTTAACGAAAAAACGGGTAAAGAAACAATTATTGTTCACGAAATCCCGTACCAAGTTAACAAAGCACGCTTAATTGAAAAGATTGCTGAACTTGTTAAAGACAAGAAAATTGAAGGCATTAGTGCACTGCGTGATGAGTCTGATAAAGACGGTATGCGTATTGTTGTCGAAATTAAACGCGGTGAAGTAGGCGAAGTTGTTTTAAACAACCTGTATGCACAAACACAAATGCAAACAGTGTTCGGTATGAACATGGTTGCGCTAGATAATGGTCAACCTAAATTACTTAACCTAAAAGAAATGCTTGAAGCATTTGTTACACACCGTCGTGAAGTTGTAACGCGTCGTACAGTATTCGAACTACGTAAAGCACGTGACAGAGCGCATACCCTTGAGGGTTTAGCAATCGCTCTTGCGAATATCGACCCAATTATCGAGGTTATTCGCCGTTCGCAAACTCGTGAAGAAGCAAAAATAGCCTTACTTTCTCGTAGCTGGGAACTTGGTAACGTTAAAGGCATGCTTGAAAAAGCAGGTGAAGACGACGTTGCTCGTCCTGAATGGCTTGCACCAGATTTAGGTATTCGCGATGGCCAATACTATTTGTCAGAAGCACAAGCAAATGCAATTCTAGACCTACGTTTACATAAGCTAACAGGTTTAGAACACGAGAAAATCTTAAATGAATATAAAGAACTATTAGATCTAATCGCTGAGCTACTTTTTATTCTTTCTAGCCCTGAGCGTTTAATGGAAGTTATTCGTGAAGAGCTCGTTGAAATTAAAGAAAACTTTGGCGACGAGCGTCGCACTGAAATTACAGCAGCTGCACACGATATTAGCCTTGAAGACCTAATCAATGAAGAAGACGTTGTAGTAACGCTGTCTCACGAAGGTTACGTTAAGTATCAACCGCTTTCTGATTACGAAGCGCAGCGTCGTGGCGGTAAAGGTAAATCTGCAACTAAGATGAAAGATGAAGATTTCATTGAACGTCTATTAGTTGCAAACACCCACGACACCATTTTATGTTTCTCTACGTCAGGTCGTTTATATTGGCTTAAAGTGTACCAGTTACCACTTGCAAGTCGCGCTGCACGTGGTAAGCCAATTGTTAACTTACTACCACTTGAAGCTGATGAGCGTATTACAACTATCTTACCAGTACGCGAGTATGAAGCAGATAAATATGTATTAATGGCAACAGCGAACGGTACAGTTAAGAAAACACCACTTACGGCATACAGTCGTCAGCGTGCTTCGGGCATTATCGCAATCAACCTAAACGAAGGTGATAGCTTGATTGGTGCTGATATCACTGATGGTACAAACGATATTATGCTGTTTACTGATCACGGTAAAGTAGTACGCTTTAACGAAAAACAACGTGATTCAGAAACTGGGGAAGTTAAACTTGATGCGGAAACCGGCGAAGAGTTATTAGCGTTACGCCCAATGGGCCGTACAGCGACAGGTGTACGCGGTATTAAGATGCCAGATGACGTGAAAGTTGTGTCACTTATCGTACCTAAGAACGATGGTCCGGTATTGACGATCACTGAAAATGGTTACGGTAAACGTACACTGCTTGAAGATTACCCAGCGAAGAGTCGTGCGACACAAGGTGTTGTATCGATTAAAGTATCTGAGCGTAATGGTAAAGTAGTTGGCGCGGTGCAAGTTGAAGATAATGATGAAATCATGATTATCTCTAACAAAGGTACATTAGTACGCACCCGTGTTAATGAAGTATCTACCGTTGGTCGTAATACACAAGGTGTTATTTTAATTCGTACAGCTGATGACGAACAAGTTGTTGGTTTACAGCGTATCGATGAAATTGAAGAGTCTCAATTCCTTTCTGAAGAAGGTGAAGATGAAACAGTTTCAAGCGAAAATAATGAAACACCAAATACAGATGAAAATAATTCAGAGCAACCAGCTGAATAGAAAAAATATTCATCTTTATCATGCGGTAATTTGATATTTAATCAGTTACAGTATGAACAATGTTAAAAGCGGCTAACAGCCGCTTTTTTGTTTTCTAATTATGTACAAATGAGGTTTTGGGAATGAGTGTATATAATTTTTGTGCAGGGCCAGCAAGTTTGCCCCGAGCAGTATTAGAAAAAGCGCAAAAAGAGTTTTTAGACTGGCAAGGACTTGGCGTTAATGTGATGGAAATAAGTCATCGCAGTAGCGAATTTATAGCGCTTGCTGAGCAAAGCGAACGTGATTTACGTGAACTAATGAACATATCTGATGACTATGCCGTGTTATTTATGCACGGAGGTGGTCGCGGTCAGTTCGCTGCTGTACCGCAGAATCTTCATGTTGCAAACAAACAAGCGGTCTACATCAATAGTGGCATTTGGTCTGATGGTGCATTTAGCGAAGCGCAAAAGTTTACCGATGCTATTGAAATTAATGTACGCGATGATAAAAACGGCGAGTTTAATTGCTTAACGTCTGACCTTTGGCCATTACCGAGCGATGCGTCATACATTCACTATTGCCCAAATGAAACAATTGACGGCATTGAAATTTTTGATACCGTAAAACATCGTGCACCAATCGTTGCAGATATGTCTTCAAACATTCTTTCGCGTGAAATTGATGTAAATCAGTTTGACTTAATTTATGCGGGAGCACAGAAAAATATCGGCCCATCAGGTCTTGCCATTGTTATTGTCAAAAAATCACTGCTTTCACGTGAGGGTACACAGAAACCGAGCATTTTTGATTATGCCTTAGAAGCAAAAAAAGAAAGCATGTATAACACGCCGCCAACGTATTCTTGGTATTTAGCTGCGGAAGTTTTTAAATGGTTAAAAGCACAAGGTGGCGTTGCCGCAATAGAACAACAAAATATCGAAAAAGCGTCATTACTTTATGATTTTATTGATAATAGCCAGTTTTATAAAAATACCGTTGCGCGTGACTTCCGTTCACAAATGAATGTGCCATTTTGGCTTAACGATGAATCACTGAACAAAGCCTTTTTAGCAGAGTCGAAACAAGCTGGTTTACTCGCCTTAGAGGGGCACCGTATGGTAGGTGGTATGCGTGCTAGTATTTACAATGCAATGCCAATCGAAGGCATAAAAGCACTAGTAGACTTCATGCATAAGTTCGAACAGGAGCATAAGTAATGGAACAGTTACACTTACAAGCGATTCAGCGTGTAAATGGTGAAGTCGCGTTACCGGGCTCTAAGAGTTTATCTAACCGCATTCTATTATTGGCAGCACTATGTGAGGGCACAACACAAGTAGTGAATGTTCTCGATAGCGATGATATTCGTCATATGCTTAAAGCGCTCAACGCTATGGGCGTTGAGGTATCGCTAAATGAAGATAAAACAATTGCCCAAGTTCATGGTAAAGGCGGCAATTTCGAAACGCCTTCTGAGCCACTATTTTTAGGTAATGCAGGTACAGCATTTCGTCCACTTACCGCAGTATTAGCCACTTCCAATGGTGAATATGAGCTAATCGGCGAACCTCGCATGGAAGAAAGGCCAATTGGTCACCTTGTTGATGCACTACATGCATTAGATGCAGATATTTGCTATTTAAAAAATAAAGATTATCCGCCACTTAAAATCGTGGGTAATCAACTAGCCGGTGGTAAAGTAGAAATTGACGGCAGTATTTCGAGCCAATTTTTAACAGCACTGTTAATGGCGGCGCCGCTTTTTAAAAACAACACAGAAATCACTATAAAAGGCGAGCTTGTTTCTAAACCCTATATTGATATTACCTTAGGCGTAATGGCCAAATTTGGTGTTAGTGTTGAAAATAATGATTATCAATCATTTGTAGTGACAGGTAATCAGCAGTATCAATCGCCTGGTCGAATTATGGTTGAAGGTGACGCGTCAAGTGCGTCTTACTTTGTTGCTGCCGCAGCGATTAATGGCGGCACAATCCGTATTAATGGTGTTGGCGCCGCAAGTGTGCAAGGCGATATTGGTTTTGCAAAAGTGATGGAGCAGGTGGGTGCAAAAATCGAATGGCATGACGATTATCTTGTTGTGTCTAAAGGTGACCTTAAGGGCGCAGATATCGACGCCAATGCAATCCCAGATGCTGCCATGACGCTTGCAACCGTTGCACTTTTTGCAGAAGGTAAAACAGCGATACGCAACATTTATAACTGGCGAGTAAAAGAAACGGATCGACTTTATGCGATGGCAACAGAACTTAGAAAGCTCGGTGCAGAGGTGGTAGAAGGGCATGACTTTATTGAAGTAACCCCTACCGATAACATTCAACTTGCCGAAATAGATACCTATGATGATCACCGAATTGCCATGTGCTTTTCAATGGTGGCGGTAGGTGGTCATGATGTAATTATCAATGATCCTAAATGTACCTATAAAACATTTCCTACCTATTTTGAAACACTTGCAAGTGTGTCGGAATAATCGTCTAAAATAGAAATCACAGATTTTTCACCGTAAAGTAGCGATAATTTTTTAATTATCGCGTATACTGCGCGGCGATTTTAGTTTTGTACATTTTGGGAGGTTGTAATGTTGGGTAGTCAACCAGTAATTACAGTCGATGGACCAAGTGGTTCAGGTAAAGGAACCGTTTGCCGTTTATTAGCAAATAAGCTTGGATGGGACGTATTAGATAGTGGCGCGATTTATCGTGTTTTAGCGCTAGCAGCGAGCCACCATATGATAACACCAACAGACGAAGAAGCTTTATTGCCGTTAGCGGCTAATTTAGATGTGCAATTTGTGATAGATAATGAAACCGGCAATGGTAAAATTATTTTAGAAGGTGAAGATGTTACCAAATCAATTCGTACTGAAGAGGTTGGTGGCATGGCATCTAAAATTGCCGCATTGCCGAGTGTTCGCGAAGCGTTATTACGTCGACAGCGTGCATTTAGAAGCGAATCAGGCTTAATTGCGGATGGTCGCGATATGGGCACTGTAGTGTTCCCTGATGCAGTGCTAAAAGTATATTTAACAGCGTCAGCAGAAGAGCGTGCAAATCGCCGTTTTCTTGAGTTGAAGCACCGTGGTGTTGATGTTAAAATAGACAGCCTAGTTGCAGATATCAAAGCACGTGACGATCGCGATATGAATCGCCCAGTCGCTCCGCTTGTACCTGCTGAAGATGCAATTGTTATAGACACTACCGAACTCGATGCAAATCAAGCATTTGAGCAAGTGGTGTCTTTGTGTATCGAAAAGAATTTAATTGGTTAACTCATAGGAAGAGTTGATTTTTATAACAACCCCATGCGGCAGGATAGCCAAATGGATATTTTATTTAGAGACTTATAATGTCAGAAAATTTTGCACAGTTATTTGAAGAAAGCCTAAAGGGTTTTGAAGCAGAACAAGGTTCAATCGTTAAAGGTACTGTTATTTCAATCGAAAACAACATCGTACTAGTAGACGCGGGTCTTAAGTCTGAAAGCGCAATCCCTGCTGAGCAATTCAAAAACACTGCTGGTGAATTAGAAGTAGCAGTTGGTGATGAAGTAGATGTTGCACTAGATGCAATCGAAGATGGTTTCGGTGAAACTATCCTTTCTCGTGAGAAAGCTAAGCGTCACGAAGCTTGGATCCGTCTTGAAAAAGCATGTGAAGAGCAAGAAACTGTTACTGGTATCATCAATGGTAAGGTTAAAGGTGGTTTCACTGTTGAAGTTGACACTATCCGTGCATTCTTACCAGGTTCACTAGTTGACGTGCGCCCAGTACGTGACACAGCTCACCTTGAAGGTAAAGAGTTAGAATTCAAAGTAATCAAGCTTGACCAGAAGCGTAACAACGTTGTTGTTTCTCGTCGTGCTGTTATCGAGTCAGAAAACTCACAAGAGCGTGAAGAACTTCTACAGAACCTTGTTGAAGGTCAAGAAGTTAAAGGTATCATCAAGAACCTTACTGACTACGGTGCATTCGTTGATTTAGGTGGTGTTGACGGTCTTCTACACATCACAGATATGGCTTGGAAACGTGTTAAACACCCAAGCGAAATCGTTAACGTTGGTGACGAAATCTTAGTTAAAGTACTTAAGTTCGACAAAGAGAAAACACGTGTTTCTCTAGGTCTTAAGCAGCTTGGCGAAGATCCATGGGCAGCTATCGCTGGTCGTTACCCAGAAGGTTCCAAGCTTTCTGGTCGTGTAACTAACCTTACTGACTACGGCTGTTTCGTTGAAATCGAAGAAGGCGTAGAAGGTCTAGTACACGTTTCTGAAATGGATTGGACTAACAAGAACATCCACCCTTCAAAAGTTGTTAACTTAGGTGACACTGTTGAAGTTATGGTTCTTGAAATCGACGAAGAACGTCGTCGTATTTCTCTAGGTCTTAAGCAATGTAAAGCTAACCCATGGCAAGAATTTGCTCGTCTACAAAACAAAGGCGACCAAGTTACTGGTAAGATCAAGTCAATCACTGACTTCGGTATCTTCATCGGCCTAGAAGGCGGCATTGACGGTCTAGTTCACCTTTCAGACATTTCTTGGAACACGCCTGGCGAAGAAGCTGTACGTGAGTTCAAGAAAGGCGACGAAATCACAGCTATCGTTTTACAAGTTGACCCAGAGCGTGAGCGTATCTCTCTAGGCGTTAAGCAAATCGAAGCTGATCCTTTCAATAACTACCTGGACGCAAACAAAAAAGGTGCTATTGTTAAGGGTAAAGTAACTGAAGTCGACGCTAAAGGCGCTACAGTTGAACTTATCGAAGGTGTTGAAGGTTACATCCGTGTAGCTGACGTAGCAGTTGAGCGTACTGAAGACGCATCAGCAGTTCTTTCTGTAGGTGACGAAGTAGAAGCTAAGTTTGTAGGTGTTGATCGCAAGAACCGCGCTATCAGCCTTTCAATCAAAGCAATTTCAGAAGCTGAAGAGAAAGAAGCGCTAGATAAGCTTAAGAAAGAAGAGCCAGCGTTTGAAAATGCAATGGCAGCAGCTTTCAAAAATGCTCAAAAAGACTAATTAGTCGACTTGGAAGAGCGGCTTAATAGCTGCTCTTCCTATTACAATTATAAAGGGTACTTACATGACAAAGTCAGAACTGATTGAAAAACTTGCTGAACAGCACGCAAATATTCCAGCGAAAGATGTAGAAAATGCAGTAAAAGAAGTGTTAGAACTTATGGCTGATTCTTTATCAAGTTCAGATAGAATTGAAATCCGTGGTTTTGGCAGTTTCTCTCTACATTATCGTGCACCACGTGTTGGTCGTAACCCAAAAACGGGTGATAAAGTAGAATTGCAGGGCAAATACGTACCTCACTTTAAGCCAGGAAAAGAACTGCGCGACCGCGTGAATGCAAGTATTGCATAATTTGAGGCTGTTTTGACCAAAATTCTCAAAGTAACTTTTCTCCTGTGCTTGCTATTCGTTTTATTTGTATTGGGGTCGCAAAACCCTCATCTGGTAAAAATTAACTTTATAATAGCAAGTGCAGAAATTCCTCTCGCTTTCATAATAAGTATTTGTTGTGCCTTAGGCCTATTTTTAGGTGTTGCACTCAGTACAATTCTATTGTCAAAAGCTAAACTGCAAAACCGTCGTTTAAGAAGACAAAATCAGAAGCTTACTTCTCAAAGTCATGGATAGTTAATGATCGAATTGCTGTTTTTGTTGTTACCAGTAGCGGCAGCTTACGGTTATATAATGGGTAAAAACAATGCTAATAATGAAGCCCAACAACAAAACCAAGAAATTATTAATGAGTATAGTAAAGGTTTAAAATTCTTACTTGACCGTGAAGAAGACCAAGGTTTAGAACACCTAATTGGTTTACTAGAAATTTCAGCAAATTCTGTAGAACATTATTTAACTCTAGCAACTTTGTTTCGTCGACGTGGTGAATTAGACCGCGCAATTAAAGTACACGAATTACTGTTAAAACATGACGGACTTTCGTTAGAGCAAAAAAAACATGTTCTTTATGAACTAGCGCAAGATTATATGATGGCAGGATTGCTTGACCGCGCTGAAGAGAACCTTGTTTATCTGCACTCATTAAAAGATAGCAACGCGCTTTGTCAGTTGATGCTATTGTATTTACAAAGCCATGATTGGGATAAAGGCATTGCACTATTTCAGTCTCATGAGCCCGACTTTAACACCAGCCAATTAAAGAAAACAATCGCTAATTTTTATTGTGAAAAGGCGATTCAAGACAAAGATTTAAAACATCTCGATATCGTTACAGAATTAACGCAAGATCTCGTTAGGCCAAAGTACATGCTTGGTGAAAACGCATATAACGACGGCGATTTTCTTCAAGCGATTAAATACTGGGGCAGTTTACTCGATAAAAATATAGCATTCGCACCAATCTTTTTAGATAGATTAGCAGTAAGCTATGAAAAGCTTAACTTACAAGATAACTATTTCTCTCATCTTTCTAAGCATTTAAAAAGCGATAGTGTGCTTATCAAAATACATTACTGTAAAAGCCTTATGGCCCAAGGTAAGGTTGACGAAGCGAGAAATTATATTACACAAGTTTTGCGTAAGCAGCCCAATATTAGGGGCTTTAGTTACTTATTAATGTTGATGTCTGAACAAAGTCAGGACATTAAAACAGTATTAACGGAAATAAATAATTTAGTCCAAGACTACATCGCCACAAAATCATTATACCAATGTAACCATTGTGGCTTTACAAGTAAAAAAATGTATTGGTTTTGTCCTTCTTGTAAACATGTTGAGTCATTGGTGCCATTGAGTGGCGTAGACGGGTTTTAAACAAAACACATAATATGTTATTCCTTTTTTTGAGTTAGGATTTATTAATGAACCACGATGCCAAAGTATTAATTGCATTAGATTACGCAGATGAAAGCGCCGCGTTAGATTTTGTAAAACGCGTTTCACCACAGGATTGCCGCTTAAAAGTAGGCAAAGAAATGTTTACGTATTTTGGCCCTCAATTTGTGAAGAAGTTAATTAATTTAGGCTTTGATGTATTTCTAGATTTAAAATTCCACGATATTCCTAATACAGTGGCCAAAGCCGTTGCCGCAGCGGCGGAACTAGGCGTTTGGATGGTAAATGTGCATGCCAGTGGCGGCCCAGAAATGATGCGCAAAGCCAAACAAGCGCTTGAAAAATATGGTAATGATGCACCATTGCTGATCGCAGTAACAATACTAACGTCAATGGACGAAGCAGAATTAAAGCGTTTAGACGTTGATAAAACACCAAACGAACAAGTTCAGTTTTTAGCGAAATTGGCAAAAGAGGCAGGCCTTGATGGGGTAGTGTGTTCTGCTCAAGAAGCGTCGGTATTAAAGTCGACTTTGGGTAGCGAATTCAAATTAGTCACCCCAGGTATTCGACCGGCAGGTTCTGATAAAGGCGATCAAAAACGCGTTATGACACCACGTGAAGCGATTGATGCCGGCAGTGATTACCTTGTTATTGGTCGCCCAATTACCCAATCACCTGATCCTCAAGCTACTTTAATTGAAATAAATAACACTTTAAGTTAATCTAATTAAAGTAGTTGCACTAATGTAAATTAAGGCATTAGTGCATTCCCGTTTGAAGCTAAAAAGAATAAGAAGAGTAGTACTTAATGCGTTTTATTTTTGTAATTGCTGCGATCGTTGCAGTCTACCTAGGTTATCAACATTACGATAACGAAACACGCCAAAATGCGTTTATAGATATACTAGATACCATTAATCACCAGCCCATTAATCAATTTGAATTAAAGCTTTCATTAAATACGCAAGTTGAGGCTCGCTGCCAAGCGATTGGTAAAAACGAAACTAATTTAGCAAAAATGGAAGAGTGCTTGAATTTAATTGAAACATATAAAGACGAATGCGAGCTGCAAATTTTCCGTTTAGCGCCTATCGAGTTCGAAGACGGTAATGAGGCATTAGATTATGGCAAACGTTATCAGAAATGTGTTTACAGTAATCAATTTGCTGATCTCGTAGATTCAACAAATCATTTATAGAAAAAGGCACGCAATGTGCCTTTTGTTATTTAACTAACGTAATCTTAGTCGCGGCAAGATCAATCTTACCTTCCTTAAACAAATGCCCAATGGCACGTTTAAAGTTTGCTTTACTGCAACCAAATGCTTTTTTGATGGCGATTGGATCTGACTTATCACCTAAATGAATTACACCGTTTTCCTGTGTTAACTTATCGTAAATTACATCAGATAGTTCATTTGAACCTGCGACGCCAGGCTTACTTAAACGAATATCTAATTTGCCATCTTCACGTAATTTAGCAACATAGGCCTTTAGCTTTTGACCAATAAACAGAGGTTTGAAAACTTGGTCAGTAAACACCATGCCCCAGTATTCATTATTCACAATTACTTTAAATCCAAGATCTGTGCGACCAGCAACAATAATGGATACTTCTTGAGACTTTTTAAAGCCTGTCGCCTCTTGTTTAACAAACTTATTTAGGTTTGACGAACCACATAAGCGCTGAGATGCCTTGTCTAAATAAAGGTGTACTAAGTATGAACGTGATAATTCAAATTTTGGACGCTGCTCGTTGTAAGGTACCAGTAACTCTTTGCCAATGCCCATATCAACGAACGCACCAATGGCATTAATTGATGTCACTTGGAGTAGGGCAAAATCACCTAACTGTGCTATTGGGGTTTTGGTTGTTGCAGTTAAGTTTCCTTGCTCCTCAAATACAAATACCTCAATTACTTGTTTTACTGCTAAGTCGTTAGGCATGTCTTCTTTTTTAAGAAAAACTTCACCATTGCCGCTGTCGTCTGTTAAATACGCACCTTCATACGCAATTTCATTAACAACTAAACTATTCATTTTACCAAGTTGAATTGTCATTATTCTTCATCCTTCTTTGGGCGACGCTTTAATGGTGCAACACCATCAACATCAAACGGTGCCGGAATAGCCTTTGCAGTTTTGGCTTTATTTGGCTTTTTGAATGGCTTTTTGTGTTTGCTTGTTTTTTGACTGACAGATTTTGCTTTCAAATTCTGTTTTGGTTGATGTGTTTTTTCTTTAAACCCTTTGAATTTACCTACTAAGCCATCAATTTCTGAAAAACCAATACGCTTAGATAAGTAACTTTCAATTGCTTTAAAACTCTGCCAATCTTTTGCACTTACTAAAGACAATGCGTTACCTTTAAATCCAGCGCGTCCGGTTCGACCGATACGGTGCACATATTCTTCGGCTTGCTTAGGTAAGTCGAAATTAATAACTTGCGATACATTGAGTAAATCAAGACCTCGAGATGCCACGTCTGTCGTCACTAAGATTTGTGCTTGGCCACGTGAAAACGCATCCATAATAGAATTACGTTTGCTTTGATTCATATCACCCGATAACGCAAGCGTTTTATAGCCTTCTTGCTCTAAGATTTCGGATAACTTTACTGTGTCATCACGGGTTGCGGTGAACACAATTTGTTGACCGGATTCAGCGCTTTTTGTTGCGGCAATTAATAGCGCAATCTTATGATCTAAGTGATCCGCTAAGAAAAATTTTTGCGTAATATCGTTGTGTTCTTGTGTACTGGCATCAATGGTTACGCGTTTTGGATTTTTAAGTAGATTACGTGAAAGGGCATCTACTTCAGCATGCTCTAATGTTGCCGAGAAAAACAAAGTTTGACGTAAACGGTGATTTGCCGCAGTGTTTATTTTTTCGATTTGATCTTTAAAACCAAGCTCTAATACACGGTCGGCTTCATCAAGAATCAATAATTCAAGACCTTCTAAATAGAAATTACGGTCGTCAAGATGGTCAACTAGTCGACCTGGTGTTGCAACAACAAATTGTGGGTCTTTAGACAGCGCTTTAACTTGGTCATTATAATTATCGCCGCCAACAATTTTTGTCGCTTTTAATCCTGTGCCTGCAATAATCAAGGTTAACTGTTTATACACTTGATTCGCCAATTCACGTGTCGGCGTAATAATCAACGCACGCGGATCGCGTTTACTTAACGCTTTTTGCTTACTTAAGCGTGTAATTGCGGGCAATAGAAATGCAAATGTTTTACCGGAACCTGTTTTTGATTGGGCAAGTAAATCGTGTCCAGCAATGGCAACAGGAACTGCTTGTTGCTGGATATCCGTCGGCGTAGTAATACCAATGTGTGAAAGTTGACTTGCAATTCGCTTATCAACGCCTAAATCTTCAAAGGACAAATGTGTCTCTCCACTCAATGTGTTTGTGGCATAAAATAAAGCGTGCATTTTACATGAAAGACAAAAACATAGCTAATTAGCGATGGTTTTGTGTGCAAAATATAGACAATAGAATTGAACAGCACAAAGTTTCTGTTACAATATCGACCCATTTTGGCGCCGGAATTACGCTCCGGTTGGTATTTAAAGCTAAACATTAGGAAAATTATGTCTCAACAATACGTCGTGTGTGCCCTTTATAAATTTGTTTCTTTACCTAACTATAAAGAAATTCGTCAACCTTTACTGAATACTATGGAACAACATAATGTGCGCGGTACATTATTGTTAGCTGAAGAGGGTATTAATGGAACGGTTGCCGCAAAGCGCGAGGGTATCGATGCATTATTAGCGTGGTTAGATAAGCAACCAGGACTTGATAATATTGTATCGAAAGAATCGTTTGACGACGAATGTCCGTTTTACCGAACCAAGGTAAAACTTAAGAAAGAAATCGTTACCATGGGTGTGCAAGGCATTGACCCTAAAGAAGTTGTTGGTACTTACGTAAAACCAAAAGACTGGAATGCTCTTATTTCAGACCCTGATGTTGTGCTAGTTGATACACGTAATGATTACGAAATCGAAATTGGTACTTTTGAAAATGCCGTTGATCCAAAAACCAAAACATTCCGCGAGTTTCCTGAATGGGCAGAGAAAAACCTCGACCCAAACAAAAATAAAAAAGTAGCGATGTTCTGTACAGGTGGTATTCGCTGCGAAAAATCAACAGCTTATATGAAAGAGCAGGGCTTTGAAGAAGTTTATCACCTTGAAGGCGGTATTCTTAAGTACTTAGAAGAAGTGCCAAAAGAAGACACTATGTGGAAAGGCGAGTGTTTTGTATTTGATAATCGCGTTGCGGTGGACCATGACTTAAACAAAGGCTCATACGATCAGTGTCATGCGTGTCGTATGCCAATCACCGAAGAAGAAAAGCACCTTGAAGCTTATCAAGAAGGCTTATCATGTCATCATTGTATTGATACAGTAAGTGATGAACAACGTGAGCGTTTTGCAGAGCGTCAAAAACAAATTGAGCTAGCAAAAGCACGTGGCGAAGGCCACATTGGTAACGAAGCACAAGAAGCTATCATCAAACGTAAAGCTGAAAAAGCTGCACGTAAAAAAGCACAATCTGAAAAAGCTTAATAACAACACAAAACGTTTTTTTACATTAAAATCCGATGGCGTGTAGACATCGGATTTTTTATTCTTTTAATAAACGTTACTCAATAATTTAAGTAAAAAAATATTTGATAAAGCTTTAAAAAATAGTGTGGCTTTCGTTAAACTTATTTGATTTTTTTCATTTCCTTATAATATCTTCTTGTATAAAAGTAGGCAGCGATAATAGTTCGCGTGTTTGTAAAATAAATAGCATTTAAATATAAACATGGTCTGAAATTTGTAAATAAATATACGTATTTATTTAACTGTTCGCACAGCGAACAACATAAAGGATAAGGGATTATTATGTTGTTATTTAGCTCATCATCAACCAATGCAGATCACCAAATTAAGCAGCCAAGCCACAATAAAAGCGATAATGAAAAGAAAACAGGCAAAGAAATGCCGGTCGCTGATGAGAATTCGGCAACATTTGACCAAGCAATAACAAAAGAAATGCCTAGTCAAACTGCATCTGAAACATCACAAAAGTATCAAAATAAAAGCATGTTTGAATCAGAGCGCAACGCGAGTTTTTTAGAAAAAATTCAAGAAGCGATTTTAATGCAACGACTCGGCGTCGATCTTGAAAAAGTGAAACAGTTGAAAGAAAAAATAGCAGAACTTGAAAGTATGCTTGAAACAGGTGACATTAGCCAAGAAGATTTTCAAAAACAAGTTTTAGCATTAGAAGAAATGATTGCTAATGAGTACCAAAAAGGGCAAGAGCGACGTCAAGAAAAGGAATTAAAACAAGCCAATGAAATTCAAAATACCAACGACGAATCGTTAATTTCTTAGCTTATTTTGCTAACTCAATAATTCATTTTATAAATCTATATAATGCATGGATTGAAACTAATAAATTCAATTTAACACTAGGAGCAGTAATAATTATTAAACATCTTATAATGTGTAGTATGTGATTGAAGAGGAAATGATAGTTTCCTCTTTTTTATTAATGAGTTAAATAAACATTTAAATATGTCAAAGTGACATTTTGATGTGTGCTATTTATGTTTAACTATTAAATAATCTGTTATTGCGACACTTAATGCAAAATAAAACAATCCAACATAAAACCAAAATGTGCTCTGTAAACTATCAGCTGTTTTAAAATTCTCAGCCGATAAATTTTTATCATTTAGCGCAAAAATTAAAAGTATGAAAAGCAAAAAAAACAGAATATTACATAAATTTAGTCGTTTAAGCTTGTTAAGGATAAAAATTATAGGCAAGCCGATAAGCGTATTTCCTAAATACGCAACAAAGAGTGCATAAATGCTTATTACAAAATAATTTGACCAAATGTTATCAAAACTGGAATGTGGTGAGTTAAAAGGAGCACTCACGAACAATAACGCAAATGCTAACGCAGGAAATACTATCAACGGTGCGAGCAATAACATCTTTAAATATTTCAAAGCAATATCCTTGCAACGAAAAAATCAAACAGTGTAATGCCTTGACCCCGTAAAGCAAGAGAAAGATTAGAGCTTTCTAAAAACATAAAAATAGCCTGTTGCGTATTTATTTCATACCCAAACAGTCGCACCCTCTAATGTATAGTATGTGATTGAAGAGGAAATGATATTTTCCTCTTTTTTATTAATAGGTTAAGTTGGCATGTAAATATGTCAAAGTGACATTTTTTACAGATTAACGATTAAGTATTATCGTAGTACAAACCAGTGAACCAAATAATTTCACAATCTTCACAATGATATAAAATGGGTAACCCAACTATTTTGCCATGCTCAATATGTTCATCCAAATGCATATTACATTCAGGACAATGAAAGTTTCGGCTAAGTTGAATAATGTAATCTTTTAATTTTACATCCTGACGAATATGATCTTTTTTTAAAGAGAATATAAATAAAATAAGCCCCACAAAGCCACTAACTAAGCCGAGTATTGCATTGAAATACCAACCTATTAACAAACTAAATATTGGAAATATGAAGAAAGTTAGGCAACTATATAAACTGAGAATGACGGGTGGCTTATACGCATTTTTAACAATCATAATTGATGCTCGTTATTAGAGACTATAAAATAGAGGCTAGATTTTTCGCGCTATATGCTCCAACTTTCGCAATTCTAGAAATAAAACCAGAAAGCCAAAAGTTTTCACCTGCTAACTCTTTTCCAGAGTCATTATGCTCTAGCTCTTCGAGCTGAACTTCTTTAATTGTTGCATACAGACTTGATCTTACGTCCAATTTTTCTAAAACTTTGTCTAACTCATGAACAACTATAGACTCTATGGTACTTGTACTTGTCCCTATGGATTTTAGACCAAATAACCCTATAAATACTCCATAAAACAAGCCTCCCCAAAAGAATAACTGGACCGCATAACACGTTCTACTATCTCGTTTTGAAAGCTCATTTTTAAAAATTTCAGCATGGCTTTTTTCATGAAACCTCATGCTATCAAGCTCTGCAAGGTTAGATCGGAAAAAATATCTTGCGACACACTTATGCCCTCGATAAACACCAACAGCACCAAGCTCACACGCATGCATTACTTTCAGCTCAGTCTTGATATTCATAATACTTTGCATTTAACTTTCCTGAGTACGAGACTAAATTACCTAAAAAAGGATAAGAAAATGAAACACTGAATATATACTTTTCATCTTTAATAAGTTTATAAGCTTTACATTTAGGAATTAAACATAGAGGTATTGGTAAACCAAATGCGGAAACGTTTAAGCAACGCCAAAACCAACCATTGTCAATAATATCGACAGTTAACTTCATTTTCAAAGGACCTGTAGTTTCGATCCAAAAGCCATTCTTTTTATTACCGACTGGCACAAAAAGAGACTCAACAGTAGTGTTGTTGTTAAACTTTCTATCCCAATGAAGCCCGGATTCAGAGTGCTTAATAGACACAACTAAATCATGAATACCTTGAGAAGGCAGTTTCATTTTTCTAGCAAGTCTTTTACCAATTAAACCTGAAACGCCACGTCCGTAGGATATCTCAACGTTTCCACTGAGCTCTCCACCAAATAAATGTAACTTTTGCAGTAACGGGTCAAGATTAGTAAACTCTTCTTCGAACCAATTACTGACAACTTCGTAACTCAAGTAAACCTCTGTTATACGTGAGACCTACCAAGGTAAACCTTGGTATAGGTCATTGTTATTAATAACATAATGCTAACATATTGATTCAAAATAATTTAATTAATTTTGTAAAGAGTAACGAAAACGTGATGAAATCAGCATCCTTTAACATGTAGTATGTGATTTAAGAGGAAATGATAGTTTCCTCTTTTTTATTAGAGAGTTAAATAAATATTTAAATATGTCAAAGTGACATTTATGTGTAAAACGCAAAGCTAAGAGGCAGGCGATAGCCTGTCCTTACTTGAGCGTATTGTTATATGACGGTCTCTAAAAAGAGCGCTGTTTTTTGTTTTGTACAGTTGCAAGTAGCACGAGCATTACACCAATACCCAAACCCAAAACCGCACCTCCTGCTACATCGTTACTGATACCCGAAAACTCTTGCGCCTTGCGCACTTCCAAAATCCAGAACGAAAATACAAATGAAATGCTGGCAATAAGTGGCAATAGAACGACTATCGATTTTTTAGACATATACAGCCTCCTTGATTGAATATCCACGTGGCATATAACAGTTTATTAAGAGGCAAGTTGACTCTTTTTCTACCGCAACATCGCCTGTTTACATTCTATAGTAATTTATAACACTAATAATTAATTGTTACTAGTCATATAGTTATTTGAAAATTAACATTTTATAAGTTAAGGAAAACAGGCAAATTGCCTGTTAATACTATTAAGGGGGAAATAATCATTAAGAAATAGAAGAGGCATAATTATTACTTCAAACAACTAAGAGTTTGATATGTGCGCAAATTTCATTAGTAAACAAATTGGGCTCAAACGACGCGGCTCATAACATGTAGTATGTGATTGAAGAGGAAATGATAATTTTCTCTTTTTTATTAATGAATTAAATGAAATGCTGATTGTGTCAAAGTGACAATTTTATAAACTAAAGGTAACAATAATAATCTATGTTCTTATTGAATGGGCGATTATGTGACCCGTGGAAAGTTGATAATGAAATAGATAACAATGGAATCTAAGGCTAGTTAGATTCCATAAGTAAATCTTATTCCTTACCCGGCGGTGTAGGGTTGTTAGCGGGACTATTACCACTGTTAGTTGGAGTATAACCGCCCTCAACTATTGGACGATCAGGTGTCGTTGGTTGATAACCACGGTCTTGAGGTTGATAACCATTATTTTGTGTTTGTCTATCTTCAGGCATAATTATTCTAATTCCCTTAATTCAATGTGTGAAATCTCACTATTTAATATTATAACACCTTTAGTTTGGTTCTTTTTTCTTTTGAAAGCTCCTTCTTCGTCTAAAATCCACACTTCTTCTAAATAAATCTGTTCAGGGGCGGGGGCACTCGATGAAAACGAGTTATGTGAATACAACCCGCCTATAATTGTGCCATCTTTTAAAACTACTTTAACCCAGTATGACTCTCGTTTTTCAAATACCCAATCCCAAGGTTTGGAGGTTGGGTGAGGTGCACTTTTTTGAAAAAAATTACGAGTCCTAATATATTTCCATACGATGACCCAGATTATAGGAAAAAGAAACAATACACAAAAATAGAATAGCAGTGTTGGAATGAGAGACTTAATATCACTCTCAAAAAAATAGTAGATGGGAACAAATAGTATAGAGTAGTTAATACAACTGTAAGAAATAGCATCAACAAGCATAGATGATACAGGTCGTTCTGTTCCTGGAAATATAAGCTGATAAACTTTTATACTAAGAAAACCAGGAATAACAAACGCAATAAAAAGTAATAGCTTATCAGCTTCCCAAATATTCAAAATGTTTCCTTAAAATTGTTACTTGAGTTAATGAGGTTTAATTTTGCTTTTATATTTAATTACTTAGGTAATATTTTATTTTACTACCCCAAGCTTTATCATGAACAATTCTTTTATGTTCTATTTCTCCATTAATAATTTGATTTTTCGTTAGTTTTGACAGTTGCTCCCAATTATTTCCAAAAATATAAGTTGCATTATCAAGATAGATACTTTCTAAGACGTAAACACCTTTAGATGAAAAACCGTAAATAAAATAACCGTTGAAACCAGCACGTCCTGTGGCAATAAAATCAGGATTATACTTAGTGATTTTTTCCATTCTAATATCAACGACGCCTTTGTCTGAGTCCTTTAACTTTTTTGTAACTTCTCCAACAAGCGATTTAGCCTTAGACCATGGGTATTTACCTGGAGGAAGAATATCCCAATGTAATTGCTTAACTTTAGCGCTCACAATGTTTCCACTTTTTGAATCGATTACTTCAAAACTACCGAAACATTCAAGCATTAAATTTGCGAGATGTATATTTCTGGATTCATTAGATTCAATTAGATTAATAGAATCGGTTGCAACATATTTATCTTGATCAATATCAACTACATGAAGAGTTTCTTCGAATGCTGGTTGGTATTCTCTGGGATACATTTCAATATTTCTTGTTTGAATTCCTGAATGCTCTCGGCCATGCCAATCCTGCCAGGTTCGATAATAAGATCTTGGATGCGTTTCTAATGGTAAATCCTTTCTTACTACAAGTTTTCCATGAGCATTAAGTTCAGTAACTTTACCAACAACATCAGGAATTAAATAATCACCAATAGATAGCTCATTATCAAAGCCAATAGCAAAAAGTTTTTCTTCAATGTCGTGAGATACTTTATGTGCTAGCTTTATTTCTTTACAACCTTTTGCAGCAGCTAATAACTTTGTTACTGATTTGATTGATTTTCCCCTGATATTCATAGGCACTCCTAGATTGTTGAATATTTGATTTATCGATTTGTACTAGCCTTGGCACAGGCTATATCGCGTTCTTGTTTGTTTTTTGCATTATTAAATTGCATATATCTTAATATGGCTGTACTGCATGCTTTTTCGAGTTCTCGGTTTCCCTGACCTGATGAAAAAGATACTTGTGCTATAACAGGCTTGTAGTTTAGTGATGCGTTGCAATACATGTTCTTTGTTTTAACGTATCGCCAGCCTTTTTCCGGGTTTCTTTCTAGGTGTTGGCAAACATCGTTAAAAAAGGATTTAGCGCTGACAGTACAACTAGAATAATTCGTGTAATCTTGTTTTTTGTTGGCACAAACTGATTTGGGTTTAAGTTTCCAAAGGTGATAAGAATAAGAAATATTATGACCTTGATATTGTACAGTTTTGGTTTTCATATCAGCACCGTAAATATCACTGAAATGGTCGTGAACTGAGTCAGTATAGAGTTGCAAAAGTGAGCTAACAGAAAGTATTAATAAATCCATTTAAATGCTGAATAAGTTAGGTAAGCATGTACCTAACTTAAATGATATTAGCCTGTTTTTCTAGCTAATTTAGCGACAATATCTAGTAATGCATCTTGTATATCATCACTATTTGATAATTGCTCTAATTCAGAGATCCTTTTTCTCGCGTTTTTAAGTTGTTCCGTAGCTCTATGTGCGGCCCATTTGTAATTATGCACATATGCTAAATCACCAGAGGTAACTTTTCCGTAAGGGGAGTGCATCACACCATCTTTATCGATATATGCATCATGCCAGCCATTCGAATTGGGTAAATATCCTCGATACATAATGTCAGTCAGTATTCTTACAGTTCCACATACACGGCCAGTCTCGATATAACGCCTTATTTGCCTTGGTGATTTACCAAGCTTCTTAGATGCTAATTCGTAATCAGTGCCGAATAGTGAATAGAATTGACTTTGAAAGTCTACCTTAACCATTGTTAACTCCCTATATTTCAGTGGTTAAGGGGTTGAATTGTTGTTTTCATAAGATTGTATGCAATTACATTTAAGTACCGTGCATAGGGTGTTTACGTGCACATGCGGTAAAATTTTTGCTCCCCCCCTATTAGTATTAGGGGGGAGGGCTGATACATCGGAGTTAAATTTATACATTGTTTTGGTTTAGCAGGGGGCGAACCAGCCACTTTTATACAAATGTTGCTGGTTTTGCCCTTGTCGATTTGATGTACGGGTATTGATATGTGGCATGTTGGTTTTGCATCAGGGGCAAGCCCCTAATAACCCCAAAAGAGTGAAATTAAGCTTTGTCGCTATCAGATTTTACCTTTAGATATGGATTCTAAGAGTTTACGTAATAAGAACGTTAACCCGTCGTACAGAAATAAACCCATCAGAACAGCCAGCATTATCTCAAAAATAGTTAGCGGTAAAATTATCTCTACAATTTGTTTATCGGTCATATTAATCCTATGGCTTGTTAGCTCGTTACGCTCAGACTTCGCTTGACTCGCTACCAATGCCAAACGGTTGTAATTCTATTGATGATTTACTGGGTTCTTGTATTTGGCTGTCTATTGGCCTAGGGTTGCATAAGGCTCGATACTCGTATTTTTGAGACTGTAAGAGTACATTGCATTCGTTTATGTATTTTGTATTGATACCCATTCCAAGTAGTTCGGTATTTGTGATTGATACGGAACCAAAATCAGGCGTTAGTAATTCAAAAATGATATGTCGTGAAAACGCTGACCCATCTTTTTTTGTGACGATGCCAGAAACAAATACATGCTTAGCGTTGTATGGCAGTTCTAAAAGAACATTAGCGCTAGTAGATACCTGATTGTTATCATCACGATTACTAACAACAGGAGTCTTGTAAGTACTTTCGACAGAAGCTTGCGCGGCTTGGCCGTTATCCTCCACAGGGTTTTTATCGGCAAAGAAATACCATAGTAAATAGCCGACACAAGAAATGAGTAAAAAGGTAACAATAAATAGTTGTGGACTGAGAAGGAAATTTTTACCTTTTCCTTGCGTAATACTTCCGGTAGCGGTTGATTTGTAGCACTTGTGGACTTCCAGCGGGATTTTTTTCCAGTTGATTGTTTCGTTTTTGTTTGGCTTTTTACCGTCGAACTTGGGGTTGTGTTCGTGGATTCTCGGACGTCGGTAGTAGTAAGGGATTTTTGCGAGCCCGTCAAAGTACTTGTGTGCATAGGCGTATTCGGTGACGGCTCTAATGTATTTGTGGACACTCCCAATGTCGGGCGTACAGCAGAGGATATCCCAGTTGTACTTGCGGTGTCGCATGTATGATTCTTTGAGTGTTTTTGGGTATATAACGTGGCCATGTTCATTAAACCTTTCTATTCCTAAATCATCGGTATCAGCTTCTGTTAAATCTTGGGGTTTGATTTCCTCTAACTTTTTCATGTGATAATCGTACATATAATCAGGTAAGACGTTCTTATAGTTCGATACATGTTTATAGTCACAAGACTCGGGCTTAAAACGCGATTCAGTCGGATAAATGTCTTGCACTTCGTCCATCACAATTAGCGCGCCAACTGGCATCCAATGAAACCAATTACGCCATAACATTTCGCCCACATCGTTTTGTGATGATAAACGCCATAGTTGGGCTGATTCGGGAAATGTTTCGCCAAGTTCATGCTCGATTGTCTCGAGCGGTAAAATACCCTCGATATTCGTTACGACTAAGCGGCCTTTACGTAGGGCTGGGATAACTTCGAACCAAGTAGCTGATGCTGTTTTAAAAGAACCTGGCGCACCATGAAAAAGATACGTACTCATTACACTATCCTTAGAATAAATCGGGTAACTAGGGCATTAAGATAAATGTTCAAACCATCAAAGAAGCGTGAATCAACAAGCGCAGCTTTTACGTCTTGTGGTAGTGCATTAGCAAGATTTGCTATTTGCGAACCTACTTGAAAACTTTCTAATATTTGCTTTGCAATAAACCAAGCTAACTTGATGCTTTCAAGTTTCATTTCAAAATAAAACTTAACCGCCCAAACTGTTATATATGCCCAAAACCTATCTATAAAACTTGGCAAGTCATCCTCAAAAAATGACCAGAAATCGGTAAAAAAATCACCTTGCATTTGAGCAACGCCTTGCTCACCTGTGTATGTATCTGCAAATGCAAAACACGGTATTAGTATCAAAATAAACAATAAAAACCTAAGCACGAACACCTCCTAAAACGGCATATAAAGCAAGACAAGAAAAAACGAATAACACAACAGGAGCAAGTGATTGCCAGAACGTGGCGAAGCGGCCTAGTCCATAATCAATAGACTGACCTTTAAGCACCATTGTCCGTTCTTCATATGCACCAGTTGCGTTTATTTGCATGTCGAACATACCTTTGATTTCTGATTGAATTTGTGAGTAATAATCTTTTAAATCAGTTTGAATTTGTGTTTTTTGTATTTCCAATTCACTTAGCTTTGCTGAGTCGAATAAGTCATTCAAACCACCTGTTTTACGCGCTGCTGTTGCTGAAATTGGGGGTTCGTCTTCACCATCTTCAGAGTCTAGTTTTTCGCTAATTTGTTCTAAAAGATTGTTAGTGACATCCATATCAATTGCGGTGTCGTAGTTTGAGTTTTTAACGTCAGATAGCAACTGGTTAGTGTTTCGTATTTCGCCTACGGTTTGGTCTAGTCGTGATACAAGTGAAGAATTTGCATTGTTGATATTGTCATTCAGTATCGTGATATTGTCGTTAACCTGATTAAGTGCATCTACTTCGTTAGTTTGGTCTGAATTATCAGTGTCTTCACCATCATTATGCGGGTCTGGGTCTGTACGATCCCCACAAAATAGTTATACGTTTTAATAATCATATTCCGGTCCCGCATTTTGAAGCTGCTTAATTGCATTTAGGCAGC